>JAPPMO010000038.1 GCA_028873975.1 Chloroflexota bacterium
CCCCCCTCTCTTGCAACCATTATCCTGCAAAACCTTTAATATGCGATTGCCCTGGGGGCTCGGGCGGGGGATCTTGTCCGTGCATAGTTTCACGATGTACAATATTAAGATCAGCCAAATAAGTCTTGTCGGTAGCCGCAAGCACCTTCACAACGGGGTCAGGGCTGTTCGGATCCAACATCCTCGCGAAGTCTCCAATGGTGCTGATGTTGTGGAGCTCGAATAATTCAGGATAGTGTATCTTGTAGTGATAATCGAGCAACGGCCGAAGTTCTCCAGAAATCTCATCTACCTCTTTATCAGAATCGTCGTAGTAGTACTCCAACACCCTTCGAATCCGTTTCGCATGAAGACTGGCTACTGTAGCCTCCATATTCCACGGAAGCAATGTACTTGAATTCTTTACACTTCTTATTTCCAATTGAGTCGACCAAATTTGTCCACCTCCATGTCTGCAGAATCGGTACCAAAGTGAATGAAGGAACTCAGGACGGTGAGACAGTACAATTATCTTTTTCGATTGTTTCGCGAGCCTTCCAATTTCAAGAATTGTTCTGTTACGACGGTTATCATCCATGCTCGTAACAGGATCATCAAACACAACGATCTTATCTTCTAGGTCTGTCATTTGATCTATTCTGGATAGGAAAAACGCCATTGCGAGGGAGCGCTTGTCGCCTTCGCTCAGCATGTTTCTGAATGATCGTTGTGATATGCTGTCTGGCTTCCCCAACGTTGTTTCTACCTCCGACAGACTGATTTTGTAATCGGCACGCAGCACTCCTCTAACGCGCGTCTCAATTAGGTCCTTAATTCGAAAACTCGCACCAAACCCTTTCAGGTATCTGTCCAGGCTCTTTTCATACTTCTCGAAAGTATTCTTGATGGCTTGCGAATTCTCCTCTCTTTGCTTGGTGAGTTTGCGATTCAGTAGCTCTAAGTCCTGACCTTTTTTTGCATACAGATCGCAATCGTTTGCGACTTCATCTCTATAGCGGAGCTCTGTATAGCGAAGTACCGCCAACTCACGCTTGGCTACAGTGAGATCCCCGGCCTGAGTCTTCGCTCGAAGCGCATCAATTCTGCGGTTTATGCCCTCAATGATCACTTGGTAATTCTCCACCGACTGTGACTCTGAATTCCAACTAGCAATCGCCGCATCCAATGTCGGGTTAAAAGGTATGGGTTTGAATAGAGAGTCCTTCTTCAAGTTCAGCACGGCGTCAAATTCTGCTTTTGCTTTGCTCAATATTTGCTCTATTTTGTTGACGTTTAGATCGGGGACTTGCAAGACAGGAATGTGCTGTTTCCAAAATGTCGTCCAAGCACAATTTGAGTCAACTATGCTCCGTATCTGCGTAATCCATTGTGCTATGTCCATTTTCCGAGAACTAAATGTTGACACTTCGGTCTCAAACGCTTCGTACTTATTCTCAAAGATAGCTTGATATTGTTCAATTAGTTCCGAACCTGCAAGAGACTGCCCGCAATAAGGACAAATGTCATCGGTTTCGCTCTGATATTGCGCCCCTTGCTGAATCCAACTTCGCATACTATCGCCAGAAAAGCACTCAATGTGATCCTGCAGCGCCTCTTTGGCGTCGTCAGCTACGCCACTAAGTTTCTTTTCGAGCAATTGCCTTACTTCGTCTATCGGTAGAACAGGAACATCAATGTTCTTGAGTTTACTTTGGCGATGAATTTGGTCTGAATTGTTGAGTTGGTCGACTTCGGCTTGTTTTTCTTTTATACGTGTGTCAATATCTTCTACAGACTTTAGACGCACAAACTCATCTAATTCCAATCGCAAATCAGATTCGCGTACGATCCCATTGATAGCGGATTCAATCCGTTTCTTAATTTCGCGTTGACTATTGTTAATCTGCGTCCTCTCAGCTACAAGTGCCTCTTCCTTTTGCACACCTCGCTTTTGAACCTCTCCGACAATTACCGGATGCAAGTTTTCCCTTTGTTCTGGTCTGACACTTAGGCCTTCATAGATGTTGTCGTTTATGAATATTTCGTCGAAGATAAGAATGTCACTCAGCGTATCATTCCAGCTGCCGTTATGGAAACAACGTATGCCGTCTTCGGTCTCGAACTTGATGAACTGATCGGTTGCGCCGACAGTCTTACGTCCATGCAATCTGCTTTCATCACCCTTGGACAGTGATCGGAGAATGTCAGCAAGAGTAGACTTGCCTTGTCCATTTTCCGAGTAAATCAGAGTAAGATCGCCAAGTACAATGCCTTGCTTAGATTCAAAGTTTTTGAACCGCCCTACGCCGCGAATGTTGTGGATCTTGGAAATCATGTCGCCTCAACTCGATACTGGGTCACTAAACCGCAAGACTGTAATATTCAGATACATTTTTGTCAATGCACGATATGAATGAACTGTAACACTGGTGGAACATAGACAATTTCCTAACCCGAATCCCCAAAACATTTCACTTGTATCCCACTATCCGATTGTGATATATTTAACTATCGAAGAATCTAGCGCTTAACTTGACACAAAACCAACGACGAAACGAGGCCAAAAAAGTCCTGTTGCAACCGGAAGGACACTCACCATTATGGCTACTGCACAATCCGCACGACCGACATCCATGAGCGCCGCGGTCCCCAGGACCGCAGCCGCCCCGGGCGTCCAGGTGACAGCGCCGAGCAGACGAGAATTTCTCAATTACATCTGGATCGCGTCCATGGCGCTGCTGCTGGGCGAGACCAGCGCCGGGCTGATCTGGTTCGCTTTCCCGCGCTTCAAAGAGGGCGAATTCGGCGGCACCTTCGCCTTTGACCCGGCCGAACTGCCGGGCGCTGGGGCGGCGCCGGTGACGGTCGCGTCGGGGCGTTTTCATATTTCGCATACGCCGGACGGGCTGCGGGCTTTGTATCAGGTCTGCACGCACCTGGGCTGCTTGCCGAAATGGGTGCCGACCAACTTCCGCTTCGAATGCCCTTGCCACGGCTCGAAGTTCGAGCTCAACGGGCAATGGATCGAGGGTCCGGCGCCGCGCAATCTGGATCGTTTCATCGCCACGGTCACCTATGCCGATGGCAGTACCCTGGTCACGCCGGCCGACGGCGGACCCATCCCGCTGGATCTCACGCGGGAGATCACGAGCATACAGATTGATACCGGCGCGCGCATTGTCGGAGAACTGCATTGAACCAGCAAGCGCTTAAGCTGCATTAAGGCTAGGAGCATCTATGTCCATTCTCCCCTTCCCGTCATTCCTCGATGATGTCAAGGAAAAGGGCTTCAAGAAGGCGATCTTCGAAGGCATAGACGATTCGGTAGAGCGCCTGACCGCCGGCATGAACGTGCAGGACGTGCGCGAGGCTTTGCGCGGCGACACAGCCACCCGGCGCCCTAACCCGCGTCTGACGCCGCATGCCGATGGCTTCTGGCTGCACATGCGCCCGTCTTATTTCAATCGCGATGTGACGGGCATGTATCCCAGCTTTCGGCTGGGCTGGCTGTCCTCCTATTTTGTCTTCTTCGAGACCATCACCGGCATCCTCTTGATGCTCTGGTATACGCCCTCGCCGGAGATCGCCTATGGCGACATGTTGACGATACTGAGCAATGTGCCGCTGGGACAGTTGATGCGGGATATGCACCGTCTGGGCGCGGAGTTCATGGTCGCTGTGGTGGCGCTGCACATGATGCGCACCTGGATCACGGGCAGTTACAAGAAACCGCGACAGTTCACCTGGTTCACCGGTTTGCTGCTTTTGGTGATCACCGGTTTTCTCAGCTTCTCGGGCTATTTGCTGCCTTGGGATCAGTTGTCGCTTTGGGCGGTGACGATTGGCGCCTCGATGGCGGAAGCGACGCCGGTGGTCGGCGACCAGGTCAACTTGCTGCTGCGCGGCGCGCCGGAGCTTGGGGCGAACGGTTTGCTGCGCTTTTATCTGCTGCATGTCCTGGCGCTGCCGGCCCTGCTCTTCGTATTCTTCGGCGTCCATTATTACAAAGTCATCATCCACGGTTACAGCTTGCCGCCGCAGAAAGAGAACATCGGCGAAGATACAGCCAAGCGCGTGCCCCTGGACAAGCGCGTCTATTTCATCCCCGACATTTTGACCAACGAGTTGATGTGGCTGGGCGCGACCACCTTCATCATCACGGTGCTGTGCATCTGGTTCTATCACGCGCCGCTGGAGAACCATGCCGATCCGCAAGTGACGCCCCTGGGCACGACGGCGCCCTGGTACTTCCTGTGGATTCAGGGCGCGCTCAAGCTGGGGGACAAATTCATTTGGGGCGTCGCCTTCCCCAGCGTCGCCTTGGGCGGGCTGGCGATGCTGCCCTACCTGGACGTGACGCCGAGCAGGCGCTTCGCCCATCGCCGCTTCATGCTGACGATCGCCATGCTGCTGGTTTCGGCGACGACGATACTGAGCTATATGGGCTTGGCGAAATTCGCGGTCAAGACCTCGGCCGAGACCGAAATCGTGCATGAACTGACCTTTGAGCCGGCGCATAGCAAGGTGGGCATCGGCCGCACCATCCCCTTCGATCAAATGATCGCGGGCGCATACAGCACAGCGCAATTCCACGGTCACGAAGGATTGAGCGCCGCCGACATCATCACCGAATTCAATGGGGAGACCGCGGCCAACGGCCAATTCCAGCAGATGGTCGACGAATTGAAGTTCCAGAAGCTGAGCGCCAATCAAGCGCCGCTGCGCTTCCGCACGATACCGGAAATGGAAGCGCCCGTGCTGCTGCGCGTGATGGAGGAGTTCAACCATCACCTGGAAGAAGCGCCAACGGAATTGCCCAACGTTTGGGGCGCGCTGGTGATCACCGATAATCAGCGTGGCTTGAAGCGCCTGGATTGGATCGTCAGTTGGGACACCGTCGTCATCGAGGGCGGCGATGTGAAGTTGGACGACGACGGCAATCCGCTCTTTGTGTATGCGACCGAAGCTGTAGCGATTTTGGACGATGAGGGCAATCCGGTACTTGACGACAACGGCGAACCGTTGACGCAAGAACAGCAAGTCTTGGACGCGGAGGGCAATCCAGTCCCGGCGCGGCGCATCTTCAGCGATCATCTGTTCATTCACGAAGCCTCGGCTTATTTCGACTAGGCTTTTGGATCTTCAATGGCGGCAATGGCGGCAAGAGCGCATACTGACCTGTGGCAAGCGATTTAGCAACCGAGATCTAGGACCGATACATGATTAAATCAGTCGAGAGTCGCATACTGACGGGCATTGTCATGTTCGTCGCCATCATGATCCTGGTCGGTTGGGTCGCCATCAACGAAGAAGCGCGCATGCAAGCCTTCGTATATCAACATACCGGCCGGTCGATTGAACGCGGAGCCGAGTTGTATGCCTCGTTGTGCGCGGAGTGTCATGGCGAACAGGGCTATGGCGCCTTGCTGCGGGCGCCCGGGTTGAATAATCCGCATTTCTTCGGTTACGACCCGGTCGGCGAGCAAACCGCAGCCATCGCCAATGCCAACCGAACGCTGGTGCGTTTGAGCGACGACAGCAACGATCTTTTTGAGGAACTTACCAACGCCGCGAACCCGCCCAGCGATGAACGCCAGAACCAGATCCAAGCCGAGATGGAAGCCATCCAGGCGCAAATTGATGATCAGAGAAGCATCATTGCCCAAGCGATTGCAGTGCGCCAGGCGATCCTGGGCAGTTTGAGCACGGCGGTGGAAAAGGGTCTCTTCCCGCTCTGGGATACGATTACGGACAGTGACCGCACGGCATTCAACGAGATTGAAGTTTTCTTCAACAACAATGGCGCGAGGCTCGCCCAGGTCGGCTGGGCTGGCGACTTGCGGGGCTATGTAGTCACGACATTGATTCATGGCCGCCCCGGCAGTCTTAACATTTGGCCGAACAGCAATGGCGGCATGGTCGCCTGGTCGCAGTTGGCGGGTGGGGCATTGCGACAGGATCAGATTGAAGACCTCGCGACTTACATCTTGAATTGGGACAAGGGCGACAATTGGACGCTGGAAGATTTTCTGGCTGTTGAGCAGTATGGCAAACCCTTGTCTGACGGATCGATACCAGGAGTGCCGCAGCCAGATCCAGCCGGCGACAATCCGGAAATGATTCTGGCGCGCTGGGCGGAAGAGGAAATCGTAGGCAGCGCCGGCAATGGCGCGGTACTCTACGATACCAAGTTCGGCTGCACCAGCTGCCATCGCGATGGCGCTTCGGCGCCGGATACCATCGGCACCTGGACGCGCGTGCTGAATGAACGCCTGACGCAGCCGCAATTCGCCGGTTACACGGGCGAACGCTACCTGATCGAGAGTATCGTTCTACCCGCGGTTTACGCGGTAGACTCTTATAGCTCGGGGGTGATGCCAGCGGACTTCGGCACCCGACAAATGACCGATCAGCAGTTGGCGGATGTTGTCGCCTTCTTGAAGACGCAGGAATAGCGCGCTTTGACGAGACAAGCTTTAGCCCTCGGAATCGGGGGCTTTTTCATTGGGCAGCCGCTCGGCGCGTAACCGGCGCAAAGGTCACAGGAATGTCCAGCTCATGCAAAATCGCAAGCATTCTCGCCTCATGAACGACGCGGTTTACGTAATCGGGGAGCGCGCGATGGAGGTTAAGCGAGTAATAGACATACTGGCGCTTTCTCTGGCGCTGTGCATTCCTGTCTTTGGCCAGGGTGAATACAGGGACGGCTGCGCCCCCGCAGAACTGGAGGCGCAGCAGAACACGCTGGCTGGGTATCTGAGTCCGGATTTTGCTGGGGATTATAATTTGGCGGTCGCCAATCTCTTTCGACTGGGGGCTCTGTATCAGTCGATGGCGCTGCGCTGCGGATATATGCCGTCCGAGCCGGAGACCAATTCCATGCTCGAACAGACGCTGAGCCTGGTTACTTTGGAAGATCTGATCGCGGCGCAATCAGTGGGCAAGGATGTCGCGGCGATCTTGCTCGATCTGCAAGGGACATACGGCGATCCGCTGGCCGGGCAATTGCTTTACAACGGTCTGGAGCCGGCGCTGGGCGGCGTCGCGCTGGGCTGCGCGGGCTGCCATGAAAACGATGCTGTCGCGCCTTTAACTTCGGGCGCCTGGACCCGCATCAACGACCTGCGTTTGCGGCAGCCGGAATTCAGAGATTACAGTCATCGGCAGTATTTGGTGGAAAGCATCGTGCGGCCGATGGCCTACATCATCCCGGATTACCCTCCCCTGATGCCGGATTTCTATGGCAGCCAGCTAAGCGCCCAGCATTTGGCGGATCTGCTGGCTTTTCTCGATAGCCAGGATCAGTTGCTGGACGATGAATAAACGCGGCATTCCCGGGGACATGATGACAGGCTGGCCTCATTGCCGGGGGGCTTGCAGGTAGGTTCAAGCATGGCGACGAATGCCAATTTCAGCCGCGCCGACGGTTTCATGAGTCGCTTGTTATTGATCGACCAGCGGGGTCTTGTTTCCGCCCCGTCCGATGAGGCCCCGGGGACGCGGCGCGCTGAAAACGCGCTGACGATTTCGCTGCTGTTTTCGGGCTTGCGCTGCCTGTTGCAATATGCCCTGCTGCCTTTCCTCCTGCCAATCATCGGCGTCGCGGCGGAGGCTGCCGTGCCGATTCTGCTCTTGATCAACCTGATCGCGATGATTTCAATCTTCTTGAGTTTGCGGCGCTTTTGGACGATCGGTTACAAGCATCGCTGGTCCTATCTTGTGGTGGCGCTCGCGGCTTTGACGCTGCTTATCGCCTTCACCGCTTACGACATCGCGGAGCTGCAAATTGCCTGAGCCGCGCTTCAATTGCGCGCCAAGAGCCGCTAGAATGAAGCAGATGCCGATGCCGAAAGCGATTTGGAGACCTGACCATGGGCGAATTGCCACTGTATAGATCAGCCGCGGCGGCGCTGATGCCGCTGATGTTCTTGACAAGCCGCATGACTGCGCTGGCGCAGGACGCCGAGGCAAGTTCTTCTCCGGCGGGATTGGCGATGCTGGTCCTCTTTCTGGGGATTGCCGGCATTGTCGGCGTCTTCGTCATTCGCTGGAGCCAATCAACGACGGACGACGACGAATAAGGATCAGGCTGAAAAGCGCAATGACCGAGATCACTTGGGCAAAGCCCAAATATCCGAGAAAAGCGAAAGGGTCGGAGCGCCTGAAATTTTTGGCGGGCGGCGGCTTGATCCTGGCGTCGGTCATATATTTGCTGGTCTCCGGCACCTTGCAGGGGGCGCGCTATTTCATCACCGTAGACGATCTGCTCCAGGACGGCGCCTACCGCGGGAAGACCGTGCGCATCTCCGGCGCGGTAGATGGCGAAAGCATCGAGTATGACAGCGAAAACGCGATCATCCGCTTCGAGATCGTCAATATCGCGAGCGAATTCGATGATCTGGCCAGCGCGCTGCAAGCCGCCCTGGCCGACCCGGCGGCGTCCCGATTGTCGATTCTCGTCGAGGACGAAGCGATACCGGATCTCTTGCAGCACGAGGCGCAGGCCATCCTCACCGGCGCGCTGGAAGCCGACGGCATCTTCCGCGCCAGCGAATTGCTGCTGAAATGCCCGAGCCGCTTTGAAGAAACCTCTCCCGAAGGCTTGAGCGCTATTCCGGAACACAACTAATGCTGGCGGAAATCGGGCTTGCATCTCTTGCCTTGGCGCTGCTGCTGGCGCTCTACGCCGCGGCTGTCTGCTTGCTTGGCATTCGCGCGGGGGACGAAACACTGCTGCGCAGCGGACGCAACGCGGCTCTCTTGACATTTCCGGCGATCCTGCTGGCGACGGCGGCGCTGGTCCTGGCTTTGATGACAGAGCAATACCAGATGAGCTACGTCTGGTCGGTAACGGATCCGCAGACCCCGGCGATCTACCGCTTCACCGCTTTGTGGGGATCGCAGCGGGGCTCGCTGCTGTTTTGGTCGCTCTTGCTCAGCCTGTTCACATTCGGCGCGATCGCGCTCAATTGGCGGGGCGAAGCTCGTTTGATGCCATACGCGATCGCGGCCATGATGGCGACCCTGGCTTTTTTCCTCGGCTTGTCGCTGCTGCTGGAGAATCCCTTTGAGCGTTGGTGGATTTTGCCTGATATGCCGGAGGCGCGACAGGTGGTGGAAACAGCGCTGATCCCGCCCGGGGCGATTGCGCCGGCGAGGGAGAATCTGGCGGCCAGCGCCACCGGTTTGAACCCCCTTTTGCGTCATTTCGGCATGATCATACATCCGCCCATGCTTTACCTGGGCTTTGTCGGTTTCACCATCCCTTTCGCCTTTGCGCTGGCGGCGCTGGCCTCCGGCGATTTGTCCACGGGCTGGATCAAGGCGACCCGGCGCTGGACGCTGATCGCCTGGGTTTTCCTGAGTTTAGGGCTGATATTGGGCGGGCGCTGGGCTTATGACGTCTTGGGCTGGGGCGGCTATTGGGGTTGGGATCCGGTGGAAAACGCGGCTTTTTTGCCCTGGCTGGTCGGCACGGCTTTCATCCACAGTGTCATGATCCAGGAGAAGCGCGGCATGCTCAAAACCTGGAATATGGCGCTGGTGATCGCGACTTTTTCCGCGGTCATGTTTGGCACATTCGCGACGCGCAGCGGCGTGATCGAGAGCGTGCACAGCTTCGCCCGCAGCGAGGTCGGCTTCCCGATGCTGGCCTTTTGGTCGCTCATGACCTTGATCGCGCTGATCTTGTTGCTATGGCGATGGCAGCGCGGGGAATTGCGGGGTGAGCGCCAGTTCGCCAATCTCCTGAGCCGCGAAACGATGTTTGTACTCAACAATGTCATATTCATGGCGCTCTTCGCGGCGATTTTTTGGGGCAGCTTTGGATTGCCGATCATCTCCGAATTATTCATTGGGGTGGAAGTTACGATTGGCCCGGCGACCTTCGAGTTCTTTGTCGTGCCGCTATTTGTCGCCATGTACATCTTGATGGGGATTGCGCCGCTGTCGGCTTGGGGTTCCACGTCGGCGCGGCGTCTGGGCAAAGCCATCGCCATGCCATTCTCGCTGACCATCCTGAGCGTCCTGCTGCTGATGATGGCCGGGACGGGCGCTGCGGTTTCTATCTTCGGATATGGCGTGGCGCTCTTCGCGGGATATGTGGCGCTTTTTGAAATTTATCGAGGGGCGCGGGCGCGGCATCGGGGCTTGAACGAGAACTGGATGCGGGCTGTCACGGCGCTCTTCCGCCGCAACCAGCGCCGCTACGGCGGCTATATTGTGCATCTGGGCGTGACGGTGATCGGGATCGGCGTCATCGGCAGCACAGTCTTCCAAACCGAGGCGCAGCATACCCTGGCGCGCGGAGAGACGCTCGCCATCAAGGACTACGGGCTGCGCTATGACGATTTTATTCGGGCGCAGGCGGTCGACGGGCGCATGATGAATATCGCCGAGCTGACGGTGCTGAGGAACGGCGCTCATGTGGCGCGAATTCGTCCGCGCGTGGACGATTATCCCGACATGCCGATGACCATCGCCGGCGCGCACAGCACACTTGAAAACGACTTCTACGTCTTGTTGATCGGCGGGAATCGGGAGCGCGCGACTTTTCGCATTTACATCAACCCACTGGTGAATCTCGTGTGGTGGGGCGGCATCGTGCTGATAATCGGGACAGTCATCGCCGCCTACCCGAAAGTCGTCCCGGCGCGGCGCGTTCGCAAGCGGGAGGCGGAAAGCCCGAAGCAGCCGGGAGGGGTCTTGCTTTGAGGCCTGGCAGAATAACTTTTGCCGAGAAGGCATCATTATCTCAGGTATGGAAGGCCGATGCTTGCGATCATTTCCTGATTTGCTTATGTATAAGCCTCTTTTTCTTCGTAGCGAGCATAGCGCAGGCGCAGGACGTGGTGATTTCCGATAACGCGGTGAACGCGGTCGCGGAAAAGATGTATTGTCCGGTCTGCGAGAACATTCCGCTGGACGAGTGTCAGACGCGAGCCTGCATCGAGTGGAAAGAAGAAATCCGGCTGCAACTGGCGGGGGGCAAAGATGAAGCCGCGGTGATCAATGACTTTGTGGGGCGCTTCGGGGAACAGGTGGTCGGCATTCCGCAAGACCCGGTCTTGCGCGGGCTGACTGTCTTGACGCCGATCCTGGCGTTTTTGCTGGCGATCGCGCTCGGCGCTTATACCTTTTCCCGCTTTGGCGGGCACCGACGCTTGAGCATCAGCGACGAGGCCGATTTGAGCGCGACGGTCGCGGACGACGTTTATCGGCAGCGACTGGAAGAAGATCTGGCGGCGCGGCGATAGAGCGCGCGATGAGCGAACTTGAGCAACTGGAATTCCTGGATCAGGCAGTTCCCACTCGCCGAGTAGGCCGATTCAGCTTGGGCACGGTGGTTCTGTTAGCAGGGTTCCTGGCGCTGGCGCTTGTGCTGGGGCTGCAGCTGGCGCGGCAAAACGTCACACAGCCGACCGGCGGCGCGGCGCCGGATTTTCATTTGAAATTGTTCGACGGTGGCGAACTGCGGCTGTCGGAGTTGCGCGGGGGAGTGGTATTGCTCAATTTTTGGGCGAGCTGGTGCCCGCCCTGCCGCGACGAAGCGCCGGATCTGCAAGCGCTTCATACAGACTTCAGCGAAGCCGGTTTGACGGTGATCGGGATCAACATTTTGGAGAGTTCACGGCAAAAGGCGCTGGATTTCATTGATGAGTTCGGCCTCAGCTACCCCAATGGCGAGGACAGGGGGCAGTTTATCGCGAAGCTGTATCGCGTTGAGGCCCCGCCGGAAAGTTTTCTCATCGACAAAACGGGGGAGATTCAGCGCTTTGTATTGGGCGCGGTGAGCTATGAGGATATGAGTCGCAGCATTCGCGAGCTGCTGGCGAGTTGAAGATGAGCATTCTGGGATTGATCATATCACTCGCTCTGCTTTTGATCGCGATTGCAGTTGTGGCGCATCCGCTTGTGCGCCCGCGCAAGACATCGGAGAAAGAGGACGTGCAGCTGCAAGTCCAACGGGACCGCGTCGGGGTTTATTACGAACGTGTATTGACCAATATCCGCGACCTCGACGAGGATTATGCCACCGGCAAGATCGACGAAGCCGACTATCGCGACGAGCGCGAGGTCTGGGCGCATCGCGGCATTCGCCTGTTGCGCGTTCGCGACAGTCTGGATGCGCGACAAAGCCTGGAAACGGGCAGGGACGCGAATGCGGACAAGATCGACGAGGCGATCGAAGCGGCAATTTCAGCTTATCGCGGAGGCGCGGGGGCGGCGAATCATGACCAGCCTCCCCGCGAGGCGAACTAGAGATGTCGCGCCTGAGGCCCCTCTGCCTGATCTTGCTCGCATTGCTCTGCGGCTGCCGCGGCTTGGGCGGCGAGCCAGAAATCGTCGCGACCTTCGCCGCGCCGCAATCGACGGGGGACGCGGCAGTTGCCGAGAACTGGCAGCCGGACATCCTCCGCGGGCAACAGATTTTCGCCGACAACTGTAGCGACTGCCACGGCATCAGCGGCGATGGCCAAGGCGCGTTGGTATTGGCGGGCAGCGTCAGCGCGCCGCTCGACATGACGGACCGAGCCTTGACCAGGACCAAGTCGCCGCTGGACTGGTTCACGATTATCAGCGAAGGCAAGATCGAAAACCTGATGCCGCCCTGGCAAAATGCCTTGAGCGAAAGGGAACGCTGGGATGTAACCATGTATGCTTATGCGCTCGGATATGATGCCGAACTGCTGGGGACGGGAGCGCGCTTATGGGCGGAACGCTGTGCGGATTGCGAATTGCCCCCTGCAATTCCGCCGCTGTACAGCGACAAAGACTATGGACGAGCGCTGAACCGGGAAAGCTTCGCCGACGCGCTTGCGCCGGAAGAAATCGCCGCTGTCGTCGCCCATGTGCGGATGCGGACCTTGCGCGGGGCTGGCGAAGGAGCCGGGAACCTGGAGACCGCGCTCTCCCTCGGCCAGATCAGCGGGCGCGTTCAACATGGCAGCGCTGGCGGGCTCGTGCCGCCCGATACCGTTGTGCAATTGCAATACGGAAGTCCGGAGATCGAATTCAGCCTGGCGGAGACATCACTCGACGCCGACGGCGGATTTGTCTTTGCCGATATCCCGCTGAGCGCCGGCATCTCGTATGTTATCGGCGTGATTTACGACGGGCGCATTTTCAGCCGATTGCTGCCGAAAGGCGTGTACGACCAGACAATTACGCTCTATGACCTGACAAACGATCCGGCCGTCATCAGCGTGGCGGCGGTTGACCTATTCTTGAATCCGGTTCAGTTGGAGGCGCAGGGGACGGGCTTGCGCATCACGCAGATTATCCGCTATCGCAATGAATCGGACCGCATCTTCACCAGCGGCCGCGGCTTTGACGACGGACGGGAAGCGAGTCTGCTGCTTCAGTTCCCGATTGGCGCAAAGATCATGAGCGACGACGCGGCTGGCCGTTATGTGCTGATTGAGGATCTGGAGCGGCTGCCCGATTCGCTGATCGATACGCTGCCGGTCGCGCCGGGGGACGCGCACGAAATCATCGTCGAATATTTTTTGCCTTACGTCGACGGCTTGGAATACGAACAAGCCTTCAGCAACCGAGCAGCTGCCGATATCACCGTCATGCTGCCCAAGGCGCTGAGCATAGAAAGCGCCGAACTCAAGTCGATGCCTGCTGAAGATGGCGGATCAGACAATGTCAAGGCATACGGGGGTCGGCTCGATCAGGATCGCGATCCGCGGCTGCGCTTTCAGATCGCCGGGGATCCCTTCGCGACGAGCAGCGACGACGCAGGCCTGCTGACCGGCGACAGCCTGCTGGCGGCGCTCGCAGCGCTCACCGCGGCCGCAGTTGCCCTGCCCGCCGGATTTGCTCTGTGGCGGCGGCGAGCGCCGGGTCAGTCGGGGTCAATTGACAACCTGGTGAAGCAAATCTCGCAATTGGACGACGAGCACGACCGGGGCCAGATCAATCATGACCTCTATCATCATCGCCGACGCCAGCTGAAAGCCAGGCTGGCTGAACTGATGAGCCAGCAGCAGGACGCGTGATGGGCGAAAAAACGCCGCTAATCGAGGTTGAGAACCTGAGCAAGACTTTTGGCCTGCTCCCGGTCCTGCGCGGGGTGAGCTTCGGCGTGGCGCGCGGAGAGACGATCATGCTCTTGGGACAGAACGGGAGCGGCAAGTCGACGCTGCTGCGCCTGCTGGCCGGCTTGAGCAAGCCGACGGCGGGCTTCATACGCATCGGCGGCTGGCAGCTGCCAAAAGAGGCGATGGCAGTACGCCGCCAGATTGGGCTGGTCAGTCATCAGCCCCTGCTCTACGGGGACCTGAGCGCGCGGGAGAATCTCGACTTCTTCGGCAAGCTTTACGGCCTGGCAAAGGCCGAGCGCGACGAAGCAATCGAGGCATTATTGGACCGTGTCGGTTTGGCGAAACGGGCGGACAGCCTGGCGCGGAGTTTCTCACGCGGCATGCAGCAGCGCTTGAGTATCGCCCGCGCCATTATGCATCAGCCCGATATCTTGCTCTTGGACGAGCCATTTACGGGCCTCGACCAAGCGGCCGCGGAAAGGCTGGAGGACCTGGTCATGTCGGCGCAGCGGGAAGGGCGCACGCTGATCATGACGACGCATCAACTGGGACGGGCGCCGGCGCTGGCAAGCCGGGCGCTGATCTTGTCGCGGGGGGGGATCGCCTTTGACGGGAATATCGCGACGATGAGCGCCGCCAGTCTGGGCGAACTGTATGCCGAGCTTTGCGGCGGCGCGGCGGTGGCATGAAGACGCCTTCCCGGACCGCCGTGCTGGCCATCCTCAGCAAGGACTTGCGCGCGGAAATTCGTTCGCGCGACTTATTGAGCGTGATGGCCATTTTCGCGTTTCTGTGCATTTTGGTTTTCAGCTTTGCGCTGGAACTGGACCGGGTGGCGCGGGAAGAAGCGATCAGCGGCGTGCTTTGGGTTACGCTCGTTTTCGCCAGCTTGCTGGGTTTCAATCGCAGCCTGTCGCAAGAGGACGACCAAGGCAATCTGGATGCCATGCTCCTGGCGCCGGTTTCCCGCCCGGCGATTTTCCTTGGCAAGCTGCTCAGCAACTATTTATTCACCTTGATCGTCGCGCTGGTGATATTGCCGCTGATGACGGTGATCTATAACCATAATTTGCTCAAGGGCTGGCTGATCGTCACGACTGTGCTGGGGATCTTTGGTTTTTCAAGCATAGGCACCTTGCTGGCGATGCTGACGCTGCATACGCGCTCGCGCGAGGCGATGCTGCCGATAGCGATGCTGCCGGTGGCGCTGCCGCTGCTGCTGACAGCCGCGCGCGCGACCACGAACATACTCAATGACAGCCCCGCGCGTGAATGGCTGGTATGGCTGCAATTGCTGGTCGCTGTCACCGTCATCTATCTGGCGCTGTGCTGGCTCTTGTCCGGTTTTGTGCTGGAAGAATGAACTGCCTTCGCCCGCAAGCCAGACGCTATTGCCGCCCAGGGCAATTGCATCAAAATGATAGCGGCCGAAATGGTACAAAATTGGACTGATCATTAACCACCGAGGGCGCCGAGAACACCGAGAAAAGCAACGGAACATGGCTCATCTTATGTTTCAGGCTTGCTTTTCAGCTACAAATGAAGTTTCGCTGGTGACCTCGCCGTATTCATGTGACGGAATTAGAGGGAAAGCAGACAAAGTCCCCTCAACTTGGTGATCTCGGTGTCCTCGGTGGTGAAAAAATAATTTGATGCGATTGCCCTGTATTGCCGCCCTTCGTCCGATGTTAGAATGAGAGTGATCCAAGTCCAAGGGAGAGCCCGGGAATGAACGCGAAAACGGAACTTCTGTCTCCCCGCCAGACTGTCGGGGAGAGGCCCATGCCAGTTCTGCTGCGCTTGCTGACGATCCTCGCCCTTGTCGGATTCTGTTTCACGCTGTTTCTTGGTTTATTTGTCGCCGGTAGGGATATCCAACAGGGAGAGATACAGCGCATCTTCTACATTCACATGCCGTCTTTTTTCGGCGCCTTCACCGCTTTTGGCTTGACGGTAGTCGGAGGCATCCTCTACCTGTGGCGCAAGAGCGAGCAATGGGATCGGATCGCCCTGGCTGGCGTGGAAGTGGGCTTGGCTTTCGCGCTGATCAATCTGGTGACGGGCGCTATTTGGGCGCGCCCGATCTGGAACACCTGGTGGACCTGGGATCCGCGTCTGACCTCGGCCGCCATCATGGCGCTGACCTACGCGGCCTACTTGATGCTGCGCGCCGGCATTGAAGATGAAGCCCGCAAGCGGAGTTTCATGGCGGTATACGGGATCTTCGCTTTCACAAGCGTCTTGGTCACATTGTTCATCATCCGCGTTGTGCCGGAAACGATTCATCCGGTTATCGTCGGCGCCAGCCCCCAGAACGCGCAGGGCAGCTTCGAAGCCACCAGCGGCGTCGTGACGGCGTTGATCCCGAGCCTGCTGCTTTGGCTGACAGTGATGCCCATCACCTTGATCTGGCACCGCGCGCGCATCGAGCGCCGGCTGGAAGCGATCAATCGACTCAAGATGCGGATACTGAGCGAGTAGAACGCGATGCGATCAATTTTAACGCTGCTTTCTCTAGCGGCGATACTCATATTTGCCAGCGTCGTCCTTGCCCAGAACGATCCAGACACCGTGCCATATATTCGGTTATCGTCTTTCAACGCGCCGCTCCTGGAAGGCTGGGAGAACCAGAGCGGCGACGACTTCGCGCAATTCCACTATGCGCAAGCCCATGCCACTATTCGCAGCGCGCTGCTTGAAATTGCCGAGCCGGTCGCGGCGGCGGCCGCCGACCTGCGGCGATCATTCGGCATTGAAGTCGGGGCGCCGATCTATCAGGGCAAGGTGAATCTGGCGGATGGCACCTGGACGGTGCTGATTTACGAGCCCGATGGGCTTGCCAGCGCATCGGTCATGGCGCGGCGCGCGGGATCGCAAACCGCCGTCATCAGCTTTGTGGAAAGCGATCCCGAGGCGCGGATTCTGATGTTGACGATCGCGCAAAGCAGGGACGGCAGGGATGATGCCGGGACCGAGATTGACCTGGCAGTGAGCCTGCTGGCGTCGAATAAAGCCGCCGACCTGGCCGAGGCGGCCGCGCTTTCGCTGCCCAGCGGGGAGTGGACGGGGGTCGTCGGCGACAGCTTCTTGGCAATGGGGATGGTCTTCGGCAATGACAGCTATCTGGCGATTGGCGAAGGCGCGGCAGAGAACCTGGCCAAGCTTGCCGACGCCTACAACAGGACCGTTTTGGGCTTCTTTGTCACGCCGGACAATTCCGGGTATCTAGCCCTGGCGCTGACAGCGGTTTTCGCCATTCTGGCCCTACTGATCCTCAGTTTCTCCTGGCGCTCGCGCAATATCCAAAAGGATTTGCAACTGATCGAATCCTTGAATCAAGCGGGGAGCTAAAGCCAATTCAGCCTGTCGCTAACTTATTGACCATTGCCAAAGGCAATCGCCAGGGCAATCGCATCAAGTTATTTTTCACTACAGAGAGCGCGCAGCGCACAGAGTTTGTTGGTGTTCAGACGGCATTTCTACTAAAATCCGGGGCTAGCATAAGAAAGAGTTATAAGCGAAACGTGATTTTTCACTCGAAAACACAGTTGAAATAAGACATTTTCTGTTTTTCTCTGTGCCCTCTGTGTTCTCTGTAGTTAATATTCAGTTTAGATTCCCGCCATTTCAGCCGCTATCATTTTGAAGCGATAGCTCTGGGCAATCGCCTGCGCAACTACCGTCGGGGACTTGCGTATTGTATAGTAATGATGATTCCCTGTTGAGGAGCGACGTGATGAGCGAAGACATGAATCCCAGGCCGGAAGACCCGGTAGAAGGCGAGGGCGACAAGACGCCGCTCGAACAATTCATATTTCATCAACGGCGCGGCTTGGAAGAATTTGGCAAAGCGATGGAATCCTTGTTGCCGCCCGGTTTCCGAGAACACACGCAGGCCGCCGGCAACGAATTCGCCAACGGCTTCCGCGTGCTGATCGACGCGGCGATCGACGAGATCAAGAAAGCCAGCGAAATGGAAGACCCCGATGGACGCCAGGAGGCGGACCAAGAGCGAGCTGCCGCGGCCAATTTGTCCGCCGACGACGATGACGACGAAGACGCCACGGGCAGCAAAGGCGGCAAGATCAGAGTCGAGTTGGACGACTGAGCATCCAGCGCCGACCTTGGGCGCAGATAATTTCTGCCTCCGGCGCCAGATTAAACCATGAGATGCCTTGCTCGCGCGAGCGAGGTGTTTTTTTGTGTTTGGATGCAGGCCGTCGGCGACGTTGGCAAGGGGTTCCAGGTTCAAAAGCCCTCGGAGGCCGCGAGCGGCAATGTTAGGATGCTTGCGCCTCAAAGCGGATATTGAGGGTGCGGTTTTCGAACTTGGCGCTGGTGATTTCCAGATCCTGCAATTCGTCAGGCAGTACGATATTGCGCCGGTAAGGACCGACGCTCAGCGTGAGTTCGTCCCGCGCCCGATAAAGTTCAAGCTGTTCCTTGCTGGCAAAACCCACCGGCACGCGCAGCATCCAGGTGGAGTCGCTGTCGAGCTGGACCAGCTTATGCACGACGCCGTCGAACATGCGCTCGGCCGGGTTGCGATCGCCATACAACTCATCCGCCAGCCGCCGCAGCATATCCAAGCCGCCCATCTCTTCGCCAAACAGGGGCGCTTTTAATACGGGCAGGCTGCCAAAGGCTTCGCCGACGAACTCGATATTTCTGGCTTGCCGCTGCTTCCAGACGTCAAAGAACGGGTCTTCAATTTCATCCGGGAATACGCGGTTGACCAGGATGGCGTCAGTCGCGTAGTCGTAGAGATTGAGATAGGTGTAGGTGCGCTGCGTCTCTCGGATGACCATGCGCTCCGGGTTGACGACAAGCCGAATGCTGGAATGCTCGGGGTCGGTCAGCAATTCGCGCACGCCGTCCAGCGTATCAAAGAGCAGCTGCACCTGGTCCCAGGCGTTTTCGGCGATATCGATGCCGGTCTCATTTTTCTTGGCGCGGGTCAACAGCTTTTGCACCGGCCGAATGACACTGTCGAGTCCGCGGGCGATGCGCATCAGCCGTTCGACCCACCAGCGCGTCACATCGGGCAAGCTGAGCAGGCGGATCGTTTCCGCCGTCGGGGCGGCGTCGACGATCAAGACATCGTATTCGCGGGCCTGGAAGTATTCGCTGATCCAGAGCAATTGCGCGCCTTCTTCCAAACCGGGGATGATGGTCACCTCGGAGGCATTGACTTTGGCGATGCCTTCACGATTGAAAAAGGCGCCCAAGTATTCCTGGATTCTCCCCCAGTATTTCTGCATCGAATAGCGGGTATCGAGTTCCTGCGCCCAGAGGTTGGGCGCGATTTCGCTGGGTTCTGGACCGACTTGCCGGTCAAGCGCGTCGCCGAGGCTGTGCGCTGTATCCGTGCTGACTACTATCGTTTTCAAGCCCATTTCCGCGCAGCGCAAGGCAGTCGCCGCCGAGATGCTGGTTTTGCCTACCCCGCCCTTGCCGGTATGCACAATCACGCGCATCAATTTCACCTCACGTCCTTTGTCGACCGTCAATCGTCCGCAGGCGCCTGTCTTGGGGCAGCCCATATTAGTATACGCGCGCAGCGCCAAAATGGTGCGTTAGATTTGCGTAGAAGACAGATGAGGCGTCGAATCCGCGCCAAGAATCAATGAAGCGATCGCTGGCAGGAATATGGGGCTTGACAGAGACAGAACAAACAATCTAAACTCATGCGCAACGAACAAACTTTCTGCATTTCATTTCTGCATGTCAAAGGAGAACAACTCATGCGACCAGTCGTTCACATCGAGATCCCGTCAAGCGATGACGGCGCCGCCAAGGAATTTTACAGCGCGCTCTGCGGATGGGAGATCCAAGAGATCCCCATGGGTCCAGATTTCACTTATGTCATGTTTGACACTAGCAATGTTACGGTAGCTTTGAGCGCTACAAGCGACGACATCCAACCCGGGGACGTCATCTTGTACTTCAACAGCGACGACCTGGACGCCGATATGGCGCGGGCCGCCGAGCTGGGCGGCGAGGTTGTTTTGCCGCGGCAGGATATACCGGGCTTCGGCTCGCTGGGCATTTTCAAGGATCCGACCGGCAATCGCGTGGCTTTCTGGCAGGGCGCGAATCCTGAGCAGGGCTAATCAGTCACTGGCGCGGCTATTGCGTCGCTGCTCAAAACTGGCGGGCGACCTGACAGGTCGCCCCTGTTAGGTAAACCGCGGCGCTGATGCGACGAGAGCGTTTACGATTTTGCGTGAGCAGGACATCCCTGTGACCGTTTCGCCGAATACGCGCCGAGCGGCTACGGATTTCCAAATGCGCGGCAGATGATATGTCAGAATTTCCCTTGCTCAAAGACATGATTGATCTGCCGCTGGCGCGGCAGATTGCCGAGCGAATTGCGGCAGTGTATCCACAATTTGCCCGCGAAGAATTCATCGCCGCGGTGGATGCGGAATTGCATGGCTTGGAACTCAAGCCTCGCTTTGGCTTGATCGCGAATAAGCTGCGCGCGTATTTGCCCCGGGATTATCCGGTCGCGCTAAACATATTGCTGGCGATTTTGGAGGACGATCGGCACAGTTTCGAGCCGATCGAAGATCCCGGCCTTCGACTTATGTCGATCCCGACCTTCGTCGAAAGGCACGGTTTGGAGCATCCGCGGCAGTCGCTGGAAGCCATGGCAGTCATCACGCGCCATAGCTCCTGCGAATTGGCTATTCGACCCTTCATCACGCGCTATCCCGAGCAAACGATGACCAAACTGCGCGCCTGGGCGCAGGACAGCGATGAGCATGTACGCCGATTGGTCAGCGAGGGCAGCCGGCCGCGCTTGCCCTGGGCGCCGCAGTTGCGGGAATTCATCGCCGATCCGACGCCGGCTTTGGCGCTGCTGGAGCGCTTGAAAGACGATAGTTCGCTCTATGTAAGGCGTTCGGTGGCCAACCACCTCAACGATATCAGCAAAGATCATCCGCAAGTCGTCTTGGATACGCTGAAAGCCTGGCGGACTGACGCGGGGGAGCAGCGGCTGTGGCTGATCAACCATGCGCTGCGGTCCTTGATAAAAGCGGGGGATCCCCGGGCACTGGCTATCCTGGGTTACGGCGAGCCGCAGGTGACATTGCACGCACTGAAGCTGTCCCCGAAGCGGCTAATCTTCGGCGGGGAGCTGAGTTTTTCCTTTCAACTGCAAAGCGTTAGTGATCAAGCGCAGCAGTTGATGATCGATTATGTGATGCAATTTGTTAAAGCCAACGGCAAGCGGGCGCCCAAGGTCTTCAAACTCAAGAAAGCGACGCTAAAGACGGGTGATTCGCTGTCCCTCAGCAAGTCGCATGCTATCCGACCGATATCGACGCGGCGCTATTATGCCGGCCTGCAGCGCCTGGAGATTCAGGTCAACGGGCGCATCGTCGGCGGCGCCGACTATGAACTTGTGATGGCTGGGGACTGACGATACACTCCTGGCATACAAGCCCTCAGGAGACAATCGCTATGGAAATCCCCGCTTCGGATCGGTTCACCCCCCTTCCCTTAGCCAGCGCGTTCAATCGAGACCGGTCGGCGCTGGACGAGCCGCTGCGCCTTCAGCTCCCTGACGGATTCGGTCCGCAAACTTGTCGCGGCATCCCCTTTGAATTTGGCCCGCCTGGTGAAGCGAATGTCATCCTGCTCGATTCTGATGCCGTGCGCATTCCCGTCGACAAGCTCCAGGCGACCTATATCGTCTTCGCCCATATCGTCGAAGACAAGCCGCAGGCGCTGACGCCGGACTTGGCGGATGTTGACCGGGCGGCGCAGTTCCCCAGCGCGCTCACCGGCAACGAATTGGGCGACCTGGTTGCGGAGTACCAAATCGAATATGTCGATGGCAGCCTGGAGACCATCCCGATCCGCAGGCGTTTCGCCATTCAGCAGGCGCGCATCGGCTGGGGCGCAAGTCCCTTTGCGGCGGCGACGCATCAGGAAGACACTATCATCTCGACAGTCACAGAGTCGCTATCGCTGGGGCGGATGCCAGGCGCCAGATATGGAAATGGCGAGACGCGGCACGGCAGCGGGCGCGATGCGCATAGCGAGCATATCTGGCTATACGCGCTGCCCAATCCTTTTCCCGAAAGAGCCATCGCCGCGCTTCGCTGCCTCCCCAAAGACGAACGCGCGCTGATTTTTGCCATCAGCGCGACCCAGGTCAGCGAACACCCGCTGCGCCCGGGGCTGCGGCGCAAGCTGGCGCTGACCCTCCCGCCGGGCGTCGAATTCAATGCCATAGGCGAGCTGGACAATGTCGATATCGACCTGGGATACGTCATCTCGGGGCGGGCGAAGCTGGAATATGACCGTGAAGCCTGGTTCGGCGATGCCACCGATGTTCAGCCGACGCGCTCCGGGCGAGTCGCCATCATAGAGTACGCCGCGCATCCCAAAGCCAAGCTCTACCTGGGCGACGCCAAGGGAAAGCAGTTCGCTTATGACCTGAGCCACTTCCAAGGGGACGGGCTGGTAGAAGTGGCGGAAGCGCGGCGCTTGATCAAGGTCAAGGTGGTGGACGCGGCGGGGAAGCCGGTGGCCGCGCGCGTGCATTTTCACGGGGGCGCCGGAGAGTATCTGCCGCCGCGCGGGAATCATCGCCGCGTCAACCGCTACTGGTTCGAAGACAATTACGGCGAATTCGCCAATGGTCGCAATCAATATGCCTACATCCACGGTCACTGCGAGCTCGAGGCGCCCTTGGGCGAGGTCTTCGTCGAGATCAGTCGCGGCTACGAAATCAAGCCCTGCCGCAGCAGCATCGAAGTGCGCGTCGACAGCGACGAATTTGTCTTCGAACTGGAAAGAGCGCTCGACTGGAGAGAGCGCGGCTGGGTCACCGCCGATACCCATGTGCATTTCCTGAGTCCGCAGACGGCGCTGCTGGAAGGCGCTGCCGAAGGCGTCAATGTTGTGAATTTGCTGGCCAGCCAGTGGGGCGAGATGTTCAGCAATGTCAGCGATTTTGACGGGCGCAGTACGCTGGGCGCCGCGGACTTCGGCGGCGATGGCGAGTTTCTGGTGCGGGTAGGCACGGAAAATCGCATGCAGGTCATGGGGCATATTTCCTTGCTGGGATACTCGGGCGAGATGATTCATCCGCTCTGCAGCGGCGGACCGTCGGAGTCGGCGATCGGCGACGCGCTGGAAGTGAGCATGGCGGATTGGGCGCGGCGCTGCATCGAGCAGAATGGCTTGGTCGTCCTGCCACATGGGCCAAACCCACAAGCCGAGCGCGCCGCCGATATCGTGCTCGAACTGGTGCATGCCATCGAGATGATGAGCTTCAACCCCTTTGACGCGCAGATCACGCCCTACGGCTTGCTGGACTGGTACCGTTATCTCAATCTCGGCTATCAGGTCCCGATCGTGGGCGGCTCGGACAAGATGGACGCCCAATCATTGCTGGGCGGGATGCGAACCTACGCGCAGCTTGGAGATCGCGAGTTCACCTACGAGAACTGGATGGAGAGCGTCAAAGCCGGCAATACCTTCGTCACCGTTGGTCCCTTGCTTGAATTGCAGGTGGAAGGTCTGTCGCCCGGGTCAAAGCTGGATATGCCTGAGGGCGGCGGCACGGTCAATGTGAGCTGGCGCGTCGAATCCGTGGCCATGCCGCTGGAGCGGGTCGAAGTCCTATGCGGCGGGCTCGCTGTGGAAGAGCAGGCTGTCGGCGGGGCTTTGTCGGCGGCGGGCAGTTGCGACGTTCACATCGGCGAGTCGAGCTGGATCGCGTTGAGAGTGCGGGGCAGCCACAGCGGCAGAAAGACGGATATCGCGGCGCATAGCAGCTGCGTTCAGATTCGCGTCGGCGGGGGGCGGCCCTTTCAACAGGCGGATGCCATCGCCGTCCTGGAACAGATTGAAGGGGCGATGGCTTTTGTGGACACGCTGGCGCCGCGGCCGGAAGCGCAGCAGTACAAGCGCATCCGCGCGGCGCTGGAATCCGCGCATAACAAGCTGCACCAACTCATGCACCGCCAGGGCATTTTCCACCAGCATAGTCCCCTGCACGCGCACGACGCGCATCGCGAGCATTGAGCGGATGACACTTAGCTGTTATTGGCGGGCGTGGGCTCGACGATGATATTGACGAATTCGAAACGTTGCTTGTTGCGCGGCTGGTCATTCTGGGCGTGATTGACTTCCACCAGCGTCACGATCGTTCCCAAGCCATCCAGAACGAAGCGGGTATGCCATTCGCCCGGCTGCTGCGCATTGCGGTAATAAGCGAGGCGCCCGTCAGGATCCATGCGCGAGAGTTTGAATTTGGCGCGTCCGAATTTCATGCCGCGAAGTTCATCCAGCAATTGCCCGCGTTCACTGGCGTTGAGATAGGCCATCGTCAATCCTCAATAGTATTAGTACGCGAAATCTGACATAATTGTATATCTCAAAACAAGAGTAAACAACGGGTTTTGTGCGACCTAGGCCATGCAAAGTTTTTCGGTTCAAGAGATTACGCGCTACATCCATGAACTCTTTGGCGCCGACGATATTTTGGCTGATGTACGCGTGCGGGGCGAAGTTTCCAATTTGACCAAGGCTTCCTCCGGGCATTGGTATTTCACGCTCAAGGACGCCAAGTCGCAGCTGCGCTGCGTCATGTTCCGCAGCGCGGCGCAATTTGTCCGGCTGGATGTGAAAGTCGGCGATGAAATTGTCGTTCTGGGGCGGGTCAGCGTTTATGAGGCTCGGGGCGAGTATCAGCTCTATGCGGATGCCATCGAGGCGCTGGGCGGGGTCGGCGATTTGCACCAGCAGTTCGAAGCGCTGAAAGCGAAACTGGATGCTGAAGGCTTGTTTGATCCGGCGCAAAAGCGCCCGCCACCGCCTTTCCCAAGCCGAATCGGCATCGTGAGCTCCCCTGACGCCGCCGCCTACCAAGATATTCTAAATGTCCTGGGCCGGCGCTTTCCGCTGGCGGAAGTCATTCTCAGCCCCACCATCGTACAAGGCGCGGACGCCCCGGCCGCGATCGTCGCGGCGCTTGCGCGGCTTTACGCCCGCGACGATATCGACGTCATCATCGTCGCCCGCGGCGGCGGCTCGATCGAAGATCTCTGGTGCTTCAACGATGAAACCGTCGCGCGGACTATAGCGGCGAGCCGCAGACCCGTCATCAGCGGAATCGGACACGAAATCGACTTCACGATCGCCGATTTCGTCGCCGACCTGCGGGCGCCGACGCCCTCGGCCGCGGCCGAATTAGCGACGCCGAACCAAGAGGAACTGCTTTTGGAGCTGGATCGGGCGTGCGCGGCGCTGAATGCGGGATTGAGCGCGGTCATCCAGGAAAGGCAGCGCGCCTTGCGGGGAATATCGCGGGCCTTGCAGTCCAATACGCCATTACGATCCGTTCACGCTGCCGGGGAGCGGCTTGTCAGTCTCGCTGGCAGGATAGAACGCGCCAGTTTCTCGAGCCGCGAGCGGCTGGGCGAGCGCCTGGCCGCCCAACTGAAAGCGCTTGAAGCGGCCAATCCGGAGCAGATTCTGGGGCGGGGCTATGCGCTGGTCAGAGATGAATCGGGCCAGATTGTGCGCTCGGCCGCGCAAGTGCAGGGGAATCAGCGCTTGCAGGTCCGCTTCCACAAAGACCAAATCAACGTCAGGGTAGAACAATAATGGACGACATCGCGGCACTCAGCTACGAAGAGGCCTTCGGGCAGCTCGAAGACCTGGTCGCGCAACTGGAAACTGGCGAGTTGTCGCTGGAACAGTCAGTCGCTTTGTACGCGTTGGGCCGGCGCTTGTCGGCACATTGTCAAAACTTGCTGGAGCAGGCTGAGCTCAAGATCAGACAGGTCGAGGAAGATGATGCCTGAACGCGCCGAAAGGACCGGATATGATTGACCTCAGCAAATTGCCGGCGCCAGCGGTCAAGAACATCGCCGTCCGCGTCAAACCGGCCGCCGAGCGCGCCATCCGGCAAGGTCATCCCTGGGTTTTCGAAGAGTCAATCGTCAAGCAGAGTCACCTGGGCAACGCCGGCGACCTGGCTGTGATTTATGACCGGGACAAGAATCGCTTCCTGGCGGTGGGCCTCTACGATCCCTTCTCGCCGATACGCATCAAGATCTTGCAGAGCGAGAAGCCGGAGCGCATCAATTACGCCTGGTTCGTCAAAACACTGGAAGCGGCTCAGGCGCAGCGTCAAGCCCTGATCGACGCGGGAATCACCGGCTACCGGCTGGTCTATGGCGAGAGCGATCATTTGCCGGCCTTGGTGATCGACCGCTATGGCGACACCCTGGTGATGAAGCTGTACACGGTCGCCTGGCTGCCACAGATGAAGACCCTGATTGCCGCGATGAGAAAAACGCTCAAATTCCAGAACCTGGTCCTGCGGCTCAGCCGTGCCTTGCAGTCACAGCGCCACGATATTCTTCGGCTGCATGGCTTGGCGGATGGCCAGGTCTTGTTAGGCGCGGGCGACCTGACCCGGGCGCCCTTCATGGAGAACGGCTTGCGCTTCGAGGCTGACGTGCGGAGGGGCCACAAGACCGGATTCTTTTTCGACCAGCGGGACAACCGACAAAAGGCGCGAGAACTGGCAAACGGACGGCGGATTCTGGATGTTTTCGCCTATAGCGGCGGTTTCAGCGTTTATGGGCTGGCGGGCGGGGCCAAATCGATCCTGGCGCTCGATAGCAGCGAGCCGGCGCTGGAAGCCCTGAAAGCCAATGTCGCGCTCAACGGGCTGGATGAAAAGCGGGTTGGCGTCATGGTGGCGGATGCCTTCGCGGGCCTGCGTGAACTGGTTGATGCGCGGCGCAGATTTAACTTGGTGATCATTGATCCGCCGGCCCTGGCCAACAACCGCGCCAATGTCCAGAAAGCCGTGTTCGCCTATCGCCGGCTGGTGGAATTGGGATTGGCGCTGCTGGCGGAAGACGGCCTGCTGCTGATGTCCTCTTGTTCGAGCCGGATCACGATGGAGATGTTCTATAACCTGGTGACGCGCAGCGCCGACGCGGCCGGTTACGACCTGGAGATCACCGAGACGACTTCACATGCGCTGGATCACCCGATTGGCTTCCCCGAAGCCGAGTATTTGAAGGCGATATTCGCCGTCTTGAAGTCCTGAGATCACTGCGAATCGCGCCGCATCAGGCTGAAGCTCTGCCCGGTAGGACCGGTCAGCGGTCCCGAAGCGATGAAGAGCGCCAAGGGCAGCACATCTTCCGGCGACTTGATCCACTCGGCCTGGAGCGGCGAATCGGCGGGGCGCGGCGCGCTTGAGAAAAGCTCGGTCCGCACCGCGCCCGGAATCAGTTCGTTGACGCAGATTCTGTAGGGACTCAGTTCTTTCGCCATAGCCCGCACCAGCATCCAGGCGCCGGCTTTGGACGCGCTGTAAGCCGAGTGCGTGTTGTCTCCGGCGCGATGGCCAAGCCCGGAACCGACCACGATAATGTGGCCCCCGCGCACTTTAAGATCCGGAATCGCGAATCTGGCTGTGTAATAGACCCCGAGCAAATTGACGCGAACCGTATGCTCCCAAGCCGCGATGTCGCTGTCTTCGAGCGGCTGCCGCGCGAAGTTGCCGCCGGCATTGGCGATGACAACATCCAGGGAGCCATAAGCCTCGCGCGTGAAATCATAGAGCCTTCGGAGATCATCGGGCGCCGCGACATCGCAGCGCTGCGCCGAAGCGGAGCCGCCGGCTTCAATTATGGAGGCAGCGGCATCGTCGATTTCTGACTGGGTGCGCGCCGCGCAGACGACCTTTGCGCCAGCCGCGGCGAAGCCAAGGGCAAGCGCGCGTCCGATCCCGCGTCCAGCGCCTGTGACGACGACCACCTTGTCTTTGAATTTTTCCGTCATGCTGGTTTGTTCCATTTGAACCGTTTATCCCTTCTCAAGCCAATCGTCGGAGGATCGGCGCCGCCAGCGTCCGCGTTTCGCTCAAGTTGAACAGGTAGCTAAGGCCAAAAAAGACGAGCGCGCCGATGAAGCCGCCGCCGATCGCCGGTATCCAGCCGCTAGCGGGCACAAATCCGCCAAATAGCCCGAGGCAAAGCCCCATAATCAGCGCAGCCAGCAGACTGCCGCCGGCGCTGCGCAGAACAGCGCCGTCGTGGATGCCGCCCGCGGCGCCCTGGGCCCGGAGCCGTCTCCGCATCAGCCACCAGAGCAAGGCTGACTCGACCAGCGTCGTCAAGGCGTTAGCCAGCGCCAAGCCGGCGAAAGCGCCGCGGGCAAGGCTGGTCGGGTCGCCGATGACCTGAATGAATATAAGGTTAAGGACGAGATTCGTCACCATTGCGCCACCCCCGACCACAACCGGCGTGAGCGTGTCTTCAAGCGCGTAAAAAGCCCGCGACAGCACCTCCAGCAGCGTGAAGCCGGCGATGCCCAAGGCATAGAAACCAAGTGCCCAGGCTGCAGCCTGGCTGCTTTCGGCAGTCCATTCGCCGCGCTCCAGTATGCTGAAAATGGGCTCTCCCAGCATGATAAAGAGTACAGTCGCGGGAAAAGACAGGTACAGCACATTGCGCATTGCCCGTGACAGGCGATCCTTGAAGTCCTCGAGGTTGCCCTCCGCCCATAAGGCCGCAAGACTGGGAAAGACCGCCGAACCGACGCTCTGGCCGATCACGCCCAGGGCAAAGAACATCATCATGAAGGCGAAGCGCAGCGCCGTCACGCTGCCCTGGACCATGTGGTTCGCCAGGTAAATGTTGACGACGAAATTGACCTGCACCACCGCCAGACCGATCACACGCGGACCCATCAGGCGCAGCACGTCTATGACGCCGGGGACAGTCCAGGAAAACAGCGGACGCAGGGGCGCGCGCAGTTTGACCAGACCGGGCAATTGCACCAGCAAGTGCAAGGCGGCGCTCAAGACAGCGCCGTAAGCCAGACCCATCACGTTGAGATCCCCGACCTGCCCTACATCGGGATGAGCGGGCAAATGCGGCGCGATAAAAAGCGCGCCGATGATGATCCCGATATTGTTCATGCTGATGGCGATCGCCGGCAGCCAAAAGACCGCGTGTGACTGCAAAATGCCCATCACCAAGCCGCTGATGCTGAAAATGAAGGGGGTCAACATCATCAGACGGATCATTTCCACCGTCAGTTGCTGTTCGTCGGGCGGGCGGCCCGCTGATAAAACGCCACTGACAATCTGCGGCGCGAAGACGGTCACGATCAGTCCCAGCGCCGCCGCTGCCAATGCGGCCAGAGTCATGACGGCGCTGGCCAGACGCCAGGCTTGTTGTGGATCGCCTTCGCGGATTCTGGCGTAGACGGGAATGAACGAAGAACCCAAGGCGCCGCCCGCCACCAGAACAAAGACCAGTTCGGGGATCTGTTGCGCCGAGTTAAAGCTGTCATGCGCGGCCCTCGCGCCAAATTGCGAAGCCAGCACCGCTATGCGCAGCAAACCCAATAGGCCGCTCGCCAGAAAGCCGAAAAGCATGATCAGCGCTTTTTCCACAAGTTGGCGATTGCTCAGCGCATTGCTCGCTTTCATCGCATCGGTCCGGCGGCTTTCGGGTCAAAGGATGCCCAGGGCATTTGCATCAAATTTTTTCAACACAGAGCGCGCAGAGCGCACAGAGTTACTTGGTGTTCAGACGACATTTCTTCTAAAATCCGAGACTAAGCATAAGAAAGAGTTATAAGCGAAACGTGATTTTTCACTCGAAAACACATTTGAAATAAGATATTTTATGTTTTCTCTGTGCCCTCAGTAAATCCAAGTAAGTCATGCAACTAAAGCGAGCCACTGCCGTATTCTACCCCA
>JAPPMO010000030.1 GCA_028873975.1 Chloroflexota bacterium
ACCCTCCCTCAAATTCTGGGAAAAAGTGCCCAGTTCTGGTGAACCACTACAGGGGTTGGCCTTAAGAAATGCGCGATTTTCAAACATGTCCGCTCCTCAGTGATGCTTCGAGGAAGGGGCCGGGGGATGGGGTAGAAAAAGAGTGTCAGCATGACTCAGTATCGGACAAGCCTTACAAGGCTCGCTTTAGTTGCATGACTTACTTGGACTTATTCCTGCCACTAGATGTTGAGGAAGCGGCCTTCCAAACCGTGCGCCACCTCTTTTATCGCTTCGCTCAAGGTGGGGTGGGCGTGTACGTTGCGCGCGATTTCGGCCGCGGTCAATTCGGCGGATCGAGCCAAAGTCAGTTCTGGCAGCAACTCCGTAACATCGTGACCGATCATGTGGGCGCCGAGGATTTCGCCATAGCGCTTGTCGCTGATCACCTTGACGAAGCCGCTGGCGTCTCCCATGCCCCGTGCCTTGGCATTGGCTTGAAAGGGGAACTTGGCAACCGCCACTTCGTAACCGCGCGCTTTGGCTTGATCTTCGGTGTATCCAAAGCTGGCGACCTGAGGCTGACAATAAGTGGCGCGCGGCATCATATCGAAATCGAGCGCGACGGTTGCCGCTCCCGCGATATTCTCCGCAGCGACAACGCCCATGGCCTCGGCTACGTGGGCGAGCATCAGCTTGGCGGTGACATCGCCGATGGCGTAAATGTGCGGGATGTTGGTCCGCATCTCTTCGTTGATTTCGATGGCGCCCCCGGCGTCGAGCGCGACCCCGGTGTTTTCCAGCCCGTATCCGGTCACGCGCGGCTGGAAACCAATCGCCTGAAGAACGCGTTCGGCGCGGAGTTGTTCTTGCTCGCCCTCGCCGGTTGATACGTCGACGGTGACGCCGCTAGCGTCTTCAACGATCGCCTCGACCCGCGCGCCGGTCATGATTTTGATGCCCATCTTCGCGTAGACCTTGCCGAGTTCCTTGCTCACCTCAGGATCTTCTAGCGGCAGGATGCGATCCAGGAATTCGACCAGGGTGACTTCGACGCCATAGTTGCGCATGATATAGGCGAATTCGACGCCGATGGCGCCGGCGCCGGCGATAATCACGCTGCCCGGCAGATTGTCTTCCATGATCTGTTCTTCATAGGTGACGACGCGCTCGCTCAACGCTGTGCCCGGGATGAGACGCGTTGTCGCGCCGGTGGCGATAATGAGGTGCTTGAAGTTGATCGTTTCTTCGGATCCGTCATTCAGTGATACCGCCATATTGTTGGCGTCCGCGAACGTCGCCCAGCCTTCAAAGGTCGAAATCTTGTTCTTGCGCATCAGAAACTGCACGCCCTTGGTCAAGCCGTTGGCGACGCGGCGGCTGCGCTTGAAGGCTTTGCCATAGTCCAGGCTGAATTCGCCGCTGATGCCAAAGGTATCAGCCTCATTGTTGAGGATATATGCCAGTTCGGCGTTGCGCAGCAACGCTTTGGAGGGGATACAGCCGACATTCAGGCAAATGCCGCCCCAGTATTTCTTCTCGACGATCGCGGTATTCAGCCCGAGTTGGCTGGCGCGGATTGCGGCGATGTAACCGCCGGGTCCGGCGCCCAGCACAACCAGATCAAATTCCTTAGCCATGGCCTTCACACTCCCGTTCGCTGATGAATGCGCAATTTGCCTAGTCTACCGCAGGCGCGGCGCGAATTGAAGTGGGGCTGCGGTGCGGACAGAGCAATCGCATCAAAATGATAACGGCTGAAATGATTGAAATCTAAACTGCATATTAACCACAGAGAACACAGAGGGCACAGAGAAAAACTTAATTTGTCTTATTTCAACTGTGTGTTTGAGTGAAAAATCACGTTTCGCTTATCACTCTTTCTTATGCTTCGTCTCGGATTTTAGAAGAAATGTCTTCTGAACACCAACGAACTCTGTGCGCTCTGCGCTCTCTGTGTTGAAAATTTTGTTACATTCGCCCTGCGCGATCGCCCTGTGCGGACTCCCCCGCACGCTGTTCTTTTCGCCTAATCCCATGCTATAATCAGGCCAAGCGGAGGACAAAACAATGACCATCGACATCCCGGAAGACGTCGCCCTGCGATTGGAAGAACTTGCCGAGCAGCACGACGCCGACCCAGGCGACCTGCTGCGCGATATGATTGAGCGCTATGCAAAAGAGCGCCTTGGCGATGATGAGCGGTGGGCGACCCTGGCGGATTTGGCGCGCCATGCGAAGGAAATGAACATGGCCTCGCCCGAGCCGGTCAACACCGCTAAACGCAGCCGCGAAATCTTGAACACAGAATACGCCGATTACCTGAAGAGCCGCATTGATCCTTGACGCTCATCACTGATAGCAGCTTCTTAGTCGCGCTGTATGACATCGGCGAAGTTCATCACTTGAAAGCGTACGATTTCGCAGCGAATCGGTCGGAAACGATACTCGTGCCGGATCTGGTATTGCCAGAAGCCGGCTTCTTGCTCCGGCGCAACTTGGGCTATGCAAACAGCTTTAATTTCTTTGATTTCTTCGACCATAGCTTTGTCAGGCTTGTCCCTGCTATTGAGGGAGACTTGGCAAGGGTCTACCAGATTTCCCGGCAATATGAAAGCGCCCGATTTGACATCGTAGACTGCTGCATCATGGCCATCGCAGAGCGGCTGAACATCACGCGCATCGCGACTTTCGACCGGCGCGATTTCAGCATGTTCCGTCCCAGCCACTGCGAATACCTAGAACTGCTGCCTTAAGCGATTAGAATCCCCTTCCAAACCTGCCGCCTGCCTTCGAGTTTTGGGGTCCATGCCCCGGCTCAGTGGCCTCGGTAGTAGAATAATCTGCGATTGCTTGGCAACGCGTCGCGGCGGAGCTTGTGGCAAGATATGGTGTCAATGCCCGGGAGGACAGGCGCCCGTCATCCTCTGCCGCTTTGCCTCGAAGAGAATGACGGTGGCGGCGGAAGCGACATTGAGCGATTCGGCTTCATGCGACATGGGTACAGATACGCTCGACCAGGAAATGCGCCGCGCGTCGGAACTAACGCCTTGCGCTTCGTTGCCTACAACCAGCGCCCAGGGCGGACCCCAATCTACCTCGGTATAGATCGCCTCTCCTCCAGCATCCGCGCTGTAGACTGTCAAGCCAGCGCAATAGGCGCGGATCTCCTGCCATGTCGCCTCGGCAAAGGGCAGGCGGAAATGAACGCCCATACCGGCGCGCAAGACTTTCGAGCTGTAAGGATCGACGCAACCCGGCGCCAATATAGCGAGGTCTAGGCCCGCGGCAGCGGCGCTGCGCAAGATTGTTCCCATATTACCCGGCTCGCGGACCGCGTCCAGGATTAACACGCGCTCAACTTGAACCGGCAAAGGCGGCTTGGGGATCTGGAAAACGACCAGGATTCCTGGACTCCGCTTTGTATCGCTGATCTGCGACAGGACGCCCTGGCTGACGGGGAGGAGCTCGCAATTGCGATTCTGCAAAGCAGCGATCAGCTCATAGTCGGCGGACTCCGGCGTGTAAAGCGCGAGATCGGGCCTGCCCCGGCTATTCAGGGCATCCCTGATCAATCGGTCGCCTTCGAGGATCAGTTTTTTCTCGCTCCGCCGCAAGCGTCCCTTGGCCTGCAAGGATTTGACGTATTTGACACGCTTGTTTTGGTTGCTGGTGATAAGATTCATAAGGCCGCAATTATACTTATGAATCTCCTAGGGCATCGGTATATTCAAGGCTTCCAAAGCTCGCCCGAATGCTAGCTGCAATTGTAAATTTTCAGGCTCAAGAACATCATCCAGCGTCTCCAATGACACTGTAAAGAACTTCATATCTATTCTTAGCGATACGAGGATTAAGGACATGGCCTCTCTGCATCTAGGCATGTTTCTCCACAGGTAATCGTAAACATCAATAACTTGCGTCTCACTGTAGCTTGTTCGGAAAATTGCGGTTTCTGTGAAGTATTGACTTCAATCCAGGTGTTTCGAGCAGGAATCTTTTCGAGTATTGTGCATGATGGCAGAACAGACATCACAAGCTCTTTTGGCACTTTTGCTGAAATAAATATGATGTTGAGAAATAGAATGAAAGAAATTGCGGTCTAAGCATAAGAATCTCTCCTTCATTCCAGCGCAAGTCTGGAAGCTTTGAGTATCATTTTCACACTTATAGTGTCAAAGATTTTACCGCTTTTAATAGTCCCCACACCTCTTTTAATCCGCGTCGAATTTTCTCAGGAAGCTGATCATATTTGCTCTTTCTAACCCAATATACCCATTCACCCTGTTGATAAATAGTAATCCAGTCTTCATCAAGTTCATGCAGCCAATGACGCACAACATGCATTCCATCTTCGTCATTGCTCGCGTCTATCACTTTAACGGGACGATTTCCTACTGAGCTTAATGAATCATACAGCATTAACCTTCTCTGGATGTATTCAACAATGCACACTGAAGTGTTGAAATACGGGACAAATTCTCTTTCAACAATGTGAGTTACCTTTCGAATACATATTTGATTATCTCTTGTATAATGGAGTTCGTTACTTTTCATTTTCTTCCCTAATTGCTTGATAATGTTAGATAACGGGCAACGAAGAACCGTTCCCAATTCATATATTGTCCAGCGTTTTTCAAATTCGTGAGCAGTTGAGCCGGTATTGAAAAACTACAGGCTTTGCTTCGCCACAGACACAACCTTGCTGAAGGTATCCGCATCATGAACTGCCAAATGCGCCAGGCTCTTGCGATCAAGCTCAACGCCCGCCAGCTTCAAACCATGGATCAACTGGCTGTACTTCATGCCGTTCATACGGGCGGCGGCGTTTATGCGTTGGATCCAAAGGCGGCGCAACTGGCGGCGGCGCTGTCGTCTATCACGATAGGCGTACCACAGGCTGCGCATCATGGCCTCGTTCGCGCGCTTAAATAGCTTGCTGCGCGTGCCCCATTGTCCTTTGGTGAGCTTGAGGACTTTCTTGTGTCGTCTACGTCTGACGAATCCCGTTTTTGTTCTTGCCATGTTTCTTCTCCATAATTAAAACGTCCCGCGAATGAAAGGGCAGGGACGTCCGATTTGCGTATTCCGGCGGTCCTAAGCCGGCGGATTCGCCTTGTACTTGCCGAGGTAGGGCGCCAGGCGGCGGATACGGCGTTGCATTGCAGCTTCACCGACCTCCATGCGTTTGTCCCACTGCCGCTTAACGCGCTTTGCCGAACGTCGCCGCAGATGACTCTTGCCGCCCTTGGTGCGGACGATCTTTCCGGTGCCGGTCATACGAAAGCGCTTGGCTGTTGCCTTGTGCGTTTTGAGTTTGTACTTTGTCGTCTTCTTCTTGCGTGGCACTGCTAGCTCTCCAGTGTTATTTGCTTTCCTTGTTTGGCGCCAAGATCATCAGCATGTCACGGCCTTCCATATTCGGGCGCTGTTCTACGACGCCAACTTCACCCAAGGCTTCTTCGATTTTCGCCAGGCGATCGCGCCCGATGTGCTGATGTGTGATTTCTCTGCCGCGAAACCGCACCCGGAACTTGACTTTCTTCCCTTCTTGCAGCCACTTTGTCGCGCGTTTGATGTCGAATTGAAGGTGATACTCGTCCGTCTTCGGTCGCAGCTGTATCTCCTTGATCGTGACTTTAACCTGGTTCTTTTTGGACTTGCGCTCTTTACGGCGTTGCTCGTATTGAAACTTACCGTAATCCATTATGCGGCAAACCGGCGGCTGAGCCTTGGGCGCTACCTCGACCAAGTCTAATCCTACTTCGTCCGCGCGCTCCTGCGCATAACGAATGTTGACTACGCCAATATTGGTGTTGGTATCGTCAATAAGCCGGACTTCGCGTACGCCGCGAATATCTCGATTGATTCGATGTGGTGAACTCGCTATCTCGACCATTCCCTTCGGCAAAATCGGGCAAACTAAAAAAATTTCGTAGCCTATTGAACTACGGGGGCATAGTTTAACACAGGCGCGAATTGCTTGTCAATTATGAGTACCCGGCGAGAATCGCGCATGGACGCTATGTGTCATAGCTCAACTGCAAGGCTTGGAAGCGGGAAAGCGACGATTCATACATCTCTATGAGTTCTTCATCACTGCCTTTGAATCGCCGCAAGGTCTGTTGCGCGCAGGCTGTGCAACCTCTCATCGCCCTGTAACTGTCCGTTTCACAAGCGAGGCAGCCATTGAGTTCGATCATGAGGGACATCAAGGCGATAACCTCGACGCTGGTCTCATTTTTGCGGGACAGCCTGTCAATGAGCTCCATCCACTTGCGGCCGCGCGTGTGCCGAAGAGCCGGAATGGCATAGTGAGGAAATAAAATTTCGTTGTCGGCGTACATAAATTCTGATTCTGCCCCCCGCGCGGCGAACAAATAATCCCGCAATTATTACATGATATGCGCTTTTGCGGATGATGGCAAACCCAACATTGATGATTCCAATGCAGAATTGAGAGTCCGCAATGCTTTGCTCATTTCATACGGCGATAATGACGCATTAAGTCCACAAGCTGGTCATGCGGCAAGGCGTATAAAGTGTTCCCGTCTCTGCCAACTGTGGTTTGCGCCGCGACCAGCGCGTTGTACACGGATTCTTCGACGCACTCGACCACCGCGCGAAATAACTGATCGATGATATACCCGCCTGCAAACTGCGCTTCTTCATTAATAGCGCGGACTTCGCTCACAAGCTCTGTGGCGCCATGGACGCGGCGGTTGCAAGTTGAGAAGGCGATAACGAAGTCGCCGCTGCCGCTGTGGCAGATGGTTCCGGTACGCCCGAGCCCGAATGCTGCGCGTTTTGCCATCCGCTCAAGTTGCCGGGCGTCGAGTGGCGCGTCGGTAGCGATGACCACCATCACCGAGCCCGGCGGCGAATCGGACTTATCTTGGGGGAAGTGCTGCCCGATTGGCGCCCCCAGCATCTGTAATTCATGGCGCTGGCCGAAGTTGGTCTGCAGCAGCGCGGCGACTGTATAGGCGCCGTCGATCACGAGGCGCGAGGCTGTGCCGATCCCGCCTTTGAAGCCGTAGCAGAGTGTCCCGGCGCCCGCTCCCACGCAGCCTTCGGCTACCGGGTCCGCGCTGGCGCCGTCGATTGCGCGCAGCACGTCAGCCTCGCCGATATGCCGCCCCTGGCCATCGTTGAGGAAATTATCGTTGCATTCCCCAACAACCGGACTGACGTTGCTTGTTGTGATGGCAATATCGGGATTCTCCCTGATCGAATAGCTGACGACCCCGTCCCAGACCCTGCCTACGTTGAGCGTACTGGTCAGGCAGATGGGCGTTTCAATGACGCCGAGATCGCGGATCTGCTCAAACCCGGTTGCCTTGCCGTAACCATTGATGGTGTAAACCGCGGCCGGCGCCTTCTCGCGAAACACATTGCCGGAATGCGGTAGAACGAGAGTGAGGCCCGTGCGGACGGGTCCCTTGCCCGGGACCAGCTTTCCCTCGCCTTCATTTCTTGTGACATGCCCGACCCGGAGGCCGGGGACGTCGGTAATCCCGTTGAGCGGGCCCGTAGGCAGGTGGTTCGCTATTGGGATCAGGTCGCGAAATCTCGTCATAAGCCGCGATCAGCGCAGGGCTCGGATAAGGGACAGCGTGGCTGCAAGCGCGCGATCGCCCCCCTTTAGCGTTCCGTTCCACAGGCTGAAGAGAATGCCCGCGGCCTCGCTTTTGGCTAAAATCCGCTGGAGTGAATCGATGCTTTCCCCCAACGAAGGTCCGTCTGGTTCGGGATAACTCATAGCGGGCATGTCTTCGGGATCGACGACATCGGTGTCGAAGTGGATGTATAGTGGCTTTTGAGGCAGCGCCGCTTGATTGAGCGCGTCCAAGCTCTCGTAAATCGTCACTTGGCTTCCGCGCAGCATGATCTCTTCTTCGGGATCGAGATTGCGCGCGTCGCTAACAATCACATCGGATTCGGCGATTGGCGCCAGGTCGATGCCCCGCATCAGATCTTGATTGCCGCGCCCGACCAGCGCCGCCAGAGGCATGCCGCCGAGGAAGCCGCTGGGCGTCGTTTCCGGCGTATTGAAGTCGCCATGCGCGTCATACCAGAGAACGGCTGGCGCGCGTCTTTCCAGACCCTTGACCATGCCCAGGCAACTTGTGCAGTCGTTGGCGAATACGACCGGGACCTTGTCCGGAAAGGCTTTGATGGTATCCGCAAGCGCGCGATTGACAGCCACAACCGGGTCCTCAGACGCTTCAAAATCGGGCTGAATGTTCACCCAATCCGCGCCCAGTTCATCAGCGGCGCCCGCCGCGCGCAGCGCCTGGACTTCGCTGCGATCGCCTCTCTTTTCGCCCAGATAGTAGGGCACGCCGATGCAGATGTAATTCGACATGGCATCACTCCTTATTGGATAATCAAAACTTGCCCGACATAAATGAGGTTGGGGTTTAGCAAGCCATTGGCAGCGGCAATATCCCAGATGTCGCGCCCGTACAGGTTGGCGATGCTCCCCAAAGTCTCGCCGCGGCGCACAACGTGACTCTGCGCGTCAGCCGGCAGGTCGCGGGGACCCCCGCTCAAGCCCGTTGCCAGCGGGAGTACGATGATCTCGCCGGCGTACAAGCGACTCTCGCCTCGTAGGTGGTTCAAGTCCAAGAGTTCTTGCAAAGGCACGGCGTAGCGCTGCGCCAAGCCTTCGATCGTGTCGCCCGGCTGAGCGACGACTATGCGATAAAGCAAATTGGAAAAACCCCGCATGGGAGTCGGAACAAGGGGTGGCGCTGTTGTGGGCGCAGCTATCGCAGTCGCAACTTCGGGAATCGCCGTATCGACGGCTGGGTCCTCAAATGCGGGTACTTTTAGGACCTGACCGGCGTAGATCCGGTTCGGATTGCTGAGATTGTTGACCCTTGCCAGCGTCCTCCAATCCAGTCCATAGCTCCCGGCGATCTTGTTTAGCGCTTCGCCCGGCTGAACGACATGACTGCCCTCGAAACCGTCCCGCGCGTCTCCCGGCAGATAAAGCGTTTGCCCTGGGATGAGATGTCTCTCTTGTTGGATATTGTTCACCCTCATCAAGTCAGCTGCGGTGACGCCAAAACGAGCGGCGATCGCTGGAATACTATCGTCCGGTCCTACTTGATAGCTGAGTAGTTGGATCTCTGGCGGGGGAATGCGCAGTATCCGCCCACGCGCCAGGAACTCGCCGTCGCTCAGATTGTTGTGTTCCAGCAGCGCCTCTACCGACACTTGAAAATGCGCCGCGATGGATTCGATACTGTCGCCCGTTTGAACCGTGTACCAGTCGTCGACAGTTGACGCGCTGGAAACGCTCCAAAGCAGAGCAGCGATGGTTATCGCAAGGCAACAGATCTTTCGAGGCAAAGCGCGCATGCCCGTGTTCCTCTCCAACCGTAGGCAACAGTCGAAATGTAATATGAATTCGCCCGATTTTGCGGGGCGTCGGCAGCCGCCATCTATCTGAAATTATAAACCCATGCTGCGATCTGCGTGCGGACCTTGCCGAGTAAGCGCTATAGCCCGCTCAAATGCGTGACAGGCAAGTTGAGCGCTTCCTTGAGGACCTGCCAGTGGAAAGCCAGAAACTCCCGCAGCAGCGAATGAGGATAGGTCTGCGGATGATGAATGCGCTCGGCCGGAACGGGACTGGCATAAGCTTCGACGTCTTGCTGAGTGAACAGCCAGCTGGCGCGCAGCATGTGATAACTGTCGCTGACCAGCACGGCGCTCGTCCATCCGCGTTCCCTCATTAGCTGGCTGCTGAAGAGGGCGTTCTCCTCGGTGCTGCGGCTCTTGTCTTCCAGCAGGATGGCGGAGGGTGGCAGGCTTTGATTCCGCAGGATTTCGCGGCAGGCATCGGCTTCGCTGCGCGGGAAAGATTCGGCTTGGCCGCCGGCGCAGATGACAGTTGGCGCCATGCCCTGGCGCCAAAGATCAGCGGCTTGCAAGCTGCGCCGGGTTAAGGCTGGTCCCGGTCTGCCGTCGCGGCGCAAGCCCGCGCCCAGGACGATGATGACATCAGCTGGGCGCGCGCTGTCTTGTCTGCCAGCAATATGAATGGCGGCCAAAAATACGGCGACGTAAAGCATCGCGGCGAAAGCAAGGAAAAGAATTAGTTTGCCGCGGCCCCCAGCGCCGATTTTCCCGCTAGGCTGTTTTCCATGTGTATTTCCAGGCATATCAGCTATTGGAGGTAATCGTGTTTGAGCCAAGGCTCAGAGGAGACCTTGCTGGGACTTGCCTGCTGAATCCACATTGCCCGGGCTATAGCGCTCCGCTTTCCGGTGCGTCGCATGCTGCGGCGGCATATCTAGCGACGCCCCTTCAAACAAGTCGCCCACTGTCAGAACTTGCAAGCGGCGATAGCGGCGCTGCCAGAAGTCCGATTCGTAATATCCCGCCTCCAGACCCTCTTTAAGCATGTTCTGCGTGGGCAATTCCAAAGTGATGAGAAGGCCGATCGCTGCGTTCTCACTCTCGACTGTACTTTTCAGCTCGCGGATATCCCTCACGCTTACTTTTCCCGATTTGACTTGCACGATGACTGTACGCGCTTTAGCTTTTCCTTTTTCATCCTGCTCGAAGAAATTGATAATGCCGTCAATGCCTTTATCAGCGCCTTTTTTGCCCCTGCGCGAGCCTGCCCGGCCGCCGACCGGTTTCGCGCCTACCAGCGAAAGCGCCCACCACTCGAATTGGTAGCGGCCTTCGTTAGCGGAATCCCGCGCTAATTCCCGCGCGCCTTCGATTGCGCGAGGTTCGCCGATGACGGTGTAATCCCGCCCGGAGACTAACTCGAACATATCACCCAGGCGGTATTTCTGCAGGGCGATGCTCAGGTGGGTGATGTCGATGCCGATCCAGTTGCGTTTGAGTTTGTGCGCGGCGGCGATAGACGTGCCACAGCCGCAGAAAGGATCAAGAACAACGTCGCCTTCGTTGGACGAAGCGAGTATGATGCGCTCCAGCAGGGCTTCCGGCTTCTGTGTGGGATAGCCCAGGCGTTCTTTGTGCCAGGAGCGCAAAGCTTCGATGTCAGTCCACAAATCGTTTGTTAATTGACCTTCGGACTCGTCCAAGTATCGTTTAATTCGAGCTATGCCATTTTGAGTGTAGAAGATGCGATTTTCGCTTTCTAGCTGCTGCATTGTTTCGATTGGGCATCGCCATACCCTAACAACGCCATTCCATTCGTATTCATACCCGCCGCCAGACAATCCGGATGCGCTTAAGTCTCCGGACATCCAGCGTCGGCCATCATCATCCTGATAACGATAATATTGTTTTACGTACTCTTCATCATAGGGCTGATAGATGTTGTTCCATTTTGGATATTCGGATTTCGAATAGAAGAGGATAACGTCGTGGATTTTCCCGAATCGCCTGGCGTCATTGTGCGCCGATGTGCGCTTCCAAATCAATTCATTTTTGAAGTTCCGCGCGTCAAAAATCGCGTCCAGCAATATCTTCAAGTAATGACTGGCTGTCGGGTCGCAATGCAGATACAGGCTGCCCGTCGGCTTCAGCACCCGGTCCAGCTCGACCAGGCGCGCCGCCATCATCACCAGATAAGCCATCATTTGGTTGCGGTCAATCAGATTCAGCAGCGCTTCAATCGCCATCGACACCTTGGCTGGCGCGCCGAGGATGAGGTCGCGGTAGGTCTCTTCGGCGGTTTCGCCCCAGTGCCAGGTGTCCTCGAAAGCGGTGATCTGCGCTTCGCTGTCGGCGCCGCTCTCCGAGCGAAAAAGCACGTTGTAATTGCGGTTGCTGTTGAAGGGCGGGTCGAGATAGATGAGGTCGACGCATGCGTCGGGGAAACACTCGCGGCTGCGCAGAATCTCGAGATTGTCGCCGTAGTAGAGTCGGTTGTTCATGTTTTGTCGCTACGGTCGTTTATTTTCGAGCGAATGCTAGCACTCGCTGTAGCCGCAAGTGAGGCACCTGCGGCAACTCTCCGCCCGGATCAGCGATGTCGTCCCGCATTCGGGGCAGATATCGGCGCCGGAGATGGCGCTGTTGGCGGCCAGATTGTCAGCGGTGTTTCCCGATGCCTCATCGTCCTCTATGGGCAGGTCCAGTTGCAGGGGCTGGTCTTCCGGGAAGAACTCTATCTGCAGGACCCGCGCCACGGCATCGGGCAGCGAAAGCACGCGCTTGGGACCAAAACCAATGGGACGCGCCCCGCCGATATCTTGCAACTGCTCAATGATCAGCCGCAGCATCTCGCGCCGGTTCTGTGGGGCGGTGGTGCGCAGCTGCAGCGAGATCATCCTGCCCAGACTCTCGGCATCAGCCTGGATGTCCGTACCGGCTTTGCCGATGGCGATGAATACCTCGAAGGGATTGCCGCGCTCGTCGCGGTTGATGGTGATGTAGGCTTTGCCAAAGGGCGTCTGCGTCTTGACCGTCAATCCCTGAAGGCTATCCGGACGCGGATAGACGCGGTGCGGCGTGGAGGCCGCCTCGGCTTCGTCGCCGGGCTCCGCCTTGGCCGCGGGCTTCAAGTCTTCCATTTCCTTCTCGGCGCGTTCGTCGCCCTTGAGCATCAATACCTGTTCGTCTCGGCTGCCATCGCGATAGATCGTGCCGCCCTTGCAGCCCAGCTCATACATTTTGCGATAGAGGTCGCTGACCTGCTCCACGGTGTACTCCTTGGGCACGTTGCAAGTCTTGCTGATGGCGCTGTCAATCCAGCGCTGGAAAGCGCCCTGCACCTTGACATGCTCTTCCGGCGACAGGTCCATGGCGGTGACGAAGTAGTCCGGCAACTCCTTGGCGTCGGGGTGGGCATCGTACCAATCCTTGACAATCGGCGCCTTTTCTTCGTGCAAGCCCAGGCGGCTCTTGCGGTAGTAAACCCAGGAGAAAAACGGCTCCACGCCGGTCGAGGTATTGACCATGGTGCCCGTCGTGCCGGTTGGCGCTTGTGTGAGCAGGGTGACATTGCGGATGCCGTCGCGACGGATTTTCTGCCGCAGATTCTCCGGCATGGTCTGCATATAGCCGCTTTCGATGAACTTCTCGGCATCGAATTGGGCGAAGGCGCCTTTCTCCAGCGCCAAATCGCTCGATGTTTCATAGGCGGTGATGGCTATTGTTTTGTAGATTTGGTCGATCAATTCCACCGACTCGTCGCTGCCATAACGCACGCCGAGCTTGAGCATCAGTTCGGCGATGCCCATTGTTCCCAAGCCCACGCGCCGTTCCGCCATTTGCACGGCTTCGTTTTCTTCGAAGAAATAGGGCGTCGTGTCGATGACATTGTCCAGGAAGCGCGTCGAATACGCGACTGTCTTGCGTAAATCGTCCCAGGCCACATCGCGATTGTTCTCGTCGTAGAAGCGCGACAAGTTGATCGCGCCCAGGTTACAAACTGAAAAGGCGCCCAGCGGCTGCTCGCCACAGGGATTGGTCGAAATCAAGGGATTGAAATACCAGCTATTCGCCATCTTGTTGCTGCGCTCGTTAAACCAAATCCCCGGTTCCGCGCTCGCCCAGGCGCTCTCGATGATCGCATGCCAGAGCTCGCGCGCTTTGACTGTTTTGTATTGAATGACCTTGCGCCCGGACGCGATCCAGGTGTTGAGATCGCCATCCCAAAACGCGTCGTAATCGGGATCGCGCGCGTCCGGGAAGATGAGGGGCCAGTCGTCGTCCGCGGCAACGGCTTCCATCAAGCGGTCGGAGACGCCGACGCTGATATTGGCGTTGGTGATCTGGCCAGCTTGACGCTTGCTGTTGATAAAGTTGAAGATATCGGGATGCCAGTCGTTCAGGATCAGCATCAGCGCGCCGCGGCGGCTGCCGCCTTGCTCAATGAGGCCGGTGACAAAGCTGTACAAAGCGCCCCAGGACACCGCGCCGCTGGACCGGCCGTTAACCCCCTTGACATACGAATGACGCGGACGCAAGGTCGACAAATTAATGCCGACGCCTCCCCCACGAGACATGATCTCGGTCATTTGGGTCAGCGTCGTCATGATCCCTTCGCGGGAATCGTCAGGCGACGGAATGACGTAGCAGTTGTAGTAGGTCAGATCCTGGTCAGTGCCAGCTGCAGTGAGGATACGTCCCCCGGGCACGAACTTCCAGTCGTCCAGCAGCCAGCGAAACTTCTCCGACCATTCAGCCTGTTTGGCCAGGTTGGCTTCGGCCGCGGCCACGCCGCGCGCCACCCGGTCCATCATTTGCGCCGGCTCGGTTTCGAGCGGTTTGTCGACATGTTCCAGGTCGCGCGTCACCACCTCGCCATCGAGCAGCGCGACAGTCACTTGCGACAGGTTTATCTCGGTCACCGTGCCTATTTCGCGCTGGCCCGTTTTGGCATTGACGACCACGATCACCTTATCGCCAACGGTCAGGGACCTGCGGGTCATGTCTTTCTGCGCGTAACGATCCAGGAATATCTTGTATCCAAGTTCGTGCAAGGCGCTTCGTGTGGACTGAGTCTGGATCATGAGAAGGCTTTCCTATAAGGGAATCGGTCAAAACAAGGCTTGAGGATTCCATGACTTTCGCGCCTCGTATCACATCAATCGCTGACGCGATGCGAGCCTCAGAGGCGCTTCGGTACGGGCAATTTGTAGTGAAAAGGACGCTTCTTTTATAACACGGAAGGCATTGATTGTCGAACAGAAACGACAGAAAAATGGCTCGGATTTCCTGCAAATCGACCTGCATTTCGAGAAACCCTTGCAATATCAAACGACGTGGCTTTTGTTCGAAAAACACAACAGTATAGCTGGAAGTATATCATGCGGGATTGAGGCGAAAATTGCCCTCGCTCTATGACATGTTATTACGAGAATTGCCCGTATAAACGCGGCGAGTGAGACGCGGGGAGCGCTGCGCGCCAGAGCGTGGAATATCCGGATTCCCAAAGTCCCCGAAATCAAAAAGTGGGCTAAAATGCCCACTCTTGATTCGTTTTGGTTGCGCTGTACTTACTCTCTGCGATTTCTCTTGCGCAAGAAGGCCGGCAAATCGGTATTTTTCGGGTCGATGTTCTCGTAAGTGCGCGGATCTTCTTGCGGCGCCGACGCGGGTCCCATCTGTTGGCGCTGGAAGGATGATCCGCCGCCACTGGACACTGACCCTCCAGGCGAAGGGGTCTCGATTTCGACATCCTCGTATATGGGTCGCTGCACCGGCGTTGGATGCGGCGCCGGCGTCGGCTGGCGGATCGGCAGCGTGCCCGCTTCTTTCATGCTGGCCTCGAGCCGGCTCCGCTCAAACCCGGTCGCGATCACGGTGATGTGGACCTCATCGCCCATACTCTCGTCAATGTGGGCGCCAAAGATCAGGTTACATTCCTGATGCGCGCTGTCCTTGATGATAGCGGCCGCTTCGTTGACTTCGAACAGTGTCAGGTCGCTGCCGCCGGTGATCGAGAACAGGATGCCGCGCGCGCCGTCGATCGTGACGTCCAGCAAGCCGCTGGTGATCGCCTGTTCCGCCGCCGCGCGCGCCCGGTCGTCGCCGGCCGCGCGGCCCACCGCCATCAGCGCTGCGCCGCCTTCGGACATAATCGTACGGACATCGGCAAAATCGAGATTGATCAAACCGGGTACGGTGATCAACTCGGATATGCCCTGGATGCCTTGACGCAAAACATCATCGGCTAGCGAGAAAGCCTGCTGAAGGGTGGAACGCTTGTCCGCCATCTGCAGGAGGCGATCGTTGGGGATAACGATCAGGGTATCTACCTGGCTCTTCAACCCTTCAATACCGGTTTTGGCAAGCTGAGCGCGGCGCGTCCCTTCAAAGGTAAAGGGACGGGTCACGACTCCGATGGTCAAAGCGCCCAACTCTTTGGCGATCTGCGCGATCACTGGCGAGGCTCCGGTGCCCGTGCCGCCGCCCATGCCGCAGGCGACAAAGATCATATCGGAACCGCGCAAAACCTCGAGCAGGTCTTCCGAACTCTCTTCAGCCGCTTTTCGTCCGATTTCTGGATTGCCGCCGGCCCCCAGTCCGCGCGTCAATTTGTCCCCAATACGCACCCGCGTTTTGGCTTTGGAAAGCATCAAGGCTTGGTTGTCCGTGTTGACCGCGATGAATTCGACGCCCCCCAGACCCTCGTTGATCATGCGATTCACGGCGTTGCCGCCGCCGCCGCCGACACCAACGACTTTTATCTGCGCGAAATTTTCACCCGTTATCAGATCGTTGACCATTGTGACTTTCCTTTGAAATCAACGCGTTTAATCAACGCTAATGCCAGAATACTGCCCTTTATTGTACGCCCATTCAAAACGGGCGCAAATCAAAATTGAAGCAATAATTGAAATGAAATGCCGCGATTTTTTCTCAGTCGTCCTGGGGCAAAAAACGACGCAAAAAGTCGTTCATTACCCGCCCCCAGCGAGACACCGGCAAGCCGGTATTATCGTTGATTTCCGATTCTGTCATGCTGTCCATTTCCAAGCCCAGACGCAGCAAACCGACGCTGGTGCTGTAGGAGGGATTCTTGAGCGTGTCGGCGATCCCCGTGATCTTCTCCGGTTGCGCCAAACGAACCGGTACGTTGAGTATCCGCGAGGCGAGTTCGCGGTAGCCCGGCAGTTGCGAACTGCCGCCGGTGATCACGGCCCCGGCCCGTAATAGACCGGCATAACCGGAGCGTTTGATCTCTTTTTCAGCCAGATCAAAGATCTCTTCAAAGCGCGCTTCAACCACCATCGCCAGGTCGCGGCGCTTCACCTGCAAGATGTCGCCGCCGAAGGGCTCCACCGGGAAGACTTCGCTTTCCGCGACGGCATCCATATCCGCGTGGCCCCGCTGCATCTTCACTTGTTCCGCCAGCTCGAAGGGCACGCGCATCCAGTAAGTGATGTCCTGCGTCACGTGATTGCCGCCGACAGGAATGATGGCGGTATGCCAAACCGTACCGTCAATGAAGATCGCGAGATCGGTAGTCCCGCCTCCAATGTCGATAATCACCGCGCCCATATCGCGTTCGTGGCTCGTCAGCACGGCATCGCCCGCCGCCAGCGGATTCAGGATGAAACGATCGACTAAAACGCCCGCTGTTTCCACGGCGTCTTCCAGGTTGGCCAAGCTCGTGGTGGAAGCGGTAATGATATGCGCGTCAACCTCGAGGCGGAAGCAGTGCATGCCGATAGGGCTGCGAATGCCTTCCTGGCCATCCAGCGTGTAACTACGCGGAACCACATGCAGCACTTCGCGATTGTGCGGGATGGCGATGCCCCGCGCAACCGCCATCGCTTTTTCAAGATCTTCCGCTTGCACGCTGCGCGGACCGACAATCGTGGTGATGCCGCGGCTGGTCAATGAGGAAATATGACTGCCGGCTACACTGACAAAAGCGCGGTTGATATCGTATCCGCTCGACTTTTCCGCTTTGCGAATGGACTTGCCAATGGCCGCGGACAAGGCGTTGACATCGTTGACCACACCCTTCTTCATACCAGCGCTGGGTTCAATACCCAAACCGACGACGTAAATATCCTCCGGGCGTACTTCGCCGACCAGCGTACAGATCTTGTGCGTACCTACGTCAATTCCTACTACCAGGTCACCCATAAGGATTTAACGCCCCCATAAAATCTTGTAAAAAGGCGCATCAGGATTCGCGATGTTCAATTCGGTAATCTCTATGCCTCGGCTGTTCAGGTTGTTCACATACGCCTGATATTCGTTGATTTTCCTGCTCATGCCCGCGCTTGAATCAATTCCCATCCAGATCTGCCAACCTTGCTCGTTCGTCCAGCCCAATCCATTGATCGGGTCGTAGTCCAGATCGGCGCCGGGCGGCAGGAACTCCTGCAAGCGCAATGCGCCCAGTACGACGTCCTTGTCCAGTTTCTTAAGATCCGTCAGTGTAGCGGCGGGTCCCTGGAAGGCGTCGACCGCCACGTTGACTCGTATCACATCCGGCATAGCGGCTCGCGCAGGCATGATTCGTCCCTGGATATCAATCCAGGTTTCATTTCCCGCTTCCGACCAGATGATGGCGGGTTGACGCTCTTGCACCAACATCGTGATCAGGTTGGGGGGCCAACCCAGCTCCACGGTCACATCAGCAATGGACGAAGAGCGCAGTACGTTGCGGCGAATCTCTTCGGGATCCAGCCAAAACATGTGAAAATCGGCGATGCTGGAAAAGGCGAACACCTCCTCGGGCGCCAAAAAATCGTTGCCTCGAACCTGCACAGAACGCACATAAAACAAGTCGCTGGAAAAGAACAGCACCAAAATGAGGCCAAAAATCACGAAAAGGACGCCGCTCGTGATGCGCCAGCGCAAATGCGTCTGCCCTCGTTCGTTCCGTATAGCGGTCTGTCGCTCTGGCTTGGCGCCCGCTGGCGCGTGATGAAGTACTCCTGGCCTGCGATCGGGCTGCCTTTTGCGAATTTGAACGTGACTGACCACCGACGATCTTCCGAGTATGCTTGACTCTCATCGCGACTTGGCTCGCACTTAGTTTACTATTGCTCGAAATTGGGCGCAATCAAAGAGACGGGCAATCTCAAGCCCATTCGCCGAGCGTCTGAATCTCGAGCTCTAATTGCGTTCCAAACTTGTCTTCGACCCGTCGGCGCACCGCTTCGATAAGACGGCAGTAATCGCTGGCGGTCGCATTTTCGCCTATGTTGACAAAGAAGTTGGCATGGACCGGGGACACTTGCACATCCCCGATGCGCAAGCCCTTGAGATCGGTAGCCTCAATTAAGCGCCCGGCATAATCGCCCGGCGGGTTCTTAAAGATGCTGCCGAGGCTGGCGCCCGGCGGCTGTGTACGGCGTCGATAGTCACTGAACTGGTTCATCCGCCGCAGTATAGCATCCGGCTGCGCCCTTTTCAGCTGAAAAACCGCCTTCATGACAAAAAATCTCGCCTCGGCGCACGCCTTGAGCGCCGAGTATCGGTAGGCGTAGTTTAGATCTTCCAGGTCATACCAGGTTTCGCCCTGCTCCGATTCAAATATCAGGGCTTTGCGAAGGGCGCTCGCCATGTCGCCCCCGTGCGCGCCGGCATTGTTGACGACTGCTCCGCCCACTGTTCCGGGTACGGCAATTGCCCATTCCATGCCTTCAAAGCCGCGTTCCTGGCAATAGCGGACCAGACGAATCAAATTGGCGCCGCTGCTTGCGGAAACAAATATGTCATCGCCACATGCCTGGTGGGAGATCTGCGTGGCGCGGTTGACAATCGTCAGTCCGCGGATGCCCTTGTCGGCAACCAGCACATTGGCGCCGCCGCCGATGACAGTCACCGGCAAGCTGTATGACCAGGCTGTCCGCAAGACGGCGAGGGTCTCGTGGAAACCAGGATCTTTGGCGATATAGAGATAATCCGCGGGCCCGCCCAATCGAGCGGCGGTGAATCTCGCCAGCGGCTGATGACGCAGAACTTGCTGCGGGAAGGGCGGGGCGGGCGCGGTCATATCTGTCGATCGTCGGCTTCAAGATAGAGATCGGCTATACGGTTCGCGTCTCCGGCGCTGCAAATGAGCGCCACTGTCGGGCCGGCGATATCCCGGCGCAGGCAGGCGACGGCGTCCTCAAAGTCGGGCGCAAAGCGCGCGCTGGGATGTGCTGCCATGGATTCGACCAGCATCGGGCTGGAGATGCCCGGGATCGGGTCCTCGCGCGCGGCGTATATCGGTGTGATCAATACGTGATCGGCCGCGTCAAAAGCGGAAAGGAAATCCGACCAGAATTCGCGCGTCCGGCTGAAGGTATGCGGCTGCCAAATCACCCAGATCCGGTGTCGCGGATAACGCGCGCGGGCGGCCTGGATGTTGACCCTGATCTCGGTGGGATGATGCGCGTAATCGTCGACTATGATCACATCATCCCGAATCCCGCGTATCTCAAAGCGCCGTTCAGCGCCTTTGAAGCTGGCCAGGGCGGCCGCGCTCTCTTCAAAACCGACGCCTTGCAGTTCCGCGACGATCGCGGCTGCCAGCGCATTGAGAACATTGTGGGCGCCCGGAAGCCCCAGAACCAGGCTGCCCAGAAAAATGCCATGTCTAAAGATGCGGGCGCGGGTCTCATTTTCAGAAAAAAGGAGCTCGGTCGCGCGCCAATCGGCGCTGGCATCGTCGATGGCATAGCTGGCTGCGGAAAGCCCCCGCTCTTTGCGCATATTCAACAGGTTGAGGGCGCCGCTGTCATCGCTGCAAGCCACCAGCGCGCCGGAGGCGGGTACAAGCTCGGCGAATTTGGCGAAGGCGCTGAACTGGTCCTCCGCCGTCGCAAAATAGTCGGGATGGTCATGCTCGACGTTTGTGACCACCGCGATCTGCGGCCGCAGCCCATGGAACATATTGTCATATTCGTCGGCTTCGATCACGAAAATTTGTCCCGCGCCGACGCCCGCGTTCGTGCCGGTATTGCCCATGGTTCCACCGACGATATAACTGGGATCCTCGCCAGCCTGCCGCAGGATATGCGCGATCATCGCGGTGGTTGTGGTTTTCCCATGCGTGCCAGCCACGGCAATCGTCCGATGCCCTTCCAGGAGCGGCGCCATGAACTGGTTTCGCTTGACAATCGGTATGCCCTTTGACCGGGCGGCGCGCGCCTCGGCATGCTCCGCCGCGACCGCCGAAGACATCAGCACCAAATCGGCGCCGTCGACAAAATCGGCATGATGACCGCGATAAACGCGGGCGCCTTCGTCCTGCAAAGCAGCGGTGATTCCGCTGGGACGAAGATCTGAACCGCTGACGATAAAGCCGCGCTGCAGGAGAATGCGCGCAATGGCGGACAAACCCGCGCCACCGATGCCAATAAGATGTATGTGCTGCCCGGGCCTCAATTTGAGCATGAGTCGCCACAGTCCTGCTTTTTGGAAATAATCGTTAAGCGCTTCTGCCTTCGCCACGGCCTGTCCAAGCGAGTGACTGCCGGAAAGATTTCTGCTATGGCATGGGCAGCTGATAGCCAGGTCACACAATTAGTATGACAATCGCGAGCAGAACCAGGATGGCCAGAGCCAAGAGATCTCCGCTGCCGGTCAAGCCCCCGCCCAATAAGATCGCCGGCATGGATCCCACACCTAGATAGCTCGCGCTGCCTTCCGCGGGCGCTGACAAAAGCTGCGGAAACGGATAGCGGTTGATATCGAGAAAATACCAGACGGACCCAGCCAGGAAATAGCCATTGACGCAACCGGCTGCCGCGCCCAGCAATCCCTTGCGAATGCGGCCGATCCTGCTTTCGGGATTAATGACTGCCTGGTTGCGGTAAGCGAATAGGACAATCGCCGAAAAGACGCAAAGCTGCAACAGGAAGATCTGTCCATTCGTCAGAAGCAAATACAGGCTGCCGCGCAGCAGGCTGTCAAATTGCAAAATGGCAAAAAATCCCAGCAGCATAGCCGTTGTGCCGATCAGTTGGCGTTGCCATCCCTGCAGCGCGCCGACCAGGGCGAAGAAGATCGCCGTCCCCCACATTAACGATGTGAAACTAATCACGTTGCTTTATCCCATCTCTGGCCCATTTCAGGCACAGGAAAAGCGGAAACTCGTACCGTCTCCAGTAAATTCAGCGTCAAATCAGGACCAGCACCACCACAAATAGGACGATGACCATCAAGGAAAGCAGGTCGCCCGAGGAGCCGGGCCCGCCCGCCAGGACATAGAGCGGCAAATTCGCGATCGAGTGAGAGCTGAGCGAGCCATCTGCCGGCGCTTCAAGATACGGGGATAAGGGATAATCGTTGATATGCATGAAGTACCAGATTGAGCCGCTGACAAGATAGCCGTTGGCAGCGCCAACAATGCCGCCCAGCACTTTGGACTGAGCCGGGTCTCGCCCTTCGCCGCCGGTCGCTTCGCGGGCCTCGCTGCCGATCAACGCTCGCGTTTGATAAGCGAAGAAGGCTATGAGCAAAAAGATGCCGACCTGGAAGATGAACTTTTGCCCGGCTGCAAAGGGCGCCAGAAGTTGCTGGCGCAAGGCGGCATCGAATTGATGAAGCGCAAAGAGCCCCAAAGTGATGCCGGCCATGGCGATGATCTCTTTGGTCCAGCCTCGTTGGGCGCCGACGACGGCGAAACAGGCGACAAAGACCCACATCAACGCGACTAACTCCAACATTTCAAGCACCACCGACTTCAATTAGCAAGTCCGCCAGGCGACGCGCGCCATCCGCGTTCGCCAAGGCGCGCGAGCTCGCCCGCATCTCCTGTAAACGCGCGTCATCCCGGATTAGCGATATGATCCTGTCGCATAATGATGCTGCCATGTCCTCGTCGTTCAGGCGCAGCGCCGCGCCGCGATCGCTCAGATAATCCGCGTTGACGCTTTGGTAGCGCCAGGCATAGGGATAGGGGACGAGGATAGCGGGCAAAGCAAATAGCGGCAATTCCGCCAGGGCGCTCGCGCCCGCTCGACAGACCGCCAGGTCCGCGGCTGCAAACGCCAATCCCATATCCTCATGCAGATAAGGGAAGGGGCGATACTGCGGGCGCCGCCCATAAGCCGCCACTTGGGACTGGCTCCGCTCCCAATCAAAATCGCCAGTGATGTGAATGATCTGCAACCCTTCGTCCAGCAGCCGGGGCAGGCAGTCGCCAAGCGCGATATTGATGTTGCGAGCGCCGCGGCTGCCCCCGAAAACCAGTAGCGTTTTGCGGGAGGGATCCAGCCGGAAGCGCTTTATCGCGCCTTCCCGCGTCGCCTGCAAGCGATTGTCCTGCAGCGGATAGCCGGTAACGACCGTCTTCCCCGCGGGAAAATATTGGGCGGATTCGCTGACCGTGGTCGCGATCCGCGCTGCGAAGCGCTGCAAAGCCCTGATGGTCAATCCAGGTTCGATATCGGGCAAATAGATGACGATCGGGATGCGGAGCATACGCGCCGCGAGCGCCAACGGCAAGTTCGCCCAGCCGCCTGTCAAGAGCGCGACGCCTGGACGCAGGCTACGCACTCTGTTGAAGGCTTGCAGGCTGCCCAGGCTCAGTTTTGCGGCGCTGGAAACGATTGTAAATAAATCAACGCCGTGTAAGGGTCCGGCTTGAACCTCGTGGTAAGCCGCAAAAGGGATTCCCGACTCCTGCACCAGCTTGCCTTCCATACCGCCCGCCGCGCCGACAAAGAAAAGTTGATGTTGGCTATTGCCGTCGGCTAATAGCGCCTGGGCGGTTGCCAGCGCGGGATAGACGTGGCCGCCGGTTCCCCCAGCCCCGATCAGTATTCGCAAACTCGTTTCTCCGTTCGGAAGCGCGCTTCCGCCGCAATGCCACTCGCTGTACGCTCAACATTAAGCCGATGCCGATCATCACCACCATCAATGAAGAGCCGCCGAAGCTGATAAAGGGCAGGGGCACGCCCGTGGACGGTACGGCGTTGGTCATCACCGCGATGTTCAGCAATGCCTGGACGATCACCCACGATGTGAAGCCGACGCATAGCAGCGAACCAAAGGTATCGCGCGCATGCCGCGCCATCCGGAATCCCCGTATGGCCAAGGCAACGTAAAGCGCAACGACGACTGCGGCGCCCAAGACGCCAAACTCCTCGCCGATGACCGCAAAAATGCTATCGGTATGCGGCGCCGGCAAAGCGCCGAATTTCTGCGCCGATTGTCCCAATCCCACGCCAGTCCAGCCGCCCTTCATGAACGCGGCGATCGCCTGTTGGGTATGGTAGTTTGTCAAGGTCAGATCGTTGAGCCCCGCCAGGAAGTCGATAATTCGGTTCTGCGCGTAGCCCAGCCCCGCGACCAACACATAAGCCACAGCGCCAAGCAGCCCGCCCATGGCTATGATATGGAGCAGGTTCGCCCCAGCGACAAAAAACATGATGCCGGCCGTCAAGGCCACGATTGCCGCCGAACTCAGATCCGGCTGTTGCGTAATCAAGAAGGCAATGACGCCAACGACCATGATGAATGGCAGGAAACCAAAGAAAAAACTGCCGACCCGCGCATTCTTTGAACCGAGCCAAGCCGCCAAATATACGACGACGGTGAATTCGGCCAGTTCGCCCGGCTGAAAGCGCCCCCCCACCAGGGAACGACGAGCGCCAAACTTGTCATCGCCCACCAGCAGCACAGCGATCAGAGCGCCGATGGTGAAGAGCAGCAGCCAGACCGAGAAACGTTTCCAAAACCGATAGTCAACTGCCGCGAAGAGTATGAGCATCATGCTGGAAAAGAAAACGTTGCGCAGGTGCTCCTCCACGAAGAAGCCCGTCGCCGTCCCGTAGGTATCATTGCTCCAGTCAAACGTGGAACTGTAAACCATGAGCGAGCCGACTATCAAAAGCAGGATGACGATGGCCAGCAGCGGCTTGTCCAGCGTTGCGAAAAAACTGCGCTTAACCGGCGCCAGCGGGCGCGCGCTGTCATCGCCGACAATCGTCAAGCCGGGGCTGCGCCCCAACCGCCGCCGAAACCGACGAAGCCCGGTATTGCTGTGAATAGCTTGTTCCGTCATAGGACTCGCTCTTTGTCCGCCTGCATTTGCAAATCCATTATAGTGCAGATACCAATTGGCGAAAGTGATCTCCGCGCTCGGCAAAGTCGGCATAGGCATCGTAGCTCGTTCCGCCGGGCGACAGAAGCACCACATCGCCATCTTGCGCGGCTTGAGATGCGCGATCTACGGCTTCTTCCAGCGTCTGCGCCCGCGATACCTGATCGTCGCGGACAGTCATCAGCGAAAGCAGCTTCATGACCTTGGTGGCGACCTGCTTCTCGCCCTCCTTGCCGAAGATGATGACATGGCGCGCCTTTGCCAGCGCCAACTGAAGCGCGACTTCCCAGGGCAAGTCTTTGTCCGCGCCGCCGATCAGCAATATCAGCGGTTCGTCGTAGCTTTGCAAAGCGGCAATCAGGCGTTCCGGCGCGGTAGCGATACTGTCATTCACGTATGTGACTCCGGCGATTCGGCGCACCGTCTCCAGGCGATGCGCCACCGGGCGAAAGGCGCGTATCGCCTCGCGCATCGCCTCGGGCATGACGCCGGGACGATCGATGGCCAATCCCATCGAACCGCTTATCGCGCAAGCCGCCAGGACATTCGCCACATTATGATCGCCGCGCAGGGGAATCTCGTCCCGCGGGCAGACAACATGCGGCGTCGAATCGTAACTGGCGGATCCTGCCACAAAAACGCGATTGCCCAATAAAAACGCGCCATCGGGTACCAGGTCATAGGCGCTGAAAGCCGACAATTCGCCGCGAACAAGCTGCTCCAGCGCGCGGCTGCCGGGGTCATCCCAGCCCAGTACCGCGACCTCTGTTTGCTTCTGGTATCGGATGATGTTGGCTTTGGCGGCGGCATAACGCTCCAGCGTGCCGTGCCGGTCAAGATGATTGGGCGTCAAGTTGAGTACGGCAGCGACTTGCGGGCTGCTGCTCATCAATTCTAGTTGAAAGCTGGAAAGCTCCATGACAACCACATCATCTTTCGTGATTTTCGGAAGGTCTTCAATAAGCGGATTTCCGATATTGCCCCCCAGCCAGACCCTGTAGCCGGCTGCCCCCAGTATCTTTGCCGCCAAGGCGGCGGTTGTTGTCTTCCCGGCGCTGCCGGTAATGCCAATGACGGGCGCCGGGCAGCGCTCGAGGAACAATTGCGCGTCGTTGGTAAAAGGGATCTTGCGCCTGCGCGCCAGCTCAAATATCGGCAGGTCCAGCGGCACCCCGCCGGAAATACAAATGGCTTTCGCGCCGATCAATACTTCTTCCGGATGCCCGCGCAGGAAGAAACGCGCCCCGGGATATTGCGAGCGGCGGATGCCCAGCTCTTTCGCGCCGCGGCTGTCTGTGACCACAACTTCGGCGCCGATGGTTGGCAACCAGCGCGCCAAAGCCCTTCCTTGCCGCCCAAAGCCGAATATGACAATCCGTTTACCGGACAGGTAGTCTCGTGCTGGCATTTCTCGAGGCAATCCTGAACCAAATGTGGCAGAGCGCGCGTCAAAGCGGCCCGAGCGCGCGCTGCCCCAGCAGCGCCAAAGCCACGCCGATGAACGCGCAAAGAATGCTGATCAGCCAAAAGCGCTGAACGATTTGCGTCTCGCTCCAGCCGCCCAATTCAAAGTGATGATGTATTGGCGTGCGGCGAAAGGGCCGGATATCCACGCCATAAAAGCGCCGGCTCAACTTGGCGGAAGCCACCTGCAAGATCACGCTTACGATCTCCATGACGGGCACGATCGCGATAATCGGCAGCAAGAGCCACTGGCCCGTCATAACCGCGACCGTGCCAAGCGTCGCGCCCAAAGCCAGGGAACCGGTGTCCCCCATAAACAACTGCGCCGGATACGCGTTGTACCAGAGAAAGGCGAAACAGGCGCCCACGACTATGAAACAAAGGTCAGTTAAGAAAATCTGATCCTGCAAATAGGCGATAACGCCGTAAGCGCCAAAGGCGCTCGCCGTCACGATGCCGGCCAGACCATCCAATCCATCGGTTAAGTTGGTGGCGTTGGAACTGCCGATGATGATAAAGGTGCTGATCGCGATAAAGATTAGCGGGTGCAACGGGATTTCTACCGCCATCAGCGGAAGCGGCATGGTGTTGGCGTAGGAAAAGCCAACCTGCGCCATGATGGTGGATGCGATCAAAGCCAGAACAATCTGCGCCAGAAACTTCACTCGGCCCGATAAGCCTTCGCCCACGCTGCCGCGTGATGTCTGTATGCCTTCCCAGTCGTCGATCAAGCCCAACAGCGCGAATCCAATCAATACCGACAGCGGCAGCAAGATGCTGCGCCCTTCGCCTTCCTGAACAATGCGCGAGATATTGAGAGCGAGCGTGATGGCGATTGTTGGCAGGATGATCATGATCCCGCCCATCGTTGGCGTGCCGACTTTCTTCACATGCGCGCTGTCCATCAACTCCGCGCGGATCTGCTTGCCGAGCTTGAAGCGATGCAGTATCTCTACAAAGGGACCGCCCCAGATAACACCCAGTAAGAATGTCGCCCCACCTACGCTTAATGCCAGCGGTAGTTGCGCTTCCATCTGCAGCGGGCCCTCAGCTGCCGACCGAACTGATAATGCGCGTGGAGCGCGCCAAGTTGCGCCGTACCTCGTCAACCGGTATCTCCAGCAAGATCACCAGTCGGTCGGCCAGACGCCGGAATACCGGCGCGGCGACTTCATAGCCGTAATAATCATCAGGCCGATCCAACTTGACCATAACGACGACTTGCGGATCGTCCGCCGGCAAAAATCCAATAAACGTCACGATAGATGAATTGCGGCCCACTTCATAGTCCAGGGCGGTCGCGATGCGCGCGGTGCCCGCCTTCCCGGCGATAGTATAGCCGGGCAGTTGCGCCGCTGGCGCCCCCGCGCTGACCGATTGCGCCAACAGATCGGTGACAATACTGGCGGTCTCCTCGGAAATGACTCGCCGTATGGTGATGGCTTGCGCGTCTTGCAGGCCCTCTTCGGTGATCGCCTGGCGCACGATGCGCGGCTGACGCATGATGCCATTGTTGGCGATTGCCGCAAAAGCCGTAATCATTTGCAGGGGCGTCGTCTTCATGCTCTGTCCATAGCTGTTCAGCCCCAGATAACTTTCCGACCAATTGCTGTCGCCGGGCGCCCTGAGTTCGCCGCTTTCTTCCGCGAACAGATCGACGCCGGTAATCTGTCCCAAACCAAACGCGCGCATCATGCTGTAGAAATTGTCCATGCCCATCTCGAGAGCGATGGTAGCGGCGCCAACATTGACGGAACGAACAAGTATTTGAGAGACGTCTATAGTGCCGTGAGTTTGGAAGCGCCGATTCCAAATCTTGTAGCCGCCTACGTCAAGGTTTCCCTCGTCATTGTAAGTCCAGTACGGTGTGATGGCGCCTGTTTCCAAGCCCGCGGCAACCGTCAGCGCCTGCATGATAGATCCAGGCTCAAAGTCTTCGTTGATGGCCGGGTTTAGCAAGAGATTGGGGTCTTCAACTTCCAGGAAGGTGTTGGGATCCAGCGCAGGGTCGTTGGCCATGGCCAGAATATCGCCGTTGCGCGGATCCATGACGATGGCCGAGCCTCGGAAAGCGCCCGATTCCAGAACCGCTCTTTCCAATTCCGATTCCACCCAGAACTGTACATCTCGATCCAGGGTCAGCAAGATGTCTTGGCCTCGCTGATCGGTCGGCACATCCTCTGGCAAATCAATCGGAACATTGCTGACGGAAAGATCCAGAACACGGCCCGCCAAGGTGTCGTTGTAAGCGCCTTCGACGCCCATCGCGCCTTTGAGTTCCTCGTCAACAACGAAGCCGATCACGTGGCCCGCCAAGGGACCCTGTGGATAAAAGCGCTTCGGTATCTTTTCCAGATCAATGGAAATCTCGTCCAGGGCGGCAATCGCCTGTCCTTGGTCCGCCGAAATGGGGCCGGCGACAAACTCCCAGAGATTATCGCTGGTGGCGCGCCGATGGATCTCGAACTCGTCGATATCGAGGATAAGCGCGAGTTGCCTGCTGAGGCTTAAGGCATCGTCTACCAGGCTGGGGCTGACGCCAACGCGATACTGCAATGCGTTAAAAGCCAGGGGTTCGCCGTCCCGGTCATAAATCAGGCCGCGTTCTGCGGGTATCCTGCGCGTCGAACTGGTGATGGCGCTCCCGCGTCGTTCCATCTCCTGGCGGACCGAGCGCGGGAAAAACTGGAAGTTTGCCAGGTTTATCACCAGGTAGCCCGCCAGCACGATGAGAAAGATGATCACGAAAGGCAGTCGTGAATAGATTGTTGTCTGCTGGGAGGAAGGGCCTTGCATAAAATGGGTTGCTCGCGCTAACTGCCAAAGACTTCGATTTGTTCTCGCAGAATTGCCAGTTGCCGTTGTATCCAGCCGCTGAAAGTTTCATCATAGATCGGCCTTGGATCCTGGTTGGCGCGCGCGTTCGCCGCTTCTGCAAAGGTATTTCTGCGCGTCGGGCTGTAGCCCTCGATCACCACATAATCTATTTCATCGTTGGTCGCCGGGCGAAAACCGATATCTTGGGCCCGCAGCGTCAAGCGCGGGACCGTGCGAAACCGGGCAATCTCTGCGATTAACTGTTCATTTGTGTATTTGAGGTCGTCACGCTGGACAATCAAGTCTTCTATGGTGCGATTGGTGATGGCGAAGGACGCGACCTGCGAGAGATAGATGCTGCCAAGCGCGAGCAAAATAGCGGCGCCGAGGATCGCAAGCATCGCCGCTTGATTGCGGGCATAGAAGCGCTTGCGGCTAAGCGTATGTTGAAACCAATTCTGCGCCATCTGTTCTGTTGACTGGTCTTTTCGAACAATTGCTCAATTGACCGGAAGGGCATGGTCCTGCCGCAGCCGGCGCGAGCATAGTTACAAATTTATCAAAAACGCGATATTTCGCAACAGAGGTTCAGGGCAATCGCATCATATTTTTTCAACACAGAGCGCGCAGAGCGCTCAGAGTTCGTTGGTGTTCAGACGACATTTCTTCTAAAATCCGGGACTAAGCATAA
>JAPPMO010000065.1 GCA_028873975.1 Chloroflexota bacterium
TTGAATTCGATTGAAACAAATTATAACAACCCCCTGCCGGCCGGTAGGGGCGTTTAGCTGAAACGCCCGCCGAGTAGAAACTGAACGAATATCGGGCGACTCACCGAGTCGCCCCTACAAGGCTTGTCTGCTACTGACGCGAGCCACTGCCGTATTTTACCCCATCCCCCCCAACCCCCTTGCCCCAGCGAGCTAGGGAAGGGGGAGCGCAAGCTGCGAACTCCTTGCATAGCGTCGCTCACAATGCCAATTCGCCTGATATTACACATCCCGCCGTAGAGTCACCCTTCCCCAGTTGACTGGGGAAGGGCCGGGGATGGGGTAAAACCTGTGAAGCCGTCCAGATTTCAGTAGCGGACAAGCCTTACAAAATCGTTGGTATTTTGGGTTAAAGATCTCATGTCGAGAGCTGTCTGGTAGCATTTCAACTGCATTCGATATATTACCCAATATCCATTTGAAAACAGCTTTGACAATTGTTATCTTATGACCGTTCAACGTATATTGCCCGGGCGCGTCGTTGAGGCAGATTCTATCAGCAAGTCGAGGCGAGCGCCCATGATCCTTTCAAACCAGAGGAATTGCCATGCAAAACAGCGCAGGATTCACAACGGTATTTGGACGAAACTTGATCGGCGAATTGCCGAACTTCGCGCATAGGCCATATCTTGTGGTCACTATGGATGATTTATGGGAGCTATTCTCGCATCATTTCGACGACAACCTGGCCGGTCCTTATCTCGTCAGCACCATCGACGGCGACGAGCTGGAAGACGAAGCGGCCAAGCTGCCTGACTGCCGCAGCATCATCGGATTGGGCGGGGGACAGGCGCTGGATGTGGCCAAGTTCTTCGCCTGGAAGCTGCAGCTGCCGCTTTTTCAGGCGCCGACGTCGATGTCAGTCAACGCGGCTTTCGGGCATCGCACGGGCCTGCGCTTCAAAGGCAATGTGCGTTACGTTGCCTGGGCGGTTCCGGAAGCGGTGTATGTCGATTTCGATGTGATCCAGAACGCGCCGCCCGTGGTCAATCGATCCGGCATCTGCGAGATCCTCTGTTACCACACTGCCCATGCCGATTGGCGCTATGCTAGCGAACGCGGCAAATGCGAGAGCAAGTGGCCCTACGACCAGGCATTGGTCGACGAAGCGCAGGGGGTGATGGCGACAGTGATGGATGCGCTCGACGATATCCGCGAGGTCAACGAAAAGGGCATCCGCACGCTGATGACCGCCAATCGCTGGGGCGGGGCGGCATTCCACAACGCCGGCTGGAACCCGCGCCACATCGAAGGCGCCGATCATTTCCTCTTTTATGCGCTGGAATACAATACCGGGGTGAAGTTCATCCACGGTCAGCCGGTCTGCCTGGGCATTTATGTCGGCTCGCTGCTGCATGACGACAAGGCGCAGGAGATGCTCGATGCTATCGTGCGCGCCGGCGTCGATATTCGTCCCGAAGCGATGGGCATCACCTGGGATGATGTGACGCAGTCGCTGGTGAATATGCGCGATTTTGTGCGGCAGGCGGGCCTGTGGTATGGCATCTACCACGATGCCGAGCTCGATATCGCCTTCGCCGAGAAAGTGCGCGAGAATGTGGAAGCGGCTTACGAAGGCGCGGCTATCTAGTCGGTTATCGTGCTAGAATGTGAGTTCAATTACTTTTGGCTGGAAGGGATAGTATGACCAGTAAGACAGTAATTGACTTTATTTCCGGTGAGACCGTAAGGGCTACACCAGAAGAGGTTCACGCTGTTCAAGTGTTTGCAAAGATTCTCGTTAGCGACTACGGATATCCGCGCAGTCATATTCGAACGCATCCGCAATGGAGGGTGAAAGCACGTCCTTCAGACGTAAAGAGGGAATACCCGATCGATATCGCGGTATTTTCAAGCGACGTACATACGGATGAAGAGCTAAAGATTATTGTGGAATGCAAGCAGCCAAACCGACGAAGTGGACATTCGCAGTTAATGGATTACATGCGCTTCTCTGAGGCAAGGGTAGGTGTTTGGTTCAACGGTAATGAAAAACTCTATCTAAAGAAGTCAGAGCGAAAGGGAAAAGTACTTTTCGAGGAAATCCCAAACATTCCAAAGTTCGGTGAACGCTTGGAAGATATTGGACTATACCGCCGACGCGATCTGCGACCCGCACGAAACCTCAAGAGCGTGTTCAAGACGATTCGGAATTACCTGGCGGCAAATGCTGTAGGTATAACCCGAGATGAAGTGTTTGCACAACAGATCATTAACCTTATATTCTGCAAGATCTATGATGAACGGTTCACCCGCCCCGACGACATGGTTCGCTTTCGCGCAGGGTTGGAAGAACCTGCGGATGAAGTAATGTGTCGAATTGAAGAATTGTTTTGTAACGTAAAGTCTCAATATGGCGACGTGATAGAACCTGAAGATACGTTGATCCTCGACCAAAAGTCCCTTGCATACATCGTGGGCGAATTGCATCTATTCAGCTTGACAGAGGCCAATCGCGATGCAATTGGAGAAGCGTTTGAGACATTTATTGGGCCGTCGCTCAAGGGCGGTCAAGGTCAGTTTTTTACTCCGCGCAATGTGGTAAATCTACTTGTGACGATGACGGAATTAAGGCCTAGAGATAAAGTAATTGATCCCGCCTGTGGATCCGGAGGATTCCTGATTGAAGCGCTGCGAGACATCTGGCAGAAAGTTGAGATAGATTGTGGCGAACTTGGCTGGCCAGATCATGAGATTTCTGCGGAAAAGCAAAGAGTTGCTATTCGTCAGTTTCGCGGTATCGACAAAGATTACTTCTTGGCAAAGGTTGCTAAGGCGTATATGGCAATCGTTGGTGATGGTAGAGGTGGTGTTTACTGCGAAAATAGTCTCGAAAACCTTGACAATTGGGATCCAAATACGCGGCAGGAGATATATCTTGGCTCTTTTGACGTCGTGCTAACTAATCCGCCATTCGGCAAAAAGCTAAAGATTGATGATGAATCAATTCTGAAAAAGTTTCATCTTGGACGTAAATGGAAAAAGAAGAAAGGATCGACGAGATTTGACCGTCTTGATGTGTTACATGACAGCCGGCCGCCTCAGATTCTCTTTGTAGAACGCTGTCTTGCTTTGTTGAAGACTGGTGGCCGTGCAGGCATAATTCTTCCCGAGTCGATGTTGTGTAATCCTTCTCATCGTCACGTAATCCAACACATCAAGTCAGTCGGCCGTATAGTTGCCGTTGTATCCTTTCCTGAGGAGTTGTTTCAACCATATACGCACGCGAAGGTCTGCGGGGTTCTTCTCGAAAAGATATCGGCGGACCAAGACAACCCTCACGAAATATTTATGGCGGTAGCCCGGTGGTGTGGTCACGACTCTAGGGGGCTCTTGATTCCCCACGACGATATTCCGAGAATCAAGAAGAAGTTTTACGAGTATATGACAGGTGATATTGAATACGATCATTTTGGCTTTGCTATTCGAGAAGACCAAATCGTAGACGACATATATCTACCTAAGTACTACAATCCCGAGGTTGAAGCAAAGTTGGGAGCTCTGATTGAAACGCATTACATAATGGATTTTGGCGAGCTGATAAATCGTGGTGTAATAGAATTGCATACGGGTCACGAGGTTGGTAAATTGGCATACGGTACAGGCCCTATTCCTTTTATTCGCACATCAGACATTGCAAATTGGGAGATAAAACTGGACCCCAAACATTGTATCAGCGAAGACATCTATGAATCTTTGCGGGAACGCCAAGATGTGCAAGTGGGCGATATCTTAATGGTGCGGGATGGAACGTACCTTGTTGGCACTTGCGCAATGATTACTGAAGATACGATGGAAATTGTTTATCAGAGTCACATCTATAAGATTAGATCCAATGATCACGAATTGATGCCCCCGGCTTTGCTTCTGGCAGTTCTCTCAAGCCCAATTGTCCGAGAACAGATTTACGCAAAACGATTTACTCAAGACATTATTGACACCCTCGGCGCACGAGTTAGAGAACTGCAACTTCCTATTCCGAAAGATTCTGACGAACGAGGACGAATTATCGAATCAGTCAGACATGCACTTGCGTTGAAAGCAGAGGCTCGGACTCTTGCTCGGTCTGCTGCCTTGTCTGTAGCTCCGACAGAGATTGAACTTGATGGCAGTTTCCCGACATTTCTTGGCTAGTTTCACCAAGCCGAGATTGATGTCGCCTTCGCCGAAGCAGTACGCGCCAATGTGGAAGCGGCCTACGAGGGCGTGACGCTGTAGGCGCATTTGCGGAATCAGCCCGACTTTGGTCGGCGATTCTCTTTTCGATAACCCAAGGAGGTTCTAATGAAGAAGTTACTGGCTATTGCAGGTTTGCTCGTGTTGTTGCTCGTTCCAACCGCGCAGGGGCAGGATTTTGACTGGATGCGATTCGCCGGGGGCGAGATCACGATTCTGATGCCCGAGCATCCCGTGCTTGATGGCATGCGCAGCGTCATGGACGACTTTGAAGCGGCCACCGGTATCACGGTCAATGTCGAGGCATTGGCGGAAAACCTCTATTTCGATCGAATGGAAGTGGCTTTGCGCGCCGATGAAGGCGTCATGGATGTCTACATGGTGCCGATGGATTCCACAGCTTTCACGCAATGGTCGAATGGTCTGATCCATCCGCTCAGCCCTTATATTAACGATTCCAGCATGACTTCCGCGGATTATGACTTTGCCGACTTCCCCGGCGGTTTCACCCAAGCCACGCAATACCCGCCCGGCGACATGGACGCGCAAGATTACGCTATTCCCGTTTCCTTCGAGGCTTATACGCTCTTTTGGAATCAGGACATCATCGACGAATATCTTGACGGAGAGATCCCAGATACCATGGGCGGCTTGATCGAAGCGGCGCAGGGCATTACCGAAGCCAGCGGCGGATCGGTCGCAGGCGCGGTCATGCGCGGCATTCGTTCGCATACCATCATGGATACCGTCACCGGCATGGTCTTCAACAACTGGGGCGAAGCGGAAATGTCCCTGCCATACAACGTCTGGTTTGATGGTGATTGGTCAGCGCCGGTCCTGAGCGACGAGCGCATCACGGCCGGACTGTCGCATTACGCCGGCTTGATGTCGGCCGGTCCCATCAACATTCAATCGCTGGATTGGCCCGATGCCAGCTTGCTCTTCCAACAAGGTCGCGCTGGCTTCTTCCTGGACGCCAGCCTATTTGGTCCCGGCTTCGAAGATCCGGATGCCTCGGCTGTGGCTGGCAAGACCGGCTACGCCGTGATGCCGCCGGTTGAAGAAGGCGGCGCTTCCTGGACTGGCCACTGGATGTGGGGTATCGGCATACCCGCCAACGCCCAGAATCCGGAAGCGGCTTGGTACTTCATCCAATGGATGACCAGCGCCGATATCGAGCCCGTCATCGGCGCTTATCATGGAGGCGCTGCTCGGGTGTCGACCTGGGACAAAGCCGACTATGTCGACGCGCTGAACCCGCAATACGTTGACACTGTTTTGGAAGCCATGCAGACTTCGCGCACCACGGTTGTCTTCCGCGAGGGCTGGAGCGAATATGCTTTGGTCATCGTCGATGCTATTCAGGACATGTACGGCGGCATGGCGCCGGCGGACGCCACCGCCAAAGCGCAGCAGCGCATAAGCGATATGGGATAGCTGTCCCGTATCCAATCCCCGCCGTCTCCGCTAACCACGGTTGCGGTGAAAAGTCCCTCCCTCATTTTGAGGGAGGGATTTAAGGTGGGGGAGTATACGCCTCATGAAGGACCCCAGCCAACGCTTCGCCTATTATCTCATCGCGCCCGCCGTCCTGATTCTTGCCGTCACATCGCTTTACCCCGCCGTGTTTTCTTTCATACTCAGTTTCTTCAACTGGAATTGGGGCGTCCGCTTTGACTTCATCGGCTTCGGCAATTATGCCGATCTCTTCAGCAGCGCCGAGTTCTGGCAGGTGCTTTACCAAACCTTCCTCTTCGCCGTCGTCGCCACCGCCCTGGAATTGGCGCTGGGTCTGGGGCTGGCTGTCGTCGTCGATCAGCTCAAATTCGGCGCCGGCATCATCCGCACCTTGCTGCTGACGCCCTTGATGGTCTCCGGAATCATCGTAGCGCTGATGTCGAAGATCTTGCTCGATCCCATGCTGGGCCTGATCAATTATCTGTTGGGGGCCTTGGGTTTGCCGCTATCGCCCTTCTTCGGCGCGACATCGACAGCCATGGGCACGGTTATCATGGTCGATGCCTGGTGGCAGACGGCATTTGTTTTCATCATTGTATTGGCGGGCTTGCAGAGCCTGCCGGGTGAACCAATCGAAGCGGCACGCGTCGATGGCGCCAGCGCTTTGCAAACTTTTTTCCGCGTCAAGCTGCCCATGCTGCGTCCGGTCCTTTTCACGGTGCTGATCTTCCGCACCATCGATACGCTCAAGGTTTTCGATATCATCTTTGGCACAACCGGCGGCGGTCCGCAAATTTCCACCGAAGTCATGCAGACGCTTGCCTATCGCAAAGCCTTCAGCTTCCTGCAAATGAGCGAGTCAATGACGGTCATGGTCATCTTCTCGGCGATTGTCCTGGCGATATGCCTTGTTTACATGCGCCTGGAAGAGCGCCTGGAGGAGGCCTAGCCATGGTTAACAGCGGTCGCGCGCGGCTGGAACGCCTGCTGGCTTATCTGATATCGCTGCTGGCGATCCTGATTACCCTCTTTCCCATTGTCTGGCTCTTGACCATTTCCTTCAAAAGACAGCGCGATGCCTTCGCCATGCCGCCCAAGTTCATTTTCGAGCCGATCTGGGATCATTACCTGGCGCTGCTGGATCGGCCGGGCTTTGTGCAAGCCTTTTTGAATACCGTTTATGTAACAGCGCTGGGGGTTCTGATCGCCATCGTCATCGCGATCTTCGCCTCTTACGGGATTCATCGTTTTCGCTTTCGCGGCAAGCAGCTCTTCGGCGTCTGGCTGCTTTTGGCTTATATGCTGCCGGAGTTCCTGTTTGTCATCCCGATGTATGTGCTTTATCAGAAGATCGGCTGGTACGATACGCATATTGGCTTGGCGCTGGTCTATCAAGTCCATTCGCTGCCATTCGCCGTTTGGCTGATCCGCAGTTTCTTCAAAGAAGTCCCGTCGGAATTGGACGATGCCTCGCGCATTGACGGCTGCAATCACCTGGGGACTTTACGACATGTTTTTATTCCGCTGGCCGCGCCGGGCATCGCCGCCACCGCCATTTTGACGGCCATCTGGATCTGGAACGAGTTGACCATCGCCCTGTCGCTATCATTCAGCGAGGCGCAGACGATCACCGTGGCGGTCGCCTCCTTCCGCGGATACACGTCGATCGCCTGGGGTCCGATGTCCGCAGCCTCTATCGTCGCCATCCTGCCCATGCTGATCTTCGCCGTCTTCGCGCAGAAGTACATCGTCAAAGGGCTAACGCTGGGCTCGCTGAAGGGATAGCTCAAATGATTGACGAAACAAACGTACAAAAGTAAGATATGTATGCCCATACCGAAGACGATTATATGAGCGTATTCTTTCAAGATTACAGAGGAGCGAATACTATGAGCCAGCGCGAAATGCGGATAAGACCTTCGGATTTTGTCTTGTCGCAATCTGTTTGGTATGGCGGGATGGACCAAGCAATGAAGATGCTTGGGGCGGCTCCACAGATGGAGGCGATGGTTCTTGTTAATGCGCAGAATCAGGCCATTAGGGAGTGTTGGCGAATGACCGGCAGTTTCATTCGCGACGCTATGCGCGAGCTTTCTTCGACTTCCGGTATCAAACCTGAATAACGGAAGTTCGTAGCTAATGTCGGATGACAGCAATCAACACGAAGATCGCACCGTTGTCAGTAGCCGCTTTGAAGCCTATTCATCTGACATCTTTCCACATCATTCTTTAATTGAAGGCTATCAAAAAGCAATTCCAAATGGTGGGGAAGAAGTCCTCAAGATAGCTAGGCGCCAGCAACTGTTCACATTCATTGTCAATCTGGCGGGAATTCTGACGAATAACTTTGTTCCACTCATTCTCACGCTCCCAATACTGTTTGCCATCATCACTGGCGCATTAATCGAAGTTACAGTAGTTGCAAGTATTCCCATAGGTTTGTTTACTGCCGGCAGCGCCGTCGGCAGGGTAGTTACAACTTGGCGCAGTAGGGCAGAAGGCCGCGTTCTCTTAGATCCGCAAACCGAAGCGAAACAGCTACCTACGAAATCTGATCAGAATTAGAAGCTATGGAGCTTCCCCATGCCAAAACTCGCCATCCACGGCGGTTCGCCCGCCAAGACCAAGCCCTTTCCCGACTGGCCGATATATGACGACCTCGAACGAGAGGCGCTGAACGAGGTGCTGGAAAGCCGCGACTGGTGGCGAACGGAGGGCAGCAAAACGCTCGACTTCGAGCAGAGCTTCGCCGAATACCATCAAGCCAAACACGGAATCGCGGTCACGAACGGGACGCATGCAATAGAAGTCGCTCTGGCCGCCATGGGCATCGGACCGGGCGACGAGGTCATCGTGCCCAACGCCACTTTTGTGGCCACCGCGAGCGCTGTGCTTTTCGCCGGCGCGCTGCCGGTCCTGGTTGACGTCAGCGCTGACAGTTACTGCATTGATCCCGAACTGGCGGAAGCGGCTATCAACGAACATACCAAAGCGATCATCGCCGTTCACATGGGCGGGCGTCCGGCCGATCTGGATCAACTGACGGCGGTCGCGCGGAAATATGATCTCGCATTGCTCGAAGATGCCGCGCACGCGCACGGCAGCGAATGGCGCGGACAAAAGGTGGGTACGTTTGGCGTCGGCGGCACTTTCAGCTTCCAAGCCAGCAAGACCATGACCGCCGGCGAGGGCGGCATGATCATCAGCAACGATGATGACTTTGAACGCCTGGCGCGCTCCACGCATGATTGCGGACGCATGCCGGGCGAATGGTTTTACAGTCATTACATCTACGGCTCGAATTACCGCCTCAGCGAGTGGCAAGGGGCGGTGCTGCTGGCGCAACTGACCCGCCTGGACGAGCAGACGGCCCGCCGTCACGAGAACGGTCGCTTGCTTGATCGACTTTTAGGCGAGATCCCGGGCATCACGCCGCAGAGCCACGACGCGCGCATCACCCGCAACGGGCATTACGCTTATATCTTCCACGTCGACGCGCGAGCCTTCGCAGGCATTTCGAATCAGCAATTTGTTGATGCGCTGGAAGCGGAGGGCATTCCCACGCAAGCGCCCTATCCGCCCATCCACAAGCTGGACCTTTTCACCAGCGGCGCTTACCGGGATCGCCTCAGCGGGGGGCAGGCGGCGTCAAATCACGTCTTCCTCGCGGAGGCCTTCCCCAACTCTCAGCGCGAATCGGACGAGACTGTGTGGATCACGCAGAATGCGCTGCTGGGCGACGCGGAGGACATGGGGGAGATCGCCGCCTCCATCGGCAAGATTCATCAGAATGTCAAAGACTTGCGCTGACTCCGCAGGTCCTGCGTCGCCGCGGACCCGCGCGAGATCAGCCAGCCGCATCAAATCACGCGCTTTCCTATTGTGCTTTGCGGTACAATTTCAGCTTGGCTGTGGATTTGTTCGGGAGGGAGCTCAAATGCGAGTGTTGATCATGTGCGACATGGAAGGCGTCAGCGGCATCGTCACCTGGGATCAAGTCGGCGGCGGCAAGGCCGGCTATCCGGAGGGCCGCGAACTTTACACAGCAGAGGTCAACGCGGCGGTGCGCGGCGCTGCGCGGGCGGGCGCGACTGAAATCATCGTTATCGACGGCCACAACGCGGGCGGCGACTGGCGATACAACTCCCTGATCAAGGGCATGCTTGACCCAGCTTGCGAGTACGTGGCGCACCATACCTGGACGGATTATCGGGAGCCGCTGGAACAGGGCGTCGACGCTTGCTTGATGGTCGGCTATCACGCGCGCAACAATACGCCGGATGGCGTCTTGAACCATACCATCTCGTCGGCGCAATGCCGCAATCTCTGGTTCAATGATGAACTGGTGGGCGAGGTTGGCGTCAACGCCGCGCTCTGCGGCCATTATGGCTGCCCAGTGCTGCTGGTCACCGGCGACGTCGCCGTTTGCCGCGAAGCGACGGCGCTGCTCGGCGCTGGGCTGACGACAGTGGCGGTCAAGCGCGGGCTGTCGAAGTATTCGGCGCGCCAGATCGCGCCGCAGCGCGCCCGGGAAATGATCGAAGAGGGCGCCTGTCAAGCTTTGGGGGACTTAAGCGCGGTCGCGCCCTATGCGCCGGCGGCGCCGGTGACGATCACGGTTGAATTTGGACATTTTGATACGATGGCGGCTTACGCGCCGCGCGCGGACGTCGAGATAGACCAACCGGCGCAGAAGATGTATAGCCGCGCCGATGACTGGCTGAGCGCCTGGGACAAGATCTGGCCCTTTTAGCGTTGCGATGCCGCGCCACCGCCTTGGCCGCACCCACTAGGCGGGGAGGGCATCGCGGTGATACGCGAGAACGATTTGGGCTTTTGGCACACCACGCATAATCAGCGCATCTACCAGCGGCTTGTCGTGCCGATCAAGTTCAATGACAACGCGGTCCTTATCCAGGCGCGCCACCAGCACTGTCCCAACCAGCCGTCTGCCTTGCACCCTTGCAATGTCTACGATTGTGTAAACCCCGTCGGTCTCGTTGACAGTCAAATAGGCGCGATCGTTTAAGCCCTCACCGGTATAGCATTCCATTTCTGCCAGCAATATCTGTCTTAGAGTGGCGGTATCCATTCTACGATCTCCTCTTCAGCTGGGTTGAAAACGACAAATGGAATTGGCGCGGCAAGCATGTCGCGAATGACGTTTTGAGCCAGTGGTTGCCAAATAATCCTCTCGTAGTCCTTATCGCTTATCGCAACGTAAAGCGGCGTCGCGTTTCCAAGGGAATCCAAGGCTGTCCGGTGGACCAGATATTGGCCGACTAGCGTCATAAATTGGCGCGTTGGCGAAGACTCCAGCGATTTAACCTCGATCAACACTATCTGCGCTGTCGGCGACTGCGCGGCAATATCGATGAATAGCCTGCGAATAACATCATTATTATCGGCTACAACAACGGCATAGTGTTCTCTAAGAATCGTCCAGCCTACCTTTACAAGGCAACGGATAACAATATCGTGGAATTGATCTCGAGCGGGCATTTTGTTCCAAACTGGAAAGAAAAGCGCCAGCTTCATTATATCTGAAAAAAGTTTGCATATACAGCTTCCCGCGCCTTTACCACGCCTTTAATCAGTGCAATCGCGTCCGCAGCAATTTGCGCGGATTGTTGGCGGATTCGCGCCTGAAATGTTATCTTATGGCAGATGCTTTCTTGAATAAGGGAAAGTATTCCGAGTTGCCTTGTTTTGTTCGAACCGCATATCGAAAGGTGTTTTGAAATGAAGGTCAGATTAGTTTTTATTATATTGGCTGTCGCTCTGGTATTTTCCAGCGCCACCGCGATGGGGCATGACCCGATTGAGGATTGGGCCGCTGGCATCAAGGATCAGTACGGCGGTACCACAATCACAGTCGCCGTCGCTTCGCACCCGTCCGTTGAAGCCTTTAAGCAGATGATTCCGCGCTTTGAAGAGCTGACTGGCATTAGTGTCGTGCTTGACGAGATGGAAGAGGGTCAGCTCGGTCAACGCATGCTGCTCGAGGTCTCGGCCGAATCGGCGAGTTACGACGCCATGATGACCGCCATCGAGTGGAGCCCGCTGGTGGCGTCGAGCGGCTATGCGACGCCGCTGGAACCCTGGATCGAATCCGATATCACGCCGGATTGGTTCAATTATGAAGATATCCTGCAAGCCTATCGCGATATGTTCCTTTGGGAAGACGGCATGCATTATGGCATCCCCTATGCCGGCGAGACCGTCTTCATGTTCTATCGCGAGGACCTCTTCGAGGAACACGGCATTGATGTCCCGACCACTTATGACGAGGTCTTGGCGGCGGCTCAGTACTTCAGCGAGAACGTCGACGGCGTGGACGGCATCAGTTACCGGGCGCGCCTGGGCTGGGAATTCACCTATATGTGGTCGATCTTCCTGGCGCCCTTCGGCGGTATGATGGTTGACCCGGCGACGGGCGAAGTGGCGCTGGATTCGCCGGGCACGGTGACCTCGCTGGAATACATCCGCGATCTTTGGCAATATGGTCCCGTCGGGGTTGAGTCCTTCTCCTTCCCCGAAGCCTGGGACGCCTTTATGCTGGGCCGCGCCGCGATCATGATCGAGGCTTCGGCGGCAGCGCCTGAAGTCGAGAATCCGGACAAATCGCTGGTCGCTGGCATGACCGGCTACAGCCCGCTGCCGGCGGGACCGGCCGGCGCCTTCTCCGGCGTTTGGGGCTGGTCCTTCGCCATGATGGACGATTCGGATGCCAAAGAAGCCACCTGGGCTTTCATCGCGTATCTGACCAGCGAGGGCTTGCAGGACGAGTACCTGGCCAACGGCGGCATCGTCTCGCGCGCGTCGGCGCTGGGTGATCCCGATTTGCAAGCGGAAAACCCCTACTATCAGGCGACGCTGGATACGCTGAAACAAGCGGCCGCGCTGGGCGAGCTCGGCTTGAGCGTCGTCCTGCCGACGCCGAAGTGGAGCCAGATCAGCGAGATCATGGGCATCGAAGGCGCGCGGGCTTTCATCGGCGAGATCAGCGTCGAAGAAGCCATCGCCAGCATGCAGGCGCAAGTGTCCGAGGTTGTTTCGGGATAGAAACAGAGCTTGTATGGGCAGTTTACCCCCATCCCCCGGCCCCTTCCCCCAAAATGAGGGAAGGGGAGACAAAAGCGCCTCCTTAAAGGATTCGCGCGGAGCGAGAAATGCCCCTCCCTCCTTGTGGGGGAGGGGTTTGGGCTGGGGGAGCGCGCCACAATGGCTCGTCCCCGCGCTGCTGATACTGCCCGCTTTCGCCGTGGTGTTCGCGATCGCGGCATACAGCGCCTTTTCGTTATTTCAGTTGAGCACGGTCGATCTGACCTTTGGCGAGCCCTTCCGCTTGGCTGAGGGCGTCGGGCTGCAGAATTATCAATGGCTGCTGACCAACGAACACAGCACCTTCGGCGCGACCGTTCGCATCACGATTCATTATTTGCTGGGTACGCTGATACCGGAATTGCTGATCGGCTTTGCTATCGCGCTGCTGCTCAACCGCAAGATGCGCGGCAATTCTCTGTTCACCGCGCTCTTGATCATTCCCGTGGTATTGATGCCTTCCATGGTCGGCTTGATCGGGAGGCTGTATTTCTCCTATGACGGTCTGATCAATTTCTTCTTCGAGAGCGTCACCGGCATTCGCCACAACTGGTATGGGAAAGATCTGGCGCTTGTGGCGGTCATCCTGGTCGATATCTGGGAATGGACGCCCTTCTTTATTTTGATCCTGCTGGCTGGTCTGCAAACCTTGCCGGTAGAGCCGTTCGAGGCGGCGCGCGTAGACGGCGCCTCGCGCTGGCAGTCCTTCGCGCATTTGACCTTGCCGATGATGCTGCCGCTGATCCTGACAACCTTGATCCTTCGCTTCATGGATGTCTTGCGCCTGTTCGATGTGATCTTTGTCATGTTCAGCGGGGGACCGGGCACCGCAACCACGACCTTGCCGCTCTATGTGTATCGCACGACCTTGGTGCAGCGCGATGTCGGGCGGGGCTCGGCGGCCAGCGTCATGCTCATTATCATCATCGTGGCTTTGACCGTCATTTTGATCAAGCTGCGCGAACGCATCAAGTTCGAGGCTTAGGCGCATGAAGCTAAAGAATCGCGGCGCGCTGCTGGGCTCCCGCATGCTCGATCTGCTGACGATCGCGGTGGTGGCGGCTTTTCTGTTTCCCTATCTCTTCATGGTCAGCTCGGCATTCAAGACGCGGCTGGAGACATTCGCCTATCCGCCGGTTTGGCTCTTCACGCCGACCTTCGAGCATTTTCAAAATATCTTCGAGAATATGAATATCCTCTTTTATATGAAAAACAGCACCATCATCGCCGTTTGCAGTACGCTCTTAACCATTCTCATCGCTATCCCGGCCACTTACAGCTTCGCCCGCTACCGCTTTCGTTACAAGGAAGGCATCGCCTACGGATTCCTGTTCTTGCAGATGGTGCCGGGCATTTCCATCGTTTTCGCGCTTTTCTTCATCGCGCGGGCGCTGGACTTGTTTGATACGCATCTCTTTCTGATCGTGGTTTATCTGCTCTGGAATATCCCTTATGCCATCTGGATGATGCGCGGTTTTGTGGAAGGCATCCCGGTCGAGCTGGAAGAATCGGCCATGGTTGACGGCGCTTCGCGCTTCAAGGCTTTTCGACTGATTACATTGCCGCTGATGGCCGGCGGAGTTGCCGCCACCGCGATCTTGATCTTCATCGGCGTCTGGAACGAATTCAGCCTGGCTTTCTTTTTGACCTCGACCAATGCCCGCACGATGCCCACCACCATCGCCTTTTTCATGACCCACTCCGGCATCAAATGGGGACCCATGTTCGCGACAGCCACTATCGGCACCTTGCCGGTGGTGATATTCGCGCTGCTGGTGCGGCGTTATTTCATTTCGGCGCTGACATTCGGCGCGGTGAAGGGGTAAACCTCGCTATGCTCTATGACCGACTCGACCAAGCCATTGAAAAGCATCGGGCGGAGGCGTTGCGTCTCTTGCAGGAGCTGGTGCGCATCCCCTCGCTGGAAGGGGAGGAAAAGCCTTGCATGGATGTGCTGGAAGGCCAATTGCGCGCGATGGGTCTTGAGGTCGACCGCTGGATACCCGACGACGAGGAGCTTGCCGCGCATCCGGCTTATGTGCCGACGGGATTCTCTTATGCCGAACGTCCCAATGTGGTCGGCGTCCATCGCGGCGCCGGCGGCGGCAGATCGCTCAAATTCAACGGTCATACCGACGTGGTGCCTATTGGTCCGCCGGAACTCTGGCAATATGGTCCCTGGAGCGGGGAATTTGTCGATGGAAAGGTTTACGGGCGGGGCAGCGCCGATATGAAAGGCGGCGTCGTCAGTAATGTCCTGTGCGTGCTGGCGCTGCAATCCGCCGGCATTCGGCTTCAGGGCGATGTCATCGTCGAATGCGTCGTTGACGAAGAAGCCGGCGGCAACGGCACGCTGGCATCGGTCATGCGCGGCTACAGCGCGGAGGCCTGCATTTTCACTGAACCGACCGGGCTGGACAAAATGGGCATCTCCAACCGCGGCGCCCAGTTCTTCCGCATCACCGTGCCGGGCGAAGAAGGCGGCATCGAATACAAGCACGAGCTGACCAACCCCATCAGCAAGTCATTTGAGGTTTTTCAGGCGGTCGAAGCCTATTCGATCATGCGCGAATCGCAAGTGTCGCATCCGCTCTATGACGAGATATACAATACCAAGGTGCCGACTGGCATCTGCAAGATTGTCGCCGGCGAATGGCCCTCGACCATCGCCTCGCAAGCGATCCTGGAAGGTTCGATCGAATGCCTGCCCGGCGAAGATATCCACCAGATCAAAGCCGACTTCAAAGAGTTCATCTTGGAATGGTCGCGGAAGGACGCCTGGTTCGCCGATCATCCACTACAGATCGAATGGTTCGGTTTATGGTTCGATTCCGCGCAGATAGATCCCGAACACCCCATGGTCGGCGCCTTGAGCGCGGCAGCCAAGTCCGTAACCGGGCGCGATGTGCAAGTCGGTGGTTCGGGCGGCTGCGACCTGCGTCTGCCAGTACTCTACGGTGATACGCCGTCCGTCCTTTTCGGACCCTCCGGCGCGATGATCCATAGCACCGATGAATATATCGAATTCGAGCAGGTTATCGACTGCGCCCGCGTTTTGGCGCGCATGGCGGTCGATTGGTGCGGCGTCGCGTCATAAGGAGAGCAAGCATGTCAAACTGGTGGGACGAACCGCTGCGCGCCGTCACGCTGGAGTTTCCCGCGTCGGACGTCGCGACTATTGATGTCAAAGGCATCGTGAACGAGACCCATCGCGGACATGTGAATACCCTGGTGGTTTTTTCCACCGGTTACTACCCGGGCGGGACCGCCTTCTACCAGAGCAAGATCGCGCCCCTGTATCCCGGCTTGGGCGAGCGCGATCTGCTGGCCGAGGCTATCGAGGCCGCCCAAGCCAATGGCCAGAAAGTCGTGGCTTATCTGGCTTCGATCTGGGGCAATCGCGACCTGTACTTCGCGCATCCGGATTGGGCGCAGCGCAAAGCCGACGGCCGCGTCACAAGCTGGGACGCAGCCTATAACTCGGTGGCCATGGATCCGCTCAGCCCCTACCGTGATTATTTCGCCTCAATCGTGCGCGAGATCGCCGACAACTATGACGTAGATGGTTTCTATTTTGATGAACCGAGCTTCCAGAGCTGGTCGGCAAGCCCAGCCTGCCGCCGCGCCTTTGAAGCGGAGTTTGGACTGCCCTTGCCGACGGATGAAAACTGGGAGGATCCTGTTTTTCAGCGTTTCCTCGCCTGGCGCTACGATCAGATCGCTGGCTGGCGGCAGTCGCTTTACGATATGGCGAAGCGAGACGATCGCTGTGTCTTCTTTCAAGGCGCCTTTCCATTGGCGAGCTTGCGCGGCGAAGCGACCCAGCTTTCCGGTGCGCCCCCCATTCCCTCGTACTATCGCGAGCGCTTTGGCGTATCCTGGCATGTGCCGATGGCCCACGCCGATGACATGGCGCGCAGCGCCGAGATTGGCGATGTCGTTCACATGGAGCTATACCGCGCCAGCGTCGGCGAGCCGCTCTGGTGGTATGGCCTGGCATTGCGCTATGTGGGGGCTATCGCCAAGGGCAAGCAGATCCTGGTCTTGAGCATGATGGCGCAATCGCCTTTCGACCTGTACGGCCTGGGCGAAGCCGAATTGCGCCTGTCCACGGCCGAACTGCTGGCGAATAACGCGGCGCTGCTATTCGCCCGCTATTATCCCGATCAGGTCGATCAGCCGGCTTGGGATCGCGTCTATGAGCGCTTCGCCGAGGCGGAGGCGCTGGCGCCCTACCTGCGCGACCGTCAGAGCATCCCTTATGTCGCGCTGCTCTATTCGCAGACCAGCGTGGAGCGCTTCGATTATCGCGCGGGCAAGCCCGCGCATTTGGGAGAACTCAAAGGATTCGCCAAAGCGCTGCTGCAAGAAAAGATCCTCTTTGATGTGATTACGGAATCCGACCTGTGCGCGGGAATCAAGGGGTATCAGGCGCTGATCCTGCCCAACGCCAGTTGTTTGTCCGCCGAAGGCAAGGCGGCGGCGCGCGCCTTTGTCGCGGCGGGGGGCGGCCTCGTCGCCTCCTATGAATCCGGCATGTACGACGAGACAGGTTTGCGCGCGGGGGATGATGATTTGTCCGCCGTTTTCGGCGTCAAGTACAGTGAGGAAAAACTGCCGTTTGAACTGGACATCTACATGTTGATGACGGCTGCGCATCCCTTGCCGACGGATATTCCCGCGGGCAAGCGCCTGCCGACCATGGGCATGCAAGTCGTCGTCGAGCCGGATGGCGCGGAGGCTGTCGCTCACGCGCAAGGGGCATCGGAAGTGCATTACGGTCCGCTGGGCGATGAGATCGGTCCCCCGGCTGTGCTGACGAACAGGTCGGGTAAGGGCGGTCGATCCGCGCTCTTCACGACGCCCATCGGACTGCGCTATCTGGAATACGGCATTCTCGATTTCCGGGAGCTGATACGGGCTGCGGTCAATTGGACGGTTGCCACACCGCCACCGGTACGTGTTCATAATGCGAGCGACGCGCTCGCGCTGACGGCTTTCAAGCAGGGCGCGCGCACACTGATTCACCTGGTCAACAGCATCCGCGACGAGACGCGTCTGCCCATCAACGAGACGATAGTCAGCAGAGACGTTGTGGTCGAGGTTGATCTTGAAAGCACGGTGCGGTCGGTGGTCGCGCGCGGCGATGAGACGGAGATGACCTGGCGGCAGACCCCTAGCGCGCTCTCGATTCAGCTTTCCGAGGTCGCCTATCACGTGCTGCTGGTGGTTGAATAGCTGCTGGGCCGCGGCTGCTTTCACAATGAGGGGAGGGCTTATGAGCGGCGACTACCCCGCCAAACGGCGGCAACTGGCGCGCGACGGCTTCTGTATATTGGAAAACATCATTGAGCCCCCAATGCTGGCGCAGCTGAGAACGATCACGGACAGAATGCTCGAACGGCAAGGAGCCGCGCATTTTGAAGAGAATCGTTCTCAAGGCAGTCTGTTATCGGTCTACGAAGAGCCGCTCATGGCCGAGCTCGTCGCCTACCGGCCGATTCTGGCTGCGCTGAAGCGACTCGGGTTTGAGAATCCCAAATGGACGAGCGGATTCGTGATTAGCAAGCCAGCGAATAGTCCGCCGCTCTTTTGGCATCAGGACGCGCGTTTTTGGGACGATCCGATCAGCTATACGCCGCAAATCATTCAATGCTTCTTGATGATTTATCTGGTGGATACATCGCCGAAAAACGGTTGCCTTAGGTTGATCCCGGGCTCCCATCTGAAGCGGCACGCGCTGCACGACGCCCTGCCAGACGCCCACGGGGAGGCGCTGGGTCGCATGGATGATCCGGCGCACCTGGCCTACCGGCGCGCCGATGGCGAGGTCGATGTGGGGGTGAAAGCGGGCGATGTAGTCATGGGCAGCGCGCGGCTGCTGCACGCCGCGCACGGCAATCGCTCGGGGCGCCGCCGGACCAATATCACGCTTTGGTATTATCCCGCCTTTGATGACCTGCCGGAAAGCATCCGGGCTTTCCTGGCGCAGAGAGAGATCCCGCCGGATTGGCGCGCGCAGTACCGGGACCTGATTGAACCCCTGTGGCCAAGCTATTTTGGTGATGCCGAGCCGATCCGGCAGAATCGAAGCCCCGGCCCGGCGCTCAAGTGAGGCGCAGGGGCGCGAAACAGGGCAAGCGCATCAAAATGGGGCGGCTGAAATTGCGGGAATCTAAACTGAATCTTAACCACAGAGAACACAGAGGGCACAGAGAAAATCATAAAATTCATATTTCAACTGTGTTTTCGAGTGAAAAATCACGATTCGCTTATCACTCTTTCTTATGTTTCGTCTCGGGTTTTAGAAGAAATGTCGTCTGAACACCATCGAACTCTGCGCGCTCTGTGTTGAAAAAAATTTGAGGCGATTGCCCTGGGGGATGGTCATCGTCCCGGTGACGAAGTGCCGGATGTGGGTTACGCTGGTGTATTCAAGGACCGACTGCGCAACCGGTCCGCAAGGCGCGGCAAACGCGGCGGGTTTCGAATAATCTATTACGTGCCGCGGATTGATGAAGTATTCCTTTTGCTAATCTATTCCAAGACAGAAGTAAATGATATCTCCGCCCACGAAATTAGAGTGACGCTGGAAAAAATCCTAGCTAGCAAAGACGAATAATCCCTTGCGAGAATCCGTCTTTGCTCTGTGCTAGCGTTTTCCCAATTTACGGTAAGTTCCTCAGTCCCCGGCCGCGGGCAGCGCATCCAGCGCTTGCAGGCGCTCCTCATTGGCTTCCAGCCACTGGATCGCCGACATGGCTGCCGAGGTGCCCTGGCCGACCGAAGTCGCCACTTGCCGCCAGATCTCGTCTTGGATCTCGCCCGCGGCGAAGACGCCTTCCACGTTGGTGCGGTAGCGCTGGTCGGTGATGATATAGCCGTTCTCGTTCAGGGCGATCTGATCGCCGAAGACGGCGTTGTTGGGGTCGTGACCGATGAAGATGAAGACGCCTTCGGTCGGCTCTATCGTCTCTTCGCCGGTGAGGACATTCTTCAAGCGCACGGCCTTGACGCCGCCTTCGGCATCGCCGATGATCTCTTCCACCACGCTGTTCCAGGTGAAGCTGATTTTCTCGTTATTGAAGGCGCGCGTCTGCAATTGAATGCCGGCGCGCAGTTCGTCGCGGCGGTGGATGACATTGACGCTGGTGGCGAAGCGCGTCAGGAAGATGCCTTCTTCCAGCGCCGAGTCGCCGCCGCCGACCACGACGATGTCCTTGCCGCGGAAGAAAAATCCATCGCAGGTGCCGCAATAGCTGACGCCGGCGCCGATGAAGTCTTCTTCGCCCGGCACGCCCAGCTTGCGCGGGTCGGCGCCGATGGTCACGATGACGGCATCGGCCAGGTATTCCTCGCCGTAGGTCTTGATGCGGAAGGGCGAGCCATTGCTGAAGTCGACGCTCTCGACCAAATCAAATTCGACCACGGCGCCGAAGTTTTCGGCATGTTCTTTCATGCGTTCGACCAGCTCCGGACCGCTCAAGCCGTCAGGGAAGCCCGGGTAGTTTTCGATCTCGTGGGTGATGGCGACTTGCCCGCCCAATTGGTTGCCCGCGATGACGACGGGCGCCAGCTGGGCGCGGGCGGTGTAGAGAGCCGCGGTCAAACCGGCGGGACCGGAACCTATGATGACAACGCGTTCCTTTTTCATATTTGCATCTGCCCCCATCCCCAGCCCTTCCCCCAAAATGAGGGAAGAGGGTATTTGATTGTTATTGTCAGCGATCTAACATGACGATAGCTTTAATGTAGCGCTTAGCATGAGCATGCTAAGAAAGTGATGAATTTTCTAAATCAGCAAAGTCAAAGTTTTCCAGCGCTTTTTCTCGCTGAATGACGGCTACCAGCGCCTCAAATTCTTCGCGGCAATCGCCCCAGTAGTGCATAAACTTTTTCATTTCTGGCAAGATCTCGTTGAGATCGGCGCCGTTCGCGACCTGTTCCGCCAATTGCGTGATCTTTTCGCAGCAGTCATTGCAGTCCATTTTGATCAATGTGTCGTCGGCCGGGGCGTTGACGATGAAGTCGATGAGTTTGCTTGCTTGGTCGCCATCTGGTTTGTGGGACATGGCGCTGTCTCCGCATGTTGAGCGTATAGAGTTTTGACGAGCGGCGGGCGGGGAATCTTACACGCGCGCGCATTAGGGCTGTGATAACGGGCCTTTACAAACCAGATGGCGGCCCGCTGGAAAGCATTTGGCTCAGCTGCGTGAACCGGCAGCGAACGACGCCTTCCGCCCCCGCGCAGCGGCCAGAAGCTCCCGCGCGCCATCTACCCCGGCCGCTCCAGCCCCCAGCATCTCCGCCAGTTCGCTGATGCGCGCGGCATCATCGGCGAGGGCTTGCACGCTTGTCGATACCCCCGCGCCCGCGATGTCTTTGTGAGCGCGGAAATGGATATCGGCGTAAGCGGCCAACTGCGGCAGATGCGTCACGCAGAGGACTTGATGCTCGCGCGACAGGGACCAAAGCTTCTCGCCGACGACAGCGCCGATGCGCCCGCCGATGCCCTGATCGACCTCGTCAAAGATCAAGACCGGCGTCTGGTCGGCGGCGGTGAGCACGCGCTTCAGCGCCAGCATGATGCGGGCCGCTTCGCCGCCGGAAGCCACTTTCGCCAAGGGCAGCGGCGGCTGCCCGGGGTTGGCGCTCAGCATGAATTCGACATCGTCCATGCCTTTGCCGTCGAATTTGTAGCGCTTGTCGCCGACGATGCAGCCCGACGGATGTTCCGCTTGCGCCAGACGCGCCTCGAAGCGCGTCCGGTCCATACGCAATTCTTGCAGTTCGCGCATGACCGCCCCCGCCAGTTCCCGTCCGGCCTCGGCGCGCGCGCGACTTAGGCGCAGGCTGATATCGCCAATTTGAATGAGCAGAGACCGCTCTCGCAGCCGCAATTCAACCAGGCGTTCTTCGCTGTGGTCAATGTTCTCTAGTTCTTTTGTGGCATCGGCCGCGTAAGACAGGATGCCGGCGATATCCGCCGCTTGAAAACGCCGCTTGAGCGCGCGAATCAATTCCAGCCTTTCTTCCACTTCGTCCAGGCGGGCGGGGTCAAATTCGATTTCGTCGGCATAGCGCGCGATTGTCAGGGCCAGATCTTGCGCCCCCTGTGTCAAGTCCTCGGCCAGCAGGCGCTCGCCGCTCAAGTCGGCGTCAATCTGCGCCAGCTTGGACAGCGAGGCAGCTACTTGCATCAAGCCGTCGACCAGCGGCATCCCGGCGTCGCGATCGTCGCCATTGAGCAGTTGCGCGCATTCCCGCGCCAGCGTGGCAAGCTGCTCGCTGTTGGCCAGGCGATGCCGCTCGGCCAGCAGAGCGTCTTCCTCGTCCGGCTGCAAGGCGGCTGCGCTGATTTCTTGAATTTCGTGACGTAGCAGATCCGCTTGGCGCTGCAGCGATTCCTTGTCCTCGCTCAGCAGGACGATCTCGCTTTGCGCGGCGGTCAAGTCTTGTACCAGCGCCCCCAAACCGGCGCGCGCGTCGAGCAAATCCGCGTAACGATCGAGCAGATCAATATGATGCCGGGGGCGAAACAGCGACAGGTGTTCGCTTTGGCCATGAATATCGAATAGCATTTGACCGATTTCCCGCAGCAATGCGGAGTTGACCGCCACGCCATTGACGCGCGCGCTGGAGCGTCCGCGCCGACGGATCTCGCGCTGGAGAGTGAGATACCCGGTATCCTCATCAAGCAGATCTTCGCGCTCCAGCACTGCCTTGATTGCGCTTTGATTGCGCCCGCCCAGCGTGATGAAGCCTTCGATGCTGCAGCGCTCTGCCCCGGCGCGGATGAAGGCTGGGTCGGCTTTCGCGCCGAGGAGCAGTTCAACGGCGTCAATCAGGATCGACTTGCCAGCGCCCGTTTCTCCGGTGATGACATTAAAGCCGGGACCAAAGGAAAGCTCCAAGGCGTCTATGACGGCGAAATTGCTGATGCGCAGTTCTTCTAACATGGATGACGGGTCAAATCATGGTCCGATATTAGATGGACACCCGGAAGCGAGCGAATGCGGCGGACGCTGCCAGCGCCAGATAAATCACTGTGAAAATGCCCAAGCCGGTCAAAAGCAGCCCTGCGGCCAAGCCGCCTGTCAGAAGGCCAGCCGCGCAGACGACGCCGCTGTAGCGCCCGCGCCTGCGGCCGGTCGCCTGCAGGGCGATCTGCGCGATCATGCCTCCCAGCGCCGGCGCGATTACAATGCCCAGGAGCAAAATCCCGCCAAGCAGCGTCGTGACGACGGCGGCGATCGCCCCGCCTGTGACACCCGCCACAGCGACGATGGCATAGTCCAGCGATGTGCCTTCGAAAAACTTGTTCTCGTGGCTGCGGACGCATTGGCGGCAAGTGTAGCCGACCGGCGTTCGCTGGGCGCAGTCGACGCACATGTAACGTTCACAGCGGTTGCAGCGCAACTCGGTGTCTCGCTCCGGGTGCGCGGCGCAGTAGTGAATGTCACTGTCGAAGGGGATATCCGGTACGTTTTCGCTCATGGCTGCCTCTTGTCCTTTTGATCCCCGCCTTTGACCGTTATTCGTCGAATGTCATGCGCCGGGGACCGTGCCGATTGATGCGCGGTTCCATCCGGTCGAGCAGGGAACGATAAAAGTAGTTGCGATCGCGCAGGCGCGCGAATTTGCTGACCGGCTCGGCAGAAGTGATGCAAATGTGCTGGTTTTCCGACAGTTTCGCGACCACGCGCCCGTCAACGGCCAACACGACCTGATGTCGGTTTTCCCGTGTCGGTTCGATGTCTACAACGGCGCCGCGCGACAGAACAATCGGCCGCTCCATACTCAAATGCGGCGCCATTGGCACCATCAGGATGTTGCGCAGTTCCGGCGGGAGGATGGGCCCGCCCGTCGCCAGCGCATAAGCGGTCGAGCCAGTCGGCGTGGAGATGATCAAGGCATCGGCGTTGTAGGTGGTCGCCCAGTGTTTGTCGATATAGCTGTTGATCTGCACCATGCGCCCGAAGACGCTGCCGCTGATGACGACGTCGTTGAGCGCGTTATGGCTGCTCAGTTCGGCGCGCTTGTCCTGCATCAGCGCCGCGCGCAGCATCATGCGTTCTTCGATCCAGTAATCGCCGCGGAGCAATTGATCCAGCCCGCTTTGCCAGTCGTCCGGGCTTTCGATCTCGGTCAGGAAGCCCAGCCAGCCCATATTGATGCCCAAGACCGGCACATCATGTTCGGCGCAGACGCGCCCAGCGCGCAGCATCGCGCCATCGCCGCCGATCGCCATCACAATATCGGCTTCCGCCACGTCTTTTCCGACGCTGTCTTCATCCCATACGGTGTAAAGCCAATTCGCGATCCCGCGCTGACTGAGGATCCTGGCGATATCCCGCGCGACCGGATGCGTGTCCGGACGCGAGGGATGCGCGAGTATGCCGATGCGCTTGATTTTGTTCAATCTCACTGTCTCCCGCCGCGTCAATACAGCGCTTCATTATGGCGCAGTTCGGGTCTCAATCCTATACGCAATGGCGATTGCTCTGTCCGCGCAAAAACGGTCTTAGCGCCCACCGAAATATGTGTTACAATAAGTTACTTTGATTGATTTGGAGGAGCGATGTTTAAGAAGTTGAGCGCTCTATGTTTCGTTTTATTCGTGGTCTGCGTCCCGCTGGGATTGGCGGACGACTCGAACCCGCCGCGCATCGCTATTCTGCATCCGGATAGCGATCATACCTCAGAAAGGCTCCAAGTTGGGCTCATGGTTGTCTTGCAAGCCTATGGATTTCTTGACGCTGAGGAAAGCGCTGGTCTGATTATGGCTGGCGAAGTTGATGGGAATATGGCGAGCGTCAGACGAGTAGCCATGCCTTTGGACCTGCCCAGCATTAACTTGCTGGTCGAAGAAACGCTGGACTGGGCGCCAGACGCGATTGTTTCGATATCAACTGAAATTACCCAGTCGATTCTCAATGCCACCTTGTCGATGGATGATCCGCCTGCGGTCATCTTCGCGGGCGTATTCAGTCCGTATCTGGCTGGCATCGCCTCCGCTTCCTGCGTCAAGCCCGACCATGTAACCGGCATACAGTCCGTAACGCCGTTTGAGGATATATTCCCGATCTTCCTCGCCCAAATGCCTGATATGCGGAAAGTAGGGACGATCTTTAGTTCCGCTTCCGCGCCTGGCAGTTTTGGCGCGCAAAGGGTTCGCGAGACCGGTGCGGAACTGGGTTTGCAAGTAGAAGAAGCCGCTGTCAATTCGGTCGCTGATTTGCGCGCGGCCGCGCAAAGCCTGTTGAACGAGGAAATCGAGGCCTTTGTGCTTCCGATTGATCCCGTTGTAGATGCCGGCCTGCCCATTGTTGTCGCCATTGCGACAGAATATGGCGTTCCAGTCTTTCATGCCGCGACAACCGCCACAACATTGGGCGCGACAGTCGGCGCGGGATATTTCCAACTTGTCCAGCATGGGATTGAATCAGGTCTTATCTTGGCCGGATATTTGAACGGCGAGCTCAATATCGCCACGACAGGAATCCAGACGACTGAAGGTTATCGAGTCGTTGTCAGCTTGGACTCCGCCGAAGCCCTCGGCATGGAAATTGTCGACGAATTAATGGATGCGGCTTTTGCGACAGTCAGCGATGGCGAAACAGTCTTTTCTCCCGAATTTTTGCTGTGGCACTTGCAAACTTTGGGCATGTCCATGCCAGAAATTAGCGCCGCGATGGAGAGCATGGAGCAGAATGAGGATATTCAGTCGGGCGCGATATCCACGCGCCAATTCCTCGTAGGAGAAGGCTTGAAGACCTTTGCGTCAGCCGAGAACATGGTGAAGCACGCCGAATTCCTGCAAAGCCTGCAATGCAGCGACGAGATGGTCGCCGAGCAGCAGGCGGCCCTGGACGGGGCGAGCTAGAGCAATTCCCGACAAAATCAGGAAATGTAGGGGCGAGGCGCTGACTCGCCCGTTTTTGTCAGCCACTATGATTGCGCGCAGTATTTCGCTAGAATTTAGCTATGGGCAATTTGACAGAGAGGATTTCGATGTCAAAACATATAGCGTTTATTTTGCTTTTTGTTTTGCTGCTCGCGCCAATGGCGGCGGCGCAGGACAATGACAACCCAACCGTCGCCATCCTGCGCTTCGGTGATGCCAAAGGCGAAGATATCTCTTCCACTGAATCCGGCGTGCTGGATATGCTGGAGGCTTATGAATACATCAGCGCGGACGAACGGGCTGAGTTGGCTGGTCGCGCTTCCCTGGAAGGCGAGCATATCAGCATCGTCTGGGGCGACGCCGGCTTTGAGTTTACCAACGCTGCCCTGGCCGTTGACAGCGCGCTGGATCAAGGCGCCGATGCGCTCGTCACGCTGTCGACGCCGATGACGCAAGTCGCGATTAACGCCACCAGCGATATGGACAACCCGCCAGCCATTATCTTTGCCGCCGTCTTTAACGCGGCCGCGGCCGGCATCGCCGAATCCGCCTGGGAAAAACCCGCCCATGTTGCCGGCGCCGAAGCGAGCACGCCTTACGAAGAAGTGCTGCCTCTCTTGCTGATCCAGGACCCGGACCTGCAAGTCATTGGCACCATCTTTAACCCGGCCGAAGCCAGCAGCGTTGCCGGCGCCGAGGCGATCGTAGCCAGCGGCGAAGCCATCGGGCTGACCGTCGAGCAAGCTTCCGTGACGGGCCTCGCCGACTTGCGCGCGGCGACCCAGAGCCTCGTCAACAAAGGCGCGACGGCCATTCTGCTGCCGGTTGATCAGACGACGCTGGGCGGCTTGCCTGCCATCCTGGCGGTCGCCAATGAATATGGCATCCCCATCTTCCATGCGAATATGCAGGCTTTTGCTGTGGGCGCCACTGTCACCGCCGGCTACAACCTGCTTTTCGAGCAAGGCATCCGCGCCGGGCGCATTCTTGTGGGTCATTTGAACGGCGACATCAATATCGCCAACACAGCCATCTATTCCCAAACCAGCATGGGCGTCGGCGTCAACCTGGATTCCGCTGCGGACCAGGGCGTGGAAATCTCGGCCGAATTGATGGACATGGCCGGGCGAATCATGGAAGATGGCGCGAGTGTCTTGTCCGAGGCCGAAGTCCTGGCGCGCCTGGAGGCGACCGGACTGTCTCTGGACAGCATGCCGCGGCTGAAAGAGTACATAGAAGACAACGCGCTGCCAGTCGGCGCGTCGGCAAACCTCGTCACGGAGGTCATTGTGCGCATCCTCTCTTCCCCGGCGGGCAGAGAGTTCCAGCAAGAATTTCTGGCTGGCTTGGCCTGCGCGGAATAAGCGGCTGGCGGATAATCGCAATTCCGCCGAAAATTTGCATTTGAGCGGCGGCTTCAGATTTGTCAGCCACTGTGATTGCGCGTAATATTTCGCTATAATGTAGCTATGGGCAATTTGACCGGGAGGATTCCGATGTCAAAACATTTATGCTTATTTTGGGGGCTTATATTGAATAGCGCCATTTGGTTTGGCTAGATTTCAAATCGGTAGTAAGTTGGTAGTATCGGTTGAGAATCAACATCAATCCTTAGCAAGCATAGCCACTATGCGTTAATCGTTATATATTGACCATGATGAAAGGGCGGTAGGACATGAAAGATTATAATAACTCCGATAGAACAAACGCTCTGGGGGGGGGGGTAATTCAAATTGCCCTTCTTTTGCTGTTTGTTTTGCTGCTCGCGCCAATGGCGGCGGCGCAGGACAATGACAACCCAACCGTTGCCTTTCTTCGTTATGGACCCTATATCCCCGATCCGATAGTGGAGAACGGCTTGCTGGATACCCTGCAGGTATATGAATGGATCAATGCGGAAGAACGCTCTTTGCTGAACGCCAGGCAAAACTTTGAAGGCGAGAAGATCAACATTACTTGGGCAAGCGCTAACTTTGACCTGCCAACGGTCAATATCATGGTCGAAGACGCGCTGGACCGCGGCGCGGACATCCTGATTACCGCCGGCGCGCCAGTCACGCAAATCGCTATCAACATCACAGAAGATCAAGAAGAGCCGACCCCGGTTCTGTTCCATTCCGTCTATCACCCCACTCAATTTGGCATCTCCGACGCGCCTTGTGTAAAGCCGGCTCATGTCACCGGTTCGGAGTACACGCCGCCCTATGAGGAGGCTTTTGAAGTATTCCTGCTGCAGAATCCGGCGCTCAAGCGGGTTGGCACAATGCATACATCGACTGACGCGGGCGGGAATTATGGCGCGGGCCGCATCAGCGCGATTGCCGAAGCGCAGGGCATAGAAGTCGAAAGCGCGGCTATATCCGGCCTCAGCGATTTGCGCGCCGCTGTCCAAGGTTTGGTGAACAAGGACGTCGAGGCGATTATGCTGCCTGTCGACTTTACCATCGGCAGCGGTCTTCCCATCGTCGTATCTGTCGCCAAAGAGAATCAGATACCGGTCTTTTATCCGATTCCCGGCACAGTCCTGACGGGAGTGACGATCGGGGTGGGATTTAACGAGTATTACGAGCAGGGAGTCCATGCAGGTTTGCTCCTCGATGCCCGCTTGAAAGACGGTCTCGACTTCGCCTCGACGGCTGTGCTTAGCCAGACTGGCGGCACAGTTGGCATCAACCTTGATGTGGCGGCTGAGATGGGCATTGACTTTCCGCAAGAATTGCAGGATATGGCGGACATTACACTGCGCAACGGTGCTGTCTTGTTGTCGGAGCAAGCTATCACGCAGCTGTTGGACTCGCTGGGCGCCAATGAGGAATTCAAACAGATGACGCTCGGGATGTTGCGCGCTCTTGGCGACTCATTTGATTGGGCGCCTTTGATGATGCCGGATTTAGATGCGGAAGCATCGCCGATGGCGGCGCAAATGATGGCTCAACTGTCCATGGTGCTGGAGATGCGGAAGTCGCCGGAGCATAGGGCGGCTGACGCGGCCGTCTTGGCCAGCCTGCAATGCACAGATGATATGATCGCCGAGCAGCAGGCGGCGCTGGACGCGGCGGAATAGCCCGCAACCAACGCGATCCCCAAAACGGTGGCAGGCATTGTAAGGCTTGTCCGCTACTGAAATCTGGACGACTTCCCAGGTTTTACCCCATCCCCGGCCCTTCCCCAGTCAACTGGGGAAGGGTGA
>JAPPMO010000002.1 GCA_028873975.1 Chloroflexota bacterium
TGGCGCGATGCAAACTCTTATATGTTAGTAGCGGACAAGCCTTGTAGGGGCGACAGGCGGGCTGTGTCTACGCGCCCTACCATGTCGCCCGAAACCACAAGTCGCGGCGGCAGCGGGCGACCAGATTGGTCGCCCCTACAAGGCTCGCTTTTTTTGCATGACTTACTTGGACTTACTTCTGTACGCTCAGTAAATCCATGTAAAACGCGCAAAAAAATCGCTGGGTGATTTGGACCCTCGGCGGCAGCGAAAATATCTGCCCCGCCCCCGCAAAATCCTAAGCCTTCTCGGCGCATAGGCGATGCGGTTTATAAAAGATTAAGCCTCCACGCCAGTTGCCGTGTATCATAGCCAGACAAGATACCCGCAACTGCAATTGACGGCTTATGCAGTTCAAAGCATAATGCTCTTAGCGAAGGGCTGGAAAGAGGACAGTTGAACGGTCGATGACTGATTACCGTGAGTGGGTCCTGCGGGCAAAACACGGCAATAAAGCCGAGCGCGATGACGCTTTCGATCATTTGGTGCGCGATTTTCAGGGAATGGTCTATAGCCTTGCTTATGGCCGGCTGAGCGATCGGCAGTTGGCTGAAGACGCCGCGCAGGAAGCGCTGCTGGCCGCATACAAGCAGATCAATCAGTTGCAGAATGTTGCCGCTTTTCCCCTCTGGTTGCGGCGCATTGTCTTGACACAAACTGACCGCATTCAACGTCGCCGGCGCGCTGCTATTGAAACTATAGAATTATCGCAAGACACGATTAGTGGCGAACCATCGCCGGAAGCGCTGCTGGAAGCGAGTGAATTGCGCGAGAAACTGCGGGCGGCTGTTGCGGCTTTGCCCGAAATAGAACGCGATGTCACGCGCGATTACTACTTCGAGGGCGAGACCCAGCGCGAGATTTCCGAACGCTTGAACATTCCTCTGGCAACCGTCAAAAAGCGCCTGCAATACGCTCGCCAGCATCTGCGCGGCTTGATCAGCGGATTTAACGAGACGCTGGACCGCGCGATATCCGGCGACTCCAGATCCAGCGATGCATATCAGCCGGCTTACGTTTACATACGTCAGCGCCGTCGGCGCGATGTCGACCGGACTTAACAGACGCCAGACCAATACAAAAAGGGGCGGAACCAGTCCGCCCCTTTTTTCAGTCGCGCTTTTGAGTTTAGCTGCCCGGCACCGCCTGGCAGGCGCCCTGCTTCATACAGGTCCAAGTCATATCGCCGCCATCCAGATGCAACTGCGAACCCATGCCTTCCAGGACGGCAGCCATCGCAGAAACGTAGGGCGCGGAGAAGCTGGTGCCATTAAGCGCCTTGTAGCCATTGTCAAGATAGGTGGTATGAACATCGCGGCCAGGCGCCCAGATATCGCCGCCCTTGTTGCTAAAGCTGCTGCGCGCGCCGTTCGGATCAACAGCGCCGACGGCGACAACATTCTCGTAACGCGCCGGATACCCTGGCGCGCTGCCGCCGCTGTTGCCGGCCGAAGCGATTACAGTGACCCCGCTGTTGACCGCGTAATCCACGGCGTCTTTTGTCACCTGCGAGCCGACCATGCTGCCAAGCGACAGGTTAATAATGTCAGCGCCCTCGTCCGCGGCGTAAACGATACCGGCCGCGACATCCGCCATCGAGCCGCTGCCGCCGGGTCCCAAAACACGCACCGGCAAGATTGAAGCGTTGGGCGCGAATCCCGCGATGCCAATGCCATTATCGATATTGGCGGCGATGATGCCAGCGACCGAACAGCCATGCCCGAATACATCGTCCGGATCATCATCGTCATCCACAAAATCATAGCCGTTGTCCAGCACGCGGTCCCCCAAGTCTTCATGGCTCATGCAGACTCCGGTGTCGATGACAGCCACCGTGACCGGGCGCAGATCGTCCATTTCGTTCCAGGCGGTTTCCGCCTGGATATGCGGCAAAGCCCACTGGCGATCGTAATCGGGATCGCTGGGCGGGATATCGAAGTTCACGCTGACAAAGAAGTCTTGCTCGATTAAGTCGACATCGCTGTCAAAGCTGAAGTCCATAGCGAAGCCGTCGGGTGGATCCACAACCCAGATTTCCAGCTCATCAATCCGCTCGACGATAGCGGCGCCGATGCGGTTGACGTATTCCCATTTCTCGCTTTCCGGGGTGTCCGGGTCGTAGTGGATGACCCAGTTGCCTGTTGGCTCGGCCAAATAGACCGGCATCACCCGTGTGCTATCCGGCTGCTGTGTTTCTTCGTGGATGCCCTCCAGCGTCCAGCCGCGAGGCAGTTCGCTGGCGCCGGCTGGATACCAACTGACAAGGAGAACGATCAAGCTGAGCAACAATACGGTATAACGCAGGGTGGATTTCATGAGCTTTCCCTTCGTCCGCTGAACGATAAGGCGCATCGACAGGATACATTATATCTTAGTTTACGCAGGCAGGGCAATGTGGTTGCAAATGGGGGGCGCATCCTTTTCAGTTGAAACTAATTACAGCAACCACTGGCCAGCCGGCGGGCGTTTCAGCGAAACGCCCACCGAGTAGACATTAAACGCATATAGGGCAGCTCACAGAGTCGCCCCTACAAGGCTTGTCCGCTACTAACATATAAGAGTTTGCATCGCGCCAT
>JAPPMO010000099.1 GCA_028873975.1 Chloroflexota bacterium
AGAGAAATTTCACGAAAAACCGACCCACCTCAACACGGGACTATACACCTACATATTCCTTTGTCTGTGACGATTCGTTCCCGGGCGCATGCGATAAGCTGGGAACGGGGGCGGGATCAAAAATGCTCATACCGCCAACTGCAAGATCGTGCGCAGAAGCACGTTGGCGCCGACCTCGACATGGCGCCACTCGGTGAATTCTTTGGGATTATGACTGATGCCATCGACCGAGGGCAAGAAGATCATGCCGGCCGGAACCATCTGATTCATGATCTGGGCATTGTGCCCGCTATAGCTGGCGATGGTCATGTAACTGACTTTTTCCAAGCGGCAGGCTTGCTCCAAATGATGCACCAAATCCGGGGACATCCGCTCGGCTTCGCGGCGCAGGACCCGGTCGACCCCAACCGACAAACGATAACTCTTGGCGCAGTCCTGCGACAGGCGGATCAAGCGCGCTTCCATTTCGGTCAACATCGTCTTATCCGGATGGCGGAACTCGACGCGCAAGGACGCTTCCGCCGGCACGACGTTAAAGGTATCCGGCTTGACACTGACATGGCCGCAATTGATCACGCCTTCGGGATACTCCTCGGTGATCAGCTTATGCGCCAAAATAATGAAAGCCGCGGCCCCTTGCAAGGCATCGCGGCGTTCTTCGGCTGTGGTGGTGCCGGCGTGCGCCGCCTCGCCGTAAAAAGTCACGTTATAGGTGCTGCGCCCGACGATCCTGTCCACAATGCCGAGTTCGGCGCCCTGCTCGTGCAGGCTGTTGCTTTGCTCGATATGCACTTCGAGATAGCCCAGGATATCGTGCGGATTGCGCTGGGCGCGTTGGATCTCGTCCGGGCGGATGCCCGCGCGATAGAGCGCCGCGCGGAAGGCGCCGTTGGCTCGCAACGATTCGCTGAGATCATCGGCCGACAGATTGCCGATGATGGCATTGCTACCGAAGAGCGAATGCCAGGTGCCTTCTTCATCGGTGAAGTTGATCGCTTCCAGGTGATATTTCGGCTTGATGCCGGATTCTCTGATGCGCCGCAGACATTCCAGGGCGATCAATACGCCAATCGCGCCGTCGTAGCGACCGCCATTGGGCACGGTATCCAAATGCGAGCCGAGCATCAGGGTCTTTGCCTTCGGGTCATCGCTGCAGAGCAGGCCGCTCAGGTTGCCAGCCTCGTCGTCCCGGATCTGCAGTCCCGCTTCTTCAATCCGGTCAGCGTACCATGAACGCGCCGCCAGGTCTTCGTTCGAGAGCGCCAGGCGAGACACGCCACCGCCCATCGTCACGCCGATCTCTGCCAAGGCATCGAAATCCGCTTGCAGCCGCTCGCTGTTGACTTTTAGATTCAACCAGCCAAAAACCACAAATCACGCCAATCACAAGCGTCAATTAAGTAACCTGAATTATAGAGCCAAAAGCTGTTCCTACAACTAATTGTCATTTGTGTTTCGGAATCCTAACAGTGGGCTATTTCAAGGCAAATAGCGCGGAGCGGGAGCAGCCGATCTTTTTATCAGGCAGGGGTGGCCAGAGCAATCGCTCCAGATTTTTCTTAACCACCGAGGCCACCGAGAAAAGCAATGAAAATAAAAGCGCTGGTCTTATTTCAAGAGGCGCTTTTGAACAGCGGATGAAGTTTCGCTGGCGACTTTGCCATAGTCAGGCAACGGATTTAGAGGAATAGTCGTCAAAACTCCCTAAACTCTGTCTCCTCTGTGGTTAAATTTTGGTTTTGTTTTAGGTATTTTAGTTCTGGCGCAATTGCTTTGAGGGGCAGCAGGTTGGGCTTGTTATCAGACGGCAATCCGATACCATACCTGCTTACCCGTCATACTAAGGACCTCCGAACCGTCGTGATCAAAACCGCGCTCGATCAAAGCCAGCGCCAGGAGTCGCCCTATCGCTGGGTGATCCTGACGATGGTGACGCTGTCCGGTTTCATCGTCATGGGTTTCCAGACGACCGGTCTGTCGGCGCTGTTCAGCGAAATCGCCGAATCACTGGACCTCAGTCTGATCGACATCGGCGTTATTTGGGGCGTCGGCTCGGTGATGGGCATCTTCACCTCTTTGATGGGCGGCGCTTTTATCGATTATTTCGGCACGCGCCGCACGCTGGTCGCATTATGTTTGGCGACCGGCATTACCGGGGCGCTGCGCGGTTTCGCTTTCGATTTTTGGTCGCTGTTCTTTTCGTCGTTTTTCTTCGGCATGGTGCAACCCATCCTGCCGATGAACTTTGTCAAGCTCAATCGGGAGTGGTTTCGCTCGGGTCAACTGGGTTTTGCGTCGGGCGTGATGTCGGCCGGTTTCGCGACCGGCTTGATGTTGGGTTCGCGTTTGAGCGCGACGGTGCTTTCGCCGCTGCTGGGCGGCTGGCGGACGGTGCTGATCTTTCTGGGCCTCTGCGCCATCATCCTCGCTATTATCTGGGCGATTGTGCATCCAGCGGCGGAAAGGCGGCGCGACCAGCGATTGGAAATCAAAGCTGTGCTCGCCAATTTGCGCTATGTCATGCGCTTTCGCGAGTTGTGGGTCATCGCCCTGGCTGTCTTCGGCGTGTTGGGTTTAATGCGCGGCATGGTTGGTTATGTGCCGACGTATCTGCGCGAGATTGGCTGGGAGGCTGTCAATGCCGATACCGCCCTCACCATTTTCTTCCTCTGCAGTCTTATCGGTGTGGTGCCCCTCTCGCATCTGTCCGACAGGCTGGGCAATCGCCGGCTGGTCATGGCTTTCGGCACGACGATGATGGCGCTGGGCACGCTGCTGATGTTCGCCGTTGGCGACAGCTTCTGGGGTGTGATGCTGGCGATGGCGCTGGCCGGTTTCTGTTTCGACAGTTTCATGGCGCTGAAAGGGGCCTCGATCACCGAAGTCGAGGGCTTGGACATCGCCCTGATGGGCAGCGCCCTGGGCTTCGGCGGCGTGCTGCAGAACCTCGGCTCTTCCGTATTGCCCCCAATTGGCAATGCGCTTAGCGCCATCAGCTTGAGTACGCCTTTCCTGCTCTGGTCGGCCTCGGGGCTCTTCGCCACCGTAGTCTTGCTGAGTTACCGAAAGCGCAAGCCGCGCTTTGCGATACCATGAGGCGCTTGCGACCGAGCATATCAGGCTTAATGCCGCAGATGCCCCCTCTCATAGATCAAAATGACCGGCAGCATTCGTCCTATCGCTGGGTGATTCTGGCGATGGTGAGCCTCTCGGGCTTCATCACTATGGGCTTCCCCACAGCCGGTTTGTCGGCGCTGTTCAGCGAGATCGCCGAGTCGCTTCATCTTGATCTGATACAGATCGGCGTCATTTGGGGTGTGGGCACGGTAATGGGCATCTTCACGTCCTTAATAGGCGGCAGTTTCGTCGACTATTTCGGCACGCGCCGCATGCTGGTGGCGCTGTGCCTGGCGACGGGCATCACCGGGGCATTGCGCGGCTTAGCTGTCGATTTTTGGTCACTTTTTCTGTTTTCGTTTTTGTTTGGCGTGGTGCAGCCGATCCTGCCGATGAATTTCATCAAGTTGAATCGTGAATGGTTTTCTTCGCGGCAGTTGGGTTTTGCCGCCGGCGTGATGTCGGCCGGTTTCGCTACTGGCGCGATGCTCGGCTCGCGTTTGAGCGCGACGGTGCTGTCACCGTTTTTCGGCGGCTGGCGGGCGGTGCTGATTTTCCTTGGCCTGTGCTCGATCGTCTTGGCGCTTATTTGGGCGGTCGCGCATCCGCCTGTCGACGTAAAACGCGGAAGCAAAGGTCGTCTTAATATGCGGCAGGTCGTCTCTAACTTGCGTTATGTCACGCGCTTCCGCGAACTGTGGACGATCGCGCTGGCGGTCTTTGGCGTGGTGGGGCTGATGAACAGCCTGGTGGGCTATGTGCCGACCTATCTGCGCGAGATTGGTTGGGAGGCTGTGGATGCCGACAGCGCAATCCCGGTTTTCTTCCTGGCCAGTTTGATTGGGGTGGCGCCCATCTCGCATCTGTCGGATCGTTTGGACAACCGGCGCTTGGTGATGGCATTTGGCACGACGATGATGACGCTGGGCACGCTGCTGATGTTCGTCGCCAGCGATAACTTCTGGGTTGTGATATTGGCAATGGCGGTTGCCGGCTGCTGCTTCGACAGCTTCATGGCTTTGATGGGCGCATCGATCACCGAGGTGGAGGGCTTGGAAGTCGCTTTTATGGGCAGCGCCTTGGGCTTCGGCGGCCTGCTGCAAAACCTGGGCGGGTCCATCATGCCGCCAATCGGCAATGCCTTGTCCAGAATCGAGTTAAATGCGCCCTTTCTGCTCTGGGCGGCGGCCGGTGTCTTCGCCACGGTGATTCTGCTCGGCTATCGGGCGCGCAAAGCCAAGTGATGGCGGTAGTGTATCAGGGCAATCGCATCAAAATGAGGCGACTGACATGGTACGAAATTGTACTGATTATTAACCACCGAGGGTCGCGTAGACACTGACCGTCAACACCGAGAAAAGCAACGGAACATAGCTCATCTTATGTTTCAGGCTTGCTTTTCAGCTACAAATGAAGTTTCACTAGCGACCTCGCCGTATTCAGGTGACGGAATTAGAGGGAAAGCAGACAAAGATCCTAAACTCGGTGCTCTCGGTGTCCTCGGTGGTGAAAAAATGATTTGATGCGATTGCCCTGGGTAGTGTATCCTTTTCGGTTGAAATGCTATCAGAAGTAAACTTAAAGTAAGTCGTGAAAAAAATCTAAACACAGAGGACACAGAGCGCTCAGAGAAAAACCAACAGGGTAATATATTTTGCGGGCGTTTCAGCGGGTCGCGTAGGTCGCGTAGACACTGACCGCCGACACTGACCGACAAACGTCCCTACCGGTTGGCAGGTGGTTGTTGTAATTTGTTTCAACCGACTTCGATACTCTACCGTGAGGGCGCGGCTTCAGCCTTTGATGCCGATTGAAGCCAGTCCGCCGATGAGATGGCGCTGGGCGAAGAAATAAATGACGAGAATCGGGAGGATGGAGACCAGCGTCGCCCCCATGAAGAGATGCCATTCGACGCTGTAACGCCCCTGGAAAAATGCCAGTCCCACGGAGATGGGGTAGGAATCCCAATCGCGCAAGAAGATGATCGGCTCCAGGAAGTCGTTCCAGACCCAGACGAAGGTGAAGACCACGACCACAGTCAGGGCTGGGCGGCAGAGAGGAATGATGATGCGGAAGAGGATGCCCCAGCTGCCGGCGCCGTCAATGCGCGCGGCGTCGTCCAATTCGCGCGGGATGGTGCGGATGAATTGCGTCATCAAGAAGATGAAGAAGGGGTTGCCGAAATAGGCGGGCAGTATCAGGGGCCAGTAGGTGCCGATGAGTCCCAGCTTTTGATAGAGCCAAAACATTGGGATGAGCTTGATGTGTCCGGGAACCATCATGGTGCTAAGCATCAAGAGGAAGAGGACGTGCTTGAAGGGAAACTCGAAACGGGCGAAGCCATAGGCGATGATGGGCACGGAAACCAGCCCGCCGACGATATTGGCGACCACGAGAATGGCGCTGTTGAGCATGTAGCGCGCCAGCGGGTATTTGCCGAAGGCTTCGGCGTAATTGCCCCACTGCGGCGAACTGGGGATCCATTCGGGGGGCCAGGCGAAGATCTCTCGCGGCGCTTTCAGCGAGGTTGACGCCATCCAGAATATCGGCAACATGAAGAGCAGCGCCAGGAAGATCATCAAGGCATAGACCAGGGCATGGCCGACCAGGCGCCGACGACGCCGCTGAGCCGCGCTGCGCCGCAGCTGCTGCTGTATGGACAAGGCACGGTCGTCAGTTCTCATAGAAGACCCATCTTCCGGAGGTGCGATAAACAAAGACGGTGCAGCCCATGATGACCACCAGCAAGAACAGCGCCAAAGCCGAGGCGTAACCCATATTGAAGTTGCGAAAAGCTTCTTCGTAAAAGTAGTAAAGGAAGAAATAGGTCGCCTTCAGCGGACCGCCTTTGGTGATGACAAAGGCTTCGGTGAAGATCTTGAAGGCGTCGATGAGTTCGATGATGAGCTGGAAGAAGAGGGTGGGCGTCAAGAGGGGCAGGGTGATGCGCCAGAAGCGCCGCCACTTTCCCGCGCCGTCAATCTCCGCCGCTTCGTAGAGATGCGCCGGGATATTCTGCAAACCGGCGAGGTAGATGATGGCCGCGCCGCCGACCTTCCAGATGCTCATGATGGCGACCGAGGGCAAAGCCCAATTCAGGTCCCAGAACCAGTAGGGACCCCGCACGCCGATATAACTTAGCAAGGTGTTGACAACGCCCGTATCCGGCTGCAAGAACCAGATCCACATCAGTGATACGGCAACGCCTGAGATAACGGCAGGGATGAAGAAGACCGTGCGGAAGAGATTCATGCCCGGGATTTTAAGGTTGAGCAGCAGAGCGAGCATCAAGCCGAGCACGAGCTTCAAGGGCAAGGAGAGGGCGACGAAGAGCGTGGTGGCTTTGAGGGAGCTGATGAAGAGGGGATCGCGCGTGAACATGCGGACGTAATTGTCCAGGCCGATCCAGACCGGCGGGTCAACCAGGGTCCATTGCGTCAAGCTGAAATAGAAGGTGGCGAGGATCGGGAAGGCGTAAAAGATGACGAAGCCGACCATCCAGGGGGACAGAGCCAGGTAGCCCGTTTTGGCGCCCCGGCGTTCTTGCGGGGTCATCTGTCGCCAGGCGGATAACATGCTTAGGGCTTCGCCCCTATCCTCCGGCGCCTCTCTCAATCAAGCGGGAAGGCGCGACCATGAGGCATTGAAGTCCCTCCCCCTGTATGGAGGAGGGATTTTGGATGGGAGTAGTGTAAATGCTATCCGCCGAGGCGCGGCACGCATTCTTCAAGCGCGGCTTGCGCGGGCTCGACCAAGGCGTCCAGCGTGGCTTGCACTTCGTCGCGCTCGATTTCGCCGAGCATGATCAGGTCCCAGGCATCGCTGACGGAGCGGATGACAGCGCCGCGCCAGCAGGGGTGGCTGGCGCGCCACTCGGCGGTCTGCGTGGCGTTCAGAACGCCCATAAAGCCCTGGAAGTAATCGGACTCGGCATCCGGGTAGTCGGCGAGGACAGAGGGCAAGGACGGCATCAGCGCGCCGATTTCCATATTGATGCGCTGGCCCTCTGGTCCCGCCCAAAAGCTGAGGAATTCGTAGGCTTCATCGGGATGTTCCGTGCCAGCCCAGATCGACGCGCGCAGCGCCCAGGCGTGGACGAAGCGTTCGTTTTCCGGCACATGCGGTTCGGGCACGACGCCGAAGTTGACGCCGGCATTGGCGGCGGTGATCATGTGCCCGTTGTTCAGCGTGGCCATGCCCAGCCTTCCCGCGATGAAGAGATCGACGGGTCCCGTGCCTTCGGTGCCGAGGACTTCGATGTCGGCCGGCGTTGGCGTGGCGCCGCTGTCAACCAGATCCCAGAGCCAGGTATAGGCGGCGACGGAGTCGGGACCGTTGATGTAACCATCGACTGTGGCGCTGTCGTCGCTGTAGGGCTTGGTGGCGCCGATATTGCGCCAGATGGCGCGGAAGGGACCGCGCGGACGGTCGCCGCCCCAGCGACGCTTGTCGGGATCGGTCAGCGCTTTGGCGATTTCGATGTAATCCCAGGGTGTCCAGTCGGCGGTGGGATAATCCACGCCCGCGTCGTCGAAGACGTCTTTGTTATACATGACGAAGTTGGCGCCGACGGTGAAGGGCAGCCCGACAACTTTGCCGTCCCAGACCGCCCAGTTGTTGAAGTATTCTTCAAAGTAGTCGTCGCGGCTGAGATCCGGATCGGCTTCCAGGTGGGCGGTGATGTCCAGCGTGTGCGGCAGCCAGGGCGTCTCCCAGAAGTAAGCGATATCAGGAGCGCCTTCGCCCGCGCCGAGCGCGGTATTCATCAGGTCGCCATAAGCCGATTCCGCCATGATGGTCACATCAATCTTGATATCGGGGTGCTCGGCTTCGAAGGCTTCAACAACGGCGCGGATGGCTGGCTCGGGCGATTCGGCCGAGGCCAGCGTCCACCAGGTGATGGTGACGGGGTCTTGCGCCGCTGCGCCGCCGACGCTGGCAAGCAGCAGCAAGAGCAGGGTTACAAGCAGGACTGCTTTCTTGGTAAAGCGATATTTCATGATCTGTCTCCTCGCATAAACTTAGGAAATCTTGAACCGCATGCCATCGCAATGCGGCGCAAGCAGATGATAACGCATCCGCACGGGTTGATACAAGTTTATGCAAAACGAGAGGCTGTTCAGTCGCAGAGGGAAGCGAAAGGGCGAGCCGAAGCCCGCCCCGCGATATGTCAAGCGGAAGCTAGTCGCGGCCGCCGCCGAAGAGGCGCAGCATGAACAGGAAGAGGTTGATGAAATCCAGGTAGAGCGTCAAGGCGGCCATGACGCTGAACTTGAGCGTATTGTCGGGATCCAGCGCCAGGCGCGGATCGGCCGCCATATTGGCGATGCGCTGCGTGTCGTAAGCCGTCAGACCGGTGAAGAGCAGTACGCCGAAGATGCTGATGACATAGTCGATCAAGGCGCTGCCGAGCAAGAAGTTGACGAACATGGCGATGAACAAGCCGATCAGCCCCATCATGAAATAGCTGCTGTACTGGCTCAAATCGGTCTTGGTCGTCATCCCGACCAAGGTCATGGCGGCAAAGACGCCGGCTGTGCTCACGAAGGCGGCGGCGATCGAGCCTATGGGATAGACCAGGAATATGATGGAAAAGGTGACGCCGGTCAGCGCGGAATAGGTGAAAAATAGCAAGCCGGCATTGGTGGGCGAGAGCTTGTGCATGCGTGCGCTCAGCCCGATGACGATACCGAACTGCGCGATGATGACCACGAAGAACATGATCTGCGACGGGATGAAGCCGGTCGCGCTCAGCAAGATCGAGACGAAGGCTGTGATGGCAAGGCCCATGGTCATCCAGCCATAAACGCCGCGCATCACTTTGTTCAGCTGCACGCCGTCCAAGGGGCGTTTCATCTTGCCCGGCATGTCGATCGTTTGCACATTAGGATTGAAATTCACCACTTACCTCCTGAATATCTCACGTCGGTTGTGGACGTATGCCCGCTATTATACTAGATATACTAACGATATTTCCACCTCTATGACGCATTTGCGGGGAGCGATTTTACATGCTTCTTACTTTTTCTTGCTCGCGACTGCGCAGTTGCAGCCGTCGCGCCTCCCGCCCGGTCTGCTATAATGCGCGACATTATCTCGCTAGGGCGAGCAGAACACATGCGTCTGATACTGGCCTCTTCATCGCCGCGCCGCCGGCAATTGCTGTCGCAGATGGGTATTGATTTCGACATTATCAAGCCAGCGATCGACGAAACCCGCCGCGAAGGCGAAGCCCCGCTCGATTATGCGCGGCGGCTGAGCCGGGAAAAAGCCGAGGCTGTGGCGGCTGCGCTCGATGCCTCGCCGGCGCTGATCCTGTCGGCGGATACCATAGTCGCGCTCGCTGCCGACGCGGCTGGCATTGCTGAAGCCGGCGAGCTGCTGGAGAAGCCACGCGACGCGGCTGATGCCCGCCGCATGTTACGGACGCTGCGGGCCCGCGCTCATTACGTGATCACCGCCATCACGCTGAAGCGGATCGGTCCCCCGGGGCAGGTCATCACCCGGCACGCTTGCACCACTGTCACGATGCGGGACTACAGCGACGCCGAAATCGCCGCCTATATCGACAGCGGCGATCCCTTCGACAAAGCCGGCGCTTACGCCATCCAGAACGAAGTCTTCCGCCCGGTCGCGCGGATTGACGGCAGCTACAGCAACGTGGTTGGCTTGCCGGTGGATGAGGTCAAGCAGGCGCTGCGCGAATTCGCTTATCCCTTGCCAGAACTGTTATGACCGCTTTAAGGCTGTGGACAAGTCTTGCAGAGCAATCGCACCAGACTCAATTTGGGTCGAAACTTACAAATAATTTACGAAATGTAGGTGCGACACTATGTGTCGCCCATGAAAATTGCGCATAATTATGTGGGCGTTTCAACGAAACGCCCCTACATCTTTTCTTTTTTTGTAGATAGACGGCTAAAACTCGGTGTCCTCGGCGGTGAAGATAATTTGGCGCGATTGCTCTGTCCGCGAGCGGGTCCAGTCTTGCATGACACAGGCGCGAGTGTCAGAATACTTGCGGATTTGAAAACGATAGATGAGCAGGATGAAAAGACATTCATGAGCTTGAACGAAATCGCAAAGAAACTGGTGGCGTCCGGCAAGGGCATTATGGCGGCGGACCGACCGCGGGCCACATTCGAGCAATTGCTGGAAAGCGAAGGCATTCCCGTCGACGAAGGCGCCTACCGCAACTGGTCGGAGCTGCTTTTCACGACGCCCAGTCTCAATGAGTACGTCAGCGGCATCATCATGACGCCCGAGCAAACGCGCTTGCGCAATGATGCCAGCGAGCCGCTGATTGCAGGGGTTATCGACCGAGGCATGATCCCGGGCATTTCGCCATTCAAGGGCATGGTCGCGCTGGCGGGCAGCGACGGAGAAACGGTGGGCAGCGGCTTGGACGGCTTGCGCGAGCGCCTGGCGGAATTCGCCGCTATGGGCGTCGGCTTCACCAAGTGGCGCGCGGCTTTCCAAATTGGACCCGGGACGCCCAGCTATTACGCCATCGAAGCCAACGCCTATGTCATGGCGCAGGTGGCCGCGCTTTCGCAGGAAGCGGGCCTGGCGCCCATCGTCGAGCCGGAAGTGATGCTCTTGGGCGACCATACGATCGCGCGTTGCTTTGCCGTCACCGAATGGGTATTGTCAAGAACTTTCGAAGCGCTCTATGTTCATCGCGTCGATCTAGAGGGGACGCTGGTTAAAGCCAGCATGGTCGTCTCTGGCCGGGACTGCCCGGAACAAGCCGATGTCGATACTGTCGCCGAGCAGACGGTCAAGGTTTTCCGCCGGGGGATTCCCGCTGCGATACCGGGTATCGTCTTTCTCTCCGGCGGGCAGAGCGACTATCACGCGACAGCCCACCTCAACGCGATGAACGCCAACTATGAATTGCCCTGGAAGTTGAGCTTCTCGTATGCCCGCGCCCTGCAGCGCGAGCCGATGCGCATCTGGGGGAACAGAGCGGAAAACGCAGCCTCCGCGCAAGCCGCGCTTTATCAACGCGCCAAGATGAACGGGCTGGCGTCGCTGGGCTTCTGGACGGAAGAGCTGGAGAGCGAAGCGGGCGTCTCGACCGGGTAGCGCGGGATTCTCAAGGGGCTGCGTGACGGCTTCTTCATCTTCGAGAATGTGGTGGGTCGTGACATGCTTGAGGCTCTTAACGGCGGACGTCGCTTGTTTAAGTGGCGCGCGACGGCTTTGCCGACCCAAAACATAAAGAAAATGGTTGAGGAAACGCGCTCATGAGTAAAAGCCATGCGGTACTCGATATCTTGCCCGAGCACGTGGATGGCTGTCGCGACTTCATGATTTTCGGGCATTTTTTGGAGCATTTTCACCGGCAAATCTACGGCGGCGTCTATAACCCGGGCAGTCACTTGTCGGACGAAAATGGATTTCGGCGTGATGTCATCGAGGCTCTGCGGCGGATCAAGACGCCAGTGATACGCTGGCCGGGCGGCTGCTTCGTCTCGGCTTATCCCTGGAAGAAGGGCGTCGGCCGGCGTGTGCCCTATTATGACAAAGCCTGGCGCGTCGAGGAACCCAATACTTTCGGCACTGCGGAGTTCGTCGCCTTCTGCCGCGAGGTGGGCGCGGAGCCGTTCATCTGCACTAACGCTGGCACGGGCAGTCCTGAAGACATGTCCGATTGGGTCGAGTACTGCAATCTGGAAATCGGAGAGTGGGCGGCGCGGCGCAGGGCGGACGGCCATGGCGAGCCCTTCGATGTGCTTTACTGGAGTATCGGCAACGAGAATTACGGCGCATGGGAAATGGGCGCGAAGACGGCTGACGAGTGGGCGCGCCTGGTGCTGGAATCAGCCAAGATGATGAAGCGCGTCGATCACAGGATCGAACTGGCAATCGCTTCAACACCGAACCTGGATTGGAATACGACGGTGCTGCGCGAGGCCGGCGATATGTTGGACTGGGTCTCGATTCATGGTTACTGGTCCGGCGCCAGCGATGAGGGTGTGTTCGAGAAGGGCTACGATAATATCATCGCGCGCGCCTTCGAGCCAGAAGAGCGCATCGTCAACGTAAAATACATCCTGGGCGCGTTGGGCTATTTAGACAAGCTGCGTATTGCCTTCGACGAGTGGAATTTGCGCGGCTGGTGTCATCCTAACTTCATGTCCTTTGGCGCTGCCGATCACGCGTTGATGGACGCCAACGACATCAACAGCAATTATAATTTGGCGGATGCCGTCTTCACTGCCTGCTTCCTCAATAGCTGCCTGCGCCACTGCGATGTGGTGGGCATGGCCAATTTTTCGCCGGTCGTCAATACCGTCGGCGCCATCTTCACTCACGAGGATGGCATTGTCACCCGCCCGACCTATCACATTTTCGATCTCTACACCAACCATACTTACGAGGAAATCGTGCACTCGGCGCTGGCGTCGCCGTCTTTCGATGTGCTTGCGGATGGCGGCAGTTGCAAATCAGTTCAACAACTGGACGCGGTTGTCACACGCGATCCGACGACCGGCAATATGGGCATCACACTGGTGAACCTGCACGGGGAAAACACTATACAGTGTCGGATCCGCGGGCTGGGCAGGCGAGACTTGAGCGGCGCGACCATACGCACAGTTAACGGCGCTTCGGTCGACGCCTTCAACGACGTGGATCAACCCGAAGCCGTGTCTATTGAAGAACGTACCCTCGTCATCGATTCTTTTGGGGACTTCACTATCGAATGCCCGGCGCATTCGGTCAGTGTATTGAATCTGGTATGAGTGGCGCTATGATTAAGGATAGCCGAAACTTCGGCCTGCAAGCACACCTCGATCATCTTTACGCGACACAGCCGCGGCGTTTAGCTCTGCGCGCTGAAAGTCCGGAAGAACTGCGGCTTTGGCAACGGGAGCTGCGCGCCGAGATCATCCGTCTGCTGGGTCTGGAGGGGCGCGGGCCCCTGCCGCCGCCCGACGCGCGTCACCTGGGCTCAAAGGACCGTGGCGACTACATAGAAGAACTGCATTCGCTTGACGTCGGCGAGGGAGCGCGCCTGCCGGTCTATTTGCTGCGGCCGACGACCAGACCGCCCTGGAAACCGATCATGGTCTTCCATGGCCACGTTCCATCCGTGCAGTACATCCTGGGCAACTATCCCGACGAGCAGACAGAGCGGGAGCAACTGGCGCGCGATAGCAACTACGCCCAAGCCCTGGCGCGGCAGGGCTACCTGGTCTGTGCGCCGGAGCAGCGTGGTTTCGGCGAGCGCGTCAGCGGCCAGCACAGCCCGGGAGGCTGCCGTCACCTGGCTTTCTCGTACCTGCTGGAGGGGCGCACCTTGCTCGGCGAGCGCTGCCGGGACGCGCGGCAAGCGATCGACTGGCTGCTGCAGCGCGAGGATGTCGTACCGGGCGCGCTGGGCGCAACGGGCAATTCCGGCGGCGGTACGACGACCTTGTGGCTGGCGGCTATTGAGGAGCGCGTCAGCGTGGCTGTGCCCGCTTGTTATTTCTGTTCCTTCAAGGCTTCGATACTCGGCGTGTTCCACTGCGAATGCAATTATGTGCCGGGCATTCTCGCATTGGCGGAGATGGGGGAGCTGGCCGCGTTGTTTGCGCCGCGCCCATTGCGAGTCATCGCCGGCGAGCGCGATCCCATCTTCCCCATAGCCGGCGTTCGGGAGCAGTATCAGCGGGCGGAACGGGCCTGGGCGCTGGCCGGCGCGCCGGAAGCCCTCTCACTGGGCGTCCACCCGGGCGAGCACGCCTACCTCCACGATCTGAGCCACGAGTGGTTCCGCCGCTGGCTGTGACCGGGCTGTCGATATCGAAGACCCTGCGTTGAACAGGCTTCTCAGGCTCGCGTCAACAACTTCTCAAACGAGCGCCGCCAGCCGGGCGACAGCGCTTCGATTTGCAGCGCGCGCTCGACGGCCGCGCGGTCGCCCTTGTCGAGGTAAAGCGCGGCGTTGACCTCCGCCACCGTCATGCCGACCGGGTCCTTTTGCAGCGGCAGGATGGCATCGCCCGCGCCGACGCTGCCTTCCTCGAGCACGCGGGCATAAAAGCCGGGTCGGTTGGCTTGCAGGAAGGTCTTGGCGAAGTCCGGGATTGCCAGCTTGTTCGCCAGCTTGTAACAAGGCACGCGCGGCTGCGTGATCTGGATAATCGCCTCGCCCACTTGAAAGGCGTCGCCGACGCAGACCGCTTTTTCCAGCAAGCCTTGCGTGGTCAGGTTCTCGCCGAATTGGCCGTATTCAAAGTCGTCGCGACCCAGCTGGATCGACCAGTAGGCGTAGTGCTCGTGGGGATAACAATAAACGGCGCGATTGGGCCCGCCATGATTCTCCATATCGGCTTGTCCGTCGCCGGCCAACTGGGCGCGCCCCAACCATAAACGTCCAGCCACGGCGCTTTTGTATATTCCGGTGTGATAGCGTTGGTCCCCGATCTCGACAGCGATGGGCTGCGAGACATTGACCGACAACAATCTCATTTGTCCTCGTCTCCTTGCAGGCGCTGGCGGCGCTCATTTATCTGATCGAGGATTTCTTCCGCGGGAGACGGATTTTCCAGGAACTCGCTTTGCGCCTGTTCCACGGCGCTGAGCCGCTCCTGCGCCGCCGCTTCGCTATTGACGCGCGCGTCATCGCTGGCGCTGACAGCCAGATCGTCGGCGGCGGCGGAGCCCGCGCTTTCCGCGAGTTCGTCTTCCATGGCGGCCGGCTTGTCGCGCCCTTCCAATACGATCTTGTAAAAGGCGAAAGCGCCGATTGCCAGGATTGCCAGCGGCACAATCATCTGGAATACGGTTGACACCAAGCTTAGCAAACCCAGAACTAAAATGACACCCAGAATGGCGATCACTAATTGTCGCACGCGCTTGTCGTTCATGGGCAAACCTGCAAGAAGACCTTGTGAATTCCTACCTCAATTATATCGCAGCCGCTCGGCGGGTAACCGGCGAAAAGGACCCGGGAATATCGATCTGACAGAAAATAATCTACCAGTTCGGCAGCCGCAAAGCGCGGTCAAAAAACAATTAGAGAGCGAGGCAAGGTCTTGGGATGCTCGGTGATAGCGAGGAAGAATTGGCGGATGGCGGGCGATACCTCGATCAATCAGCGCCGGGTTTGCGCTACAAGCGATGCGGGAGGTTTACTCCCGCGCCGTCTGTCTTTTGCTTGGCGAGCAGACGGATCCGCCGCAGCAAGCGATGCTCGCGAATGCCCCAGCCGGCGACGGACGCAAAGGACAAGGCGTAAATCAGCAGATAGGGGCATAGCTCGGGCTGAATGCGCCAAGCCAGCCAAGCCGCCCAAATCGCGTATGCCGTCAGTATCAGTTCCAGCAGAATCGAAACATCGCCCGGCAAGGCGTAGGGATTGTTGGTCCATTCGTCGGCGAATTTCGGCGTGCGCCGGAAAGCGATGCGGATGCCCAGCAGGGCGGCCAGCACGGCAAGGCTGTTGTTGAGCGATATGCCGGTGCCGATGAAGAGCAGCGCCGGGAAAGCCCGCATGCCGCGCAAGGCTCCGCGGTTATCGGTCAAGCGCATCTGACCGACCAGATACATCAAGGGCGGCGCAAGCCCGACCAAGCCAAGCCAAGCCAGTGGCAAATCCGCCAGTGAGTTCGCCAGCAAAAGCGGCGGCGTCAGCAGCAGCAGGATCAGCATCAGAGGCTGTGGGAGGTATTGGCACAAATGCTGGATAGCCATGATCTTTTGCGAGAGCGTTAATTTCGCTCTGGCGATCGGTCCTGTCAGCTTGATGAGACACTGTGTATTGCCCATCGCCCAGCGCGCCTGCTGCTGTTTGTAGGCGGCGAGCTGCGGCGGGATCTCGCCGGGCACTTCGATATCAGGCAGGAATAGCGATTGCCAGCCCGCGATCTGGGCGCGATAGCTCAGATCCAGGTCTTCGGTCAGCGTATCCGCGGACCAGCCCGCGGCCGCTTCGATACATTCCCGGCGCCAGACGCCGCCACTGCCGTTGAAAGGGATCAGCCAGCCGCTGCGATTGCGCGCGGTCTGCTCGACCAGGAAATGCGTGTCGATCGAGAGTTTTTGGGCGCGGGTCAAGCTGTTGGCTTCGGCATTTAGATGACCCCAGCGGCTCTGCACGATGCCGATATTTGGCTCCGCGATCAGATGTGGCAGGGTGGCTTTTAAGAAGTGCGGCGGCGGCAGGAAATCCGCGTCAAAGATGGCGATGTACTCGCAGTCGCAAAAGCGCAATCCATGCGCCAGGGCGCCCGCTTTGTAGCTCTCGCGCTCTTGGCGGCGGATGTGCTGCACTTGGAAACCACGAGCCTTGAGCGCCTTGAGTTTGCGCGCGACCAGGTTGACAGTGCCGTCGTCAGAGTCGTCCAGAACCTGAATGAGAAATTTGTCGCGCGGGTAATCGAAACGGGATACGGCGTCGATCAAGCGGGCGGCGACGAATTGTTCGTTATACAGCGGCAGTTGCACGGCGACGCCGGGGACTTCGCGCAGGTCCGGCGTCGCGACTGTCGCGCGGCGCGTCCGCCAATAGCGAATCAGCAGTACCGCTTGTCCTAGTGTATAGAGCGCCAGCAGGAATGCGCACAGAGCATAGAGGCTTGTCAGAAGGTTTATCATTGAGGCGATTTTAATGCGCCCCCTTATGACTGACAAGATGTTTGTGCGGAAAATCACAATTTGACCGCGGGCGATCGCTCGAGAATATTAGGCCGATTTTCCAGCCGACAGGCTTCTCGTTTGCTGTTAAATCGCTATAATTGGACAAGTGAATGCCTCATGCCGAAGCGCTTGCTTAGGAAGGGCTGGCGATGGCGAATGCCCAAGTGGCGGTATTTGAAATCAAGCGGTATATGGTGATTTGGCGCCAACTGGAAGAGCGCGACTTCGCCGGCGTTTTAGCGCGGATCCGCGGTCTGGTGCGCTGTTCCGGCATCGGCACAGCCGACCAAGAGAACTATCGCCTTGATGTTTACTTCCTCGCCGACGATAGCCCAGTACCTGACCCGCAGGTGGATGTTGAGAATCGGATGGGGGCCATCTTCATGTCCATCAGCGATATTCATGCTTTCGTCGATATCCTGCGCAACGAAAAGCCGATCTTCGGGCATTTGCGCGGCGACAATCCCCAGTGGACCAGCGTCACCACGACCAATGAACCGGTCGGCACGGGCGACGAGGACCATCGCCCGGGCGACGAATAGCCGTCGAGCCCTGGAAAAGATCGGACATGAGCGAGCCGATCCGCGTATTGCATTTTGCCGATACGCATATCGGCATGGAAAACTACGGAAAGATCGATTCCGAGTCCGGCTTGAGCCGCCGCGTCCAGGATTATTTGCGCCGCATCGACGAGATGATCGAGCATGCGCGCGGGCGCGATGTCGATCTGGTAGTCTTCGCCGGCGACGCCTTCCGCAGCCGCAATCCGGACCCGACCCAGCAACGAGCCTTCGCCCAGCGCATTCGGACGCTGGCGCAATTGGCGCCGACGGTGCTGCTGGCCGGCAATCACGATCTGCCGGTCAACGCGGCCAAGGCGTCGACTATGGATATCTACCACACGCTTGACGTGCCCAATATCTGGGTGGCGCTGGATTATGAGCTTCGACGCATATCGACCAAGCGCGGCGATGTCATCGTGGGCGCCACGCCGTATCCCATCCGCGCCCGCCTGCTGGGTGACGTTTCCAGGCGCGGGCTGACCATCGCCGAACAGGAGGCCGAGCTTGAGGGCATCCTGGGGGAGAAACTGGCTGAGTTGGCGCATCAGGCGGAAGCGCTGGCGGATGAGGCGACGCCGCGCCTTTTGACCGGGCACTTCAGCGTGGCTGGCGCGGTCTGGGGCAGCGAGCGTCTTGTCATGCTGGGACGCGACGCGACTGTCGATCTCGAGGCGTTGGCCGATCCACGTTGGGATTATGTCGCGCTCGGGCATATTCACCGCCACCAGAACCTGACAAAGGACCGCAGCGACGCGCCTCCTGTGGTCTATTGCGGCAGTCCCGAGCGCATCGACTTCGGCGAAGAGGCTGAGATCAAAGGCTTCTGCTGGGTCGAGCTGGCGCGGGGCGGAACCGACTGGGAGTTCATCGAGTCGAAGGCGCGCGCGAGGCGGACCCTGCGCGTCGATTGCCGAGCCAGCGAGAGTCCGACGCGGCGGACGCTTGATGCGCTCAAGCAGCAGTCACTCGACGAAACGATCCTGCGGCTGGAGCTTCGCTTGACGCCGGAAAGCGATGCGCTTCTCGACGAGAGCGCGATTATCGCGGCGCTCAAGCGCGCCGGCGTATTCCACATCGCGGGCATCCGCAAAAATGTCGAGCGGGGCGGACGAGCGCGCCTGGGCCGCAGCCCCGAAGGGCTGAGTCCGCTGGAATTGCTGGCGCGCTATTTCGAGATTCGCGACGTGGATGCGGCTCGGCGCGAGGCGCTGCTGGAACGGGCGCGGGAGATCGTGGAGGGCACGCGCTAGTTATCGACCTTTAGCATTGCCCTGCGCTCAGGTTTTCCGATCGTTCCAACGTAATCTGAAACGGCGCGATTTAATGTATCAGGGAGCAAGAGCATGCCCGGTTATGCCAATTGGAAAGACTTGTACGCGCTGGAGTATTTGCAGCTTTACGAAGAAGGGTATCCCGTCGGCGATTCAATCGCGCCCGACCATTCCGCCGCGTATTTGCCAGTGGCGGTACGAGAGGCGACTGATCTTTCCCGCCTGACAGAAGCGGACTGGGAGGATGCTTACAAGCGACTTTGGGCGCTGCGCGAGCGCGGCATCCGCACGGACTACCCCTTTGACGAACCGAACGACTTCGAGTCGATCATCGCCGATGCCGCCGACGTACCCGACTTGCAGCCCTTGCGCGACGAGGAATATGCGGAACGGATCAAAGGCGCCTGGTATGGGCGGATCGGCGGCGTCGTCCTGGGCAAGCCCCTGGAAATCAAAGTCGATCGGAAGTTCATCAAGACCTACTTGGAGAGCCTCGACGCCTACCCGCTGAATGACTGGGTACCCTATCATTCGCCAAAGCTGGACCAGACGCTGCGCTGCAGGCCGTCCACGCTGGGCAATATCCAATACGCCGAAGCGGATGATGACATTCACTACACGATTCTGGGTTTGATGTTGATAGAAGAGCGCGGTTTCAATTTCAGCAAGCTGGATGTCGCGAATCATCATCTGCGCAATATTCCCTATCACTGGCTGTTTTCCTGCACCCGCCAGTCCTATTATCACATGGTCAACCTGAGTAACGACCGCCCCGCGGAAGAGCAGATTGACGAGTTCCCCACCAAGCTCAATCCCTGGCGCGAAGGCATCAATACCGCCATTCGCGCCGACTTCTGGGGTTATATAGCCCCGACAGATCCGCGGCGGGCGGCGCGCATCGCCTATCGTGAAGTGACGCTGAACGCGGTCAAAAACGGCATTTACAGTTCCATGTTCGTCGCCGGCGCCCTCAGCGCGGCGCTGAGCGCTAATCCGACGATTGATACGATCCTGGCTGGCGGACTGTCGGTGATTCCGCGGCGTTCCCGTCTGGCGCGGATCGCGCGCGAAGTGAGGGGGTGGTACGACGAAGATGGGGACTGGGTACCGGTCTGCGACCGCATCTATGAGAAATACGGGCACTTGCCCTTCCTCAACGCGCTGCACAATATGGCTTTTGTGATGCTGGCGCTGATCCACGGGGGACTGGACTACAGCAAGACGATTACCACGGCGGTGATGTGCGGCATGGATACCGATTGCACCGCCGGCACAGCCGCCAGCATCGTCGGCGCCGCCGTCGGTTACGAGGGGCTGGATCAGCGCTGGATCGCGCCGTTTAACGATCAGGTGGAGACGGCTGTGGCCGGTTTTGGGCGTGGTTCGATTTCCGGGCTGGTGGAGCGGAATGTCGACTTGTGGTGCCGGGTGCGGGGGGATGTTGTGCCGTGAACGAAGGCAAATGTGCCGGCGAGCAAGTCAATCGCAGGCACATTCCAATCTCGGCAAGCTGTTTTTTCCGGCGTGATTTGTTATCGTTGTCGACAATGATTGCCAGTAGCAGAACGGGATCAATCTCATGACCCAGAGCCAAGGTTCTACCCGGCAGCAAGACCACCACCGCCCAAGCTACCATTTCCTGCCCGCCGCCAACTGGATGAACGACCCTAACGGCGTCATCCAGTGGAAGGGGCGTTATCATCTCTTTTACCAATACAACCCGGATGGCGCCTACCACGCCAATATGCACTGGGGCCATGCCGTCAGCGATGACCTGGCGCGCTGGCGGGAACTGCCCATCGCCATCGCGCCCAGTCCCGATTCGCCCGATCAAGGCGGCATCTTTTCCGGCTGCGTGGTCGATAAGGACGGTAGTCCGGTCGCGGTCTACACGGGCGTCAACGATGACTATACCGTGCAGACGCAGTGCCTGGCGCTGGGCAATGACGATTTGACCGAGTGGCAAAAGCATCCGCGCAATCCGGTCGTCGGCGACGTCCCCGCGCACCTGGGCCAAAGTCACGACTTCCGCGATCCCTTCGTCTGGCGGGAAGGCGATCAGTGGTACATGACGCTGTCGGCGCATATCACGGGGGTGGGCGGCGCCGTCCTGCTTTATCGCTCGGCTGACCTGGTCGAATGGGAATACTTGGGTCCGCTGTATGTCGGTGAAAGGGCGCGCAGCGGCCGCAATTTCGAATGCGCTAATTTCTTCCGGCTGGGGGACAAGTGGCTGCTGATCATCTCGGTACAGTGGGTTCATGCGCCGACCAACACGATCTATTTGGTCGGCCGACTGGAAGAGGGGCGTTTCATCCCCGAGTTCGAGGGCGTTTACGATGCCGGTTACAGCTACGCGTCGCTGATGCACGTGGACGAGAGCGGGCGCCCGCTCATCTATTCCTGGATCCGCGAAGGACGGGGCGTGCATCAACAAAGAGCGGCCGGCTGGAGCGGCGTTCAGGCTATCCCGCGGGTCTTGAGCCTCGATTCTCAAAATCGTCTCGTCAGCCGGCCAGTGCCCGAAATAGAAAAGCTGCGCGGAAGGCGCTATCGTTTTGGTCCCTCGGATATCGCCGCGGGAGATCTACCTGTTCGCGGTTTGGCGCTGGATATCGAAGCTCAATTCGATGTGTCGGCAGCCGGTACTTGCGGCATAGAGCTCGCGGTCGCGCCGGATGGCGAGGAAAAGGCAGCGATCGTTTATGAGCGGGATACGGGGACGCTGCGCATCCAGCGGCATTATCGCGAGGATGCCCCCGAAGTTGACAGCGCGCCGCAAGGTCTGCCGCATCGTCCCGATGCCGGGGACATGCTTCAACTGCGGATTCTGCTCGACGGATCGGTCTTGGAGGTCATCGCGGACGGACGGTCGCGCGTCACCAGTCGCATCTATCCGTCGAGCGCGGAAAACAGGGGCCTTCGGATCCTTGCGCCGACGGCGCTGCGGGGGCTTGATATCTGGGAGATGGCGTCAATCTGGTGATAGCGCCAATTTGCGCTTGATGTCCTGGATATGTTCCGTCTCGTGCAGCGCCGCGCCACGGGCCAGGAGATAGACCGATTCCCGGCGCTGCTTGCCTTCTTGCCGGATGTTCCGCGCCCAGCGCTTCTCGCTCAAGCCTTGCAAGACGCCTAGCAAAACTCTCCGGCGAAACCTGAAATAGTCCAGCAAATCATCGTAGTTAAACTGCTCTTAGCGCAGCAATTTGCCCCAATCGCGTTCCGGGTGAATGCGCGGAACCAGGGGCGCGCGCAGCAGCAGCGCGGCGTAGATGGCGTCGGAAGCGCGAGCCTCGCAATTCAAGATATGCGCCAGGACCCGCCGCGGGCTGCGCTCGCCCGCGGCAATTGGCTGTTCCAGCTTCTCCGGTGACAAGCGCTCTCCTAATTCCGCCAGTTGATCCGGTACGTCCGCGAGCAAATCGAGCGCGATGGCGATGTTCTCTGGCGTGGCTTCAGTGCTTATCCGCTTCGCCATGATCCTCCATTGACCCTCCATTGATCTCTCATTCAGCGATTCTCTTTTGTCAAATGAGGCAGATCCTTCAGCCGGACCATTTTTGTTTTGCCGTTCGCGCCTTCGAACGGCGTATAGAGTTCTTCGGGATCGCGCAGTCGGTCAATGAAGAGTATGCCGTCGAGATGATCGATCTCGTGATGCAGCATACGCGCGTCCATGCCTTTGACGCGGCGCGTGATTCCGCGGCCGTCTTCGCCCAGCGCCTTGAATTCGATCCAGACGGGGCGCGGCGTGTCCCAGCTATAGATATTGGGGAGGCTCAGGCAGCCGTCAAAGCCGGGCTCATCCTCGCCGGTCGCCAAGATCTGCGGATTGATCAAAGCCAGCATGGGCTGCTCGTCCTCGTCTTCGTTCTGGCCGAACTTGACGACGGTCACGCGTTTGAGCGCGCCGATTTGCGGGGCGGCGATGGCGGCGCCGGGCTGGCTTTCGAGCGTGTCTTTCAAGTCCTGAATCAGTTGTCGCAGCTTTTTGTTCTTGACCTGGGGCGCCGGCTTGGATAGCGCGCGCAGCCGCGCCTCGTCCCCCGGATAATAAAGCAGCTTTTTGACTGGCATGATCTTGACTGCCTTGGCATCTGAATAGTCGACAACCGGGGCAACTTTAGCACAGTTGATGGAGAAATTGCAGTCAGTCCAAAAGTGTCTACCGCCGCGTCGAGCCGTCGTCGAAGATGCCGGTGGGATGACAGCCTAGCCCGGCCTGCGCAGCCGCGCGCTCAAGGACCAGGTATTCGTGGTAGTGCGCGTCGTTGGGCGGGTAGAGCACCACTTCGGCGTAACCTTCTTTCACCAAGGCGCGGTTGACTAATGTGCCGTCCGCGTAAACGAAGCGCAGCAGACGGCCATAGCGGTCTGCGTTTTCCCTGTCGGCCACAAGCTGCACGTTTTTGCCGGCGACCAGCTTCGCATTGGCTTGCGTCGCCTCGCGGTAGCAGGGTTCATCGCGCTCGGGCGTATTCATTTGCAGGTAGCGGATGCGGGTTCGTCGTCCATCCAACAAGACATCAATCGTATCGCCATCGATGACCCGGGTGACTTGGGCGATTTCCTCACCCGCGCTGCCGTCTCCCACAGGCTCGGAAAGGGAGGCGCCTGCGACAGCCGTGTTGACTTGTTCGACGACTTGCTCGCTCACCTGGTCGGCAATATCGTCGGCCATGCGATCAACAACTGCCTGGCAGGAAACGAGACAGAAGGCGAGCAATGGCAGAAGCAACTGAAGTTTAACCATTACAGTTATGTGTCCACAGAATAGGGTAGTATATTACATTTATATCATACGATTCATGTGCTGTCCGCAGGCAATGAGCGGGAAGAGCATGCTTTTCGGTTGAAATAGGAAATTTTAACCACCGAAGACACCGAGATCACCGAGAATTGGCCCAGAGTATAGTTGCTTTCCATGCTCTTGCGCATTTATGGCGAAATGAGTTGATTGAATTTCAACCGAATTTGACACAGCGCCCATGAGCGGCGCGTCTGTTTTGGTCTCCTATGACCTGTTATAATCCATTCGTTTTCGGTTAATCAGCGGGTCAAGGAGCTAAGCTGTGAAAAACCGCGGCAGAAAATTTCTTTCCTTTTATCGACCTTATCGCGGCTTGCTCGCCGTCGATCTGTTTTGCGCCTTTGTGGTATCAGCCATCACGCTGATCTTGCCGCTCTGCGTTCGCTTCATCACTGGCACGCTCTTGCCGGGCGGCTCTCCCCAGCCGCTGGCCGATCTGGCTATCATGGGCGGGATCATGCTTGCGCTGGTGGCGGTCTATGCCTTGTGCAATTTCTTTATCGATTATCAGGGACATATGATGGGCGCCATGATGGAGAGCGATATGCGCCGCGAGTTGTTCGCGCATTATCAGAAGCTGTCTTTCAGCTTCTACGACGAACAACAGACCGGGCAGCTCATGTCGCGCATCACAAGCGACTTGTTCGCGCTATCCGAACTTTTTCATCATGGACCGGAAGATATCTTCATCGGCGTTTTGAAGTTCGGTGGCGCTTTCCTGATCACAATGAGCATCAATCCACAACTGAGTTTGATCATCTTCTTGTTCCTGCCGCTGATGCTGCTATTTGCCTACTACTTCAATCGCAAGATGCACGCCGCCCTGCTGCGCAGCAAGCAGCGCATCGCCGAGGTCAACGCCCAGGTCGAGGATAGTCTGGCGGGCATCCGCGTCGTGCAGTCCTTCGCCAATGAAGACCGCGAACAAGCCAAATTCGACCAAGCGAACGCCCGCTTTGTAGAGAGCCGCCGTCTGGAATACAAAAGCGAAGCCTTCTTCTACGGCGGGATGAGCGCCTTCACGCAACTGATGACGGTGGTTGTGGTGGTCCTGGGCGCGGTCGGCATCTTGGGAACGTCTCTCGACCTATCCGACTTGATCACCTTCCTGCTCTACGTCGGCATATTGATCGAGCCGATCCAGCGGCTGACCAATTTCGCCCGCTGGTATCAAGAGGGCAGCACCGGTTTCCGCCGATTCATGGATCTGTTGGAATTGCAACCGGCCATCGCTGAGGCCGACGATGCGCTGGAACTGCGGCAAATCTCGGGGGCGCTGGAACTACAGAACGTCAGCTTCCGCTATCAGTCCGATATTGGCTATGTTCTGAAGAATCTGTCGCTGCGTATCGGGGTTGGCGAGTTTTTGGCGCTGGTGGGCGTCTCCGGCGTTGGCAAGACGACGCTCAGCGCGCTCATCCCGCGCTTTTACGATGTGGATCTCGGGCGCATCTGCCTGGATGGGGTCGACATCCGCAAGATCAGCTTGTCTTGCCTGCGCCGGAATATCGGTGTGGTGCAGCAAGACGTCTATCTCTTTGCCGCCAGCGTCGCCGAAAACATCCGCTATGGGGATGGCGCGGCTTCTCAACAAGAGGTCGAATCCGCGGCCAAAAAAGCCAATGCGCACGACTTCATCATGGCATTGCCGCAGGGCTATCAAACGCATATCGGCCAGCGCGGCATCAAATTATCGGCCGGGCAGCGGCAACGCTTGAGCATGGCGCGCGTTTTCCTCAAGGATCCGCCGCTGATTATCCTGGACGAAGCGACCAGCGCGCTCGACAACAAAAGCGAACGCGCCGTTCGCGAGTCGCTGGAACGTCTGATGCATAAGCGGACGACGCTCGTTATCGCCCATCGTCTGTCCACCATTCGCAATGCCGATCGCATCGTCGTCTTGAAGGACGGTCGCATCAGCGAAGAGGGCAGGCATGAGGAATTGGTCGCCAGGCGCGGCCAATATGCCAAGCTGTATGAGTTGCAATTGGAGCATTAAGGGGAGTAGCGGGAGAGGGGCTCGAACCCTCACGCCCATACGGGCAGGTGCTTTTAAGGCACCCGTGTCTGCCATTCCACCATCCCGCCGGCTTGCGACAAGTATAGCGAGAGCCCCGTCCTTGTCAATGTTGGCGAGGCAGGCGCTAGACGCGGTGGATGTCGTCGTCGTTCTTGCGCTTGCCTTTGCTGACGCAAGGGCGGTACTTGCCGCCAAAGATCATGAACAGCCCCATGCCGACCATGATAAATGGGAAGGCTTTCCAAAAAGCGCCGGCGATATCGCCAATTAAGCCGGGCAGGCCAAATATGACCCCGATGCCGATCAGCCACCAGGCGCCCGACGCGTCTTGCAAGCGCTCGCCCGCGGCCATGGCGCGCGCCAGGATGGACGCTGCCACAACAAACATGATGCCGGGCCACCACCAGCCCGTCAGGAACAAGAGTCCCAAGCCGATAAAGAAAACGCCGGTCGCTGCCTGTGATGCCTTTTCATCCATTTGATTTCCTCATCATACGTCATAAAGTTGCGCCTAACCAGTTTACGGGATTCCGCGCGCCTGGTTGCAAGGCGGTTAGCGAGCTGGCATAGCTGCCTAGCTGTCGGCGCGAAAGGTGACGCGGAAAGATTTCAAGGATTCGCGGCCGCTTTCGGTGTAACAGCGTCCGGTGATCAAATCGGCGCGCAGAGCCTCCGATGCGCCCGGCATATCGATTGAATAACTGATGCCTTCGTTCATCTGGAAATCGGCATAGCCGCTTCCGCGCTCCGGTTTGAGCCCGCTGAGAAAGACGTTTTCCTCATCGCCCCAGCGCAGGCGGATTCTTTGCCCCGGGATGCCACGGCCCAGGTAATCGACGATCCTGACTTCGATCACCGCCCGGTGAGCGGTATCGCAGAAGGTGCTGGCCGGCAAGGGTGAGAACGTCCGCTGCGGGACTGAGGTGGCGGCCGCGCGCAAGGTGGCGGTCGCTCTGCTGGCGCGTCTGGATGGCGTCTTGGTAGGGGGCGGCGTCGGCGAGGGCAGAGGCGCTGCCGGGTCGGGGTCCGCCGCCGGTTCGTCAGGGAGGTCTTCGGCTGGCAGCAAAGCCTCGGCACAGCCGCTGCGCCCCTGCGCTGTGTACATGCGCGCCGCCATACGCAAAGCCTCGACGCCGCTTTCACTGTTTATGTAATCGCTGCTGGCGAGCTCGCAGGCGGCATCAGCCAGCGCTTGTAAAGGATCGCCAAGTGGACGGAGCGAGACCAGTTTTTCCAAAGCCCGGTGCAGATCGCCACGATGCCCATATTCCAGGGCGATCGCAATCATGTAATGCTTGTGATCTTCTTCCCGCAACTGAAAGGGCTCGGTATTGCGCTGCGGCAGCGGACCCAAAGCCCAACTGAGGCCGAGGCCCAATACCAGCCCGGCGACCAGCGCAAAAGCAAATAGCCCATAAGAAAAAAAGGATTGCGGACGCCGCGGTTCTTCAGGTTGCCTTTGCGGCGGAGGCGGCTGTGGACGAACCCAGGCCGGGGGCGGCAATTTGCGTCCCATTAGCGCCCCCCTCCGCGCAGGTCCAGGAAGGGCTCCATGGCCGGCGTCAGCCGTCCCATAGCCCGCGCCAAAGCCACCAACAGACGAATGTCGCGGATATCGCGCGCCGAGGAGGCGATCACTCTGTCCGTGAGCCGCTGCACATATCGTGGAATGTCATCGACCCGCAGGCGGCTGAGGCGATCAAGCGCGCCCGGCAGATCGCCGTCGGCGGCATAACCGGCTGCGATCATAACCGCATAATCGTCGCGGAAGGATCCCGCCAAGTCGGCCATGCCGCCGCGGAAGGTTTCCCGCGGGAATTGGAACCAGCCCAGGTACAAGCCGAGCAGCCCGCCAAGGACCAAACCCGGCAGCATATATTGCAAGAAACGTCGCATGGCGCGTGTTTCAATCGTTTACAGGATGCTTATCTTATAACGAAGTATTGGCGAATGACAGCAAAAGCGCAAATGACGGTCCGGCTGTCCCAGCAAGTACAAGAATCCTAAGGTAGAATGTCCCGTGGCTGGAACGCGCCTGAATCTCTAGTGGACGCGACCAGGTTCGGTGTTGCGGGTCAAACCCCGCAATCCCCGCGCAGGTAGACATAATCGCCGTTGATCCAGCCCTCGCGCCCCCACAGGCGGACTTTGAAATAGCCCTGGCGCTGCTCGCTGGCGGGCAGCCAGTCTCTGGCGCCGGTCACGCCGAGGACCAAGCCGTCGGGCGGGCTTTGGCGGAACTTGAGGTTGGCCCAGGGCTGCACCTCGCAGTCGCCCAAAGCCTGGCTTTGCGGCTGGCTTTGTTCCGGCTGGCTTGGCTGCAGCGCTGGGGGGTTGTCGCTTTGCAGCAAGACGACGGCGCCGCCGCGGTCGATGGCAGCGCAGGTCATGCCATCGCGACTGTAAGCAGGCAGGTTGGCGAGCCGCCGCGGCGCATAGGCGGCGTCGAGGAAGACGATGCGCCCCGGCTGGTCGAAGCAGACTTCGACGCCGGGCGTGACATAGCCATAGACATCGACCGCGTCGAGGATGCCCTGTTCGGTGAGGTCGGCTCTGCCCACGCCGACATGATCAATCCGCTTGCCCTGGGCGCCATCGACCCAGTTGCTGACCTGGATGCCCGGCGGCAGGTGATTGAGGCTGTCATGGATGGGGATTGGGGTGGGCGGAGGCGCTTTATCATCATCGTCTTCATCGTCGCGGGAACCGCCCGATGAGCGGGGCGGCGCTGGCAGAGTTTTTGCGGTAACTGATCCGGGGAGAAAAACGGCAAAAGTATCGGAAAAGCCGTAGGCATTTTTGGCGCGGAGTCTCGGTCTATAAAACCGATCAGGCGTCAAGCCGGTGAAAGTATAGCTGGCGACATCGCCGACATCAATCCACTCGTGAATGTCGCTGACGCGGGCTTCGTAGCTGGTGGCGCGGCTGGATTTTGTCCAGCTGATCGTCATTCTGTTATGCGTGACGCTGCTGACAACGCGGTCGGTGGGATTGGCTGGGGCTTTGTTGGATCCGTCCAGCGTGGTGGCGTGGATACCAACATGGCTGGAAACGCCGTCGGCATTTTTGGCGCGGACTTGCAGGGCATATTCCCGTAAAGCGGAGAGGTTCGTGAAGGTATAGCTGGCGACATTGCCGACATTGGTCCAGGCGTTGAATTTATTTCGGTCGGGATTGTAGCGGATTTCGTAGCTGGTGGCGCCGGGCGATTTCGTCCAGCTGA
>JAPPMO010000079.1:0-19218 GCA_028873975.1 Chloroflexota bacterium
ACGTTCATCCTGAGCCAGGATCAAACTCTCCGTATTCGATCAGGGTTTGTCTTTTTTCCGTCTTAACCCACTATTCTGCTGTTAATCTGCACTCGCCCCATAGTAGCGGGACAAAAAAGACGAGAGATCGCCTCTCACCTTCCAGCCTAGTTTAGCAACGACAGTAGCAACTGTCAAGGATACGATAGATGAATTACGGAAACTGCTTGAGAATCGCTGGGAATCGTTTCAACAGGAACACTCCAAGCGAGTTCGACAAATATGTCGGACAAACCGATAGGTCGACCTGTGCTAAATGTCTCGGGAACCCTTGCTCTTCTTTACATTGTGCGTCGCGTTGTAATCCATTGCCGCGCGCAGCAAGGTCTTGAGCGCGGCAAGGTCTATCTCGTCACCCTCGAATATATCAATTGCGCGTGACTGACTGGCGCCCAAGCTTGCATTAAAGAGTCCATTCGGGTCCGGGAGGCGGGCGCCGTGATGCAAGGTGAGCTTCACCTTGGCTTTGAAGATGTTGCCATGACCCAGGATTCCCTCGTGCGACCAGAAGGGCGATCCCATGTACTTCCAGTCTTCGATCACTTCAGGGGCGACCTCGTGGATGATCTTGCGGATCTGCGCCATGGTCTCGCCCCGCCAGTCATCATGAGCCGCGATGAAATTGTCGATGCGTTTGATAGCTTCCTTGCGGTCCAGTACTTTGGATCTGCTCATGCCTTTGCTCGCTCCTCACTCTACAGAGCGCGGCGCCGACGCAATGGGCAGATATATCGCGCCGTGCCAGCGCGCCATCCTTGTGGGCAATTCGCCGGTTACGCGCCGAAAGCCTGTCTCAACCGAGCTCGCTGCGCCCTTCCAGCGCCCGCATCAAGGTCACGGAATCGACATATTCCAGGTCTCCACCGGTCGGCAAGCCGCGCGCCAAGCGCGTCGTAACAACGCCGGTTGGGGCCAGTTCCCGCTGCAGGTACATCGCCGTGGCATCACCTTCCATACCCGGATTGGTAGCGACGATAACTTCTCGGACGCCGCCCGTTTCCACACGCTCCACCAGTTCGCGAATCTTGAGATCGTCCGGGCCGACGCCGCTTACGGGAGAAATCGCCCCGTGCAAAACATGATACCGGCCCCTGTAAATGCCAGTGCGCTCCAATGCCATGAGGTCCAGGGGCTCTTCAACCACCGCTATCAGCGAAGCATCGCGCTCCGAAGAAGCGCAGACGGGGCAAGGATCCTCCACAGTGATATTGAAGCACATGCTGCAAAACCGGGTCTGCTCTTTGAGGTTCGTCAGCGCAAGAGCCAAGGCTATAGAAACATCATCGGAGGCGCGCAACAGATAATAGGTCAGCCGGGACGCCGTCTTGGGACCGACGCCTGGCAAGCGAGAAAAAGCCTCTACCAGCTTGGTAACCGGATCGGGAATAGCGCTGTTCATAGTTTTTTCCAGGCATCCGAATGGCCGGGGTTGGAAACGCGGCGGACGACAGTCTTGTCCTTAGAGCCTGTCCACGTAAGCCGCGTCGCCCATGCGACGAGACGGCTTACAATTTTGCGTGAGCGCGGTAGCCCAAATTCGCCGGTTGCGCGCCGAGCGGCTCTAGCCGAGAAGGCCGCCAAGACCGGGGATATTGCCCAGACCGCCCGTGATTCGCTCCATACGTTCGGCTGCCATTGCCTGGCTCTGCTCAATAGCCTGGTTAACCGCCGCCACCAGTAGATCCTGCAAGTCGTTGAGCCACTCTTCATCATCCGTATCGATAACTTCGGGGTTGATTTCGACAGCCTGCACGCGCTGGTGCCCGGTAATCACCACTCGTATGGCGCCACCGCCCACAGTCACTTCGACCGTCTCTTGCTCCAGGCTTTCTTGCGCCTCCGCCATATCCTGCTGCATCTTCTGCAGCATTGCCATGGGATTGGCGCCCCCGGGCAATCCTGCCGAAGAACCCCGTCTGCTTCCGCGTCGCTTGCTCATGTCTTTGCTCCTTCAATATTACCTGAGATTATGCTCCATAATCCGGTCGTTTCAGCTTGACTGCGGTGGATCAGTTGATGGATACAGCCGATAGACATTCGCCCCATCGCCTTGATGCTCGAAGAGGAGCTCGGCGTCGCGCCCCGCCATCACTGCCGGGCTCACTTCCGAGTCTTTGACGACCGCATATATCGGACGGTCCGGAAAATGCCGCGCGATGTTTCTGCTGATGTAATAATAATCCTGCGGGCCGGTGTCGTCACTATAAAACTTGCTAAGTTGGCGAACGCGCCTGTCATAATCGGCGATATTCGCTGTAAATACGTGACGTTCCTTTTTTACATAAAATTTTCTCTCGGGGAGAATATTCGCAAATATGAAGCTGTCCAGAGGGGTGATGACGAGCGAATCAGCGGGCGTATGGTCGCGTATCCAATAATAGGCCTCGAAACGCGCTCGCTTATCAAGATTATGAATAATGTGGTTCTGTTCATAATCAAAACCCCGGTACTCATTTGTGATAGACTTGTTAAGCAGAGAAATGTCAATATATATGATGCGTAAGAAGACCAAAACTAATAGCAGAACGGAGATTGTTGCCCCGACTCGTCTCCAAAGCAGAGATACGCTGAATCGCATGTTTCGCAATGCGAATAGAGCCGAAATGCATAAGACTATCGCTAGAAAATAAACGCCTTTGTAATGATTGTTTCCAGTTATGGTTAAGCTCGCCCCCAACAACAAACCCAAGAAACAGCTAATCTGAAAAAAGTATGTGGCTTGATCGCCCCTGCGAAATACGAAATACCATTGCAATACATATAGCGGCAACAGCAAAGCGAAGGCCGCCCACAACATGGTTATATTGCTTTGATTGAATAACTCAAATCCCGTGTGGCCGCGAGTATTGTAAGCGATATCGTAGTTGTATTTTAGCAGGGGGATCGACAAGACAAGGCTGAAACCTAAATACAGTATGATGATTGCCGGACGCATGCCCTTGGTCAACTGATTCCAGAATATCTTTAGGGTCTCAATTCTCCCAGAACCGCGCAACAGAGGCCATACAGACAAGATCGCAAGCGCGCCCAAAAGCGCGACAACCATGTACGCGGTTGCGAGTTGCATAACAGCCAGCCCAAGAATGCCGCAAGCCGAGATTAGAATTAGCGAGCGCAGGTCGATTTGGCCCTTTATTATCTTGATGCATGCGAACAATGCCCCGGAAAAAAGTGAAACGCCCAGATCCATAGAGTTGACATTTGCCAACTTGTTCAAGGAGCTATGCAGATGTTTGTGGCCCCCTTCCAACACCAGCAGGCGCAGATTGTCGGGCTCAAAACTGCCATTGACGAGATGCGTGAACAAGCTAAGTACGCCGGTGATATTCACCGAGCAAAACACAAATACGACCAGAACGCCCAGAGTCAATGTGCGCGGCTTTCCTAGCCTGAGCATGACAAGGATTTGCCCGATCCAAAGAAAGCTGCTGACAACCGACAGGACATTCACAATAGACGCGACGTATGGCGCGCGAAGAGCGGTCATCTTGGTCAGGGCAGCCAAATAGGCGTGGAACAGCCAATAATAGTTGGCGGGATAGCCCGCGACAAACACGTTTTCAAGTGGCGTGGAACCATATAGCAACTGATTGATATACCCGAAATGGAGATCGGAATCAGAAAGCACTTGCACCGTCGGGCTGGAGACAATCGCATATATTCCTGGCGCCAATACCAGGATCGGAATGACCAAGGGTAAAAACACCCGCCAAGAAAATCGATAAGCATTGGACTGACTTTGCTTCGACCGCTTGACCACGCCAGCCAACAGCCAGAGGAACGGGATCAGCGTACAGGGTACGAGCAGCGCTTGCCAAAGGCCAATTGTGACCGGCATCAGCAAGCTAAGGATATAGCCGACGCTGACAAAGAGCGCGAAGGATATCGCGAAGAGCGGATTGAGTACCTCGAGAATCAGGGCGGTTAAAAGCCTCATGATCGCTTCCTGATATTCACCGATCAGTATTAGCCAAAGGACCGCGGATTTATTAGATACACATTGCCGCCGTCCGCCTCGTGTTCGTAAACCATTTCTGCGCCGCGCTCACTCATAATCTCCCTCCGGACCTCCGAGTCCTTGACAACGGCATAAAAGGGACGGTCGGGTAATTCTTCTTCCATTTCCGAGATCAGAGCCTGATACGCCTCCGCGTCGGTCTCTTCACTATAAATCAGGTCTAAATCGCGCAGGCGCTCATTATACGCAAGAAGACTCGACTTGAAATGGAGCTGCAAAAGGCGGACATAGAGCATCCGCTCGTGAAACAAGTTCGAATATTTGGACGGGACAATCGGCAGCAGGACCACAGCGTTTGCCGGCGCATGATCGCGTATCCAGAGAAAGGACGAAAGGCGACCATCCACATCGCTCGCATGCTCGAGGTGCCTGCCCTTGAATATGTATCCTCCCTCCATGTAAATGCCGGCCCGGTAAACATTGCTTGCTGACACGTAAATGACCTGAGAAAGTACCAGGATGTACAGCAATACCGCCAGGGATCCGCCGAAACGGCGCCAGTTCATTCTCTTTTGCTGTCGCATCGTCCGCAGAGCAAAGAGCGCGGACAATACCATGAGCATGCCCAGAAAATAGACCCCCTTGTACTGGTTGCTATCGGGCAAGGTGAGGAAGGTCGCCGGCAGCAATGCCATGAATCCACACAGCTGAATGAAGGTCTGCCCGCGATCTCTCGCGCGCCGCAAGAATGCGAATTGCACTAGAAACAGCGGCAGCAGCAGCAGCAAGGCGGCAGCGATTGTGCGGATGTTCGCCCCGCTTAATCCAAAAGGACGGCCCGCGCTGAAGCTGCCGACAATATCCAGATTGTATTTTACCAGCGGCAGCGAAAGCGCGAGGCTGATCGTCAACCACAGCAGCAGAGCCGGCGGCGGAACCGCCGCCAAAAGCGCGCGCCGTTTTCGCTCCAACCAATTATCCTTTGCCGGATCACGGAACCAGTCATGCGCGACAAAGACCGCCAAGCCGCCCAACAAGGCGATAACGATGTAAAGCGCCGCGATTTCTCTGACCGCCAGAGCCGCGATGCCGGCCGCGGAAACGATAAGGAGCGCGCCGATGGAGATCTTGTCTTTCGCCAGTTGGATACAGGCGTACAGCGCCGCTGAAAAGGTCATGATGCCCAGCGTCACGCTGGTGAAATTCATCACCTTGCCCATGACGCTGTGCAAGCGTTCGTCGGCCCCGGGCAGCCTCATAATATCGAAGGCATAGGGCGTATATGTGCCCTTGAAATAATGCGCCAATAAGGTCGGCGTGCTGGTCAGATTAACCGAGAAGTAGACCAGCAGGATCATCAGACCCAGCGTCAAGGTCCGTGATTTGCCAAGATTGAGCAATTGCAGCGTCTGCCCTATCCAAAGGAGGCTGCTGAATATCGCTGCGACATTCACGATTGACGAGGCCGAGGCCGGGCTAAAGTCCGTGACCTGCGCGATCGTCGCCAGATAGGCGTGATAGAGCCAATAATAGTTGGCGGGAAAACCGACCATGAAGACATTGTCGACTGGTGTTGTTTCGTAGAGGAGTTGATGTATATAGCCGATATGAATGTCGCCGTGATGCGTGACCTGCAAGGTAGGGCTGGTGAACTCAGCCCAGACCGCCGGCAAAATCACCACTAGCGGCACAATTGGCAAAAGCGTTCGCCATGACGGGGCGCGATATTCGTCCCCTGTCCACTTGGCGCGGGCGCTGCGGGTCAAGACCGCTGCTGGCAGGAGCAAACTCAACCAGAACAGCGCTTGCCAATGACTGATCGCCACCGGCATCAACAGCGTCAAGATGTATCCGATACCGACAAACAGCGCGAGAGAAATGAGAAACAGCGGATTAAGAATGTCAAGAACGAGGGACGAAGTCAGCCGCCACATCAAGCCCGGGCTATTCAGCGTCATCCACCACACCGCCCAGCGCCTTGCCCGCCGCGATCAAAGGATCTTCCGGTTCCGGCCTGCCCTGTCCCCTCGCTTCCGGTGGCGGCGCAGCGCCTTCGACCACGCGCACCTCCAGCCGCAATTTGACTTCGTGCAAATCGAAGATCGCCTGTTCGATGATTTTAGCCCGCTCCGGCGCGGCAATCTTTTTCTGGAAGAAATCCCCCTGTACGCCCAGGATCAGGCGATTGCCTTCAACAGCGCGCACATGCGCGTGATCCAGCAAGGGCGGGAGGTTGCGGCTGTAGCGGTGTACCTGGGTCAAAATCTCCATCCACCCCTTTTGGATCTTGCCAACAGGATATGCCGGCGGCTCGCCCGGCGCGCTGCCCTCCACCCGTTCGTATGCGGATTCCGGCGGGGCCTCCTGCACGGTTTCGGAGCTCCGCCCGGCCTGCGCAGGGGACCCGGGCTGATATACGTTTGACTGGCTTGCTTCTGCATGCAAGCTCTCGACCAGCGCCAATTCCAGTTCCAACTGCGGCTGCCAGCCGCCTGTATAGTTGTTGACCGCTTCGTTAAACCTGCGTATCGTCTTGAGCAGCCGGGAACGACTTATGGTTTCCGCCAGTTCCGCGCAGAGCGCGCGATCTTCTTGAGAAGCCTCTATCAGATCGGCGCTTGCGGTCTGACATAGCATCACATGGCGCAGGTACTCAACGACCTGTTGACCAAACTGCCGAGGATCGCTGCCGGAGTCAATCGCTTTGTTGATGATATGGATGCCCAGCGGCACATCTTCTTCCGCCAGCGCCCCGACCAAATCCCGGACCTGCGCGCTGGCGGCCGTCCCCAGCAGCTGCTGCGCCGATTCCAGGCTGACCAACTCTTCCGGCTCCGTGACGATCTGGTCGAGCAGACTGATGCTGTCGCGCACGCTGCCGGTACCTTGACGCGCGATCAAATCCAGCGCGGCGTCCTCGATAGAAAAGGTCTCGCTTTCGGCGATATGCCCCAGCAAAGCGCTTACTTCCTTTTGTGAAACACGTCTGAATTCGAAGTGGAGGCAGCGGCTCTTGATGGTGGCTGGAACCTTGTCGATTTCGGTTGTCGCCAGCACAAAGATGGCATGATCTGGCGGCTCTTCCAGTGTCTTTAGCAGGGCGTCGAAAGCGTTGCCGCTGAATCGATGGACCTCGTCGATGATATAAACCTTGTATTTGCCTTCGCCCGGCGCAAAGGCGATCTTGTCGCGCAATTCGCGCACGTCATCGACGCCGGTATGCGAAGCCGCGTCAATCTCGATCAGGTCCAAAAACCGCCCTTCATTGATAGCGGCGCAATTGGAACAATTGTTGCAGGGGCGCCCGGCCGCGTCTTCGTATGTGCAGTTGACGGCTTTCGCCAGCAAGCGCGCATTGGTCGTCTTGCCCGTGCCGCGGGGCCCGCTGAAGAGATAAGCATGACGAATACGCCCGCGAATCAAGGAATTGCGCAAGGTGCGGGTGATATGCTCTTGCCCAACCACATCGGCAAAAGTCTGCGGCCGCCATTTGAGATATAAGGCTTGTTCGGGCAAGGGATGACCTCCGAATCCACCTGTGAGTCTAGCATCTAAAGTTCCGAAATGACAAGCGCCGAATCACCTGCGGCATCGGACGAGAGATTGCGCTGTACCCCCTAGATCGCGGATCGCATAACAGCGGACTTGGTAGTGTATCCTTTTCGGACGAAACAAAAAGCTTAACCACCGAGGGCACTGAAAATTGCTTGCGAAATAGTTCTTTTATTTGTGTCCTTCGTGTCTTTGTGGTGAAACTGAATGCGGCTCATTTGAATTTCAACCGACTTCGATGCATTACCGCGCAATTGACCTTTTGCGGCTCACATCGGGTAAAATAATATCCAGGCGAACTGTCCGCAATCTTGAAAGCGACAGCCATTGCCCGCCACAAGAAGCATTCGTCAAAGCATAGAGAGACAGGAGCAGAACATGGTTTTGGAAAAAGAGAGCTTTGTCTCGGTCGCCCGTTACGAAGATTTGCAGCGTAAAGGCAGCATCACGGTCCATCCCAATGGCAAGGCGATTGTGCTCTTCCTTTATGGGGACAGGGTTTACGCCGTAGACAATCGTTGCCCGCACATGGGTTTCCCGCTGGACAAGGGATCGGTAGAGAATGGCATTTTGACCTGCCACTGGCATCACGCGCGCTTTGACCTCGCCAGTGGCGGCGCATTTGACCTCTGGGCGGACGACATTGACGCCTTCCCGGTCGAGCTGCGCGACGGGGAGATTTATGTCGATATACAGGCCAACGGCAACACCGTCGAACATCAGCGTAATCGACTGCGCGATGGCTTGCAGCACAACCTGAGCCTGGTCGTGGCGAAAGCGGTCATCAACCAGTTGTGGCAGGGCGTCCCGGCCAGCGAGCCATTCCGCATCGGACTGGAATTCGGCACGCAATACCGCGGCATGGACTGGGGACGCGGCTTGACGACGCATGGCTGCGCGATGAATCTGATACCCTACCTCGACGAGTCGGACCACCCGCTTGCCTTATTCCACGGCTTGGCCGATGTCGCCAGCGACACAGCCGGCATGTCGCCGCGCTTCAATCCGCGGCCCCTGCCCAATGCCGAAACGGATATTCCGACGCTCAAGGGATGGTTTCGTCAATTCGTCGAAGTGCGCGACGCCCAGGCTGGCGAACGCGCCATCGTTTCCGCCCTGAGAGCCGGCGCCGATGACGTGCAGATCGCCGATATGCTTTTTGCCGCCGCCACCGACCATCGCTACCTCGATGCCGGGCACACCCTGGACTTCATCAATAAAGCACTGGAATCGGTCGATCTAGCCGGCTGGGATCAGGCCGAACTGGCTTTCACCAGCGTCGTGCCAAACTTGACCGACGCCCGTCGCATGGAAGAATCGAACGCCTGGCGCAAGCCGATTGACCTGGTACTGATCCTGGAGCAGGCTTTTCTGGAGTTGCCAGCAGCCATCGCCGCCGGACGCGACCGGGCAGCTACGCACGATATTGCTGCCATCACGACCACCTTGCTGGGCGATGATCCGCAAAAGATCGCCGATACCCTGCTCGATTGTCTGCGGACGGGCATGTCTCCCCTGAACCTGGCTGGCGCGGTCGCTTACGCCGCGGCGCGCCGCATCGCGCATTTCCATACCAGCAACGAGTTTGGCGACTGGGATACGGCATTGCATACCTTCACCTTCGCCAATGCCGTCTACCAGGGCTTGACGCGCGTTGAATCGGCCGAGCTGTCGCGCGGCATTTTCGACGCCGCCATGAGCATCTACCTCGATCGCTTTCTGAATGTGCCGTCGGTTCGGCTGCCGCAGCCGGAGATCGTGGCCAATCCCGACGCCCTGCTGGACGACCTGGAATCCATGCTGAATTTGCAGCAGCAAGTCAACCAGGCGGGAACACTGGCGGCGCAGTATCTATCCAGTGGCGGGTCGTCGGAGCGGCTGATGGCAAAGATGGGGCATTTGCTTTTGCGAGAGGATCGCAATTTTCACACCATACAGTGTATCGAAGCCAGCTTCAACCAGTACACGATCTTGAAGGAGCGAGCCCCCGAATTGGCGCCGCATGTCTTGATCGCCGCCGCGCGCTACCTGGCCGCGCATGCGCCAACCATGCGCTCCCAATTGCAGACCTATACCATCGCCCGGCGCCTGTCTCGTGGCGATAATCTCTTTGAAGAATAGCTGACGGAAAATAACTGACGGAAAATAGCTAACGGTTGTAAATGATGTAAGTCTCGCGCAGTTCATCGCATAATTCCAGATAATGACGATAGCGCCAGCGCTCGACATTGCCGGCGCTGACCGCCCGGCGCACGCCGCAATCCGGCTCCTTGCTATGCGTGCAATTGCTGAACTTGCAATCCAGAACGTAGGGTTGGATGTCGACGAAGTAGGCGTCCAACTCATCCGGCTCGATATCCCAGACATTGATCGACCGGATGCCCGGCGTATCGGCCAGGTAACCGCCGCTCTCCAGCCGAATCAAGGCGCTGTCGCGCGTGGTGTGCACGCCCTCTTCCGAGACGCGCCCGACCGACTTCACCTGGCGTCCCAAGCCCGGCTGTATGCGGTTGAGCAAGCTGGTCTTGCCGACGCCGGATGGACCGGTGAAGACTGAAATGCCCTCATCCAGGATCGACCGCAGTCCGGCGATGCCGTCGCCTCGCAAGGCGCTGCTGCGCAAGACGCGATAGCCCATCCTTTCATAGGGCGCGAACTGACCCGCTATGGAGGCGGCCTCTGGCAGATCGACTTTGTTGACGACTATGTATAGGTCGCTGATCCGGGATTTTTCCCCGGCGACCAAGAGTCGATCCAGCAATTCCAGATCTGGCGGCGGTTGCGCTGCGGCGACCACGAATAGCGCGCGATCGGCATTGGCGATGATCACCTGTTCGCGTTCGGCTTGGCCCGCGCCGCGCTTGCCGGTCGTGCGTACAGCGCGGGAAAGTACGCTCTTTCGCGGAGACAGCGCCTCCACAACGCCGGTCAAGAGGCCGGTGCCCTCGTCTCGGCGGGTGGCGATTGACACGCGGTCGCCAATGGCCGCGATATCGCTGGATTGCGCCGCTTCTTTCAGCTTGCCCCGCAATTCACACACGTAGGTATTGCCGTCAGTCGCCTCGACCCAATAGAAGCCGCTTTGTTCCTTGACGATCAATCCCGCTTGTGCCGCGCCCAAACACGCTTCTCCCAACCGCGTCCTGTTTCTCAACGCTATGCCAATTATAGACGCAAGTAAGCAATCCAGCACCTGCTTCGTCAATCTGCCCCGGGCAATAGAGGCGCATTTCAAATGATTGGCGAGTCAAGTGATTTTGCCCAGTCGAAAGCATGGCCAGCCACAGGTCGCGTAGGTCGCCCGAAACCACAAGCCATCGCGGCATCGGGCGACCAGATTGGTCGCCCCTACAAGGCTTGTCCGCTACTGGGTCATGCTGACGCGCTTTTTCTACCCCATCCCCCGGCCCCTTCCCCGAAGCATCAGGGAAGGGGAGCTAAACTTGGCGGATTTCGTAATAATTTGTTGATTTTCGCAAGGATCGCCATCTTTTTTGTATCGATTCGGTATTGTCCTGGTTTTCATTAGGTACAATTTGCAGTATCGGACAAGCCTTACACGCCCCTTATTTTCGCATTACTTACTTGGATTTACTTCTGTGGCCTCTGTGGCGAAAAAATAATTTGATGCGATTGCCCTGCCTCAATAAGCCGGCGCATAGTCAAGGGCGAGATATTCCTGTACACTTAGCGAAAGTAAAATGACCACCCGGCGGAAGGACGCGACGTGTCGGAAGAAAACAAGGAAGTAAAGCTTGGCGGCGGCGCTTCTCGCGCTGCTTTCAACTACCTGCTAATTGCCGCAGTCTTCATGTTGATCGGTATCATGATCGGCAACTATCTCTGGAATACCAACACGGACAAGCCTGTCCTGGTCAACGAAGCGCAACTCCGCAGCGTCATGCTCAGCGTGCTCGAAGAGAGCGATATCGCGCGCGCCAGCGATATGGCGCTGGCGGCGGAAGACGAAGAACCGGACCGATTCGCCCTGGTTGATGACGACCCCTACCTCGGCGAGGAAGACGCCCCTGTGGTCATCGTCGAATTCAGCGACTTCTTCTGCAGTTACTGCAAGCGTCACTTCGACCAGACCTTTGCGCCACTGCTGGAAAACTACGGTCAGCATATTCGCTACGTTTATCGCGATTTCGCGCGCTTAACCCAGGAATCGACGCCGGCTGCGGCCGCCGCGCAATGCGCCTTCGCCCAAGACAAATTCTGGGAATTCCGCGAAGACCTCTTCAATAACCAAGGCTCGCTCAATCGAGACTTTTACATCCAAACCGCCGAAGCCCATGAACTGGATGTCGCCGAATTCACAGCCTGTATTGACGAGGGGCGCTTTATCGGCGAAGTTGAATTGGATGGCTTCGACGGACAAATTGCCGGCGTCCGCGGCACGCCGGGCTTCTTCATTAACGGCCAATTCCTAAGCGGGGCGCAGCCTTATGTGATCTTCGAAAGAATAATCCGGTTGGAGCTCGAAAAAGCCGGCATCGACTTCAGTAGAGATGGCTAGCAAGGCCGGGCCCAAACCACAGCCGCGCGGCGGCAAGAAGAAAAACCGCCGCGCCCACAGAAATATACAAACTCGCTCGTCTACCTCAAGCAGCGCTTCGAGCAAAAAACGCCCGAAAGGCAAGTCCACGCTGCTTGGCAAGACCATCAAACTGGAAATCACCGATATGGCGCAGGGCGGCTTCGCGATGGGGAGGCATCGCGGGAAAGCGGTATTTGTGCCTTATACGCTGCCCGGCGAATCGATCAGCGCCGAGATTTACCAAGACCGCGGCTCGGCGATCTTCGCCCGCGGCAAAGACCTCTACGCAGCCTCGGCCGACCGCGTATCCGCTCGCTGCGCCCATTTCGGGCTCGGGCGCTGTTGGGCTTGTCAATTCCAGCATATCGACTATCAAGCGCAGCTATTACTCAAGCAAGACGTGCTCGCTGATCAGCTAGCGCGCGTCGGCAAGCTGCCAGACAGCCTGATCGACAGCGTTATGCGCCCGCTCGCGCCAGCCTCCGAGCAATGGGGATACAATCACCGGCTGAGCCTTTCGCGCGCCGCGGCCGGGGGCTGGGGGCTGCCGCGTCAAGCAAAAGGCGGCATTGAAGCGCTTGCCGAGTGTCATACAGCCCACCCGGATCTGATGGATACGCTTGGCAAGCTCGATATAGATTATGAACAAGCGCGCCGACTGGTTCTTCAACGCGGTTCCGACGACCGCATCATGGTCATCTTCCACGTTGACGAAGAAGTAGCGCCTGCACTGCATACCGATTTGCCATTGAGCGTCAATCTGCTATTGCCGGACAATTCGCCAATAAATCTGATTGGCGCCCCCTACAGCACCGTCTCCGTCGCCGACCGCGCTATCCGCATCACAGCGGGAAGCTATATGCGTCCAAATATCAACCAAATCGGCGCGCTGGCGGAGGAAGTCATGCGGGCGCTCGAGCTTGGCGGCGGCGAAAAAGCGCTTGATCTCTACGCCGGCGCGGGCTTCTTCAGCGCTGTCATGGCCGAGCGCGCGGAGTTGATTACGCTGGTTGAGAGCTATCCGCCGGCCGCGAACGACGCCGAATTCAATCTGCGCCAATTTGACCACATTGATATTGTCGAAGGACAAGTCGAAGCCGTTTTGGGGGATATGACAGCGGGATCCGCCCGCTACGATGTCGCGCTTGTTGATCCGCCGGGCAGCGGCATCAATGGCGCGATTGTAGATAGTTTGCTCGGGCTGGGGGTTCGGCGTATTGTCTATGTCAGCGGAGATCCGGCTTCTTTGGCTCGCGATTGCCGGCGCCTGATTGACGCCGGTTTTCAGTTGAAATCCCTGCAAGCGGTGGATATGGCGCCGCAAACGTTCTACATCACCGCGGTCGCGGCATTTCAGCGTTAGTTTAAGATTTCTTCAAGCGCCTTGACCAAGGTCTGTAATTCTTCCCTCGTGTTGTAAGCCTGTACCGAAACGCGCATGACGCAACCGCCCTCGAACCTGCCGACGGGTACTTCAATCCGGTACGCTTCGTACAATTGGTCTTTGACTGCGCCGACATCACAGTCCGGCAGCGGGATAGCCGCCATTTGCGCGAATTGATTGCTCGACAGCCGCTGCAAATCATAGCGATCGCATAACTGCGCCTGCAAGTCGGCAGCCAGTTGATGAGTTTCGCGACGCACGCTTTGCCAGTTGCGCTGCCGTTGATAGTCGATAGCCGACGGTACGCTCAAGTAGGCGGCGATATCTTTGGTGCCGAGCCACTCATGACGTTCGATGAAGTCGGCGCCGGCTCTGCAACCATGCGAAATCACCAGGGGATCAACCGTCTCCTGCAGCTCGGGCTGAACATGCAAGAAGGCCGAACCCTTGGGCGCGCAGAGCCATTTGTGGCAATTGCCGCTGTAAATGTCCGCGCCGATATCCGCCAGGTCCAAGGGGATCTGGCCCGGCGCGTGCGCGCCGTCGATGACGGTGAGGATGCCCATTTCGCGCGCCCTTTGGCAGATCTCGCGGACGGGAAAGATCAACGCTGTCGGCGATGTGATATGGCTCATGACGATCACTTTGCTTCGCGCGGTCGCAGAAGTGAAAAAATCCTCGACAAAGGCTTCGTCGCTCTCGTATGGCAGACGCGCCGGATGCTTTACGATCTCCGCGCCGGTCGCTTTGGCGGCGGTTTCCATCAAGCGCTCGACCGCGCCGTATTCGTGATTCGTCGTCAGGATTTGATCCCCGGCCGACAATGGCAAGGAACGCAAAGCCGCGCTTAGGCCGTATGTGGCATTGGTCACGAAAACGACTTCGTCGCCGGGGACATTGAGATACTCGGCGATGCTTTGCCGAGCATTTGTCATCAGTTCGCCGCGGCGGCGCAGCAAGAATTCCACCGGCTGCCGCTCCAGTTCCTGTTGCCAGGCTTGGTATTCCGCGAAGACAGGTTTGGGGCAAGCGCCAAAGGAACCGTGATTGAGGAATATCACGCCCTCGCGGATCAAGAATTCGTCGCGAAACGACATGCGATTGAACTCCCCGGCACGATTGAACAGACTGCCAGGATTATATCGCACCCGACCGAGACGATGCGCAGATTGGCTTTTCAAAAACCCGCGCCAATTTGGAAGCGGACCATACGGTCCAAGCCAGCATAGTCCTGCAAGACATCGCAGGGAGCGTTCAGGGTCTCTCTCACCAGGCGATCGGCCTTGTCGGCTTGGTCCGCGCCGATTTCCAGCAATACCCAAGCCCCTTCGCGGCAGAGCTGCGGCAACTGCCCGAGGACGCGGCGGATGCAAGCCAAGCCGTCGCCGCCGCCGTCCAGCGCCAGCGCGGGCTCATACTTGCTGACAGCCAAGCTGTCGAGTTCCTCCGTCGCGATATACGGGAGATTCGCCATCAGCAAATCGACGCAAAGGCCGCGCTCGACGAGCGGCTGCGCCAAATCCCCCAGCAGAAACTCAATACACAGACCGTAGCGCCGAGCGTTCTCCCTCGCGATATTCAATGCTTTGTGGCTGATATCAGTGGCATAGACGCGGCTGCCCGGCATGTGCTTGGCGAAAGCCAGCGCCAGCGCGCCGCTGCCCGTCCCGATGTCGGCGGCATGACATGCCGGCATTAGCCTGGCCAGACGCAGCGCTTCTTCCAACAGCAGCTCGGTTTCCGGGCGCGGTATCAAAACGTCCGGCGTAACGGTCAGTTCAAGATCGTAGAAGGATTTGCTGCCGATGATATAAGCCACCGGTTCCCCCGCGGCGCGGCGATTGATCAGTTCGGTAAAACAACGCTGCTGTTCGCCACTCAGCTCAATGTCCCCGTTGGCAAGCAAATAGACGCGCTCCGCGCCCAGCGCATGGGCAAGCAAGACCTGCGCGTCGAGCTGCGCTGATTCACAGCCCGCCAATTGCCTGTAGGCCGCTCGTAATGCCGCTAAAATCGTGGATGATGTGGTCGATTTTGAAGCATACATATTTGAGTGTCAGGTACGCAGTCTACTCGACGCCGCCCGCCGCTAACTGCTCAGCCTGCTGCTGCATCGCCAACTGGTCGATGAAGACATCCAGGTCGCCGTCCATGACCCCCGGCAAGTTGAAATTGCTGTAGCCGATGCGATGGTCGGTGACGCGCCCCTGCGGATAATTGTAAGTGCGGATTTTCTCGCTGCGGTCGCCGCTGCCGACTTGCCCGCGGCGCTCCGCTTCCCGTTCGGAGCGCTGCCTTTCCACTTCGGCTTCATAAAGCCGGGCGATCAGCACTTGCTTGGCGCGGATCTTGTTTTGCAGCTGGCTGCGTTCGTCCTGCATTTCGACGACCAGACCGGTCGGTTTGTGTATGAGCCGAACGGCCGAATCGGTCGTGTTGACCGATTGTCCCCCGGCGCCGCGCGCGCGGAAGACCTGCGTTTCCACATCAGTCATGTCCAGCTGCACATCAACATCTTCCATCTCGGCCAAAACAGCGACAGTGGCTGTACTGGTGTGAATGCGGCCTTGGCTTTCGGTCGTCGGGACGCGCTGGACGCGATGAACGCCGCTTTCGTACTTCAAGCGGCTGAACGCGCCCTCACCCTTGATCTCAAAGGTGATGTTCTTGAAGATGCCGTTGCCCTGCTCGTTGACATCGAGCAATTCCACTTTCCATTTATTGGATTCGGCATAGCGCGTATACAGGCGCAGCAGGTCGCCGGCGAAAATGCCGGCTTCGTCTCCGCCCGCTCCGGCCCGTATCTCCACGATCACGTTTTTGCTGTCGCGCAGGTCCTTGGGCAGCAGCATCAGGCGCAATTGCTCGAGCAGTTCGCCGCTGCTCGCTTCCAATTCCGCAATTTCCAAAGACGCCAGTTCCCGCAATTCAGCGTCATCGGCGCTGCCCAGCAGGTCCTTCGCCTCGTCCAACTCCCGCGCTTGCTTTTGATAGGCGCGGAAGGCATCAACCACATTTTGCAAGCTGGAACGCTCCTTCGCCAATTCAGCCACTTTCTCGTAGTCGGTGGCGACGGCGGGATCGCCCATCAGGCTTTCGATTTCCCGGTAGCGATTTTCAACCTCAGCAAGTTTTTCCAACATCAGATCGTCTCAATTCTGTTTTAAGGGTGTACCGAAGCGAAGCGCGCGCGTGTTTGCGCAGCGAGCGACAGAGGGCAGGAGTCCGGTTAAAAAGGGTGACAAGCCTGTTAATACTCGTCGAGGCGATTTGGAGCCAGGGAAACAATTTGCGTAGTCATTCAGTGCATTATACAGCAGTATCCCCGCCTGCCCAGACGGATCTGCGCCCAGTCCCAAGGCAATCGCTTCAAACTATTTTTCGCCACAGAGGCGCAGAAGTAGGACCAACAAAGTCATGCGACTCAAAATATAACCCGGCGGTAGGGGCGACCCGGCGGACGCTGTTGAAAATCCAGCTTTACCCCCACCCCAAACCCCTCCCCGAGAGGGAGGGGCTTTTACGGCTCATTTCGGGGTAAGAAAGCTCCCCTTCCCTCTTGATGGGGGCAAGGGGCCGGGGGATGGGGGTGTTTTTCAACAGGGTCCTTGGCTCGCCCCTACCGCCGACTTTTATTTTCTTGCTTTTCTCTGTGCCCTCGGTGTCCTCGGTGGTTAAGAAAAATCTGATACGATCTCCCTGCCCAGATCCCAAGTCGATATTTGGCAGCGGCGCTGCACGCGATATAATGGACCTGCCCGAATATACAGCGTGACAGGAATGAGCAAATCCGAAAGCGAAGGCAATCCCGGCATCCCGCTGGAAATGGGCTGGGTGCGGGATACCAAGGTCAACTTGAGCGCGACGCAAAACCGCGCCCGGACATTAATCACGCGGCGCAGTATCAAGGCAGACTGGCAAGCCGCCTGGCTGTTGCGCGCCATCACGATGATTGATCTAACCACGCTGGCCGGCGACGACACCCCGGGCAAGGTCACTCGGCTTTGCGCCAAAGCCAGGCAGCCTCTGCGCCAAGACATCATTGAGGCGCTGGACGTCGGGTCCTTGCAGCCAAAGGTCGCCGCCGTCTGCGTCTATCACCAGCGTGTCCGCGACGCCCGCATAGCGCTGAAAGGCAGCGGTATTCCCGTTGCGGCTGTATCGACAGGCTTCCCCGCCGGGCTCAGCCCCTTCGAACAGCGCATCGCGGAAATTCACCAATCGGTTGAAGCGGGAGCGGAAGAGATCGACATCGTCATTTCACGAGAGCGCGTCCTGCGTGGCGATTGGGGGGCGCTTTACGACGAAGTCCGCCAGATGCGCCGCGCTTGTGGCGCAGCCCACATGAAGACGATCCTGGCTACCGGCGAGTTGGGTCCGCTTTGGCAAGTGGCGAAAGCGAGCAAAGTTTGCATGATGGCCGGGGCCGACTTTATCAAGACCAGCACCGGCAAAGAAGCGCTAAACGCAACGCTGGAAGTAGGATTAACCATGGTGCGGGAAATCCGCGCCTATCAAGCCATGACCGGCTTCAAAGTCGGCTTCAAGCCGGCCGGCGGCATCCGCAGCGCCAAAGACGCGCTAAACTGGTTAATTCTCATAAAGGAAGAGTTGGGTGACGATTGGCTGCGCAATCGCTTGTTTCGCTTTGGCGCTTCGGGCCTGTTGACCGACATCGAAAGGCAGCTTTCACATCACATCACGGGCCGCTACGCCGCCCGGCATCACATGCCGATGGCTTGAGCGTCCTTCGGCGCGAGCGCTTTTTCTATGGGTGCATTTACGATTATTGGCAATTAACCACCGAGAACACCGAGATTTAAGTTCTTGCCTGCCAAAATGGAGGCGATGTAGGGGCGTTTGACGGTCAGTGTCGGCGGTCAGTGTCTACGCGACCCGCTGAAACGCCCGCAAACAGAAATGATCTTTTGTATTTCTCTGTGCGCTCTGTGGCTCTGTGGTGAATACTCAGTTTGTTACTTGCATCGTTCCACTAGATGCCATTTTTGAAGCGATTGCCCTGGCGAAGATTGTGAAAAACTTTACACAGGGACGGTTATTTGTTATTGTTTGTACAGGCTTACGTTGAGCGAAGGAGGAAAAAATAGTCAAAAATTGATTTGTGAGCAGCACGTTTATGCAGTATCCTTACCCAGATTTACTGATTCCCCAAAGGAGTACTTGAAAATGAACAGAGCACGATTCCCGATATCCGCGGTTTGTTGTTTGATGTTCTTCGCCTTGCTCTTCCTGTCCCTGGGGGCGGTTAGCGCGCAGTCCATGGAAAGCATGGATGACATGGCGATGGAAGACGACATGGCCATGGATGACATGATGATGGCAGACGACATGGCTATGGATGACGACATGATGATGATGGCGCCGCCGAGGATCTGTACCGACTTGCCTGCCCATATCGCCGTCTATAGCGATTCAATGGACACAAATTGCCGCAATGTGGGAACGGATGGCATCGGCGTCATGTCCGTCGTTGACGCAGGCGTCATCTCGGCGATTGATATTTGGAGTTCAATGGGCGTCGACGCCGAAGTCTGCTTCTCGATAGCTGGTCCGGTCACCGTCCTCGATGCGAGCACATCCCCGCGTACGGCGATGATGCCCGCCATGTATATGAGCAACAACTTGAACTGTGTGCATCTGACCGCCGCAGCCACGGTAGTCCTGGGTACGCCCTCGCCTGACGAGATGATGATGGACGACATGGCTATGGCTGACGACATGATG
>JAPPMO010000079.1:19318-28081 GCA_028873975.1 Chloroflexota bacterium
ATGGACGACGACATGGCTATGGACGACATGATGATGGATGACGACATGGCTATGGCTGACGACATGATGATGGATGACGACATGGCTATGGACGATGACATGATGATGGACGACGACATGGCTATGGCTGACGACATGATGATGGACGACGACATGGCTATGGACGACATGATGATGGATGACGACATGGCTATGGGCGACGACATGATGATGGACGACATGATGATGATGGCGCCGCCGAGGATCTGTACCGACTTGCCAGCCCATGTCGCTGTCTATGGCGATGCCATGAGCGTGAACTGCCGCGATGTAGGCGCCGCCGGCATCGGCGTGATGTCCATAATTGACGCTGGCGTCATCTCGGCGATTGACATTTGGAGCACGATGGCAGTTGACGTAGAAGTCTGCTTCTCGATAGCTGGTCCCATCACTGTCCTCGACGCTTCCACAGCCCCGCGTATGGCGATGATGCCGGACGCCTATATGAGCAACAACTTGCACTGCGTTCATTTGACCAGTGCGGCAACCGTTGTCTTGGGCATGGGCTAGCGACAGCCGTCGAATCAAGGGCTTTGCATGCGCTTCTGCAAGGCAGACGATGCGAGGGGCGTCCACAGGACGCCCCTTTTTCTTTTTCATTGCCGCCCCGCCCAGCCGCCAGAGCAATCGCATCACATCGCGCATTCGCAGAATGGTAAAAATTCAAGCCATAATCTAACCACATCTGTCCCTCAAAAACATGTCTGCAATAAGACAAGAGCATTGATTTTACTTGCTTTTCTCGGTGTTCTCGGTGTCCTCGGTGGTTAAATTTGAGCCTACTTCAGCTAAGTTGCAGCGATGTTTTTCTGGCGCGATTGCCCCGCCCAGCCGCTAGCGCTTTGCGCTTTTCTATCGGCAAATCTATACTTTCCAGGAACGATCGCCCTGTTCGGGAGCCCAAGACCACATGCTACCGCTACGCGAGGCTTTGAAACTGCCCATAATGGAAGGCGCGCGGGTCGCCGCCGGCGCGGCCGGGCTTGCGCGGGAAGTTCGCTGGGTGCATACGCTCAGCGTGCCCGATGCCGCGGATTGGCTGCACGGCGGCGAATTGGTGCTCACGACCATGTTCAATTTGCCGGGGGCCCCAGACGCTCAATGCGAATTGCTGCGCCAACTGGCGGAAAAGGGCATCGTCGCCGTCGTCCTCACCATCGGCAACAGGCTGGATGAGATCCCCGATTATCTGCGTCAAGCCGCCGAGGAACTGGACCTGCCGCTGATTGAACTGTCTTATGAGAAGCGCTTTGTCGATATCGCCAAGTCCATCAACGAGCGCATTGCGGAAGAAAACCTGGACAAGTTCAGCCGCGCCCTGCACATCCAGCAGCGCTTGACCCGGCTGGTCCTGGAAGGCGGCGGATTCCGGGAATTGGCGGAAATGCTGGCCGATCTGGCTGGGCATTCGATCAGTATCGAAAACGAGCGCTTTGAAGCCATCGCCAACAAGAACATTGCCGAGGTCGATTCGGCGCGGCGCTACACTATCTTGCACGGCCGCACCAATCCGCAGCTGATCGAAGCGCTGGAAGGCGAGTATCTGCCCAAAATCCGCGAATCCTTGCGTCCTGTCTACTTGCCAGTGATGCCAGATGTGGGTTTGGAAATGGAGCGGCTTCTGGCGCCCATTGTGGTCCACGGCGATATCTATGGCTATATGTGGATCATCGCCGATGTGCACGCGCTTTCGCCGATCGACATGATGGCGATCGAAATCGGCGCGACGGTGGCGGCGCTGCTGATGCTCTATCAAGAGTCCTTGCAAGCCGCTGAAGCATCGCTGAAAGGCAGCTTGATCGCGCAGCTCATCGAAGGCGATGGCAGCCGCCAAACGATTCTTAGCGATCAGTCGCTGCGCTATGGCCTGGACCTTCGCCAGCCCTGTCAACTCTTGATGATCGGTCTTCGTCATACGCAGCCGCCACAGGTGGCCAGCATCTACCGCAGCGTCAACCAGATCTTGTCCCAAAGCGAACAAGATGGGGTCGCCGCGCAATTCGCCGGTCAAGTCCTCGTCCTCATGCCGGCGGACCAGGACGTTGACGCCCTGGCGGCGACATTGGCGCAGGGGCTTTCGCGCGGCAACGGCGACATGCGTATCGCCATTAGCGCGGTCTTCAGCGGCGCGGACAAGGTCGGCGCCGCGCATCAGCAATGCAACGAGGTCTTGGAAATCGCCCAGCGCTTGCGCAGCCAAAAGCAAGTTCAGCGCTTTACCGATTTGGGCTACATCCATACATTGTTCCAGGCTGGAGCCCCCAGCCTGGAAGAAAACGCGCTAGCGCCAGTCTTGCGGCAGCTGCTCGCGGAGAAGCAGGCTGATCTCTTCCATACTTTGGAAACCTATCTTGATGCTGGGGGCAACAGCGTGCAAACAGCCGACGCCCTGCATATCCACCGCAGCACGCTGAATTATCGCCTGGCGCGCATCCGGGAAATCTGCGCTGTCGAGCTGTCTTCGCCGGGCGCGCGGGTCAACTTGCAGATCGCGATAAAGCTCATGCGGCTCTTTGACGACTCGCTGGACGAAGGCGCGCGCGCATAAACAGCACTCGCGTTTTTGGCAACCAGCCGAGGAGGTCTTGCCGTCACGCATCCCTGGACTTGGCGACGACAATCGCGATGGCCAACTCATCCGTATGCGACAGGCTGACATCCCACTCATCCAATGCCATGCCGGCTGCCAGCGACTGTGCCCTGCCATGCAAAATCAGCCGCGGCTTCCCCCGTTTGGCGTCGATCCGGATTTCGATGTCCACCCAGCGCATGTCGCCAATGCCCGTGCCCAGCGCCTTGCCCACCGCTTCTTTCGCCGCGAAGCGCGCGGCTAATCGGCAAGGCTTGTCCCCGCAGTCCTCGCGCTCGCCCGCCGTGAAGAAGCGTTGCAAAAAACGTTCCCCCAAGCGGTCAATGCCGTCTGCAATCCGTTGGCATTCGATCATGTCGACGCCGCAGCGTATCATCGCGCACCTTTCAGCTATCCACAACAGATCACCATTGTACAACAGGAAGCCGCGCTCGCCTGCGCAGAGCAATCGCACCAGACTCAATTTGGGTCGAAAATTACAATTAATTGACGAATTGTAGGGGCGTTTCGGCGAAACGCCCGCAAAATATATTCCTCTATTGGTTTTTCTCTGCGCTCTCTGTGTCCTCTGTGTCTAGATTTTGTTGCACGACTTAATTGGATTTACTTCTGTGCCTCGGTGGTTAAATTTGAGCCTGCTTTGGCTAAGTTGCAACGATGTCTATTCTGCTGCGATTGCTCTGTGTTGCCGCAAATGCGCGTTTTAAGTACAATGCGCGCGGGAGGACAAGGCTTACTATTTTGTCTGAGCTGGGACGCGCATTCACAAATCGACGTCGAGCCCGACGCCCTTGCCGCCACAGCCGTCCCAAAAGACAGGAGCATTGATGGCCAGCTTACGCTTTCGCTGTCGGCAAGTCTACTGGAGCTGGGTCGCGCCGGGCAGAATCCGCAACTACATGAAAAGCAGCCAGATCCGCAAATTGCAGATCGGCTCCGGCCCCAATCTGCTGCCCGGCTGGCTGAATACCACGCTCTACCCTTTTACGCCCGGCACAGTCTTCATGAACGCCTGCTTGCCCTTCCCCATACCTGACGATTCCTTCGATTACGTCTTCAGCGAACACGTGATCGAACACCTGGAATTCGAAGAATCGTCACGAATGCTGTGCGAATGCCACCGTATTCTGCGAGCAGGCGGACGCATCCGCCTCGCGACGCCGGATTTGGGACAAATCATCGCCTTGTACACGCAGCCCGACGGGGGCGCGCAGCGGGATTACATCCGTTGGATCATGGACAACTTCCGTTCCCAAGTCGGCGAATACAGCCCGGCGCACGCGATTAACCAGTCCTTTCACGGCTGGCGTCACAAGTTTATCTATGACGAGGCGACGCTGATCAAAGCGCTGGAAGACGCGGGTTTCGTCGGCGTCAATCGCGTCGAACCGGGAGAAAGCGGCGACGCGAACCTGCGTGGCATTGAACAACATGGCCAATACGTGGGCAGCGAGCAAGCGATGCGCTACGAGACAATGGCGCTCGAGGCGGTCAAGGCATAAGATCCCTGCGCTTGGCGCCGAATGCGCCGGTGTTTCAAGAGTGTGAAGAGTATGAAGAATGCTTGCGCTTGCGCTTTTCGCTATCACGATTCCGGTATAAGTCTACAACAGCTATGATGATCAAAGCTGCGGCAAGCAACGGTAACAAAGAGCCGGTCACAATGATGCCTCTCGCTTCAGAATCCCGCCTGCAAAATCCTGCGATTCTCTATTATGATAGCAGGATTATCGCTTAAGTACGACAAGCTGTGGTGAAAGCGAATGCCAGTCTATACCTATCGCCGTGAGGACGGCAGCACCTTCGATATCCGACAAAAATTCCTGGACGAGCCATTGCTCAGTTGCCCGACGACCGGTCAGGCGGTCAGCCGCGTGATTCAGCCAGCCGGAATTATTTTCAAAGGCAGCGGCTTTTACGTCAACGACAACAATAAGGCCAACAATCCGGCCAGCCCCGCTTCCGCCAATGGCGACGAAAAAAGCGCTGGCGACAAGGACCAAACTGCCAAGACAACTGAAACGAAGTCCGAGGCAAAATCCGAAAAGAAGCCCGAGGCAAAAACACCCGCCGCAGCGGGCGACTGAAGTCGTTTTGCGCCTTCATCATAATGACCACTAGCGCGGAGGCGATATGCGCTTATATTTCTTGCGACATGGCATCGCGGAAGACCTTGCCAGCAGCGACTTCGACCGCGAGCTGACAAAAAGAGGGCGGGCGCGCCTCGCCAATGCCGCCAAAGTCATCAAGCGGCTGGGCGCGCGGCCCTCGCTGATTTACACCAGCCCGCGGCTGCGTTCTCTGCAAACTGCGAAGATCATCGCCGAGGAACTCGACATCGGCCTGACCGTTAGCGAGGCGGTCAACTTCGGTTTCAGCCTGTCCGATGTCCAGCGCTTAACCCGTGATATGACTTATGATGACGAAGTCATGTTTGTCGGCCACAACCCGGATATGAGCGAGCTCGTCAACGAACTAACCGGCTGCGATGTCGCCATGAAAAAAGGCGGCTTGGCTCGCGTCGATGTCTACGACGACGAAGCCGCTCGGGGAGAATTGGTCTGGCTGATCGCCCCCAAGGTATTTGACGCCTTAAGACAGCAAGGCGCGAAAAGTGCCCGCGGCGGCGCAGCTGCGTCGGCGGCGCTGCCCGATAAACCGGCTGTGACGCATTCGCCTTTGCATGCCTTGATCAAAAGGCGCTGGAGCCCGGTCTCTTTCGATCCGACGCGACCGATCGAGAAATCCAGGCTTTTCAGCATTCTGGAAGCCGCGCGTTGGGCGGCCTCCTCTTACAATTCGCAGCCTTGGCGTTTTATTGTCGCGCCGCGAGACAACGAACAAGAATTCGGAAAAGTATTCTCCGTTTTGAGGGAAGGCAACCAGTCTTGGGCCCAACATGCGGGCGTCCTGATGATCGCGGTCTCCCAGACTCATCGCGACACGGGCGAAGCCAACAGCCATGCCATCCACGATCTGGGCTTGGCGATCGGGCAGATGGTATTGCAGGCTCTGGATTATGATATCTATGCCCATCAAATGGGCGGTTTCTACCCGGAGAAAGCGCGGGAGCTTTATCGGATACCAGCGAACTATGAACCCAAGACCGCTATCGCCTTCGGCTATCGCGCGGGCGACCTGAGTCGCCTGAGCGATGCGCATCGCGACCGCGACGCCGCGCAGAGACAGCGCCACCCGCTAGCTGAAATGGTCTTCAATGGCGCCTGGGCGCAGCCCGCCAGTTTCCTCGATTGACGCTTCTGACCTAGAATACGGACAAGCGAGGAAAGCGCCTTTTGGCGTGCAACCGGCAAAAAGATCCGCCGCGCTCACAGAAAATAACAAGCCTCCTCCTTGCGCGAGCATGGGGCTTTGTTAAAAAGGAGACGCGAGACAAATGGCACGAGTATTATTGACGGGCGGCGCCGGATTCCTGGGCATCAATCTCGCTCGTTATTTGCTTGCTCAAGACCACGACATTGTCTCGCTTGATATCGAGGATTTTGCCTATCCCGAACGGGATCGAATCGACGAGATCACCGGTGACATCCGCGACCGGCCGCTGGTGGATCGCGCGCTGGACGGTGTGGATTTTGTCGTGCATTGCGCGGCGGCGCTGCCGCTATATTCGCCGGAAGAGATCTTTTCAACCGATATTGATGGCACGCGCAATGTGATAGACTCCGCCAGGCGCAGCGGCGTCCAGCGATTCATCCACATATCCTCAACAGCGGTTTACGGTATCCCCGACCATCATCCCTTGTGCGAAGACGATCCGCGGGTCGGCGTCGGACCCTATGGCGAAGCCAAAGTGGAAGCGGAAGACATCTGCTTCGCTTACCGAGCCGAAGGCATGACCGTCCCGGTAATCCGTCCCAAGTCCTTTGTGGGTCCGGAGCGTCTGGGGGTTTTCGCGCTCTTCTATGATTGGGCAAAAGACGGTCGCGGTTTTCCCATGTTAGGCGATGGCAGCAATCGCTATCAGCTTCTGGACGTCGAGGATCTTTGTGAAGCAATTTGCTTGTGCATGACTCTGCCCGAGGGCGCAATCAACGATACTTTCAACATCGGCGCCAAAGATTTTACGACCATGGGCGAAGATTACCAGGCGGTACTCGACTACGCTGGTTTCGGCAAGAAAGTCACCGGTTTGCCCGCCGAGCCCGCCATTTTCTTGCTGCGCCTGTTGGAATCCTTGCAACTTTCGCCGCTTTACAAGTGGGTCTATGAGACGGCCGCAAAGGACTCTTATGTCTCGATCCAAAAAGCGCAAGAACAACTGGGATTCACGCCGAAGTTTTCCAACAAAGACGCGCTGATACGCAATTATCAATGGTACCTCGACAATCTCGATGCCATCGAAAGCCAATCCGGCATTTCGCACCGGACACCCTGGAGCCAAGGCATTCTCAAGCTGGCAAAACCGCTGTTTTAGAGGATCGCTACAGCCGGCCGCCAGAACTTGCGGCGCCAAGCGACAGGGACGGGGACGGGATCCCAAGGCCAGGAAACATGGGGCGCGAGACATGGACAAGCTGAAATATGGCGGAATCGCAGTCCTCGACTACGGCTCGCAATATACGCAGTTGATCGCCCGGCGCATTCGTGAATTGGGCGTCTATTCAGAGGTCTACGCCCACGATGACAGCGCCGCCCGCATCAACCGGCATGATCCTGCCGGCTATATCCTTTCAGGCGGTCCGGGAAGCGTTTACCAAGCGGGAGCGCCTCGCCTGCAACGCTTCCTGTTGGATAGCGGCAAGCCTGTCTTGGGCATCTGTTACGGGATGCAATTGCTGACGCATGCCCTTGGCGGGCAGGTCGACAGCGCAAGCCAAAAGGAATACGGACCGGCCGCCATCACTCATGCCGAGCGAAGCCCGCTGTTTGACAATTTGCCAGGCGAATTGGATGTCTGGATGTCCCACGGCGACCGCATTGAAGCGCCCCCCGCCGGCTTCGCCGCCTTGGCGGAATCCGAAAACTCTCCCTATGCCGCGATTGGCGATGTGAGCCGGCAATACTACGGCGTCCAATTCCACCCGGAAGTCAATCATAGCCCGCAGGGCAAGGACATTCTCGCCAACTTTCTTTTCGAGATTTGCGGCTGCAGCCAGCAATGGACTCCGGCCGCCTTTATCGACGACTCCGTTGCCAGCATCCGCGAGGCGGTGGGTGACGAGCAGGTTTTGCTGGCTTTGAGCGGAGGCGTGGACTCCGCCGTGGCCGGCGCGCTGATCCACCGCGCCATTGGCGAGCGGCTCACCGCCATTTTCGTCGATCACGGGATGTTGCGCCTGGGCGAAGCCGACGACGTGATACGCGTCTTTCGCGAAAAACAGCAGATGAGCTTAATCGCGGTCAACGCAGTCGAACTGTTTCTTGACGCGCTTTCCGGAGTCACGGAGCCCGAAGCCAAGCGCAAGACCATTGGCAAGCTCTTCATTGATGTCTTCAGCGAGGAAGCCCGCAAGCTGCAAGGCATCCGTTTTCTGGCCCAAGGCACAATCTATCCCGACGTCATCGAAAGCGCCGCCGGCAGCAAAGCCGCGAAAACGATCAAGTCGCACCACAATGTGGGCGGGTTGCCCGCCGATCTGAAATTTGAACTGATAGAACCGCTGCGCGACCTGTTCAAAGACGAAGTTCGCAAAATAGGCGAAGCGCTTGGTTTGCCAGGGGCGATCGTCTGGCGTCAACCCTTCCCCGGGCCCGGCTTGGCCATTCGCTGTCTGGGGGAACTGCGCTGGGAAAGGCTGGAGAAGTTGCGAGCCGCCGACGCCATATTCACGAGCGAACTTGCCGACGCCGGCTTGCTGCGGCGAGGCGCCGCTCAAAGTTTCGCCGTGCTGCTGCCGGTCAAGAGCGTGGGCGTGATGGGTGACAATCGCAGTTATGAAGAAGTCATTGTATTGCGCGCGGTGACCACAGACGATTTCATGACGGCCGATTGGGCGCGCTTGCCTTATGATCTGCTGGCGCGGGCGAGCGCGCGAATCGTGAACGAGGTAGCGGGCATCAACCGCGTCGCTTACGATATAACCAGCAAACCGCCCGGCACAATCGAATGGGAGTAGTTTCAGGGCAATCGCATCAAAATGATAGCGGCTGAAATGGTGGGAATCTAAACCAAA
>JAPPMO010000056.1 GCA_028873975.1 Chloroflexota bacterium
CAAAATACCATTTTTGAAGCGATTGCCCTGAATTTGCGCCCAACTTCGCTTGCATTGACCATACGAAAGCGATAAAATGTTGTACAAAAGCGACAAGGAATCCCTCTATTTGTTGCTTGATTTGCAATGCAAAAGGCTTGCAGATCACACCAATAAGCTCTTTAGTTTTACGAGGAGAATAAGCATGGACACCGATAAAATGAGAAGGGGAATCATACCGGGCATCATGGCCGGTTACGTTTTCTTAGCCTATGTCGGGGCTGGCGCAGGACCGGCTATGGTGATGGAAGGCGGCGAGCTAAGCAACGCAATGCCAAACGGCATGATAGATATGATCGGTGGCATGATTGGCGCCGACGCCTTTGTCGGCTTCATTCTGCATATCGTCTTCAGCGCCGTAATTGGCGGTCTGTACACAGGGCTGTTCGCGGACCGCGTCGACTTGGGCAACCCGCTGCTGAACATAGCCGTGGGCGGCTTGATCTACGGTTTGATCTGGTGGATCATCGGCGGCAATATCATCATGCCGGCGGTCGCAGGGGGCGATATCCTGCAACTGTCCATTGGTCCCAGCTTCTACGGACACATCATTTTCGGCCACGTACTGGCATTTCTGGTGGTCTTGCGCGACCGCGCTTTTGGGATGAACGACGAATAAGCGCTTGACGCTCTTCAACTTGCCCCGGCAAGTTGGCAATTAGACGACTGGACGAGGGCTGCGAATCTGATTCGCAGCCCTTTTCATTCAATTGAATCGCTTCAATAACCCGTCGCAGGCTTAACGGCGCTTCTCTCAATAGGGCAGGCTGCTTAACGCGCCGCCAAAACTGCGGCGGCAAGTTCTTGTAAATTGCTGTTAAATGGCTCATCAACGGACATGCGTCCCCCGGCTAAGGGGGATAAAACTTGCATGGTCGCCTCGCCTTCAGGCCACCAGGCGACTGGCGCCGTCGCCTGGTTTGCTATTTCGGTTACTATTTCGATTGTTATGATAGTTCCGCCCTCGCAGGTTGCGGCCTCGCATTCTTGTCGCAGCCATCCGCCGACAATTTCGCTTATCGCTTGAGCCAAGCGCTCGTCGAGTGCGAAATAGCGGATGCTCAGGCCATCGCTTTCAAGCCTTCGTTCCTCGCCCCAAAACGAGAAATCGGGCGCAGTATGATACCACTTGTCTCCCAAGTTTCGGTAGAACCACACTTGAGCGTAACCTGCCCCGTTTATGATCTCCTCCACGACGACTCGCCCGCGCTGCCCGTCGATCTCCAGGTCCAGGATCGCCCCGGTCAGGTCGACGTCATGCCCCGCTTTTAGCTCGTTGTATTCACGAAAGACAGCTTGCTGTCGCTGTCGCCAGGTCCCGCTTGCGCGGTCCTGCACGGCCAGGAAAGTATTGATGTCGCCGATTCGCAATGCGGCCGTCTCGGCATGGGCCGTTTCGCGCAGCAACTGCTCAAGCTGACTCTGAACATCCAGGAGCCGTTGTCTAAGGACCAGAACGCCAAATGTCAGCAGGGCGAGAACGATGCCGATCAACATGATTAGTCGCAGCGTTCGACGGCGGCGCGCCCGTTTCGCGGTCGGGTCTTCGCTATCGAACTTGTCGATTTTCTGCGTTTCGACATTCCATTCCAGGCGAATGCGGCTCATGCGCCGGCGCCACGCCCATTGACCTGGAAGGTGGCGAAGACATCGCCCGCCGCCACAGTTTGCAGCGCGCCGCAGTCATCGCGCAGCAGCAAACTGCCGTTCGGCAGTACATCCGCGGCACTACCAACTAGATCTTCGACTGCTATGCGCGCCCCAAGCATGTTGAGCCGGCTCTTCCAGCTCCTGAACAAGCTCTCCTCATTTATATGTGAATACCAGTGGTCGACATGCCGTAAAAGCGACTGCAGCAGCTCCGCGCGATCTAACCGTCTATTGAGGACGCTCTCCAGGCTGGTCGCAGTCTCCGCTAATTCGCTTCCGCTGAAATCGATACGCACGTTGACTCCCAGGCCCAAAACGACGCCCAGCGCCTCGGATCCTTTCCAGACGACTTCCGGCAAGATGCCGGCGACCTTCTTCCCCTGTACTTGTACATCGTTGGGCCATTTGATCCCGATCATTGAGCAGCCGGCCTCGGCCGCCAGGTCATAAACAGCGAGCGCGCCCAGGAAGTTGACCTGCGGAATGAGCTCGGCTGGAGGCTGAAGAATAACCGACACAGCCAGCGCGGCCGCGGGCGGCGTCTGCCAAACCCGGCTCTTTCGGCCGCGCCCGCGCGTCTGTTCGTTGGCGATGACCGCCGCGCGGTCAGGAGCGCCCGCCTCAAGCCAAGCCTTGGCAACGTCGTTGGTGCTGCCGATCGATTCGTAGTACTTGAAAGGCTGTTTCAGACGGTTCGTCACAATTGCTTTGGATAAGGTCATATTGCCATTTCTTGAGCTGACATTCTGTGCATTGTATCAGAATAAGACAGGCAGTTAGAATAGATTCGTCACCAGGTTTCTAAACTTGTTTCACGCCGAATACAGGTCCATTTGGCAGTCCAAATGAATCTGTAGCG
>JAPPMO010000019.1 GCA_028873975.1 Chloroflexota bacterium
CGGCGATTATGTCTACCTGCGCGGGGATTGCGGCGCTTGACTTGCCAATAACCTGCAATGCGGCCATGAGAAACAATTGCCGGTCCCAACCGTAGACAGATGGGCGATCGAAAGTCTTCACATGCTGGCCAGGGGCGCCCCGCGCTATTCCCGCTTTGAAGGACCTTGATATACAATGAGCGCGACAACTGCCCAAGACAGGCTCGAGAGCGTGAAGATCTATGAATCTCAATTATCACTTGCTCGACGTCTTCAGCAATCAACCCTTCGGCGGGAATCAATTGGCGGTCTTCGCTGATCCGCCGCTCGAGCTCCCCGCCAGCACGATGCAACTCGTCGCCAAAGAGCTGAATCTTTCTGAAGTCACTTTTGTCTTTCCGCCCGCGGATTATCAAAATGACTTTCGACTGCGGATATTTACGCCGGACAGGGAATTGCCGATGGCCGGTCACCCGACAGTCGGGACCGCCTTTTTGCTGGCGCGTCTCGGTATGATAAAGGAGACCGCAAAGTCACGCAGTTTAAGTTTCGAGGAGGGCATCGGCTCAATTCAAGTTACGGTAGAGAGCGATGAAGACGGGAGGCCTGAGAGCGTGCTGATGCGACAGCCCATACCGCAATTTCTCGACATTTATGAAGACCGCGAAGCCATTGCGCGGATGCTCTCGCTGCGGCCCGAGGATCTTCAGCCCAAGGCGCCCCTGCAAGTTCTCGATAATGGTCTGCCCTTTTTATTCGTAGCGGTTCAGTCTCTGGACGCCATACGGCGACTCAGCTTGCGCCTTGACCTGTGGCAAGGGCTGCTGCTGGGCAAGCCCGGCGAAAATGTCTTTGTCGCCACAACCCAAACGGAACACCCGGGCTCGACCGTGCATAGCCGGATGTTCGCGCCCGCATTGGGCGTCGCCGAAGATCCGGCGACCGGGTCGGCAAGTGGCTCGCTGGGCGTATATTTGCTGAAATATGGCTTGGTTGACAGCGGGGAAATCGTCAGCGAACAAGGTATCGAAATGGGCCGTCCCAGCTTCATCAACATAAATGTTGAAAGGCAGGGGGAGAAATTCACGGCGGTGACGGTCGGCGGCGCTTGCGTCTATATGGGGCAAGGGACGCTTATCAGGGCAATTGCATCAAAATGGGGCGGCTGACATGGTACGAAATTGGACTGATTATTAACCACCGAGGACACCGAGAACACCGAGAAAAGCAACGGAACATAGCTCATGTTATGTTTCAGGCTTGCTTTTCAACCACAAATGAAGTCTCGCTGGCAACCTCGTCGTTTTCAGGTGACGGAATTAAATAGCAAGCAGACAAATGAACCTAAACTCGGTGTCCTCGGTGGTGAAAAAATGATTTGATGCGATTGCCCTGGACGCTTATCCTCCGCTAGGAATCACATGCCGCGAAATATGCTATCATTGAAGCGAACTGGAGCAGCGGCGGAGATGGCAAAAAGCGTCGTTATCGACCACTATGAACCGGAAGCGGTCATGCGGGGTTTGCTGGATGGGGAAGGCTTCCGCAACCGCGTGGCCGGCGCTTGCATCTACACTTGCCCGCGCTGCGGGCATCGAATCCGTTTTCGCTGGCGGAGTTTCTACCGAGCCGATGGCCGCTCGCCAATGGCTCGCCAGCTGCGTCGGATCCTCGATGACTTCACGCCGGAGCTGCCCGCTGACGAACAGGGCGTCGTCGATTTTCATTGTCCCACATGCCAGGCGCCAACACGCATCATCTTCAGCATTCTCGATTACAAGAAAATCGCATACCACTTCGACATCTATGCCGTGCTCGTTGGCGAAGGCAATCCGCAGAAATGAGAGATCTGCTTGCCACCCTGAACGACTACGACCCCGGCATGCTGCCCGCCCTGGCGGAAACCTGGGGAATCGCCAGCAAAAGCCTGGTTGATGATGCGATAATCCCGCAATTACACCGTGTAATGCTCGATCCGCAGTCGTCGGAAGCGGCCTGGGACAAGCTCGACGATAGCGCCCGCGCCGCCTTGCAATTGCTCGTTAGCAGCGCGCGGCAACGCATGAAGATCGGCCAGTTCGAGCGCTTTTATGGCAAGATTCGCAAGCTGGGGCGCGCGCAGATCGAAAAGGAACAGCCCCACCTGCAAGGGCAAAGCATCGCCGAAACGCTGTATTATCGGGGCTTCATCAGCGAAGGATACGACAAAGTAGAGGACAATCTCATCGGCTTCTTTTATGTGCCGCCGGATCTGGCGGAGGCGCTGCCCCTGCACAAAACAAGCTATGAACATATTGAGGTCGAAGAATCGTCCGCTGCCGACCTGCCCTCCCTGCCCGCGATTGACGACGTAAAACATGTCATCGCGGCCGATACCTCGATCGTCGACGACCTTGCCACTCTGTTGGCTTTCACCCAGGCAAACAAGGTCGAAATGGAGGATGATGGACTCTCCCCGCAAGCCCTGCGAGCGCTGATGCCGCATGTCTATCATGCCAGTTCAAACCGTCTGGACTTCTTGCTATGCCTGGGCGTCAGCGCGGGCCTCATCACATCGCAGGATGGCAGAGCCTACCCGAGACGTGATGAGGCGCGCAGTTTTCTTTCCGCAACGCGCGCGGAACAAATTCGGCTGCTCGCACTGGCTTGGCTGGAAAGCCAGACCTACCGCGATTTGTGGCATATTCCGGGCTTGTTCCCCGATGATTCCGGCTGGTCCTATGACCCGGGCGCGGCTCGCGACGCGGTCATGAGCCTCTTCGCAGAGCTGCTGCCCGAGCAGGGTTGGGCGTCGGTCAACGACTTGATCGGCGTCATCAAGGACATCGAGCCGGATTTTCAACGCCCGGATGGCGATTTCGACAGTTGGTACATTCGCAACGCGGCTGGCGAGTTTCTGAACGGATTTGAGAGTTGGGACGCGGTGGAGGGCTCATTGATAGAATTCTATCTGGTGGGTCCGATGCATTGGCTGGGTTTGGTCGATATCGGCGAAGACGTCTTGCGTTTGACCGCTTACGGGCGGGCTTTTCTGGAAATGCAGGATTGGCCCCTGCCCCCAGACCAGCCTCAGTCGATCGAGATACGCAACGACGGCGCCTTGCTGGCGTCGCGCCGCGTCAATCGTTTCGAGCGCTTTCAACTGGCGCGCTTCGCTCGTTGGGAACAGGCGGGCGATACCTATGTCTATCGGCTTGACGCGGCCAGTATTCAGCGCGCTAGCGACCAAGGCATCAACGCGCAGCATATTCAGGCTTTCTTGCTGCGACAGTTGAATGGCAAGCCGATTCCCATCCCAATCGTCAAGTTGCTGCGCAATTGGCAAGATGGCGCCAAGACCACGGTGAGTTTTGAATCACATATAATCTTGCGCGCCAACAATGAAGAGGTGCTGGACAAGATCTTCGCCATGCCGGCTTTTCGACGGCATTTAGGCGCGCGCCTCGGTCCTATGTCCTGCATCATCCGCGAAGACCAATGGCAGGACCTAAGCGACAAGCTCGGCGACGACGGCATAGAAGTGGACGCGGCAAGCATGAAACGCGGCAACAATTGAGAAATAGAAATGTAGCGGTCAATCCTTCTTGATGCCCAGCTGATAGACATCGCTCTTGGACCAGCCCGCCTCTTTGGCAATTGCTTTCGCCGCTGCCGACAGGCTTTCGCCCGCGGATATCCGCTCATTCAGGGCAAGGATGACTTGCCCGTCGGGCCAGCGGCTCTCTGTGGGCAGAGCGCCGTCAATCAGCAAGGTCACTTCCCCGCGCGGATTCTCGCGAAGAAAATAGGCACAAGCCTCCCGCGCAGAGCCGCGATAAAACTGCTCGAACTTCTTGCTGATTTCACGAGCGACGCAAACTTCTCTCTCGCCACCCAAAACTTCCCCGATCGCTCGCAAAGAGACGGTCAATCGGTAGGGACTCTCATAGGCGATGATCGTTCCGGGCTCGCTCGCAAGTTGGCTTAACAGCGCCTTCAGGACGGAGGCTTTTCGCGGCAGGAAGCCCAGGAACAGGAAGCGGTCCATCGCCATGCCGGAGCCAACTAAAGCGGCGGTGACAGCGCTGGCGCCGGGCAAGGGAACCACGTCATAGCCCCGCGCAATCGCTTCTCGAATCAGTTCCGAACCAGGGTCGGAAATCCCCGGCGTGCCGGCATCCGATATCAGGGCTACATCACCGGTCGCCAGGGCGGACAGAATCTGATCCAGCTTGGACAGCCTGTTGTGCTCGTGATAGCTCGTCATGGGCGTACTTATGTCAAAATGCCGAGTCAGCACACGTGATGTGCGCGTATCTTCCGCGGCGATCAAGGATGCTTCGCGCAGGATCCGCAAGGCGCGCAAGGTAATGTCTTCGAGGTTTCCGATCGGCGTTGGCACGACGTAAAGGATTCCCATGCGGTCGATTCTCTCGTTCCCGTGTTTAGAAGCCACGTCGCTCATGCGCCGAGCGGCTGGCTCAGGGAGCTTGGCTCGCCCCGGCCGGGAAGACATGCGCCAGCGCCTCCGGCAAGACGCTCTTGAACGCGACCAGGCTATGGCCGCTGCCCAACTCGACGAACTTGTATTGCAGATCGGGATCGTGCCCCATCCGCCGTTCCAGAATCCCGCGCAGCGCCAACGCCGGCTGATAGAAGCGCATGTCTTGCTCGTAGCGGCCGACAGAATGGAAGATCCGACGCGGCAATAGCGGAGAATCGCGGAAGCGTTCGGCATATTCCCGCAGTTTGCGCAGGGCCGGCTTCCCCCCCAACGGCGGCGAAATCATAATCAAGCGGTTGAATATCGCCGGGTTCTTGAGCGTCGCGTGAGCCGCCGCTACGGCGCCTTCTCCGACGCCGCCCAATCCCAGATTGACAGGCTCAATGCGGTGCTCGGTCTGCAAAAAGGGCAGCAATTCCGCGACCACCAGGGCATAGTGATTGTCGTTTCCAATGTATTCCGTCACTCGCTCTGATTGGCTGCCGGCCGCGAGCATGGCAATAATCACCGGTTCCATACGTCCATGCTTGATCAGCGCATCAGCGATATAGGGCGCCTCCAGGATGTTCAGGGCCCATTGGCCGTCCATCAATATCAGCAAAGGATAAACATGGCTCGAAGCGGGGTCGTAACCGGGCGGCGTATAGACCCACAGATTGCGATCTTTGAAGGCTAAATGCGTCGAACTGAAGCGATGGCGATAGACATTCCCGCGCGGCACGGCAGACATCGCCTGCCAACTGGGGACAGGGCGCGCCCGCGGCATTTGCAAAACGGAGGTGCTGACCTGCGCCGTCTGAATGGTTTGGGCGTTAAGCGGGTCGGCTTCCCAAAAGCGTTCCACGCGATCCATCAAGTTGACTTCTTGCGCAAGCGGCGTGCCCGGATCATCAATCGCGAACATATAGTCGACCAGCGCATCGCGGTCAAAGTAGCGCTGGAAATACCACAGTGAGGTGTCGTCCAACCTCACCAGATTTTCAAAGGGCGGATCCCGATTCACAATGTCGATGTTGACCGAGACCCGATGCGCTGTGAAGGAATCATAGACGAAGGTGGCGCGATCGCGCTCGACCCAGGGCCATTCACCCCGCGTCGACAAAAGCTCGTCGACAGCGGACTGCCGAAGATCGCCGGGCAGTTGATAAATCTCGCACAGAAACTGGATGAAAGAATTCCAGCGTCCTAAAGCCAAGAGCAAGACTCCTGTTGATTGCTTGGGAACAGATTCATTTTAGCACTGGCTTGCGCTATCGAAAAACCCGATCTGCGCCCTCCGCGACTTGCAGAGACGCTCGCGGAACTCTATGCTAGGTGCAGACGTTCGCTTTCGCCCAAGCAACAGCGCGCTGTCATAATCGTATGCGCGCATCTTTACGATCTAACAGCGCGGCGCGTTCGGCGCAAGCAAGACCGGAGAAGGCATCGCCATGAGCAAACCTTACATCTATTCGTTCACGGAGCCGATCAATCCCGAAGCGCTGCACGCGCTGCTGGGGCAGACTGATTGGGCGGATGCGCGTTCCCCATTGGATATTCAGCGCATGCTTGATCGCAGCCAAATCACGCTGGGCGTCTGGAACGAAGACCGATTGATCGCTTTTTCGCGCGTCATAACGGACGACATGTACCGCGCCTTGATTGACGACGTGGTTGTCGACATGGGTTTCCGGGGCCAGGGCATCGCCTCGACGATGCTGGACAAGCTGCTCAAAAGACTGCAACACGTGGAGCAGGTCATGCTGGATTGCGCGACTGGCTTGAGCGGCTTTTACGCGCGCTTCGGTTTCCGCAATAAAGGCGGCTCTTCGATGCTGTTGGAAAACAAGCGGTGAGCGGGGTCCGCCGCAGTAGCGCCTGGCCTGCCTGTAGAAGCTGCGTCCGTTGATATCCGCTTTTCGGGACAAATTATTGATACAGCCGAGCAAGAAAGCGCCCCATGAGCCAACTCACATACAACCCGGATCTCCAGCCTTTCGCGCGGGCCGGCAACCGCGACTCGCTGGAAGAATTGCAAGAAAAGCATGGCATAAGCAAGTTTTACCAGTTGGCGAACAACGAGAATCCGCTGGGTCCCTCGCCAAAAGTGATTGACGCAATTGCTGCTGTCGCGCCAACGCTTTCCTACTACCCGGATTACTCGGACATAAAACTTCGGCAAGCGATCGTCAAGGTACTCGGACGCGGCTTGACGCCGGAACATATCTACACCGGTTGCAGCGGTTTCGAGTCGCTCGAATTGATCGCGCGGGGATTCCTGAGCCCGGGGGATGAATTGATTCTGTCTTCGCCGACATTCACCGGCGCTTATGCGAAGATCTCCCAACCCTTGGGAGCGACGGTCGTGGACGCGCCGCTGAAGCCTGATTCATTCGAGTACCGCGTCGACGCCGTGCTGAAAGCGATCAACAAAAGAACTCGGCTAATCATGGTCTGCAATCCCAACAATCCGACGGGGACCGTGCTGCCCTCGGAGTCGATGAACGCCCTGATGCGCGGCATCCCCGATCACGTCTTGGTAGTAGCGGATGAGGTCTATCACCATTTTGTGGACGATCCCGCATATCCCGATTCACTGCGCTATGTGCTCGAAGGCAAGAATATCGTGGTCGTACACAGCTTTTCCAAGGCCTACGGTCTGGCCGGGCTTCGCCTCGGCTATGGCATTGCCAAGCCCGATCTTGCCAACTACATCGCGGGCTTGCATCGTGGATTTCACCAGAACAAGCTGGCGCTGGCTGCTGGCATCGCGGCATGCGGCGATCAAGCCCATGTCCACAAGGTCGTCAGCTACCTGAGAGCGGAGGCAAAATGGGTCTGCGGCCAATTGGAGCGGATGGGCATCCGCTATTGGAAGCCGGCGGCGAATTTCCTTCTCTTCGAGACCCGCATGCCGGGAGAAGATTTGCAGAGGGCGCTTGTGGAACGCGGCTTCTTGCTGCGCGCGCAAACGCGAAACGGATTGCCCAATGCCGTGCGGCTTAGCCTGGGCACAAGAGAAGCCAACAAAGCCTTTCTGGGCGCGTTGGGGGCAATACTGGAGGAATCCAACTGATACAGCGGCGGCGGCACGGCTTAGGCATTAATGTCTCGCGACCGCCTATGCAACACAAGGCTCTATAGTCTCCGAAAAACATCATTGTCGCGCTTCCTGGCCTGTGATAGAATCCGCCGCGGAATCGTGAAAGCTTCGCGCTTCCAAATTCCACATGTCGGGACTCTCGGTGGGTGTTGTCCGCCCAAAGCGGGTTTTCACCGGAGGATGAACGATGTGCGAGACCAAAACACCAATTGATCAAGGAGATTTGTGATGCCCTCAGCGGTAAAAATGCGTTCCCTTCTCGAAACCGGTGTCCACTTTGGCCACCGTACCAACAAGTGGAATCCCAAGATGGATGAGTTCATCTTCACCCAACGCAACGGGATCCACATCATCGACTTGCAGATTACACTGAAAAACCTCAATAGCTTCCACGACATGATCGCCAAGCTGATCGCTGATGGCGGCAGTGTGCTTTTTGTCGGGACCAAACGGCAAGCCCAGGAGATTGTTCAGCGAGAGGCCGGGCGCTGCGACATGCCCTTTGTCAATTATCGCTGGTTAGGCGGTACGCTTACCAATTGGAAGACGATCCGCAGCCGCATCGACACCTTGAAGCAGCTCGAACAACGGCGCGACGCCGGCGAGTTTGACAAGCTCACAAAGAAAGAAGCGCTGGTGCTGAGCCGCAAGATATCCAAGCTGCAATTGCGCCTCGGCGGCATTCGCGAGATGAACCGCATCCCGGACATGCTAATCGTGGTTGACGCCGAACGCGAACATACCGCCGTGAAGGAAGCCAATATCCTCGGAATCCCAGTCTTGGCGCTGGTCGATACCAATGCCGATCCTGACCTCGTTGATCACATTTTGCCAGCAAACGACGACGCGATGCGTTCGATCCGGCTGTTGGTAGGCGCCTTGGCGGATGCCGTGCTCGAAGGGCATAACCTGCGCCAGTCCGCGGGCATCGAAGAGGAAGAAGAGCAAATGTTCACAGATACCTATGACGACGAACTCGGCGACGAAGATTTGCTGGGCGAATCGACGCTGGCGAAGCTGCGCGATTCCAAGCTCTTCGGCGAAGATGAAGAAGAGACGGGCGCATCCAGCGGCGATGGCGCCGAAGTTCAACCGGCGACAGAAGCAAAAGTCGCAGAATAACTGAAGACCCTGTCCGAATGGAGCATGCAAGGCAAATGGCTGTAAGCGCAAAAGAAGTCAAACAACTACGAGACAAGACCGGCGCCGGTCCCCTGGACTGCAAGAAGGCGCTGGAGCAATTTGACGGTGATATGGACCAGGCGGCGGAGTTTCTGCGCGAAAAGGCGCTCAAAGACGGCATCAAGCTGCAAGGCAAAGGCCGAAGCGCCAATGAAGGGGTGATCGGCAATTACTTGCACTTTGACAATCGCCTGGCGGTCATCGTCGAGGTCAACTGCGAGACTGATTTTGTCGCGGCCACCGATCGCTTCAAATCATTTGCAAAAGATATCGCCATGCACATCGCCAACCTCAATCCGCAATACGTCAAGCGAGAAGATGTGCCGGAAGATCTCGTCTCGGCGGAATCGAGGGTGCAGTTCGAGCGCGCGCTGGAAGAAGGCAAGCCGGAGAACATCGCTGAAAAGATTGTCGCCGGGCGCATGAACAAATGGTACGAAGAGATCGTTCTGATGGAACAGGCTTTTATCAAGGACGATGACAAAACCATTAGCCAGTACTTGCAGGAGACGGTCGCCGAAGTCGGCGAAACCATCAACATCGAGCGCTTCCAGCGCTTTGCCATCGGCGACGGAGCGTAGGCGCTTGTGAGAAAGGCTGGCCGAGATGCCTTTTCCCACGGACAATCAAATCAACAAGGGGATTAGCGCCGCGCTAGTCTCTTTTTTTGCCGACTGCTGAGATGCTAGACCAAATGGACTGGGACATAAGGCTCTTCGTCTACCGCTTGTTCGCAAGTCGAGGCTTTCCTCCCGCCGTCGAAGAAATCGCCCGGCATTTCCACCTGGCTGTCCCCGGCGCAAAACGGGCTTTGCATAGACTGCACAGGTCTCATGCGCTATTCCTGCGCCCCGGCTCGGATGACATCCTGATGGCGAATCCTTTGTCCGCGGTCGCTACCGACTATCAAGTCACCGTCGGCAAAAGGCGCCTGTACGCCAACTGCGCCTGGGACGCGCTCGGCATCCCGGCCATGCTGCATGCGGACGCGAGCATTCAAGCGCGCCATCCGCTAGACCGCGATCTGGTTCATTTCTCAATCGAGGACGGCAGGCTGAGTGCCGAGAGCGGAGGGATCGTACATTTCGCCAAACCCTTCCGGAACTGGTACGATGACCTGATTGATACTTGAGCGACTATTCTGTTCTTCCGTGAGGAGAAAGAGGTTGACCAGTGGCGCCGCAGGGAAGGTCGCATGAAAGGAGCGATGCTGTCTTTGCAGAAGGTATGGGCGCTTTCGCAGCGATGGTATGGCGACCGCATGTCGCGGGCCTTCCGCGGCAGAACGCTGAATGAAGCGCGCGCGATATTCGCCTCGCTTGATTTGACCGATGATTTCTGGATAGCTGATTAGAACCGGCAACAAGGTGACAAAGTTCTCGAACAAGGAGCGGAAATGAGCAAGTCTGGCGAGCTGCCCTATCAACGTGTATTGCTGAAACTGAGCGGAGAAGCCCTGGCGGGAAACAGCGGATTCGGAATTGATCCCGAAAAGGCGGCATACATTGCCCAGCGTGTACGGGAAGTCTATAAATTGGGTACGCAAGTAGCCATCGTCATCGGAGGCGGCAACCTGTGGCGGGGCGAACCCGCGGCGAAGCTCGGCATGGAGCGCAGCACAGCTGATCATATGGGAATGATCGCTACGGTGATGAATGGATTGGCTCTGCAGGACGCCATCGAGCGGCTAGGCATCATTACCCGCGTGCAAACCGCGGTGCAAATGAATTCAATCGCGGAACCTTATATCCGCCTGCGCGCGATTCGACACATGGAAAAAGGTCGAGTCGTCATCCTGACCGGTGGCATCGGCACACCCTATTTCACGACCGATTCCGCAGCCGCCCTGCGCGCCAGCGAGATTGATGCGGATGTGATCGTGAAAGCCACCAAAGTGGACGGCGTGTATTCCGACGACCCCGTACACAACCCGGAGGCGACGCGATTTGGCCGATTGGCGTATCAAGATGTGCTCAATCGCCATCTACGGGTGATGGATACCACTGCTTTCACGCTTTGCCAGGAAAATGAGATGCCGATTATTGTGCTCAACTTCTGGAATCCGGACGATTTGGTCAAGGCGCTGCGAGGAGACACATCTGTCGGCACGTTAATCTGCGACTAAAGACGACCGGTTTTCCCGCGCCGCCGGCGGGCATTGACTTATCCCCTATTCACCTGCCATGTTACACTTGGGGACGATCCGTTTATAAAGCGACTGGAACGACATGACCTCGAGCCAAGGCAAGCGGATAGCCGTCTTTTCCATGACGCCGCTCTTCCCCGATTTCGCGATGGGCGGCGGGCAGGTTCAACTCAAGAAGGTTGCGCTTCATCTGGGCGAGCTTGGTCATCGCTTGACTATTCTGTCGACCCGGCACGCAGAATCCATTGCGCCATTCTCGTGGCACGAAAACGTTCACATCAAGCCGATCCTGCGCTTCAAACAGCCCTATCCCGAGCCCTATTTCACGCCCCTTTACCATATCGCTAACGCAATGCGCGCCGTCGGCGACGCTATTGCGCAAGCCGATTTTCATTACAGTCACGACGGTGGTTTGATATTCCCTTGTGTTTACCGGGACAAGCCCGCCATCATTTCGATGCGCAGCATCATCTATCCAGAGACCTTGCAATCCGCCCTGCTTTTTCAAGGCGATGAATGGATCTTGCCCTCCGAGCATACGCGAGCATCTTATGCAGCGGTCGTTTCGCAGTTTGCTCCCGATGTCGAAACGAGAATGCATGCCATCCATAACGGTTTCGACTGGCAGAAATTTCGCTATACCAAACCGGATGCCATCTTCGACGTGATACCCAAAACGATAGCGGAACGTCCGGTCTTGCTATTCCCGCACAGACCGGATTTGAACAAGGGTATCTACGAAGTGATTAAGGTGGCGAGAAGACTCGTCTATGACTATGGTTGGAGCGATCTGCGCGTTCTGACGCCGCGGGGCCTGGACGCGGAAACGGAAGCGGGCGCCCGCGCTTACTATCAGCAGTTGCGGCAGGAGATTGGCTCGACCGGGCTGACTGACAACTTTTACTTCCACGACTGGATACGCGAAGATTTGATCGCGGAATACTACAGCATCGCCGATGTAACCATGTGCATCGGCAACTGCGTCGAGACCTTCGGCAATACGCCCTTCGAATCACTGGGTTGCGGCACGCCGCCGATTCTGTCTCGCGTCTCGACCTACCGAGATCTTTTCTCGGAGGAACATGTTGATCGGGTCGACTACGGCGACATCGACGGGGCAGCTGAACAGGCGCATGCCATATTGAGCGAAAAACGGCGCACGTCGCCGGCGACGCTGCATTACCTCAAAAGCGAGTTCTCGCTCGAGACAATGGTGACGCGCTACGCGGATGTGATCCTGAACGCGCAAAAGAAACCGCCGCTACGCTACCGACTTCCAACACTCGGGGCAAACACCAGGTATCGCAAGGCGCCCTGGTGCTATCTCTCGGAACGCTTCGGGATCTACCACGATTTCCGCGCAAGCTACAACGAGGACAACCTGCTAGTCTCGACCTTGCGCGCGAATCCGGACGGCTTCGCCGGCAAGAGCGTCGATTCCGCAACGCTGCATGATTGGCTCGACAACGGATACATAGTGCCCCTGGTCAATGCCTAAGGCTCAGGCGCGGTCGCAAGCGCCCCGGCAGATTCTCGAATTAGCTGCATTTGCATCTCTACTGTGACAGAAGCGCGAAGGCTGCGTAGTACTGGCGTACATGCTATACTGACTTCAGGTGAAATGCTGGGGAAGTCCAACCGATGGCAGTTGTCAGCGAATTGATAGACGTCGGCTTGACATTGAAGCAGCAAGGCAAGCTCAAGGGCGCTATCGAACATTTTCGGCAGTTGCGCGCGACATATCCCGAAAATGCCAGGATCATGTTCGAATTGGCAGTATGCTGGTCGGACCTTGATGTTCCCGAGCAAGCGCTTCCACTCTATCGCGACTTGCTGGCCCGTCCCAAAGGCAAGAGCCTGCCGGCAAAGGACCTGCCGCGTCTTTACACCCGGCTCGGCGCCGCGCTTTATGCCCTGCAGGAATATGACCAAGCCTTGTCGATTTTGGACGATGGGCTGCGCCTCCATCCTTCTTATCGTCCCTTGCGCGCCTATCGCATCTTCGCCCTGCAAGCCGCCGAGATGCGCGGGAGCGCGCTGAATGACGCGCTTGAGCTCATGCTGGAGTCGCTGGCGCCTTCGCGCTGGGATACCTTTGAGGATCAGATCCGACAGATCGTCAAAGAAATGCGCGACCAGCATGACGAAGCCGCAATCGCTGCTGACCCGTCAGAGACCAAAGCCAAATCGCAAGGGCTCGAAAGCCAAGCCCCCCAGGCATTGGCGAAGCTGGCGGAGGGCGTCAAATCGCGCCAGCCCGTCAAACTTTCCGCCTCGGCGCTGGACGATGAGCCGACGGCTGATGAAGACCCAAGCCCGGAAAGCAAAGAGAAAAACAAAGAAGAAAACAGAATCGCAGTCGACTTGGCCGACCTCATTGAAGAAGATTTTGAGCTGGACGTCAAAGTCCTGAAGCAAAGAGCCAAAACGCGCAAGAACAAGAGAGCTCGGGGCGGGCGCAGCCAACTGGGCAAGAAGTCGGTACGCATCAATATCAGCGATGCAAAGGACGAAAGCGACCCTTCTTCCAAGGATGACGCGCCCCCCACTCCAACCGGCAGGGTACAGATACCGATTGACAAGGATTAAGCGATTCATGATTCTCGCAGCGCGGTTTGTCTCGTGATCGCTCAAGACTCGGTTCAGATTTAGCTCGCCTTCCTCTATAATCAACCGCCGGTGGCATGATCAAGGCGAAAGACTCTCATGGTCGTCATTCTTGCGCATGGCGCGCTTGGTCCTTTTGATGAGATCATATTTGTGAGCATCGCTATCATCTTTATCGTTATGATGGGCATCAGTTGGGCGCGCAGCCAGGGATTGCCCGAATTGGAGGATGATGCGCCAGAATCGGCAGACGGCGAGCATTTTGAACTGGAGTAAAGGAAAGTTATGAGACTAGAGCATGCAGCGTTCAACGTGAAAGATGTAAAAGCATTTGCGGCTTGGTATGCCGAACATCTGGAAATGGAGATCGTCCGTTCCTTCGACGAACCGCCGTACATTCACTTTTTGGCGGATTCGGCCGGCAAGAGCCTGATCGAAGTTTACAGCAATCCCCTGGGCGAGTTCGTCGCCTATGGGGATTATCATCCGGTCACATTTCACCTGGCATTCGCGGTCGACGACATGGAAGCGGCGCGACAGCGCCTGGCAGCGGCCGGGGGCGCGCTGGACGGCGATGTCGATACGACGCCGACAGGCGACAAGCTGGCTTTCGTGCGCGATCCCTGGGGCTATACCATTCAGCTCGTACAGCGCGTGAAGCCCATGCTGGATTAAACCGCGGCGGGCAAACAGCAACTGCGCCACGGCGAAACGAAGACCCCAACTTGAGGAAACCGGATGAAGATCCAATTCGACTTGCGAAGCGAAGGCGAAGCGTTACCGGAGGCTTTCCTCGACGAGACGGAGCTGGAACAAATGTTTGAAAGCACGCGCCGCTCGATCGGAGCGGGTTTGCGCCGCAAGTTTCGCGGTGTCCTGTGCGCCGAACACGAGCAAGCGCCGAGCTTTCTCATCAGCGGGGTCTATGACAAGCAATTAGAAGAACTGGACATCCAGTACCACGTAGATACCTGCTGCCGTTACTTCTTGCTGCGCGTGATGCAGATTCTCAATCAACAGGGCTAGCGGAGAACATATCATGAGAGTGCTGCTGCAACGGGTGAGCGCCGGATCGGTGGCCGTGGACGGCAAAGTCTGCGGGGCGATTGAACAGGGATTCGTGGCGCTGGTCGGGGTCGCTCACGACGATACGCAAGCAGAGGCGGAGCGTTTGGCTAAGAAGACCGCCAACTTGCGCGTTTTCTCGGACGACGACGGCAAGATGAATCTGTCGCTCCTCGACGTCAACGGAGGCGTGCTGGTCGTTTCGCAATTCACCCTGTATGCCGACACCCGCAAGGGCAGGCGACCCAGCTATATTGACGCCGCCCCGCCACAGCAGGCTGAACCGCTGGTGTCGCGTTTCGCCCAATGCTTGCAAGCCGCTGGCCTGGAGCGCGTTGAACGCGGGATCTTCGGCGCGCTGATGCAAGTCGAAATCCACAATGACGGTCCAGTGACCATCATGCTCGATAGCGACTTAATGTAAGTCACGCTTTAAGGACAATCAAAAAGCGGCTCTTCGCGAGCCGCTTTGACTTTTCTGTTTGTCTTGCCGCCACACATGCCCCTTATTCATCGTCCTCGCGCAGGGGCAGTATATTGGGCCAGACCGAGGCATGATGCTCGTAGGCGTCAATGCCAATCCGGTCCGCTTCCGGAGCGACATGCAAGATGTCGACAGCTCTCAAGGCGCCGAACATCAAGAAGCTGGTGACTGTCGTCCAAATCGCCACCACAGCGACGCCGACAACCTGTACCCCAAGCGTATCCAGGGTACCACCGTCCAGCAAGCTGGGCGCGCCCAGCGCGGAAGAACCGACGATACCGATCATTAGCGTGCCAAAAGCGCCACAAGCGCCGTGTACCGAAAAAGCGCCTACCGCGTCGTCAATCTTCATTCTTTCCACCGTCGTAACCGCAATCACGACGACGGCGCCGGACAACAAGCCAATAACCAGCGCGGCAAGGGGCGTGACCGATGCGCATCCCGCTGTGATGCCGACCAGCCCCGCCAGCGAGCCATTCAGGATGAAACTCATGTTCCAGCTTTCGGTGCGCATATACTTATAGAACATCGCGCCCAGCGCGCCAGCCGCCGCCGCAAGCGTGGTATTCACCGCCACCAAACCCATGGTATTGGGGTCGTTCGCGCCCAGCGTCGAGCCGACGTTGAAGCCATACCAGCCGAACCAGAGTATGAATGTGCCCAAAGCCGCAATGCCCAAGTTCGACGCTTCTGGCGGCCGGCCGAAGACGCGACCGGCGCGGGGACCCAACATATACGCGCCGACCAGGGCGACGACGCCGCCGGTCATGTGAACGATGGTCGAGCCAGCGAAATCAATGAAGCCTTGCGCGGCGATCCAACCGCCGCCCCAGGTCCAGAAGACGACAACCGGATAGATGATCGCGCCTAGAATCGCGCTGTAGACCAATTTTCCGACAAAGTTCGTGCGTTCCGCCATTGCCCCCGTGGCGATGGTCGCGGCCGCGCCAGCAAAAGCGAATTGGAAGAAGAAACCCGCCAACAAAGCGCCGTCGCCGTCTGCCGTTCCGTCAGCGCCGCCTAACAGCAGCGAGATGTTCGCCGGCGTCAGACCGCCTCCTTCCATCCCGGCATCATAGGTGCCATAGGCGATGCCGTAGCCAACTATGAAGAAGACAATGCCCGTGACACAGGCGTCCATGAAGTTTTCGGCGAGGGAGTTGACAACCCCCGTTTCACGGATCATACCGCCTTCCAGCATGGCGAAGCCGGCCTGCATGAAGAAAACCAGGAAGCCCGCCAGCAGAATCCAGGTGATGTCGAGATTAGCCTGGACAGCATCAGCGGCCGCCAGCGCATCATCAACGGTCAACATGACTTCGGCAGCGGCGTCCTCTGCGGGAGGGTCGTCTTGCGCGATGGCGTCAAAGCCAAAGCTATACAAGACCGCCAAACCAATCAAGATGGACAAAAGCCGGTAAAGCATCTTGCGCTTATTCATGCGCAGCCCTCCACACAGTTCAACTGCAATATCTAGCAAATCTGACGTTCAACAGTCTATCGTAGCCCGAACGCTTCCAGTCACCGCAAATCTATCTCAATTCTAAGCAAAACTTTTGGCAATTTTTCACAATCTAAGGAATGATTCTCGAACAAACTCACGTCATCATCTGTAATACTACCGCAAACCGCGCATTATTGACAAACGATGCAGCCATCAATATCGAGTTTCTTGTCAGAAATAACCATAAAACCAAGAGGGATTATCGCTTATTCCAGATGTTTTGACAAATATCGGCTGAATATCCCGTCTTTGCGATCCGCGTCGGGGCAAATGACTGGGCGGGGCCCAAGCCAAGCAGAATACATTTGTGCGTTTTTGACAGTGGATGCGCCTGTGCCGGACAAAGGCGCAAAATGCGTCACGATAAAGCGTCGTGCCTGATCGCTTTGAGACGTTTCATCGCATCGTTGGTTCCGCGTCCGAAGTAATCGTAGAGCAGCCGATACTCGGCGTAGAGTTTGTCATAGACCAATTGATTTTGCGGGATTGGCGTCACGACCTCGTCTTTGAGCTTGCCCATAGTCTCGGCGGCGGCCTGTATATCCGGGTAAATGCCCGCGGCCACAGCGGCGTGCATGGCTGAACCCAGCGCGGGCGCTTGCGCCGAACCGGAGAGCTTGAAGGTTCTGCCCGTGACATCGGCATAGATCTGCCGCAAGAGCGCGTTTTTCTCCGGCAAGCCACCGGCTGCAATCAATTCTTTGACTTCGACGCCCTTGGCTTCAAAGGCTTCGATTATTTCGCGCGTGCCAAATGCCGTCGCTTCAATCAGCGCCCGATATATCTCGGGCGCCCGCGTCGCCAGCGTCATGCCCAGGATGAGGCCGTTCAGATCAACATCGACCAGGGTGCTGCGATTGCCGTTCCACCAATCCAGCGCGATCAGCCCGTGTTCGCCAACCTGCTGTTTCGCGGCTTCCCCTTCCAGGTACTCGTGTATGCCAATGCCGGCGCCGGCGGCCGCCTCATGGTATTGCGGGGGCACGGCATTGTCGACGAACCAGGCGAAGATGTCGCCGACGGCGCTTTGACCGGCCTCGTAGCCGTACAATCCGGGAATGACGCCCCCCTTGACAACGCCGCACATGCCGTCAACCACTTTCAAGTCGACGCCAGACAAAATATGGCAGCTGGAGGTACCCATCACCATCACCATGACGCCCGGGTCCGTGGCTTTCACCGCCGGCGCGGTCACATGGGCGTCTACATTGGCTACCGCCACCGCGATCCCAGCCGGCAATCCCGTCAGCCGCGCCATCTCTGCGGTTAAGCCGCCAGCCCTTTCGCCCAGTTCGGCGAATTCTCTTCCGATTTTCTCGTCCACTACGTTTTCGAAGGCTGGATCCAACGCTCTGAAATAGGCTTTGGAGGGGAAATCGCCGTCCTGCACCATGGCTTTATACCCGGCTGTACAGGTGTTGCGCGTTTCCACGCCGGTCAATTGCCAGATCACCCAATCCGCCGCTTCCACGAATTTATCGATCTGGGCATAAATGTCGGGGCGTTCTTGCAGGATCTGCAGCAATTTGCTGAAGAACCACTCGGACGAGATCTTGCCGCCGTAACGCGGCAGCCAGCTTTCGCCCATTTGCCTGGCGGTTTCATTGATCTGGTCAGCTTGGCGCTGCGCGGCATGATGCTTCCACAACTTGATATAAGCATGAGGCTCGTCCTTCAGCTCGGCCAGGAAACAGAGTGGCGTACCATCGGCTTTGGTCGGCATGGGCGAGCTGGCGGTGAAGTCAATGCCAATCCCCTTGACATCGGCAGGATCGACGCCGCTGTCTCTCAAAACGGCCGGAATTGCGTTCGCAAAAACATCAATATAGTCTTGCGGATGCTGCAGCGCCCAATCCGGCGGCAGGCGCTTGCCGGAAGGCAAGGATTCGTCCATGACCGCGTGCGGATAATCGAACACTGCCTCGGCAATCTCGCCGCCATCGCGCGTATCAACCAGAACCGCGCGCCCGGACAATGTTCCGAAATCAAGCCCAATGGTATACATGAAGCAACCTCTTTTCGTTCGCCGTCATCTGCGGCGTATATTGTTGCAAATCTATCATAGCAGCGCAAATGGAGCTTGAGACGCCCTGAGACGCGGTGCATTTCAATATTTTGGCAGATGTCCACAGGGCAATCACAGCAAAATCGATATACGTCGAATATCACACAAATCTGACAAAATGATGGAGCGGTTAACGGTCAGTGTCTATGCGACCCGCTGAGCCGCCCATTTTCATCGGGCGTTTATTCGCGGGCGTTTCAGCGAAACGCCCCTACATCGCCCCCTTTTTGGCAGGCAAGAACTTAAATCTCGGTGCTCTCGGTGCCCTCGGTGGTTAATTGCCAATAATCTGAAATGCACCTCTGAGACGCCGCGCATCCGGCCGGGATTATCATCTAAGCGCGGAATCCGTTACAATTTAAGTATGGAATGCTTCAATAGTCGAGAACAGTATCAATGAACGGGGGACATTTCCCGCCGGGTCCGCCGGATATCGGCAGCAGTCCCATTGAACAGTACCTGACGTATCGCAAGTTCCTGGCGGATCCGCTCAAGCGCGTCACGGAATGGGTGGCCGCATATGGCGATGTCATGCACTACAAGGTCGGCGACCGCCATCAGTACCTGATCGCCAACCCCGATATGATCCGCGAAATACTGGTTCGGCAATCGCATATCTTCATCAAAGGACCGGATTACACCAATGAAAAAACTGGCTTGGCGCGCTTCATGGGCAATGGGCTGGTCACCAGCAATGGCGAGTTTTGGAAGCGTCAGAGGCGGCTGGTCGCGCCGGCCTTTCACACGCAGCGCATCGCAGCCTATGCCGATACCATGGTGAATTACACCTTGGACCGGGTAGGACGTTGGCAAGACGGCGCTGTGCTCGATGTCGACAAAGAGATGATGCAACTGACGCTGATGATTGTCGGCCGGACCCTATTTGACGCTGACGCCTCGACCACAGTCAACCAGGTGAAAACCGCAGTGGAAGTCGTGCAGAAAGCCAGCAATACAGCCAACCTGTTGCCAGCCTGGGCGCCAACCCCCCTGCGCATTCGCTCGCGCCGCGCTAATGCCGTACTGGACAAGATCGTGTACGGATTTATCAATCAACGTCGTTCCACCGGGGAAGACCGGGGCGATCTTCTGTCAATGCTGCTGTTATCCGAAGACGAAGACGGCGAGCGCATGACCGACCTGCAAGCGCGGGACGAAGCGGTCACCCTGTTCCTGGCGGGCCACGAAACGACGGCGAACGCCCTCAACTGGACCTGGTGGCTGCTGGCGCAAAATCCGCAAGTCGAGAAGCGGCTCCACGCCGAGTTGGACAGCGTATTGGCGGGGAAACCGCCAACGCTGGAGGACTTGCGCCGCCTGCCCTATGCCGATATGGTCCTCAAAGAATCCATGCGCCTGATGCCTCCCGTCTGGTCGATCAGCCGGGTGAACCAACAGGCGACGGAAGTCTTGGGTTACAGCTTCCCGCAGCGCTCTGGCGCGCAGATCCTGATCTATTGCGTTCATCGACACCCCGATATCTGGGAGCAGCCAAACGCATTCATTCCCGAACGATGGGCGGAAGAACGATCCAGCGAGATCCCAAAATACGCCTACATCCCCTTTGGCGGCGGTCCGCGGGTTTGCATCGGCAACAGCTTCGCCACCATGGAAGCCAACTTGCTGCTGGCGACGATCGCCCAGCGCTTTCAGTTGCGTTTGATCGAAGGCGTGGAGATCGTGCCGCAGCCATTTATCACCATGTTCCCGCGCGAGGGCCTGCCAATGCGGCTGGAAAGACGCCAGCCCCAGGTGACGCGAGAGCCGAGCCTGGCGGCAGCGGGCCGCTAGCCCGGCAAACCCGCTGTCGATAGGCGGCAGAATAGGCGTTACAATACTGCTCAGATCAGGACAATGATTCTGGAGTTTATCGTGATTGAACTGACCCGAAAACTGGTGGAAACTTGGGGACCGCCCGGCTACGAACATCGCATCCGCGGCATCATCCGCGACGAGGTGAGCGCGCTTGCGGGCGAGATTTGGGTAGACGGCTTGGGCAATCTGATTTGCCGACTTGGTTCCGGTGGCAAGAAGGTCCTGGTCGCCGCGCACATGGACGAGATCGGGCTGATGGCCAATTACCAGGAGCCGGAAAGCGGCTATCTTCGATTCACTGCCATGGGAGGCTTGCGCGCCGACACGCTCAACGGCAACCGCGTCCTCTTTGAAGACGGCACGGTCGGTGTCATCGCGGTGCAGAACGGCGGCGGCAAGTCGCTCGGCGATTTCTATATTGATGTGCAAATCGACGATGACCGTAATGCCATTCCAACAGGACAGCCGGCCGGTTTCATGCGCGAGATGCAAATGCGCGGCCAGCGCATCGTGGCCAAATCGCTGGATGACCGCATTGGCTGCGTCGTGGCCATTGAAGCCATGCGCAGGCTGGATCGACAAGCGCCAAACGAGGTGTATTTCGCATTCACTGTCCAGGAAGAAGTTGGCTTGCGCGGCGCGAAGACCGCGGCGCAGGGCGTCGGACCGGATATCGGCATCGCCGTTGATGTCACGGGCAGCGGCGACCAGATCCGCGGGCGCAAAATGCTGGTCAAGCTGGGCGGGGGCGCCGCAATCAAGGTCCATGACCCTGGATTGGTGGTGCCTGTGGCGATCAAAAATTGGATGATCGACCGCTGCGAAACGGATGGCATACCCTATCAATTGGAGTTGCTGGCCGGCGGAACGACGGATGCCTCGGCCATTCAACTGGCCGACGCCGGCGTACCCAGCGGCTGCATCTCGATTCCCACGCGCTATCTGCATACGACCAGTGAAACCGTCGACATTAGAGATGTAGGCGCATGTATCGACCTGCTATCCGGCTTGCTCGCCAATCCGATAGCGATCTGATCGGGGCCCGAGCGTCAAAACCGCGCAAAAACAAAAGCCCGGGACTTCGCGACTTATGAAGGCCGTACTTTGTAAATCTTTCGGCGCGCCCGATCAGCTGACGGTCGAAGAGGTTCCAAGTCCGCCGGTCAAAGCGGGCGAAGTCAAGATCAGGGTGCGAGCCTGCGGCGTCAACTTCCCCGACGCGCTGATGATCCAGGGCTTGTACCAATTGAAGCCGCCCTTCCCATTCAGCCCGGGCTTGGAGGTCGCTGGGGATATCATTGAAGTTGGCTCGGGCGTGGACGCTGAACGCGTCGGCCAGCGGATTATGGCCACCATGATGTTCGGGGGCTTCGCCGAAGAAGTCGTCGTCCCGCAGTCCTCCGCGCTGCCCATGCCCGAAAATATGTCCTACGAAAGCGGCGCTGGCTTCCCGCTGGTATATGGCACGGCGCATGTCGCCCTGTCGCGCAGAGCCCGGCTGCAAGCCGGCGAAACCTTGCTTGTATTAGGCGCGGCAGGCGGCGTCGGTCTGGCAGCGGTGGAAATCGGCAAGCTGATGAAGGCGCGCGTGATAGCCGCCGCCAGCAGCGCGGAAAAGCTGGCTTTGGCCCGCTCTCGCGGCGCCGACGAAACGATCAACTATCATAACGAGAACCTGCGCGAGCGGATAAAATCGCTAAGCGGCGACCGTGGCGCGGACGTCATCTTCGACCCGGTGGGCGGTGATATGTTTGACCAGGCGGTTCGCCGCATCGCTTGGGAAGGGCGCTATCTGGCGATCGGATTCGCCAGCGGACGGATACCGAGCTTGCCTGTCAACATCGCCTTGCTTAAAAACGCGTCCGTGGTCGGTCTGTTCTGGGGCGCCTACCTTACGCGCGATCCCGGTGTGATTAAGCGCTCTTTCGGGCAATTGCTGACCTGGTACAGCGAGGATTGCTTGCGGCCGTATATTCACCGAAGCTACGCGCTCGAAGACGCACCCAAAGCGCTTGAGGACCTCATCAATCGGGGGACGATGGGCAAGCTGGTTCTGACGGTCTAAGTTCGCCCAGCGCTCCTTCAATCCTACCTCAGCCTAACGAATATATGTTCTAAGCCCGGTCGCCCGAAAACGCGTTTTGTGATATGCTATGCATGGGGACGCAAGTATTTGGGGGGCAAGTACTGTATTTTCCCGCCTGTAAACTCAAAATCAGTCAAGGTTGAATGATGGCCTATCGCGGCGACGATGAGCCGGAATACATCGACGACGATGAATATTTCGACTCGGATGCCCAAAGGCGCGGCTCTTCCAAGGTCTTGGGGGCGAGTGGATCGCGCAGAGACGAAAGCGACGCGTCCCCTCGGCGCGGTGACGCTCGGGATGACGATTCTTCGCTGGGGGAACGCGAGTCCATGCGTGCCCAAGTAAACCGCCCCTCCAAGAAGTCTCGCAGGGGCAAAACGAAAGCCGCCAGGGCGCGCGAGAGCGGCGACAAGCGGGATTCTCGACGACGCGCGCAAGGTTCCCGGGATGGGTCAAACGGTAGCAATCGAGCGGAACGCGACAATCAAGAAGGAAGAGTCAAAGGTCGATTCATGAGTCTGCGACCGCCCTTCCGCCGAAACAAGGCGACTGATGACAGCAAGAAGGATGCTAGCTCTCGCGACAAAAACGGGAAGACAAGCAAACTCAAGGCTCTGTCCGGCCGCGTCGGCAACTTGCGTCAAATCTTGAAACGATCGGCACCGGTCGAGGACACTCGCCCGAAACAACCTGCCAAGCCCTCGCAGGGCAAATCAAGCAAGCCGTCCATTCGCGCCGCATTTGGCGCCAGCCGCGGCGATACGCGCAGGGCAGGTCGCGAAATGCAGTCTGTCGGCAGGTCCCAGGCTCGTTTGGATCGCGCTGATGAGCAACACGCAAGCCCTGGCAGCCACCTCCGTCCCAGCAAGACGCCAATCTTCAAGTCAAGCGAATGGCTCGATTTGGATCGGAAGCTGGATCTGATCGGCGTAGGACTGGTTTTTGGCGCTATTGTCCTGTTTTTCAGCGCGCTTTCGCGCGAACAAGCTGCCATCGGCGCGGTACACAAGCTGATCGGCCAACTGCTGGGTTGGGGGGCTTTAGCGGTTCCAGTCACGATGTTTGCCATCGGCATGTGGCTGATCGTTCGGCATTTTGGCGATCAGGCGCCAATGATTGATCCGGTGCGTCTGGCCGGCGCATTAACCGCATTCATCGGCGCATTGGTCTTGTTCCAGTTTGGGGAGTCATTGAGCTATGCCGGGGACAGCTATTGCGCGCCGGATTGCGTGCGCGGCTTGGTAGAGCGTTCCTATCTCGGCGGTCGCGGCGGGGGGCTTATCGGCGGCTGGATATACCAGGCGCTTGTGATTAATCTGACCGAGGCGGGTGGATTCGTGATCGTGGCCATGGTCTTGACCTTCGCGACGATGATGATAACGCGCTTGAGCATGGCCGAGTTGGCCGCCGTGACAATCGGATTCACGCGGGTCATGCGCGACAACATAGCGCAGCGAGCCGCCAGACGGCGCGCGCAACAATTGCAAATGGAAGAACAAACGATGCTGGCTCGGCAAGAAGCGACCGTCCGCGTATCAAAACCGGAGGCGGCCAAATTGTCAGGCTCGGTAGCGGGCATGAACGCGCTGCCCGAGCCGTCCGGCGATACCATGCCGATTCCGATTCGACTGCGGGACATGCTTTCCAAGCGCGTCAGTCTCTTGAGAGCCTCCGCCGAATCCAGCGCAGAAGCCGCTGCCCGCGAGCTGCGGACAGCAAGAGCGCCAAATCGGCAAGGATCGCGCATCTTCGGGCGTCTCTTTGCTGGCGGCGCATCTGAAACTCGGAACGGCGCCCCGGCGGACGATGCGAGCGCGGCGCCAGCAGGCAAGCCAAAGGTAAGACCCAACTGGCGGTCTTATGGCGCCAAACCCGAGCCGCCGATGAGACCAGCCGAGCCGATTCGGCCGCAGTCCGCTTCATTCTCCTCCTTAAGTGGCGGGGCGCCGGCAGCTCCAGTAGAACGAACAAGGGAGCGGCCAATTAACAAACCCGACAGCGCGCCCGCCAAGCCGCAAGAACCGCCGCCAGCGTCCGACGAGAACGGACATGAAACGGCGCCCGCGCGCGAAAAGACCCGCCAGGATCCGCGCCCATGGGAGCCGCCCGAGCAAAAGTCGGATTCGGCAGAGGTCATGCGTCCCACAAGCGATGCGGATGAAGTGGCGGACCCTGAAAACCAGACTGTCGCGACTGAATCCGCGCTTCAACCTCGAGCTCCCGGCAATTGGGAATTGCCAAATTGGCACGCATTGCTCACCGGCGGCTCTACAGGGGAAATGGACGAAGAAGTCCTGCTGCAGCAAGCGCAGATAATTGAAGACACGCTGGCCAGTTTCGGCGCGCCCGGGCGCGTGGTGGAGCTTAATACCGGTCCGGTGATTACGCAGTTTGGCGTCGAACCCGATTATTTGACATCGCGAACCGGCAAGCGCAGTCGTGTCAAGGTCAGCGCCATCGCCCAGTTGGACAAGGATCTGCAACTGGCGCTGGGCGCCAAGTCGATTCGCGTCGAAGCGCCGGTGCCGGGAAAAGGCTATGTCGGCATTGAAGTGCCCAATCCGGATTCGGCGATGGTGAGCCTGCGCGACGTCATGGAATCGCGCAGTTTTCAACATATTGATTCGCCCCTGGCGATCGCGCTGGGCATGTCCGTAGACGGCAATCCGGTTTCAGCCGATCTGACGCAGATGCCGCACCTTTTGATCGCCGGCACCACCGGTTCCGGTAAATCCAAGTGCATCAACGCCATCATTATCAGCATCTTGGCCAACCAATCGCCGGACGATGTCAAATTCATTATGGTTGATCCAAAACGGGTAGAATTGACCGGCTACAATGGCTTGCCGCATCTGGTCGCGCCGGTGGTCGTGGAACTCGAAAAGACAGTCGGCGTCTTGCGCTGGGTCACGCGCGAGATGGACGAGCGTTACAAGAAGTTCAGCAAAGCCGGCGCGCGCAACTTGATCGATTACAACCACATTCTTGATCCCGGGGCGGCGTCAATGCCCTACATCGTGGTAATCATCGATGAATTGGCCGACCTGATGATGACCGCGCCCGAAGAAACGGAACGCGCCATTTCACGCATCGCTGCGCTGGCGCGCGCGACCGGCATCCACCTGGTGATCGCCACGCAGCGTCCCTCTGTTGATGTGGTGACCGGGCTCATCAAAGCCAATTTTCCAGCGCGCATCGCCTTCGCCGTCGCGGGCAGCGTCGACAGCCGTGTGATCCTGGATCAGCCGGGCGCTGAACGCCTGCTGGGCAAGGGCGATATGCTCTATCTGTCCGGCGACGCGCCGGCGCCTTTGCGCATGCAGGGCGTCTTCGTCTCCGACGACGAGATCAACAGCATCAGTCGCTTCTGGAAGCTGCAAAATCTGGGCATTGCCGAAATCGAGCCAATCAGTCTTCCGGCTGAAGCGGGAACCACTAGCAAGCATCCTGGCAATGGGCGCGAGTCCGGCGAAGCAAATATCGAAGCGCCCAGTCAGGCTTCGTTTTGGGATAGCTCCGCGCAGCGCGACATGGCGGGCCTGGCTGTGGAAGATATGACCGGCAATCCCGATCCTCAAGAGGATGAGTTGTATCAAACCGCGGTCGATATGGTGCGACGGCTGGAAAAAGCGTCAATCTCGCTCTTGCAGCGGCGTTTGCGCATCGGTTATACGCGCGCGGCGCGCCTGGTCGACATGATGGAAGAGCGCGGCGTGGTGGGTCCCCCCAAGGAAGGCAGCTCCAAGCCGCGCGACGTTTTGCCGGAATAAGGTCAGGCCGTTTCCTATCCATTGCGCCTCTTTCCATCCAACGCATCATCCAACGCAAAGCCGCGCTTCGCGGAGGTCAACAGCTTCTCTTCGCTCGCGGCAATTTCCAATCGGGCTTGCCGTCAGGGCAATCGCATCAAATAATTTTTTCACCACCGAGGACACCGAGAGCACCGAG
>JAPPMO010000003.1 GCA_028873975.1 Chloroflexota bacterium
GCATTTCACACTTTGGGAACATTGCAGCCTATTCAGTTCTCTGCGTAACGTCAGTAAATAAGAGACATAGAGGGCACAGAGTTTAAGTTTTTTTCAGGGCAGAATTCTTCCAGAACCTAGGTCCTAATGAACATGCCAGTCAAAGACTCTGAAATTGAAGCGCAATATCACAATTATTATAAATGAAAGACTTTTCTCAGTAAGTACAAGTAAGTCATGCAAAGAAAATCTAAACACAGAGGACACAGAGCGCGCAGAGAAAAACCAACAGAGGAATATATATTGCGGGCGTTTCGGCGGGTCGCGCAGGTCGCGTAGACACTGACCGCCGACACTGACCGTCAAACGCCCCTACAGTTCGTCTCTGTTTTGATTCTCATTACTTTCTTGGATTTACTTCTGTGTGAGATTTAAGTCTATAAAGTGTCCATTGCAGCGCATATTCAATTTGAAGCGATTGCCCCGGATGACGCCAGTGAATATGGAGATTGCGCCGCGGCGCTGCTAAACTTGGATGAAGCGCCAACTGATCTAAGGATAGCACAGAGTGAATTCATCCGAGAATGCGCGGGGCTTGATCTTGTTGATGATCGGACCCGGCGGCGCCGGCAAAAGCGCCATCATGAAAGCCATTATCAGACATTACGCGAGTATTCAGCAATTGGCAACGGCGACCACGCGCGACATGCGATCCGGCGAGAAGCAGGGGCGGGAACATCTCTTCATCAGCCCGAAAGAATTTAAGACCATGATCGCCAAGGGTCAATTGCTGGAGCACCAGGAGGTGACGCCGGGGAAATTCTATGGCATCCCGCGACAAGCTGTTGCCGACTGCTTGAATAAGGCTGAAGTACGGATCGCTGATATTGAAGTCCTGGGCGCGGAGAAACTGGCGCAGGCTTACCCGGAAAATGTCGTCCAGGTCTTTGTCACCGTTCCGGGGGAGACCCTTGACGAGCAAAGCAAAGTTTTGGAAGGGCGCATGCGACAGCGCGATGATGGCGCAACCGATATCGATCAGCGCCTGGAACGGGCCCGGAGGCTGGAGCTGCCCTATCAGAGCCAGTGCGACTACGTGGTGGTCAATGGCGCGCTGGCGGGGGCGATCGCCGCTACACGGGCGATCGTTGACAAAGAACTGGGGCGGCGGGGATTGCCGGGGGCGCCGCAATGAATGAACTTTCAGCTTTTCACCAGACTATGGGCGCGCGGCTGGCCGCGGATGGCATTCCCTTGCATTACGGCGATCTTCGTTCAGAATATCTGGCTGGCCTTCATGGCGCGATACTGCTGGATCGCTCTCACGAGGGCCGCGTCCTTTTGGCGGGGGAAAGCCGCTTTGAACTCATCAATCGGATGTCGACGAATGAGCTATTGGGCATGTCGGTTTTCGAGGGCCGCCCCACGGTCTTCACCAAGGCCAACGCGCGTATGCTGTTTCGGGCGATGTGCTACAACTTGCCCGGGGGCTTGCTGATGATCAGCGAGCCCGGGCAGGGGCCGGCGCTTGGCGGATATTTGCGGCGCAACATCTTTTACAGCGACAAGGTCGCGGTGCGGGATCAAAGTCCGAGTACAGCTCAATTCGCGATCCATGGGCCAAATGCGGGCCGGATTATGGCGCGAGTCGGCATTGAGGCGCCCCCGCCCGCGGATTACTTCGCATACGAAATCGCGCTCGGTGGCAGTACTGCAACGGCGGCGCGGCGAAAGGCCATCGCCGGCGGGCACTGGGTCATCATTTGTCCCGCAGCGAGCGCGCTGGCCGTCTATCGACAGATACTGGATCGGGGCCAGTCATTTGAGCTGCGGCCAGCCGGCTCGCTCAGCTATAATCTGCTGCGCATACGCAGCGGCAGACCGGCGGGCCTGGAATTATCCTCCGACTACATCCCGCTGGAAGTGGGCTTATGGGACGAGGTCAGCTTCGCAAAAGGCTGCTATACGGGCCAGGAGATCATCGCGCGCATGGAGAGCAGGCAGCGCTTGGCCAAGGCGCTGGTTCGGCTGGAATTGACGCAGCTGGCGGAGGCGCCGGCCATAGTCTATTCTGGTGGAAAAGCATGCGGCAAGCTGACCAGCAGCGCCGCGAGCCCCGATGGCGAGATTTTTGCGCTGGCGCTCATTAAAATGGCCAGCGCGAGGCCCGGGACGATTCTCGAAGTCGGGGAGGCCCGGGCGCCGGCGCGGGTGAAGGACTTTGCCGGCGTGCAGCCAGGCTTCATCACAAGTAATTCCAAGTAAGTAATGAGAATTGCGAAAACGCCGCTTTTCTACCCCATCCCCGGCCCTTCCCCAGTCAACTGGGGAAGGGTGACTCGTCA
>JAPPMO010000093.1 GCA_028873975.1 Chloroflexota bacterium
GTCACGCTAGTATACCCTCTCAACTAGGTGCCCAGTTTTTCGGAGCCACTACAGTAGTGCCGATGGTCGAATACCTGGTCACCCATCAGCCGAACAAGCAGTTTTTCCACAGAACGCAGTTCGCGCCGGAAAATGGTTCCATCAAACTGCCGGGAGCGCCCGGGCTCGGCATCGAACTGGACGAGGCGAAAATCGAGCGTCGCGCGTCAATCAGCTTTTAGACACAGCCCGCTTGAACTAGAAGCCAGCGTCTTTGTCCACTTGATTGCGCAAAGGCAAATTGCCCGCGAGCAGTCGATCCAGGTTGTCGCGGAAGATCTCTATGACGTACTGGCGCTCGTATTGTGTGCCGCCGGCAATATGGGAAGTGATGAGCAGATTCTCTACATCCCACAGGTAGCTGTCGGCTGGCAAGGGTTCGGGGCGCATCACTTCCAGAGCGGCCGCTCTTAAACGCTTTTCGCGCAATGCGCGCGCGACCGCGTCTTGATCAACGATTCCCCCGCGCGACATTGCCAGCAAAATCGCGCTCGGTTTCATCAGGGCGATCTTCTCGGCAGTGATCAGGTTCTCGGTCTCCGGCGTCAGAGGCAATGCGACTGCCACATAATCCGACTCGCCCAACAAGTCGTCGAGGCGGTCCGGCCTCCAAAGCCGGCTGACGGTATCCGGCTTGGACAGGGACCTGATGTCGATCGCCAGGATATTCATACCGAAGGCGCGCGCGCGTTCCGCCAGGTGTTGCCCAAATGCGCCAAATCCCAGGATGCCCAAGGTCATGCCGGTTAGTTCGATGAGAACGGGCCGCAATTCGCTCGCGGACCACTCCCGCGCTTGTTGCCGGTAGACGCTGGTGAGCAATCCGCGGTTGAAAGCAAGCATTGTTCCCAGCGTACTTTCCGCCAAACCGGGTCCGTGGGCGCCGCTGGCGCTGGTCAGCAGCACGTCCCCGGCCGCCAAGTCCGGGATGTTCAAGTATTTGTCGACGCCGGAACTGGGCGACTGTATCCATTTGAGCCGCTTGGCATCCTTGAACAAGTCCTCGGTCATGCTCCCGACGAATACATCGGCAGTGCGGATCGCATGATTCAAGTCGCCGGCCGCCGGGCAATATTCAAATTCGACGTTTGGAAATTGCTCCCGCAGGTCTCCAAGCGAGACTTCCAGCGACATAATTGTAGGTCCAAAAAGAACTTTCACCCGTATCCCCTCCCCTTCGCCTTGGCTTGAATCTCTTATGCGAGACCTGCCTGGAGTCTACAGTACCCCGTAAGTTTTGAAGGCTTCTTCGGCGCTCATGCCTTTCTCGATGGCCGCTTGAACCAGGTTCTCGGTTCGCGCCTTTTCCAAAGCCAGGGACAGCGCTTCCTCTTCGAGCTCGCGCGGGACCACCAGGACGCCGTCGCGGTCCCCGATGATCAGATCGCCCGAGCTGACGCCCGCCTGCCCGATCTCGATCGGAATGCGGAAGTCCAAAACGCGACTGCGCGCGCCGGAATCTTGCGCGTAACAGCCGCGCGAAAAAGTAGGGAAGTTTTGCTGAAGCACGCCGTCCGTATCGCGAGAGTAGCCGTCCAGAACGGCGCCGCGCGCACCAAGATACCGCGCGCGGGTCGTCATGATTTCTCCCCAGATGGCGTACTCGGGCGATCCACCGGCGCAAACGTAGACCTCGCCCGGCTTGAGATCATCAAGGGCGCGGAAGAGCAAGCCAAAAGGCATGCGCGACCATTCCGACTGGCCATCCAATATGCCGCCCGGGTAGTCCGCGGTGAATACGGTCATCGCTCTGCCCAGGACGCGCATATCCGACCGCAGCGGCTGGATATAGGGCGGCAAAAATTGGTGCCGGTATCCGAGCTCGTCCAGGATGTCTCCGATGACGGCGACAAACAGTTCGCCCTCAATCAATTCAAAAAGTTCTTCGTCGCTGTTCCAGGTAGCCATCATTGTCCTTTCGCCATTTCAGGCAATCTATGCCGGGATATTCTCTAATTTAATCATGCTGCGAGAAGGCTAATTATTTTGTGTGAGCGCGGCGGATCTTCTCGCGGCCGCGGGATTTCAGATTCGCTTACAGCCCTATCGTCAACCCGCCGTCGGCCACAACCGTGGCGCCGGTCATGAAAGAAGCGGCCTCGCTGACCAGAAACAGCGCTACTTCCGCCATCTCTTCCGGCTGCCCCACCCGGCCCAAGGCATGCAGCTTTCCCCATTCCTCTATGGCGCCCAAGGGATCCTCCGGGCTATATGTGTCCGCGGCAAAACGCAGCAGCGGCGTATTTATCGAACCGGGGCACAGGCTGTTCACGCGGATCCTGTCTGCGGCGTGATCCAAAGCCATTGTTCTGGTCATGGCGATCAGCGCGCCCTTGGACGCGGCGTAGGCGGCCACGTTTGGCTGGCTTTGCAGTCCCTGCACCGAAGCCACATTGACAATGGCCCCGCCACCGCGTTTGACCATCTCCGGAATACAATACTTGGCAGCCAGATAGACGCCCTTCAAGTTGACCGCGAGCGTGCGATCCCAGGTATCTTCATCCGTATCCACAACCGTGCCGTAAGTTTGGATGCCGGCGCTGGCAATCAAATAGTCGACGCCCCCGAAACGGTCCACGGCGTCGGCGGCAATGCGTCTGGCATCTTCGCCACGGGACACATCCGCAAGCACCGCCAGGCTCGATCCGCCCGCGGCCTCAATTGCTCGCGCGGTCTCATGCATCGCTTCGGCATTGACATCCGCGAGCGCAACACTTGCGCCTTCCCGCCCAAACGCCAGCGCGGCCGCCCTTCCAATTCCGGTTGCCGCGCCCGTCACTACCGCAACTTTGCCTTCAAATCTCATGCTCATCTCCCGTCCGTCCATAGTGGCAGTTGGCCAAGGTATCCCATTCTCGGCAGATGCAAGCATTCTACCGCATAATGCCCGGTCGCAAAGCGTCAGGCAATCGCAGGTAGTTTATCCTTTTCGGTTGAAACAGGAAATCTTAACCACCGAGGGCACCGAGAATTGTTTGCGGAATAGGGTTTTCTTTGCGCCCTCCGTGTCTTGACGGTCAGTGTCTACGCGACCTGTGGTGAAACTATATTTGGCTCATTTGAATTTCAAACGAAAAGGATACACTACCCAATCGCAGCTTGCATCCCGACCACACGCTGGCCAAGAAGCGAGGACGACGTGAAGTCTTGCCATTCGCGCTAAGTACAGGGGAGTAGCAGCGTTTTCAACTTCCGCATTCGCCGCAGGTCTACTAAAGTAGAAGCTGTTGAAACAGGTGAACAGCGCAACTCATGGCCAAAGTTGAACCAAACAGCCGCAACGTCTTCAACATGACTAAGCCGGCGGGATACCGTTGCCAGGTCTTTCACTATCACCGCAAGCTGTCTCGCTTGTATCTGAGCGTCTACAAGGGTCAGCGCAATCAGCCTGCCCTCTACATACTGTTTTCGGATGTCGCCTATATTGAAGCGCCGATGAGTTGGCTGGGCGCGGAGTTCAACATTGCCTCCAAGCAGGAATGCATTGACCTCATGATTGATCTTGGATTGGTAGGTCCCGCCATTCGCCAGTTCCCCGACGCCTATGCCTCCATCACCGACTATGCCCGGCTATACACGGTCAATTCGCCGAACAGCATCGTACGCATCATCGCCAGCAGTGGAACGCTGTTGCAATCGATCCCGCCAGAGATTCAGTGAATCTGCGCAACTGGCTTTGCTCTCGTGTAAAATTGCTTATCGATGGGCTCTATGATAGAATGCGGCAGTTCCGCCAAACAGCAAGCGCGCTGTTTATGTAAACCGCGTCGCTCAAGCGGCGAGACAGCTTATAATTTTGCGTGAGCGGGACATTCCTGTGACCTTTTCGCTGCCGCCGAGCGGCTCTAGCCGCCAGAATTACTTGAAAAGCACATGAGACATCCTCCGTCCAAAGCGCCCGATCCCTATGCCGCGAAGCCATCGTTTAGCGTGGTCATTCCCTGCTATAACGAAGTCAACACGGTGAGCGACATCGTCAGGCGCGTCCTTGACGTGGATATTGTAGACGAGGTCATCATCGTCGATGACGGATCTACCGACGGCACGCGTGATGTCCTGGCGGAAATTGAAGCCGAAGACAATTGCAAAGTTAAGATCATTTACCATGAACGCAATCAAGGCAAGGGAGCGGCGCTGGTCACCGGCTTCAAGAAAACCAGTTGCGAGGTCATCATTATTCAAGATGCCGACTTCGAGTATGACCCGCGCGAGTACCCGCTTTTGCTGAAACCGATACAAGAGGGAGTCGCGACAGTTGTATATGGCTCGCGCTTCCTGGGCGGCACCCGCAAAGCCATGAACTTCTGGAACATGGTCGCCAACAAGGGTTTGACGCTGATTACCAATATCCTCTTCAATGCTATCCTCAGCGACATGGAAACTTGCTACAAGTGCTTCCGGCGCGAGGTGGTAGATAATATGCAGATCCATGCCCGCGGCTTCGAATTCGAACCGGAGTTCACCGCCAAGGTCTTGCGGCAAGGCATCCGCATCGTCGAGGTCCCAATTTCCTATTACGGACGAGAATACGACGAAGGCAAGAAGATCAAATGGACTGACGCGCCAATCGCCGCCTGGACCCTCTTCAAGTACCGTTTTTTCCGCTGAGCTTCGCGGTTGTCCAGATCTCCCTCCGGCCAGCGGCGAGCGTTTCGCGGGCAATAATCGAGCAACTCTCCTTCGTTTTGAGACAGAATCGCTAAATCAATTTCACTACGTCCCAGTTTTTTGCCAAATGGTATCGCCGGGTGTATATTGCCGTTTGGAGGGTGACAAAAGTCTCGCGCGAGTCCGGCGTCGTCCCCGACAATCTCGAATTGCGAATTGGTGTTTTCTGTAATTTGCCCGTTCGCAAGACGCGATTCACTTATCAAATGTCACAGTGGGAGCAGCGTTTCGCAATGGAAGAACGTATTACAGGCACCGTAAAGTGGTTCAGTTCTGAAAAAGGCTACGGTTTCATCGCGCAAGAAGGTGGACCGGACGTCTTTGTACACTTTTCCGCAATAGCCGGCGAAGGATATCGCAATCTTGAAGAGGGCGAAACAGTGGAGTTCACTGTTACCGAGGGCCCGAAAGGAAAACAGGCCAGCAACGTGATTCGTACCTAGCCGCGCGCTGATCCGCCATGTCGGGCAGAAGCTCGTCCCCTGAAGCGCCCGGGACGCCAACGAAGCGGTTTTACATGGGTCCCCGGCGCTCGAGGCCCGGGTAGAGTGTTGCCATCGTAGCGTCGAAGGCGCGTTGGGTTAGATCGGCACGCAGGTCAGCGGCGCTCTCCAGGTCCCACAAATTGTGGAATTCCCCTGGATCTTCCGCCAAATCGTAGAGCTCGCCGGCGCCAAGGCTATGATAATGAACGATCTTGTAAGCGCCATCGCAATACATTGTCGCGCGCGAATGATCGGGCAAATCCAGCGCGTCAATGTACTCGCAGCGGACGTATTCGCGCCGCTGCGGCGGACCTTCGCCCGTCAATATCGACAAGAGCGAAGTCCCAACCAGGTAGTCGGGCGCGGGTAAATCGACAATATCAAGCAGGGTTGGCACGATATCGGTCAGCTCGACCAAAGCGTCGCTGCGAAGGTGGCTCAAGAAACGCCGGGGCCATGACCAGATCAGCGGCACTCTAACCAAGCCTTCATAAAAGCGGCAGCCTTTCAAGATGAGACCGTGATCGCCCAGCATTTCACCGTGATCGCTCGTGAAGATAACGACGGTATTCTGGCGCAGATCCAGCGCGTCCAGCGCCCCCATAATCCGCCCCAGCTGATCATCTATCAACTTGATCATCGCGTAATAAGCGGCGATTAAGGCGCCGGCGTCGCGCGCTCCCGGAGAGTCCGCTTCCGCCAAACCCGGCGTCGGCGACTGTGGCAAGATCGGACTCTTGATATCGAGATCGTCAGGATGCCTTGCGGCTGACTGAAAGTCGATTCGCTCAAGTTTCTTCTGCTGTTCCAGGTCGCTTTCCCGAAACAGCGGGGGCTGCACCTGCGCGGGGTCGAAGAGCTCGCGATAAACCCGCGGCGGATTGAATGGCGGATGCGGATCGTAAATGTTGACGCTGGCAAACCAGTTGCGGTCGCGATTCTCTTCGATGAATTCGATCGTCTTCTCGGCGCACCAAGTCGTTTGATGGAGTTCCGCCGGAACGCCGGCGGGGTCTCTGGTCAGCTCGCCCAAATTGAAGCCCTTGGACCGGACCCACTCGGCGTAGTCATGCCCCTTTTCCCAATCATCGCGCGGGGCGTGGCTGTAATTCCAGAATGAATAGCCGTCATCGGCGCGTTCTTCAATGCGCCCATAGGCGCTGGCCAGGTGGAGCTTGCCGATCAATCCGCAAACGTATCCCCGATCCGCCAGGCGTCGGCTGATCAGGGGAGGAAAGTCCGGGAAGCGGGGATTGCCATTGCGATTTACGCGCAAGGAACTGGGATACATGCCGGTCAGGAAACTTGCCCGGCTGGGCGTACAGATCGGACTTTGACAATAGGCGCGTTCAAATGCCACGCCTTGGCGCGCCAAACTGTCGATGTTCGGCGTCGAGACAAAGCTGTTGCCCAAAGCTGCTATCGTGTCATAGCGCTGCTGATCCGTGCAAATCCAAAGGATATTCGGCAGATCGGCTTCCCGCATCGCTTAAAGCTCCTTCCCGGCAATTGCCGGGCTCAATGGGTTTCGAGCGTGTGACAGCAAGTTCTATCATATCCGGCCGAGATTCCTATTATACAAAATTGATAGACATCCGTTTCAGAATTCGAGACTGCAGGATCAGGGCAATTGCATCAAATTTTTTCAACACAGAGAGCGCAGAGCGCACAGAGTTACTTGGTGTTCAGACGACATTTCTTCTAAAATCCGGGACTAAGCATAAGAAAGGGTTATAAGCGAAACGTGATTTTTCACCCGAAAACGCACTTGAAATAAGACATTTTGTGTTTTTCTCTGTGTCCTCTGTGTTCTCTGTGGTTAATATTTGGTTTAGATTCCCACCATTTCAGCCGCTATCATTTTGATGCGATTGCCTTGACTGCCGGATCGAGAGAAATGATGTTCGCCATACGACAAATGACAGACGCGGATCTGGGCAATGTGCTGGCCCTGCGGAAAGACTGACGCTCCGGAGAATCGGAAAGCCCCGTATCAACAACTGAAAGCATGGCCGAATCAGAGAACCCCTTGCGCTGGCAAGGGGTTCTCGCTTCCGGGTTGGCCATATAAGCCGCATTCTGTCCGTCAAAGACGCGGGAATCATCTATCTGGGATCGCCGTTGCCGCCGACCTCTAGCGGTGTACCCGGTGCTTTTTGGGGAACGGGCCGCTCCACTGCACCTGCTTCACCTTGCTCCCGATGGGGTTTGCCTGGCCAGCGACATCACTGCCGCTGCCGGTGCGCCCTTACCGCACCCTTTCACCCTCGCATCATCAATGATGATGCAATCTGCTCTCTGTTGCACTTGCCGTCAGGTTGCCCTGCCCGGCCGTTAGCCGGCATCGTTGCCCTGCGGAGTGCGGACTTTCCTCGACAGGCTCGTGCCCTGCCGCGATTCCCTCGGTCAACCCGGATATCTCATTATACAGTGATTCGTGACGACCTTCGCCAATACATTTGTGTAGGGGTGCATTTCAATATTTTGGCAGATGTCCACAGGGCAATCGCTTCAAAAATGGTATCTTGTGGAGCAATGCAACGAACAAACTAAAAATTCACCACAGAGCCACAGAGCGCACAGAGAAATACAAAAGATCATTTCTGTTTGCGGGCGTTTCAGCGAAACGCTCCTACATCGCCTCCTTTTTGGCAGGCAAGAGCTTAAATCTCGGTGCTGCCGTCAGTGTCGGCGGTCAGTGTCTACGCGACCTACGCGACCTGTGGTTGGTCATGCTTTCGACCAGGCAACGAATCGCTTGACTTGCCAATAATCTGAAATACAGCCTTCGCCCCAAATCTGCTTTACAGTCCCGGCAAAATAACATAAGCTAAATCCACTTGCATTTGAATGCCTACACCAATATGAGCGCAACTTCCACCATTACGCGGCGGCGCGAATTCAACCGCTGGCGCAGTCCAGTCTCCCTCGGGGACATTGCTAGATTGATCGCATGTTGCCTGGTCTTGCTCATGCCCCTGCTAAGTCTCGAGGTTGCGGGCTGGCAGATCGACCTGAGCATCGTGCTGCCCGCGCTCTTCATTGGCGTCGTCATTGGCATTTTGCTCGCAGGCAGTCGCTTTGGAGAACTGCCCGCGATCATCATCAGCTCGCTCTATGCGATAGGCAGCATTCTCTTCGTCTCTGCCCTGTCGTTGGAAATGCCCTTCCTGGAAAGTATTAAAGCGGCAATTGGCAGCGCCGGGCAATGGGCGCTGGACGCCATGAGCGATGGCAACAACCCTGACGAGCTTGTCTTCACCATGCTGGTATCGCTGTTATTCTGGTTCCTGGCCTACAACGCCACCTGGCATATCTATCGGATTGATCGCGTATGGCGCGTCATTTTGCCGCCGGGACTGGTGCTTCTGGTGAACATGGTCATTTATAGCGGCCGGGAAGCGCTGGACAGGCATCTTGTCGTCTTTCTTTTGATGTCGCTTTCGCTCATCGTGCGCTCCAACCTCGAGAACCGCGAGTGGGAATGGTCGCTTAGCGGCATTCGAGTGCCAGCAATTGTGCGTCGGCAATTCGCCGCGCTTGGCATTGCTTTATCGTTGCTCGGTCTTGGCTTCGCCTGGGGTGTGCCGACGCACGGCTTGCAAGAGCGCCTGAACGCTTTTCAAGAGTTTCTGGCCTCGGACCCCATTCAACAGATGTCCGAGTTGTGGAGCCGCCTCTTTGCGCCAATCGAAGGCGACGGGCCCGCGACAACCGACTACTACGGCGCCGATTTGCTCAACCTGGGCGGCGCCGTCAGCCTGGGCGACGATGTCGTTTTGCTCGTGGACGCCCCGCATTCGAGCTTTCGATATTACTGGCGCTCGCGCGTATTCGAACGCTATATTGACGGGCAATGGTCGCCTTCCGCAGATCTGCGCATCACGGACAGGTCATCTCCGTTGGAACTGAATATGAGCAATGAAGTGATCGGGTTTCGCCGTCAAGCGGTCTCTCAACACTTCACCATCGTGAACGCCAACGCGCGGATTTACTACGCCGCGCCACAGCCTTCCATCATCAACAGCACCGGGCGCATTGACCTGATCTATACCGACAAACCCGAGAACAGCTCAATGAATGTATCGGTCGCGCGTCCCTTGCGGGTTATGAAGCGGGGGGAATCCTATAGCGCAACCAGCTTGCTGAGCGTCGCGACGGCACAAGAATTACGCGGGGCCGGCGCAAACTATCCCGACTGGGTCAGCGGAGCAAACTTGTATGTCGGGCAACCCAACGCGCGCATTCTCAATTTGTCGCAGCAGATCGTCGACGAGGCCGGAGCGCGCAACCCTTACGATCGGGCAAAGGCGATCGAAACCTGGCTGCGCGCCAACATCGTCTACAATGAATCCATTCCCGCGCCGCCACCCAACATGGACTCAGTAGAATGGGTGCTATTTGACGCGAAAGAAGGCTACTGCACGTATTATGCGACTTCCATGATCGTGATGCTGCGCCACCTGGGCATACCGGCGCGTCTGGCCGCCGGTTTTTCTCAAGGACCGTATGACGCCAACATCCAGCGCTATGTCGTGCGCGAACGCGAGGCGCATACCTGGGTCGAAGTCTATTTCCCGGGCTATGGCTGGATCGAGTTTGAGCCAACGGCTGCCGAAGCGCCCTACAATCGGGAGGGAGACGATCTGGCGCAGCCGCAAGACCAGCCCGCGGATCCGCAGCCGACAATCAGTCCAAGTCCGACGCCGACGCCGAGCCCGACGCCTCGACCCACGGAAGAAGGGCTCGAGCAAATCGCGGCTCAACCGACGCCAACGCCAAGTCCGACGCCTCGTCCGAATAATCCCAGCCCCACGCCATTTTTAGTTCCGACGGTAGAACCGCCGATCATCCCGGATGAGCCGCCGCCGCCATTTGCATTTTTGGAGCCGCTGATACTGGTGGCTTTGGTGTTACTCGTCTCGCTGCTCATCTTGGCTATCATCTTGCTGCTGCTGTTCTGGTGGTGGGAGTGGCGCGGGATGGGCGGCCTTAGCCCCATATCCAGAGCCTATGCGCGCCTTGAACGGTATATTCAGTTGATTGGCATCGATATCGGCAGCAACAAGACTACACTGGAAAAACGCCGCGAATTGCAGCAAAGGATTCCCGCCGCCCGAGAGCCTATCCGTACCATCAGCGATTTGTACACGCGGGAACGATATGGCGATACCAGCCAAGGGGCGGGAGACAACAAACGCTTCGCCGCCCGCGCCGAGAGAGCCTGGAATCGAACCCGCGGCAATATCATCCGCCGCTGGTTGCGCAGACTCTTGCCTTTTAGAAGACGAGGCTAATCAGAGCTTTTGGATGACCAGGAAATGCGACAGCGCCCATGTATCCAAGGGTGTTCCTTCGCATCTATGCAGCAAGTCGCGCATGATCCGCGCCGGCTTGCCAAAGCGGGCGATGATATTGTCGTATCCGCCATAGACGCGAGAATGATGCAGCACCTCGACCGGAGAACCGTCGAAGAGCCCCCGAATGCCGGCGGCTGTGTAGGCGCGCACGTGCGGCGCGAGCCTGTCCCGCCAGCGATCCGGCAAATAATTGATCAGCGGACTGTTCCCAAAATGATAGTTTCCCCGCCAGTAATGGCCATGTGTTTCGCAGGGATACCAGCGATTGGGACAAAACATGACGATTCGACCGCCCGGCTTGAGGACGCGAATCAGTTCTTGAGCCGAGCGTCTGTCGTCATTAACATGTTCGATGACTTCGTGAGAAAGCGCGATGTCATAGACATTGTCGCGAAAAGGGATGTTTTCCCCGGCAGCGACAAGTGAATGCGGGATCTCCTCCCCGGCGAGGCGCGCGCGGTCGTATTCAATATCAAAGGCATCAACCGAATCGGTATAACGGCGCTTGATCTGGCGGGCGTACATGCCGACGCCACAGCCCGCAACCAGCACCCGCGCCCCTTCCAGCCGCGTCCATTTGGCGATCATCTTCAGGCGCCGTTCCTGGCCCGCCCGCCAAACATAACTCGGCTCGCCGCGAAGAGCCGCCAGATCGGAAAAGGTCATTGCCCCTGAATCCGCTGGAATTAGCTGGTCTGCGCCAAAGAGACCAGGTATTGATAGAGATTGCGCGAACCGCTATTGCTCAAACGGTCGGTGGAGTACTGATGTTCGGTGCCCAATTCGCCGCCAGAACGCACGAAAGTAATAAAGTCGTCTTCCGACATCGCGAAATCTTGTATGCCGCTCGCCTTGTCCGTCCCTTCGCCTGCGGCGCCATGACAAGACCCGCATGCCAGCGCCTCGTAACGCCCCAAGCCTCGTTCGACCTTTTTCGGATCCAATGTGATTGCGCCTTCAGCAGCGTCATCAACCGATGCCCCCGACTTGGCAGATTGGTCGCCGGTTTGTTCAAATACAGGCGCCTTGGTAGGCTCAACAAAGGCGAAGGTTGGGAAAGGCGTATGGGTTGGCGGCGGATCCGTGGGCGTGGCTGTAGCTTGGCCGCCTCCGCTACAGGCGACCGACGCGATCGAAACTGTCGTCAGCCACAAAATCAGGCAAAATCGAGACCGTATTATCATGCGATTCTCCGTCTAGTCGCCACGCGACGGGTCCAAGGCTTCTTGCAAGCCATCCCCCACGAAGGAAAAACTCAACATCGTCAAAGCCACCAGCAGGGTCGGGAAAAGCGCCAGGTGATAGTCAACAACAACTGTGGACGACTTCACGCTTCCGCCAACCATTTTACCCCAACTTGCAGTCGGTTCCGTAATGCCAATACCCAAAAAGCTCAATCCGGCTTCGGCGAATATCGCCAGCGGTACTGCAAAGGTAAATGAGACCAGAAGCGGCGTCAACGAGTTTCGCAAGATATGCCGGGCGATGATCTGCAGCTCCGACGCGCCCACAGCCCGGGCCGCCAAGACAAATTCGGTCTCGCGATATTTGAGGAATTGCGCCCGCGCGATCCGGGCCGGTTCGATCCAGGAAGTGATCGCGAGCACGAAGATCACATTGCCTAATCCCGCGCCGGTAATGCTGATTAAGAACATGGCAAAGAGCAAGGGGGGGACCGCCGTTGCGATTTCGATGACGCGCAGGATAACAAAATCCCAGTGACCGCCGCGGTACCCGGCGATTGCGCCCAGCGGCACGGCGAATCCAAAAGAGATCAGCGGCACCGATAGACCCACAAATAGCGACGTCCGGGCGCCATAAATGAGCCGCGTCATAAAGTCGCGCCCGACGCCGTCTCCGCCGAGGAAATGATTAGGGTCTTGAAAGGGTCCGAGACGTACTATCGAAAAGTCGACTTCGTTCAGCCCGTAGGGCGCGATGATATCCGCCAGCAGCGCCACCAACAACAAAAGGATAAGCAGAACCAGACCCAGCATCGCCAGTCTGTTCTGAAGAAAGCGGCGCGAGGCGTCGCGAAACAGCGAGCGCTGCTCCAGCCCTTCCCCCAAGTCAAGCGCCAGACGAGAGGAATCGGCTTGTCGCTGTCGGCGCATCAGACCTAGGCTCCCTGCCGCCCGCCCAGCCGGATGCGCGGGTCTATCACCGTGTACAAGATATCCGTGACAAGATAAGTGAGCCCCCAGAGCAAGGCGATCAAGAGAACAAGTCCCATAATCATAGGATAATCGCGATTGAATATACTCGTTACAAAAAACTTTCCCAAGCCCGGAACGCCATAAACCACCTCGATGAAAAGCGAGCCGGTCAATAGATTCGGTATTTGCGGCAGCAGCACCGTGATCATGGGGATGAGCGCATTGCGAAGGATATGGCGCAGCAAGATCATGCGCTCCGACAAGCCCTTCGAGCGGGCTGTGCGGATAAAGTCGGCTTTGAGCACATCGGTGAAGCTAGAGCGCGTATAGCGAGAAACCAGCGCCAGCGGCGCGAGCGCGTAAGTCACGACGGGCAAAATATAGTCCCAAGAAAAAATAGCCGCGCCGTCGGCGATGATCGGACCGATGATCCACTTGCTCTCCGCGCCCCAGCCATTTTGGAATCCGAAGATCAAGAGGAACCAGGTGGCGATGATGAAATTTGGCACCGCAATGCCCGCTGTCGCGATAAATGTTACCAGATTGTCAATGATGCTGTTGTGATAATATGCAGCCACGATGCCGAGGAATATGCCCAAGCCAAAAGACAGAAGAATCGTGTAAAGTCCCAGTTGAAAGGTGACGGGCCAAATACGCGCGATAAGCTCGGTCACGGGTGGATTGCCGGCGACGGAGAATGAATTGCCAAAATCCAGTTGCAGGGCGCTGGTCACATAGTTGAGGTATCGAACGTGTACCGGCTTGTCGAGACCGTATTTGCGTTCGAGGTTTTCCAAAGCCGCGCCGGAGTATCCCCGATCGGCCAGCGTGAATGGACCGCCGGGAACGAGATTCATCAAAACAAAAACGATTAGGGAAACGACAAAAAGGACGAAAGCCAGCGATAACAGCCGTCGCAAGATGTAACCGATCATGAGGCGGTCGTCCTAGTTCAAGGAGATTGCTGCGCTAGATTCGCGGAATTGGGGCTATACGGGACAGGAAAACGAAGGGCGGGCACTGGACCCGCCCTCATGTTTTGCAGCAAGCGATCAACGCTTATTCATTGCGGTGCGTATCGTAGTTCAAGACGTCTTCGGTGATGTAATACTCGCCCCAACAATGCTCGTTGCCCCAGTGAGTCGTAGCCAAGCCCTGTCGATCCGGCTCCCAGCAGTTGCCGGTGGCATTCATGTACGGCTGCCACAGATCCCCTTGAATGCGGTGTACCAGGAAGATGCCGCCGACGTCTTCCACCATCATGCGTTCGGCTTCTTGGTACATAGCGATGCGCTCGGCCGGGTCGCCCGTGAAGGAATTGGCTTCTCGAACCAGGTTGTCGAAGGCTTCGTTGCGCCAGGAGTGGCGCCCGGTGGAGACCCAGACACCCATCATATTGGCGGGATCCAGATAGTCCATGCCATAGGAGACGCCGCCGAATTGCAGCGTAGTCGGGCGTTCCAGCAAGCGCTCCATGTAATCCTGGAATTCCAGATTGTTGACGGTAATTTCGACATTGAGGCATTGGCTGATGGAGGCGGCCGCAGCGATGAACCAATCCTGGATGAAGGAGGCCTCGCCGCGCAGCGCCAATTCCGTGGCCGGGAAGCCTTCGCCGCCGGGATAACCGGCATCCGCCAGCAGAGCCTGCGCCGCTTCGCAGTCATAGTCCTGGATATCCTGCAAGCCGGCGCTATTGGAGGCCGGGAAGCCGGGCGCCAGGAAGGAATAAGCCGGTATGCCGACGGTAGTGCCGATAACGTTCTCGACGATCGATTCGCGGTCAAGCGCCTTGGCGAAAGCCAGCCTTACGTTGAGATCGTCAAAGGGCTCGGTGAAGGTATCCATCAAGAGATAGTCGGTGCGGAAGTCACCGGCGTGCTGGCGGTAGTTTTCCGACATGACCGGATCGGCAAAGATGACTTCGAAATCCGCCGGGCTGAGCAGAGGTTGGCCAACCTGGTCAATTTCGTGGTCTTGGAAAGCCAGGAAGCTGCTGTTCAGCATATCGCCATAGACGAATTCCATGCGGCGCAACCAGGGCATGCGCGGGCCAACATAATCCGGATTCGCCTCCAAGACGGCGTGGCTGCCGGGTTCAAATTCGCGCAGGATGAAGGGACCGGCGGATACGTGCGTCTCTGGATCCAGAATGTACTCGGGACCGATCTCCGTCAGCGCCCTGGCTTGCATCGGCGGCCAGAAGAAGAAGGTCGCCGGCAATGGCGGGAACGGCACTTGCGTGGTTACCGCGAGCGTATTGTCATCGACGGCAACCAGGCCGATTTCTTCGGGCTCGATTTCGTCGGCGACAGCTTCGTCCCAGCCGTCAATGATGCCCAGCCAGAGCCAGACAAAGTCGTAAGCGTGATCGGGGTCGGCCATGTAGCGCCAGCTTTCCACCCAGTCATGCGCGGTGACAGGGGCGCCATCGCTCCACATCTGGTCGCCCCGCAAGTTGAAGGTCCAGGTTAGACCGTCCTCAGAAACGAACCAACTGGTGGCTGCGGAGGGGATGATCTCCATATTGTTGTTGAGTACAACCAATGAATCAGAGAATTTGTCGAAGGCGCCGGTGCTGCAAATGCGCGAATAAACCGTGACGATGGACGACAACGAGGTCTCTTGGCGCGCCGAGTCGCACAGGTTGCGATAAACTTGCATATCGTATGGCGCTGCGTCCGCCGGCAATTCTCGGCCATAGACGTCCACATTGTCCTGTGCAAGCGCCGCCGGCATCGCCGCCGCGAACAGCGACAATACAAGCAGCAGAATTGTGAAGATCAGTTTTCTTGACATCAAACATCCTTTCTGCGATATACCTCTTTCGGATATGACAACCGCGATTGTCCCGAGGCATTATAGGGATACGCGAATAATCATGCAATACGCGCTTTCCGGCTGGCGGCTGAACGATAGCGTTTACCCACCCTTTTATCGAGATTGCAAAACCGATACACTGCTCGGCGGATTGTAAAGACAAGCGAAACGCGAAGAGGATTAAAAATGCCGAGCATTACCAAGCTTGCAGGGCGTATCGCCAAATCGCCGACGATCGCCATGAATGATAAAGCCAAGCAGTTGGCGGCCGAGGGCCACTCCGTCATCGGTCTGGCCGGCGGCGAACCGGATTTCGATACGCCGGCTCATATCATCGAAGCGGGCATGAAGGCGATTCGCGATGGCCAAACCCGCTACGCCGCGCCATCAAAAGGCATCGTACCGCTCCTGGAGGCGATCGCCGCGAAAACGGAGCGCGACAACCAGGTTCGCGTCGACCCCATGAGCGACATCATCGTCACGCCGGGCGGCAAGCTGGCGCTGTTTCTGGCATTAAAAGCCATGTTGGATCCGGGCGACGAGGTCTTGATACCAGCGCCCTACTGGGTCAGCTACCCGTCGATCGTCACCATGGTCGGGGGCAAGCCGGTGACAGTGCCGACGAGCAGTGATGACGGCTATCGTTTGCGACTCGAGGACTTGCGCGAGTTTGTCACATCCAAAACCAAGGCGATCATCATCAACTCGCCTTGCAATCCAACCGGGCACATGCTGTCGTCGGACGAGATTGAAGACATCGCAACGCTGGCGACGGAAGCGGATCTCTACGTCATTTCGGACGAAATTTACGAAAAGCTCAATTTCGACGGCCGCCCGTCTGTTTCGCTGGCTTCTCTTCCCGATATCAGCGATCGCGTGGTCATTGTCAACGGCATGTCAAAAGCCTATGCGATGACCGGATGGCGCCTGGGCTGGCTGGCGGGTCCCACCGAGGTTATCGGCGCCGCAGGCAAGTTCAATTCCCAGACTGCGACTTCGGCGGCGACATTCACGCAGTACGCGGCGGTGGCCGCGCTGAACGGTCCCCAGGATTGCGTCGAGATGATGCGGCAATCTTATCAGGAGCGCCGCGACTTCATGGTGAATGCCTTCAACGACATCGAGAATATGTCCTGCCCGGACATTGAGGGCGCCTTTTATGCCTTCCCCAAAGTTGACAATACCAACAAGAGCAGCGAGGAAATAGCGTCCTTGATCCTCGAGAAAGCCGTGGTGGTAGGCGTGCCCGGCAGCGCCTTCGGGATCAGCAAAGACGCTCATATTCGTTTCTCTTTCGCGGAAGATCTGAACTTGCTCAAAGAGGCGGTGGAGCGCATCCGCGGTATCGCCGATCAATTGGCATAATTGCGTTCCGCGAATCGAAATGGTCGTCGCATGGCGGGCAATACCCAGTCGGTCTGCTGGCGAATCTTGCTGCTGACACTGTTGCTGGCACTGTCGGCCTGCAGCATGCATCTGAAAGCGCTGCCGGGCGCGATAGCCGATGCGCCAAGTACGGCTATAGCAAGCTCTGAATGGACCGTTATCGCTGCGGGGCTGGAATGGCGCGAAATCAGTCATGATAACGATCAACTGGCTCAGTTAAAGCTATTGCGCATTGACCCGGAGCGCTATTTCTTCCGCGCCAAATACAGTCCGGGCGCGCCACATAGCCTGGCTCAATGGCGCGCCCGCGAGCCGGAGGCGGCCGCAATCGTGAACGCCAATTTCTTCGACCCCTCATACCAGGCTTTGGGGCTCGTTATCAGTGATGGCGAGGCTTATGGCTCTCCATATCTCGAGCGCGGCGGCAGCTTTCTCGTCAATCAGAGCCGGGCAGCGGTCCGCGCAAACAGCAGCATGTCGCATCGAGAGCTGGCATCCGCGCAACAAGCCGTTCAGGGTTTTCCTCTTCTTGTGGAGAAGGGCGAGCAGGCTTACTTTGGTCAAGCGACGCAGCAGCGCGCGCGGCGCACTGCCATCGCCGAAGACGCAGCCGGGAACATTCTGATCATTTCCGCGCCCCTTCTGGGACCGACGCTCCGCGACTTGAGCGCCTTCCTTGCGGGCAGCGACCTAGAAATCGAAACCGCATTCAATCTGGATGGCGGCGGTTCGACTTTAATGGCAGTGCGCGACATCGACTATTTTCAACCGTCCTTCGACGCGGTTCCGGCGATTCTCGCGGTTTACAAAGGTTGAACAAAGGCTCGCGGGGGGCGTCGCAGAGTAATCGCATTAAAATGATAGTGGCTGAAATGGTGGGAATCTAAACCAGATATTAACCACAGAGAACACAGAGGACACAGAGGACACAGAGAAAAACATAAAATGTCTTATTTCAAGTGCGTTTTCGGGTGAAAAATCACGTTTCGCTTATAACCCTTTCTTATGCTTAGTCCCGGATTTTAGAAGAAATGTCGTCTGAACACCAAGTAACTCTGTGCGCTCTGCGCGCTCTGTGTTGAAAAAATTTGATGCGATTGCCCAGGGGTCGACGAGAATCAAGTGGGATAGCTAATGGAAGACTGCTAGAATACGTCCCGTCGCTAGTCTTGGTATCCACACAAGGTCCCTAAAACATGCCAAAGTTAGCACAAGTCGCGACGGCGCGACAAGCGCAACTCAAGGACGGCCGCCGCTTGGGCTTCGCCGAATTTGGCGATCCCGCAGGCAGGCCAGTCTTTTTGTTTCACGATCTCTGGGGCAACCGAACCCTGCGCCATCCGGACGATTCGATTCTCAGGAGGCTTGGCATTCGCTTGATCGGCATAGACCGCCCCGGCTATGGCATGTCAACGCGCAAGCCCGGGCGCAGCATGATGGACGTCGTCGACGATGTCATGCTGCTTTCCAAGGCGCTGCGATTGGAACGATTCTCGGTGCTCGGTTATTCGGCCGGCGGTCCCTATGCCTTGGCTTGCGCTTATCGTTTTCCCGAAATCGTTCGCAGTTGCGCTGTCGTGAGCAGCCTGCCACCGATGGATAATCCTTTGGGTTTCCAGGCAGTTCATCCCTACTATTCCAGAATGCTCCAGTTGGCCGGCGGTATGGAGCCTTTCTTCCGCTGGTTGCTGCGCGGCTTTTTTCTGCTCGATTCACAGCGCGATTCCGCTCAATACTTGCGAGAATTGGCCGCTTCGCTGCCCAGAGTTGACCAAGAGATCTTCGGCAATCTGGACTTTTTCGCCCTGCGCCGCAATATGTGGGAAGAGATCCGCAGCAACGGCAGCGAAGCTATCGCCGATGAGATGGTCAGCCTGGTAAAAGCCTGGAGTTTTCATTTGCAGTCAATCCGGATCCAAGTGGACATCTGGTGGGGCGAGTCGGATAGATTCTCCTCGCCAATCGTTGGGCAGCGAATGGCGTCAATGATTCCTGATTCCCGTTTGCGCCTGGAAGCAAGCGCGGGCCATTTGATTCTCTTCACACATTGGCAGGCGATCCTTGAATCGCTCATCGCCACTTGAGCTTTAGCGAGAGTCTTGCCCTGTCAACAGGGGCTTCCCTTGCCGTTGATACGGTCGTTTTCAGCCGTTTCCAAAGCCAGTGAATGCAACTGGGTAACGGCGCGTTCCAAGTCGGATTCGTTGATGATAAAGGAGATACTGCATTCGGAGGAACCTTGCGCGATGGCCAAGACGTTGATCCGGTGTTCACCCAAAAGCGAAAAGACGCGCCCGGCGACGCCCGGCGTGCCTCGCATGCCCGATCCAACCACCGTTATGATGACAATATCGCTCAAGATATCGACGCTATCGATATTGTTATGCTGGATTTCGCGCTGGAGCTCCTGTTCAACCGCCGCCTTGACATCGCCGGCCACCGGGTCAATGACTGTGAAGCAAAAACTCTGTTCTGACGATGACTGCGAGATCATCAAAATGTTGGCGCCGGCTCTTGCCGTCGCCAGGAATGTCCGCCCGGCGATGCCCGGCACGCCCAGCATGCCTTTGCCACTAACGGTGAGCATGCTCACATCATTGATATTGGTAATGGCTTTGATGACAGTTTCGCTGGCATGGCTGCGAGGTCCGATCAATGTCCCGGCATGCGCGGCGTTGAAGGTATTGCGCACGCGTAAAGGAATGTTGCGGCTGACGATGGGTTGTACGGTCTTGGGATGCAAGACCTTCGCGCCATAAAAAGCCAGTTCTCCGATTTCCTGGTACGAGACATAAGGCAATACGCGCGCCCGGCTGTCCAAACGCGGGTCGGTCGTCATCACGCCGTCTACATCCGTCCAGATGATTAGCTCGTCGCTCTCTAAGCAGGCTGCAATGATGGCCGCGCAGAAATCGCTGCCGCCACGCCCTAAGGTCGTGAGCGTGCCGTCCGGGGTAGCGCCGATAAACCCGGTGATGACGGGCGTGACGCCGTCCCGCAATTCGGGCAAAAGCCCTTCGCGGATGCGCGATTCGGTTTCATCCCACAGTGGATCCGCATCCTGGAAGTTGCTGTCTGTGATGACAAATCGGCTGGAATCGTACTGTTTAACGGGCAGGCCCCCCGCTGCCATGACGGCGGTGATAAGGCGGCTGCTCAGGCGTTCCCCAAATGAAACTATTGAGTCGCATATTCTGGGAGTCGCCTCGCCCAGAATACGAATCGCCTCGCATAATTCCAGATGCGCCTTGAGCAGTTGCTCAAGCTCTTGCGCCACAGCCAAGCGCCCCGACTCGCTTGAGATCAATTCCTCGATCACCGCAAAATGCTGGGCGTGAATGTCGGCGTTGATGCGCAGGTAGCGACTTTGATCCCCGGCCGCGGCAGCGCGCGCGGAATCCAGCAATTGATCGGTAACGCCGGACATCGCCGAGACAATGACAGCCAATTCATCGCCGCTTTTCAGGTTCTCGCTGACGATAGCAACAACCTGGCGTATTGCCGCCGAAGACCCTACCGATGTGCCGCCGAATTTCATGGTCAACCTGCTCATCTTCATCCCCTCTCCCTTGCCAACGCAATAAAAAAGGCGCGTGGAGGTTGTCCACACGCCTGTCTGTTGCTTTCTTTTGAATCGCTTACAGCAAGCCGAAACCTCCACTACGGGCCCTAATGGGCATCATAGTCATGGACATAGTGGTAATGGTTCCGGTCGAAATCTTCAAATCCATTGTTTGCGTCGTTTCGCCAGTTCTTACGGTCAATACTCTAGCCTCATCACGCGCGCTTGTCAAGGAAAATTACGGGGGCATTTCAAGATTATTGGCAATTAACCACCGAGGATACCGAGGGTCGCGTAGGTCGCGTAGACACTGACCGCCGACACTGGCCGGCAGCACCGAGATTTAAGCTCTTGCCTGCCAAAAAGGAGGCGATGTAGGGGCGTTTCGCTGAAACACCCGCGAATAAAAGGTCGATGAAAATGGGCGGCTCAGCGAGTCGCGTAGACACTGACCATCAGCCGCCCCGCCATTTTGTCAGATTCCTGTGATATTCGACGTATATCGATTTTGCTGTGATTGCCCTGTGGACATCTGCCAAAATATTGAAATGCGCCCTCGGCGATTCGGCAATTGCCCAGGGATCATGCGCCAAGGTCGTTTACGCCAACAGTTGACTGTGATACAATCGCGCGGCAGTCAAACGATGAGTAATGTCCTTGTGACGGAATCCACTAGCCGTCTGCGAACGCTCCACGGCTTGGCAAGACCCAGGTCAGCAATCATCGTATTGTTGCTGGCGCTGGTCGCGGGCAACCTCCTCTACGCCCATCTTGATCGCGCCAGGGACCCGCTCGTCGGCGCTCCAGGCGACCTGCTCTATGTTGCGAGCTTCGACGGCTATCTTGACGAGTGGGATCTTTACGATGGTCAGCAGAGCGCGACGATCGCAGATGGTCGATTGCGGCTGGCGCTTTCCAGCGCGCAAACCGCCAGTTGGTCAGTTGCGCGTCATCATTTTGTTGACTTTGACATCAGCGTTGCAGCCAGCGCAGTAGCCGGCCCGATCGATAACGCCTTTGGCATCGTCGTCGCCATGCAAAACCCATCAGAAGAAGCCTGCGATTTCCCAGCCGTGATTTTCTGCGGCATTGCTCAATGGTCCGCCTTGCTGAGCGCTGCCCTGCGACAAGTCCTTGACCCGGCAGCGGGCCCCCACTACTATGCTTTTCTTATTAGCAGCGATGGCTATTATGCGCTTGAACGGATCGTCGACGGCGCCCGAGAAGTATTAAGCACTTGGATCCCTTCCCCAAGCATTTACCAAGGCTTGGGGGCGCAGAACAGGATCCGCGTCATCGCTCAAGGATCGGAACTGCAGTTCTTTGTCAACGGAGTACAAGCGATGCTTTGTATTCCCGATGAGCCCGGGGCAAGCAGCACCTTCACAAACGGCGAATGTATCGGCGGACGTATGGTAGAAGGGTTTCAAGCGCCGGCGCCTTTGCAAGGGCAACTGGGATTGATCGCGCAAGCGACGCAGACAGGCGGCGGCGGCGTAGTTGTTGATTTCGACGATATTACCGTTTTCAGCCCGAGCGCTGCTGGCGGAGGGGACGCAAAATTATGAAAGTGCATCTGCGAATGGTGGGCTGTCGCCTCAATCAGAGCGAAATCGACACCATGGCTCGTCAGTTTCAGGGCATGGGCCACGAGGTCGTCGAGCGCCCGGAAGATGCCGACCATTTTGTCTTGAACACCTGCGCCGTCACGCGGGAGGCGGGCAAAACCAGCCGCAAACTGGTCCGCGAGTTCCATCGATCCAATCCGGGAGCGGAGACCACAGTGACGGGATGTTACGCTCAAATCGCGCCGAAGGAGCTTGAGGCGCTGCCCGGCATCGCTCGCGTAATAAGCAATGCCGACAAAGACAACTTGGCGTCCATCGTCACTGGCGAAGAGATCAAGGTCTTCGACCATGAGCCGATCGAGCGGAAGCCCCCCGCCCGAAGCCCCAGCCGCACCCGGGCATTCGTGAAAGCGCAAGACGGTTGCGACAACGAATGTACGTTTTGTGTGACGACGATAGCCCGGGGGCCCGGCCGCAGCCGCGCGATCGACGAGCTGCTGCGGGAAGTGAACACGCTGCGCCAGCTTGGATATCAAGAAGCGGTGCTAACCGGGGTACACCTCGGCAGCTATGGGCAGGACCAAGGCCATCTTGACGGACTTGCGCAGTTGGTCCAGGCTCTGTTGCGGCATAGCGACATGCCTCGCCTGCGGCTCTCGTCGCTGGAGCCCTGGGATCTTGCGCCGGGTTTCTTCGAGTTATGGCAGGATCCCCGTCTTTGCCGTCACCTGCACCTGCCCTTGCAGAGCGGCTGCGACGCCACCTTGAAACGCATGCGGCGCAACAGCAATCAAGCGGCGTTTCGCGCGCTGATGCAGGCCGCGCGAGAGGCCATCCCAGAAGCGCGCGTAACAACCGATGTAATCGCAGGTTTCCCCGGCGAGACCGAGGAGGAATTCGCGACCTCCCGCGCGTTCATCGAGGAGATGGGTTTCGACGGGCTTCACGTTTTTCGTTACAGCAGCCGCCCCGGAACGCCAGCCAGCCGCATGAAAAACCAGGTGAGCAGCCAGGTCATGAAAGACCGAAGCGCTGAACTGCTCGCCATATCCGACTCTATGGAAAAAAACTTCGCGGCGAGGCTCGCGGGCACGCGGCAGCATGTGCTGTGGGAGCAAATCACCGCCGCTACGCCGGAAGGCTTCCTTCATAGCGGCTATACGGACAATTACATGCGGGTCCAGGCTGTGCATCCGAGTGACTTAAGCAACCGCATCTGCGCCACAGATCTGGGAGAATTCACGGACGGCGTGATTCATGGTACAGTACGCTTATAGCTTATGGTCATCAAGTACCGCGTCTGTTCAAAGGCAGGGGTCCAAATGCCGGGCATGGGCGGCTTGAAATGCGAATCGCTTAGGGGCTCGTTCTGATGCGATGCGCGAGAATGTGAAGACTGAAATATGAGTGTACTGAAAGCAGAATTGCAATCCGCGCTGAAAGAAGCGATGAAGGCCAAAGACAGCCAACGCCGCAATGCGATTCGGCTGCTCAACAGCGCGATAAAGCAGGTCGAAATAGATACGAGAACCCCGCTCGACGATGAGGGCGTGCAAGCTGTCTTGCAAAAGGAAGCCAAGCAACATCGCGAAACTATTGCCGAATTGGAAGCGGCGGGACGCGCTGAGGAAATAGCGAGCGCGAGATTCGACCTGGAAACGATTGAGAGCTTTCTGCCAAGCCGGCTTACTGAGGACGAACTCCGGCAGATTGTTCGGAGGGCAATTGACGAGACCGGCGCCAGCTCCCTGCGCGAGATGGGGGCGATCATGCGGGCTGTTATGCCACAGGTTCGCGGCCGCGCCGACGGCAAACAGGTCAACTCCCTGGTAAAAGAGCTCTTGAGTTGAAGCGATGGTCCTCCGCCTCACGGATATTCTGGAAGAACGATTCAGCCCCGCGTCGGATCGCACGCAGTTTGCTCTTCGTTCCTTGCTGCTGCTGCTGTTCGCGCTACTGTTTATCGGCTGCTGCACGGCCATTGTGGCTTTCGATGACATCTTCCTTGGCGCGAGCAGCACAGCCAATCTTGTTGTTGGGTCGGTGCCAGCGGAAGATATCATCGCGCAAGAAGAGCGTTTGTTCGTCAGTGAAATACTGATCGAGCAAGAAAGACAGAATGTCCTCGAACAAGTCCCCACGGTATACCACTCGCCGGATCCGAATGTGGCTCGTCAACAGCGGGTCTTGACCGAAAATATCCTGCAATTTATCGACAACGTTCGCGCCGATTCATTCGCCTCGTTAGATCAGCAAGTCGCCGACGTCAACGAAATTACGTCTCTCATTCTGGATGACGACCGCGAGACGATTGTCGCGATGCTTCAATTGCCAGAGGAACGCTGGACCTTGGCGCGCAACGAGATCATATCGGTATTGGAACGCGTTATGCGCGATCCCATTCGCAATTCTGATTTGCAGCACGAACGCGATCAATTGCCGACTCAGGTCAGCTTGCGTTTATCCCCGCAGGAAAGCCATGTCGTAACCATGATCACCGGCGACGTCATCCGCGCCAATACCTTCGAGAATCCTGAGCAAACGGCGCTTGACCGCGAGTTGGCGGTCGGCAACGTTGAGCCGCAACAGCGCCATTTTATTGCTGGTCAGATTGTCGCGCCGGCAAATCAGCGCATCGACAATCTATCTTTCGAGGCTTTGCAAGAGTTAGGGCTGCTGGCGCAAACGAGCAACCGAGGCTCCCGCATCCTGCGCGCCGTGTTGGCAAGCGCTATGGTTACGCTGATGATCGGTCTGTACATCAGTCGCTTTGAATTACACCTGCTCCTCTCGGATACCGGGAGCTTGCTGCTGCAAGCGGCGCTCTTTTTGATCGCCCTGGTTGCTGTACGATCCTTCGGCACATCGAACATATACCTGATGCCCGCGGCTGCGCTGGGCATCCTTTACGTGGCATTGAGCCGCCCCAATCTCGCCATAGTCGCCACCATCGGGTTCGCGTTTCTTGCCGGCATACTGGGCCGCAGTCCCTCATTAGAAAACGCGAGTCTTGTAGCAGCGGCGAACATCAGCGCGATTCTCACCCTGCGTAATGCCGGGCGTCTGAACAACTATTTTCTGTCGGGCTTGGTCGTCGGCATCAGCAATGTCGCCGTAGTCGCAATCTTCGCGCTCTTGATTGGTTTTGACGCGCTGGTCCCTTCGAACCTGATACAGGGATTTTTCAACGGCCTGCTCATCGTTCCGACAACATCCTTCGCCGCTATGTACATCTTGACGGTGCTGTTTAATCTGCCCACTCCCTTCAAGCTCATGGATTTGAGCCAGCCCAGCAAACCGCTTTTGCAGCGCCTGCTGCGCGAGGCGCCGGGCACTTATCAGCATTCCTTGCAAGTCGCCAACCTGGCTGAACAAGCGTCGGAGGCTATCGGCGCCGACACGCAGTTGACGCATGTCGCGGCGCTCTATCACGATGTCGGCAAGATGAGCAATCCGTATTTTTTCACAGAGAACCAGCAGCAGATGCGCAACCCTCACGACGGGCTGAACGACCCTTATCGCAGCGCGGACATCATCGTTGACCATGTCATTGAAGGCGACCACATTGCAAAGAATTACAACCTCCCCAATCGCATTCGCGATTTCATTCGCGAACATCATGGCACGACAGAAGTATTCGTCTTTTATCAGCGGGCGCTGGACGCGGCAAAAGATGCTGCGGAAGTAGATCCTGCGGACTTTTCCTATCCCGGTCCCATACCGCAGAGCCGCGAAACTGCAATTCTGATGCTGGCGGACAGTTGCGAATCGGCGATTCGGGCTGTTCATCCGGAAAGCAACCGGGAGATAACCGAGCTCGTCCACCGAATCGTAGACAGCAAACGAAAGGCCGGGCAACTGGATGCCTCCCAACTGACGCTAAATGATCTGCGCAAGATCGAAGAGACCTTTATCGACGTCTTTAAGGGATTGTTCCACACCAGGATTGACTATGCCCGAGCCGTCAAGTCCGTGGTCCCCGGCAGCGCGCGCGAAGAGCCGGCAGCCGCTTCAAGCGTCGCCTCGGCCAGCGACGCGACCGCCCCGATCCCGGATGTTATTCCAGAATCTCAGCCCGTACTCGCAACTGGCGAGCGACAAGTTGCCAACGCTCACTTCGAAAGCAAAGCCGGGGTTAAGCATGCGCCGGAATTGCCCCCGATGACAAGAGCTCCGTCGCCGGACCTAGAAAGCATCCCCTTGCCAACTATCATGGACGACGATGAGCCTCTGGATGATGTGCCGCCTCTTCCCAAACGAAACGGCACGAAAACCAATCAGCAAATGCAGCCCGCGAGCGTTTCTGACGAAGCGAATGAAAGCGCGTGAGCTTCACCGTTTATATTCAGAACCAGCAAGTTTATCCGGTGAACGCGTCTCGCCTTCGACAAGCGGCCGAGACAGTCTTGAAACAACTGCGGACAGATTCGCCTTCGCAACTGACCCTTGTTGTAACCGACGACGACTCCGTCCGACGCTTGAATCTGGAATATCGCCAAGTAGCCAGCGCGACCGATGTCTTGTCCTTTCCCGCCGGTCCAGCGCCCGCCGATACGGACAGGGATGGCAGCTACCTTGGAGACATCCTAATCGCCTATCCCTATGCCAAGCGCGCCGCGAAACGACGCAATCTGAACGTTGAGGACACGATCTGCATGCTCGCCGTGCATGGCCTCCTGCACTTGTTGGGCCATGATCACGATACCGAGAAAGCGAGACAAGCGATGTGGAAGGAACAAGCGGTGGCTTTGGCGTCAATCGGGATAAATCCTGCCATCGTGGACAAGTATGGAGGCGAATGATGGGCGAAGGTAGCGCCGATAATCATGCGAATAGCGCAAAACACGACCCGGCCGCGCACAGCCCGGTTCTAAGCGCCAATCGCTGGCGCAGCCTCATGTACGCGATCGCGGGATGCCGCTACATGTTTCGCTATCAAAAGAATACCAGGATTCAATTGCTGGCGACCTTCGTTGTCCTGCTGCTGATGATATGGCTGGAAGTCAGTCCGAACGAATGGGCTCTGCTCATTCTCGCGACGAGCATGGTGTGGCTGGCCGAGTTTTTCAATGCGGCGGTTGAAGCGGCGGTGAATCTGGCTGTTTCCGACTTGCATCCAATGGCGAGAGTGGCCAAGGACGTGGCCGCGGCTTCAGTATTGCTAGCCGTGCTAACTTCCATCGCAATTGGGCTAATCGTATTGGCGCCGCCTCTTGTAAAGAGGCTGCAACCGGCTCTGGGCATTCCGTAGCGCTTGAGGCGGCTTTGGTCTTGAGCCTTGCCCCCGGTCCAGCAGCAATCGCATGCGGCGCTCGCGCGTTTGCCAGCGGGTGTATTTCAGATTATTGGCAATTAACCACCGAGGACACCGAGAGCACCGAGATTTAAGCTCTTGCCTGCCAAAAAAGGAGGCGATGTAGGGGCGTTTCGCTGAAACTCCCGCAAACAGAAATGATCTTTTGTATGTCTCTGTGGTGAACTTTTATTTTGTTCGTTGCATTTCTCCACAAGATTCCAATTTTGAAGCGATTGCCCTGTGGACATCTGCCAAAATATTGAAATGCGCCCGTTGCCAGCTAATCTTATTAGTGCGCAATTGTAACTGTGCTATACTTTTGAAGGTCGTAAAGGTGCGCGATCTTTCGGTTTCGTCCATGTCCATGCTCGAAAACACAGCCGCAGGCAGTTCCGCCACAGCCGCTCGGCGCATAATCGGCGAGAAGAACCGCCGCGCGGCAAAATAACCAGCCTTCTCGTCGCATGAGCGACGCGGTTTATAAAAAAGAGAGCGGGCTAATGGCTTTCATCATTAAACTGTTTAGCAGACAAAAGCCGACGATAAGTTCCAGGCGTCGGCGGCGGCGAGCGGTATCGACTCCCCCAAGACTGAGCGAGCCGAAGACTTCAGCCCCAATGTGGCGGATTTTCCTTGGCATTCCAGCCGGCCTCTTGCTTGTCGCAGGCGTCGTATTCGGCTTGGGGGCATTAAAGGGTGGAGAAACTGTCACATACGACAATGGCATCTGGCTCGACAGAGCCTGGACGCATGACCGGGTCGATGACGCCAGAATCAGCGAGTTTGCCGGATGGCTGAAACAGAATCAGATCGGGAAACTTTACGCCTACGCCAGCACCTTGAATATTGAAGGGCGCTGGAGCGGCGGCACGCAAGGCGCGGGCGGCTTTATGGAGTCGCGGGCGGGCGTCGCCAACTTTGTCCAGAGATTCAAAGCGCGGCATCAAGAAGCGATGATTTACGCCTGGATCGAGATCTGGACGAATCTCGACCCCGTAGATGGCTATCGCCTGGATAGCATGGCATTGCACGAGAATGTCGCGGATTTCAGTCGTTTGCTAGTCGAAGACCTGGGATTCGACGGCATCTTGCTCGACGTCAAACCGCTCTACGACGAGAACGATGATTTTATCCGACTCATACGCAGCGTGCGATCCGCCATTGGCCTCGAGAAACCTATCGCTGTAGCTGTACCCGCGGACTTGACGCCGAGCGTCCCGGGGCTGGTCCCGCTGACATCGATAGCGCCGGGCACGATGTGGTCGTCCAATTATAAGCAGCGGGTTATGGTTTCCGCCGATGAAGTCGTATTGCTCATGTACCAGAGCTACCGGCAAGACACGCTGGACTACATCAATTGGGTGGCCTACCACGTCGAAACCTATATCAATCTCCTCGGAGGCGACACGCGTATTCTGGTCAGCATCCCCAACTATGGCGGACCGAGCGCGGCCCACAACCCCTCGGTTGAAACAATGTCAGCCGCGCTGGATGGTGTTATACTCGGCGTGTCCCGGTTGGCGGCGGACGACAAGTCCCGGTTAACCGGCGTGGCAATTTTTTCCGACCAAGACCTTGATCAGTCTCAATGGAATCTTTATCGCGAGACTTGGTTGCAGCGTTGAGCCCCCGCGCCTGAAATGCCTGCCATTGTTCGCCGACTTAGCCCTCGCGGCTTGGAAAAAGTGGGATATTCAGCAAGCAGCCTGGCCGAGGCTGTCGCTTTTGAACCTTTCGACGGCGTATATACGGTGGGCAATACTTGGCAATGCACAAAAGCGCTGCTCTTTGACGCGCACCTGGATCGTCTTGAAGCCTCCGCGCGCTACCAGGGCATTCCACTCGATTACGATCGCCAGCAATTGAAAGCTGCGCTGAGAGCGATGATATTGGCGTCGGATTTCGGAGATGTCCGATTTCGCATTTCCATACCAACATCGCGGCCGGACACGCTATTGATCACGCTTGAACCTTACAATCCGCCCGATGACGCGCTTGTCAGGCAGGGAGTCCGATGCGTCACTTCCGGCGCCGAGCAACGGCAGGGACCGTCCGCCAAGACCAGCGGCTGGATGCACATCCGAGCAAAATTGCAAGACGCGATAGCGCCGGGGATCTACGAGATCATCTTGTTAGACGAAAGTGGATTCATGCTGGAAGGAGCGTCCAGCAATTTTTACGCGATCATTGACGGACAACTCTACACAGCCGGCAGCGGCATCCTTGCGGGCATTTCACGCCGGATCGTTCTCGAAGTCTGCCGGGAGATTTTGCCGCTTCGTCTACAAGCGCCGCATATCGATGATCTGCCCGAGTTGCGTGAAGCCTTTCTCACCAGCAGCAGCAGAGGCCTTATTCCCATTGTCGAGATCGACGACCGCCCTGTAGGCGATGGCGCGGTTGGGGAAAATAGCCTAAAGTTGCGCCGAGCGTATGAACGCTGGGTCGCGGCACACTTGGAAGAACTCTAATGCGAATGCTGAACAAGCTGCGGGGCGCGCTCGATCTTCTCGTTTCTATCCGCGACCTGACGACAATGTCCCGCAACTATCAATGGGAGGTTCGGGCGCCCGGCAGCTTCTACCTGGAAGCGGAATACGCTGAAGTCAATCTGTCGCGTTCCGAGGACAATCACCTTTATGTCAGCGTGCGATTGCGGGCGGCAATGAGCTGGAAGCTGGCGACTGAAAGGGACGACGCCGGCGTTTACGTCGTCCTCAAGCGCAAGCCCCTCATCGGCAATATCGGACGCGCCCGTTTTCACGCGCGCGTCCCGCGCGGGATTCACATTAGCCTTCAACTGGAAAACTCCCTCCTTTGCCTCCAGGACCTTGCAGGCAGTTTGGACTTGCCGCCGGAGACCTGAGGCCAAGCAATCCGCATTCGGCTCTTATAATGCTGGCGGTGAGCAATAGCGATCGACAAACATAGCTGCTTGAAAAGTCGCAAAAGCTATGCTAGCTTATGTCCATGAGCAAAGGCAGACGACTAGAAATGAGAATCACATGCTGTTGTAGGGATACTGACGACTAGGCGGGATTGTTTGCTTTGCCAGCAACACGGTTGTTCGAAACCAAGAAGTCAACCCGCCGGGGTTGGCTTTTTTGATTGAAGACATGGTACGAACCGCCGGCAGGATTCCGATCAAATATGTTGAAGAAGGAGCGTAAAGAATGAGTGATATCAACAGTCGCGGCTACACCAATCCCGATAAGCTTGTATCGACGGACTGGGTCGCCGCAAACTTGAACGAGGCTGGTATCCGCATCATCGAATCGAACGAAGACCCCCTGCTCTATCCGAGCGGACATATTCCCGGCGCGGTGGAGGTAGATTGGGTGAAGGACCTCAACGACCCGCTGCGGCGCGACTATCTGGACAAATCCGGTTTTGAGGCGCTGGCCAGCCGCATCGGCATCACTTCGGAAACAACCGTCGTCTTCTACGGCGACAAGAGCAACTGGTGGGCGACTTACGCGCTCTGGGTATTTGAGCTATTCGGCCACAGCAATGCCAAGGTTATGGATGGCGGTCGCCTGAAATGGGCTGAGGAGGGCCGCGAGCTGACGCGCGAAAAACCGAGTATCAGCCCAACATCTTACAGCGCGCCGGAACGCGATGACAGCCAAATCCGCGCCTTCCGCGACGGCGTACTCGCGCATATTCAGGATCATGGACAATTGGTGGACGTCCGCAGCCCGGGCGAATACACTGGCGAAAAACTGCACATGGAGGGCTACCCGCAAGAGGGCGCGGTGCGCGGGGGGCATATCCCGGGCGCGGATAATGTTCCCTGGTCCCGCGCCGCCAATGAGGACGGCACCTTCAAGACCGCCGCGGAACTGCGAGCGATCTACCTCGACGAGATCGGCTTGAACCCGGAACAGCCCACGGTCGCCTACTGCCGCATCGGCGAGCGCAGCAGCCATACCTGGTTTGTGCTGAGGAATTTGCTCGGTTTCTCCGATGTGCGCAATTATGATGGTTCCTGGACCGAGTGGGGCAACAGCGTCGGTCTTCCCATCGAAAAATAATCAGAGGAATCCACAGTATCGGGGAAGGCGCAAGCGCCCTCCCCGACGCGCCTACAGCCACAGCAGGTCCTCCCATGCCAGGATATCCGCCCAAACTTCAGGATTACCTCGACGATTTCGGTTTCATTTCCACGCGGGATGAGCGCATCGACTTTTTGATCGCCATTTCCGACGACTTTGAACCCGTTCCGGCTTCGGTCGCCACCAAACCCTATGAGGAGGCGCAGCGCGTGATCGGCTGCGAATCCGAAGCTTTCGTCTGGGCCATTGATCGCCCAGACGGCACGCTGGACTTTCATTTCGATGTGCTAAATCCGCAAGGTTTGTCGGCAATGGCGATGTGCGCGATACTGGACCAGTCCTGTTCGGGAGCCCCCTTGGAACAAGTCGCGGCCATCAATGGCGAGGTGGTTTTCACGTTTTTCGGCAAAGATATTTCGATGGGCAAGGGGCGAGGCTTGACCGAGATCATCAATGCTGTTGTATATGCGGCAAATCAGCGTCTTGCCCGGCTATGACTCGGTTGGGATTCTCCAGGAAAGATTCGCTTGGCGCGCCGTCGCGAAAGACAGCATCGGCGCCTAACAAGCCTTTGTAGGCGTAAGACGGTTCAGATCCGGGGATTTTCACGGCGTTAACCGCTTTTTCGTAATAGGACGTGGGTCCTGCCCAGCCGATGATACAGTACATATAACCGGCGTTGCGCATCTCGTGCAGGCATTTGATCAATAGAGCGGTGCCTATCCCGCGCCCCCGTTCCCGCTCATCAACCCCCGTCGGCCCAAAGAAGCCTTTGAAGGTCGTATCGTAGCAAGCGAAGCCCAGCAATTGGTCGCGTCGATGCGCCAGTATGACCGTTGTCGGATGGCTAGAGAAACCGACGCTGGCCTCGCTAGACCAGTAGTGATTGAAGTGTTCATCGATCCATTCGGTTACGAGTCGCTTTTCCGGCGTCATACAGCGTCTGATCGTGATTCCTTGATCCCGCTGAAAAGCGATCTCGGGTTCAAGCGGCGGCAATTCGTATAGTTTAACAAACATATCAGGCATCGTTTATCCCTCCGTAATCGCTGCCTACTGGCAAGCAAAGGAAGAGGCTTACATCCAGATTCTACACCAATCCGGTGAATTCGGCTGAAGATTTCGCTCCATTCTTGCCGGGCGCAATGGCATAAGCGGCTGAATACCGCTATCATTGGCGCCGACGAGAGCCGTGATGAAGGTTTATTCGCATGCCGCAGAGACCAGAAACCTACGCAGTCCACAATTCAACTATCGACCCCTCCAGCGGAGCAATTGTCCCGCCTATTGTCCTAAGCACGACTTTCCAATACGAGACAACGGGCTTGGAGCATGATCCGGAAGAGTTGATCTACACGCGTTATCAGAACCCGAATCGCGCAGCGCTGGAAGAGGCCATGCGCAAGCTGGAATACGGCGCCGCGGCGCATGCCATCTCCAGCGGATCGGCAGCCATGCTGACGATTTTCCAAGCCTTGCGCCCGGGCGATCATATCGTGTCCAGCGACGACATGTACTTTGGGATCCGCGTCCAGTTGAAGGAATTCTTCGCGCCATGGGGGCTGGAGACAAGTTTCGTTGATATGAGCGACCTGGCGGCGCTCCGCGCCGCCATGCGCCCGGAGACCCGGCTGGTGATCTTTGAATCGCCGACAAATCCGATGATACGCCTGGCGGATATCAAGGCGATAAGCGAAATAGCCCATCAACATGGGGCGGCGGTTCTGGTCGACAACACGGTGGCTACGCCGGTCGCGCAGAATCCCTTGCGGCTCGGCGGCGATATTGTGGTTAATTCGCTGACCAAATACATCGCGGGCCATCATGATGTGCTTGGCGGCGTCATTGTATTCCGCGAGAATGACGAATTCGCGCAGCGCGTCATGCGCTTGGTTAGAATCGGCGGTTCGGTCTTGTCCCCGATGAACAGTTGGTTGACGCTGCGCGGCATGCAGAGCCTGTCCTATCGTGTCCGCGCCCATAGCGAAAACGCCTCGGAAGTCGCCTGTTTCCTAGCGGAACACCCCAAGGTTGAGCGCCTGCTCTACCCGCATCATCCCAGCCATCCACAATATGACCTGGCTCGACGGCAGATGCGCGTCGGCAGCGGGTTAATGTCGATGCAGGTGCGCGGCGGTCGACAAGCCGCCATCGACGTCGTGAATAAACTAAGGCTCTTCACCAGCGCAACCAGTTTTGGCGGCACACACAGCCTGATCGAACATCGCGAATCGATTGAAGAAGATTCGGATACGCCGTCCAACCTATTGCGCGTTTCCATTGGCTTGGAGCACCCGGCTGATCTCATCGCCGACCTCAATCAAGCGCTGCGATGATTTATCACATTGTCAGCCGTTCGGACTGGGCCCAGGCTCAAGCGACCGGGCGCTACAGCGCGCCTTCCCTCGAATCCGAAGGCTTTATTCATTGTTCGCGGCTCGAGCAGGTCCTAACCGTCGCGGATAACTTCTATCGGAACCGATCGGACTTGCTGCTTCTTTGCATAGAAGAATGCAAGCTCGTATCCGAATTGCGCTGGGAAGCGCCAGCCCACCCCAAGCATAGCACCGTCAACACGATAGGATGCGATGAGCGATTCCCTCATTTGTATGGTCCGCTCAACCTGAATGCCGTCGCGGCCGCTATCGCGTTTGAAGAGGCGGACGAGGGCTTTGTATTGCCGCCAGTTCCGCCCCGATTTTAGCCTATACCGGTCGCCTCGGCGCTGAAGTCCCAAAGCTGTTTCTGCAGTTCGCGGTCATAAGAGTTCGCGCTGGACTCCTTCTGTTGTTTGCGATCCCAGTACTTGCCGGTGATGCCTGCCGCATCAATTGAAGAAGCGAGATAGACCAGCGTCTCGGCGCCTTTTTCCGGGGATATCGCAAACAGTCTTTGCAAAATCTTGATAATGGGGACCCAAATGCCGCGCATATTGTGGCCGAAGCCGGTCGCAACCAAGCCAGGATGCACCGCGTTGACAGTCACGCCGGCGCCTTGCAGGCGCCGCGCCAACTCATAGGTGAAGAGCACATTCATCAGTTTGCTGGCGCCGTAGCTGCTCATCATGCTATGCCCGGTATGATCGCGCAGGTTATCCAAGCGCAGGCTGGCGTTGCGATGCGCGCTGGATGACACATTAATTACGCGCGCTTCGCCATGTTCTCTCGCGGTGTTCTTCAAGGTATCGACCAGGAGCAGCGCCAGCAGATAGTAACTCAGATGGTTGAGCGCGAAGGTCATTTCATAGCCGTCGACAGAAGCCTGGAATTCGGAAAAGACCGCGCCGGCGTTATTGAGCAGCACATCAAGGCGCTGATGCTTCTGCAGGTATTCGGCGGCGGCGCGGCGCGTTTCGTCCATCGATGACAGATCCGCCAGCAGCATGTGCAGGTTGTCGTTGCCGCTGTCCGCGATCAGTTGCGACAGTACGGCGCGAGTTTTGGCTTCATTGCGCCCCACGATAACGACATTTGCGCCCATCTTCGCCAATTCCAGCGCGGCGAATTTGCCGATGCCGTTAGTCGCTCCGGTGATCAATACGCGTTTCCCTTGCATCGTCGTCCTCCTGCTTTATGTTTTGGCTTTGTCTTCAGTGTATTCATCCAGCGTAATCCTGACGCAAGACTTAGTCGCCTGATTATGAGAGCGCAGGGCTCTTGAAGCGCCGACTGCGATAAATGCGCATCACCGGCGCGAGGGAGAGGCTCGCCCCTGTTAAGGCAATGCGCAAAGAGAACAAATTCGCGAGCGCGCCCCAGACCGGCGCCGCCAGAATCTGCCCGAGGGCATTGGATTGCCAGTACATGGAAATTACGGTGGCACGCACCTCAGAGGGCGTATGCTCGTTGATCCAAGCCATGAAAAGTGGTTTGGTGACGGTCCGAAGCGTCTGGCCCAGGCAATAGACAATGGCCGCGAGATAGAAGTCCCCCGCCCAGACAAATACGAGATTGCTCAAGACCGTCCCCATCGCAAACCAGGCAAGTATCGTCGCTGCCTGCCGCCCCCGGCTGCCTTGGAGCCATCGTTTCACGAGTTCCAAGACCGGAATGCTGAGAACCGTCACGCAGCCAAAGAGTATGCCAAACCAAATCACGGGCTCGAATAAGGGTATCACATAATTCTGTAAAATATGCGGCGCGTACAAGGCGTCATAGCCGCCCACGGAAACGCCAATCACCAGCCCAATAAAGACCAGAGAACGAAGCGCGTCACGGCGTTTTAACTCGCGCAGGCTCGCTTTAAGCGTCGCCGCAAGCGCGAGCAGCGTTTTGTCTTCTCTCCCCGCCGGCTGGAATCCATACTCAGGCATGATCAGCCCCAGCAAGAGCGCGAGAAGAATTGTAGCGATGCCGCCGACGGCAATTGGCAAGGCAACGTTTATCGTCCCCAAAACTGTCGCGAAAACAATCCCTAATGCCGTGGAAACCTGCCCTATTTGTGATCCGCGCAAAAGCAATGGCAAAGCCTCATCCTGGCCTAATTCATCAACCAGCCAAGCCTCGGGCGCGCCGCTGACAAAGGTGAATCCCAAGCCCCAGACAAGCTGCGATAAAAGAACGACCCAGTAGTCAGGAGTCAAAGCTTGCAGAAGATATCCGCCGCCCCATATCAGGTAGCCGACGACAATGGACCACTTGCGGCTAAAGCTGTCCGCGAAGAGCCCTGTTGGCACTTCAAAAACAAGCGTCGCCGCCTCCAGCATGACTGCCAATGTCGCCAATCGAAAGGGATCGCCCGTAACGACGGAGGCGAAGTAGAGCGCCGCTACCGTCAGCCACATGGAGTATACAAAGGGAGCGACCAAGCGAAAGGTGTAATAGGCGCGCAGCGCGCGGCGGCGATGCGCGGTCATTGGGGGCAGCCGCTCGGGGCGCAACCGGCGAAAAGATTCCAGGAATGTCGAGATCCGCAAGATAGTAAGCCTGCTTGTCGCATGGGCGCCGCAGTTCGCATAACCTGAAGTTTGACGCTAGGTCTGGCGACTAGGAATCATCGTCATCGCCATAGGCATGCCCGGCGAAGATCGCTCGCAGTTCCGCCGCCGATTTCGCCGCCTGCAAGGCTTTCATGCGAGCGGCTTCTTCTTTCTGCAGCGCGCGCGCGTTGTTCAGAACAGCTTCCAATTGATCCGCGGGAAACTTGCAAGCGCCGTTTTCGTCCATGTGAATCAATTCGCCGGGCGCGACGTCCATGCCAGCTACCGAAACAGGCACGTTTACGGCATGGACCGCCATATTGCCATGGCCCGGCGTCACGCCGCTGAGCATGTACTGAAAGTCCATTTCGCGCACCTCGTCCAGGTCTCGCGACGGACCATTGGACAGCATGCCGACGCATCCGATCGCGCGCATCGCCGAGACCATATTGCCACCCGCCAAACCGACTTTTCCCGCGATTTCCGGCGGAAACTTCTGCTGAATGACCAGAATTGTAGGTCCCGGCGCCGCTTCGATAGCATCCAGCACATCACCGAAACTAAGCCGCGTGAAATCGGGATCGGGCAAGCCATAAACACAAGTGACCGCATAACCGACCCGACGACCCAGTTCCGGGTACATACAGCGAATCGACTGATCGGTGTACCAATTCTCGCTCCAGGGATTGTAAAGTCCGAGGCAGAGCGGGGAAGCGGGATATGTAGCCACCACGTTGGTTATTGACGGCGTGTCGAAATTCTTGAGTTCTTCGAGCATGGACTTTGTATTCATATATCTCAGGGATCTCCCTTCGCTATTTGCGCGCTCATTCTACAGCGCAAAGGACAAGATTGCGACAACCGCCTTAGCGTTCAGGACGAGATGAGCGCCTCAAGACGCCCAAGATAGGTACCAGCATCAGGGCTGAAATCGTTATCGCCATGCGGACGGAGGAAAAGTGCCCGACCGCGCCTACCACGGGTCCGCCGGCGATCTGCCCGAAGGCATCAGCTTGCCCCTGGATGGACAAAACGGTGGCGCGAAGTCCGGATTCGGTATGCTGGTTGATCCAGGCTTCCATAAGCGGATTGCGAATCGCGCGCATGGCGCCGGTGATCCACAGTCCAAGGAGCAGCAACGGGAAACTCTCCCCCAACGTGAAGAGCAATACGCTCCCGATCATGGCGATGTATACAACGGTTAAGGCAAGCGTCACTGAGCGATTGCTTGTCATGTCGACGCCGCGTCTGATGTATTCCATGGCGAGAAGGCTCAGCGGCATGCCTACGGCGCTTATGATGCCAAACCAAACGATCTCGTCCAGTTGACCGAGGGCCGGCAAGGTGAAGTTGCCCAGCAAATGCGCGGTCCACAAGCGATCGAAGCCTTCGCTGAAGGCGCCGTGTATGATCGTAGCCGCCATGATCAAAATCAGAAGATGCCGTCGGCGAACCAAGCGCAGGCCGCTTCGAAACGTGTCGAAGAGCGCCGTCCAACTCTCGCGCTGCGACGCCTCCTGACGCTGGAATCCTGCCTCGGGCATCAGCAAGACCAAGAGCAAGGCAAGCGCCAACATGATGCCTCCCGCCGACACAATCGCGAGCTGCAGACTGAGGCTCGCCACCGCGACGCTGGCGAAGATCGCGGCGAAGCCTGTAACCTGCGCCACCTGCGCCGAGCGAACGAAAGCGATAGAGGCCCTCTCCTGTCCGATCTCGTCAACAATCCAGGCCGATTGCGCGCCGCTCAGAAAGGTATATCCCAAGCCCATGACAACCTGCGCTATCAAGAGCGCCTCGAAGACGGGGAAACTGCCCTCGACCAGGAAACCCAGCCCCAGCAGAGCGATGCCTGTGATCACGGAAAGGCGGCGGCTATAGACATCGGCGACGACGCCGGTTGGGATCTCTGTCAAGAAGGCTGTCAGTTCCAGGCAGGTACCGACCAGGACCAGTTGCAGCGGATTCAATCCCACCTGTTTGACCTGATAGACCAAATTGACCGTGAAGACCATGCTCATGGCGAATGACTGTATGCCCGACAATACAAGATACAGTTTGTAGGCATCCGCCTTGGGGGGATTCAGTCTCGACAACATGAATAATTTAAGCCTATTTTGGCTGTCACAAGGTGAGCGATGTGCGGTTCAATACGCCGTTTTTCAGGAAGTCGCGCAGTTCCGATGTCCTGTCTTCAAGCAATTTCGGCGCGATCTCGCGCAGCGCGGGATGGCCCGCATTGGCCAGCAGCCAACGGCAAGAGGCAAGCTGACGCGCCGCTATGAAACCTTCCAAGTGAGCGCGCATGCGCTCGTCCAGCCCTGTCTTCGACGTATAGCCGGCCCACATGGCCGCTTCAAGCGTACCATAATCATTCGGGCGCTCCCCTTTGAGCTGCCAAAGCAAAGGCGCGAGGTCGTAGAGAAAATATCCCCAGCCACAATATTCAAAGTCAAGCGCCGCCGGCTGGCCATCACAGCCCAAGATGTTTTTCGCAAGCAGATCGCCGTGGATGAGTCCAAAACTGTCCGGCCCGCGGTCAATCGCGGCCATCGCGCTACGAACGCGGTCTTCTACCTGCTCGAAGGTATCAGCCTGCTCGGTGGTGGGCCTTATGATGGAATCCCGTACCGAGTATGGCGACTCGTCGCCAAACAATCCCTCCCAATCCATGCTTGGGCGCATAAACCCGTCCGGCGGTTCAAACTGCCCCTCGCGGTGAAGCGTTCCCAGATAGGCGCCGACCGCCCGGACGTCGGCGGCGGTAAGATCCTGGGCCGACTGGCTCTCGCCGTCGATGTACTCGAAGAGGCTGCAAAGGACGACATCCGGCGCTAGCTCCGCTGGTTTTAGGGATGTGAAAAGGACTTCTGCGCCGTCCTCTTGCAAAGGGACTGGCGCCGGCGCCAGCAGATCCGTATTCATACGCAAGTATTGTAGCCAAGCCAACTCGGATTCCAGGTAGGCGGCGCGGACCCGCCCCGGCAAATGCAAACGCAACACGTATATCCCGCGGGGCGCAGTCACCTTAAAGACCGCATTGCTGCTATATCCCAGCCAGGACAGTCTCGAAGCGCCGAGTCCCCACAGTTCAATGACATCGCGGGCCAGCCCAAACCAAAAGCGCTTCTGTTCATCCAGCGTCCAGTTTACGAAACCCGGCATTCGTTCACCATGCGCAGACAAAGGGTCACTAAGATTGTTCAACAATACAACCAAGCAGCCCGGCGCGTCCCGTACCGGGCTGTCCAACTGCCGGAGCGACATTATATGTCACGTGTTACTTTCACGGCATCCGATGCTACAATAGCGGCATCCTGCTATCATGGAGCGCTTATGCGCAAGTGGTTCATCCTGCTCGGCGCAATCATTGTCGCCGCCATCATCGACCAAGCCAGCAAAGGCTGGATAGTCGATAATTTAGAGCCATACCAGAGCGTCCAGCCGATTCCGACGCTGGCGCCATTCTTCCAATTGACACGCAGTTCCAACACCGGCGCGGCTTTTGGCATCCTGCCTGCGGCGGGCAATCTATTCCTCCTGCTGGCATTCCTGATCATAGGGATCATGCTGTGGCATTTCCGCAGCGCCGCGCCGGGCGCGCGTTTTCTGCCGCTTGCGACGGGTATTGTTATCGGCGGCGCCTTCGGCAATGTCATTGATCGACTGCAATACGGCCATGTCATCGACTTCATCCACTATCAGATACCCGGCCTCGTATCCAATGTCAGCAACCTGGCCGATCACGCCATCGTCGGCGGCGTCTTGCTGATCATCGGCGAAAGTTTCTTGCGCGAGCGGAAACTGAAGGCCGAGGGGGCCGCCGAATCGGAGAGTGCGGATAGCGGGACCGACCGCTCCAGGGAATAGAAACCACTTGTCTCGGGCTGTCTTGACGGTCGAGCGACAGCTTTGTCAAATGCGCTTTTCCAATTCGATTTCGTCGCGGATGGTGATCCCATCAAGCCCGGTAATAGGAATTTGCGGCTTGATGCGGCGAGCATCGGCAATGGCGTTGCGATGGACGGTCACCAGTTCATAGCCTCGCTTTTGCCAGAATTTGAGCGCAGCCAAATTATCATTCGTCGTCACCAGCCAGAGTCTCTCGATACCAGCTTCTCGCGCCCAGTTCTCGACCGCCTCAACCAGAGCCGTTCCCACGCCTATCGACTCTGACAGGCTGTTGAGCGTGGTGATTTCGCACTCCTTGTCCCCAATGTGGACTGTAATCAGTCCGATGTTTTCGGCTACAGCGTCTTCGGCTTCCGTGTCATCTTCGGCGGGCGCCATGTTTCGTTCCGCCATGAATCCGGGCAAGAGATGACCGTAAACAGCTTTGCCGCGGGAGACAATCTGCGTGGTGCCCCAGCGTTCATCAAGAAAATGCGCCACCCACTCTCGGTCGGAGCGTTCCAGGGGGCGGATGTTAAAATCGGTCATCGCCGAGTCCTCGGTACTTTCCTTCGAACTTGTCACCAATTATAACCGTATCCGACAAACTTGAAAAACGCCGCCTCGCCGGGCAGTGTATCCTTTTCGGTTGAAATCCAAATGAGCCGAATATAGTTTCACCGCAACAGGTCGCGTAGACACTGACCGTCAAGACAGGAAGGACACACGGAAAACGACTATTTCGCAAACAATTCTCGGCGCCCTCGGTGGCTAAGGGAAAATGTGGCGCGATCGCTCTGTGAGTCGCCTAAGCCAGCAACCAGAGCTCAGCCGCGTAGTTCAACGCGAAGAGCCAATTAGAATGCGATTATGATCATGCTCTGTGGCGCGAGCGTTTCCACCGGTTGATATCCGTCGAAGCCGCCCCCCGAGTTGATTCGCGGCGAGGCGATGGCGCCGGAACCGTAGACCAGGCTCGCGTTTCCCAATGACAAGTCCGTCTCATCCAGAGAGAGCGAAAAGCCAGTCGCGGGCTCATCATCAAGATTGATCACAACCAGCAGGGCGCCCTCATCATCATGGCGCAGGAAAGCATAGACGCCACGCTGCGAACTGTCGACCGCCGTAAGCTCGCCGCGCCGCAACGCTGAATGCGCATTCCGCAGGTGGATCAAACGCCGGTAATGGCTCAGCAGCGAATCAGGATCATCGGTTTGGCCAACGACGTTGGCGTATGACAGGTTATCCGCGTCTTGTAATGCTTGCCACAGGTCTTCGCCATCGCTGAACCCGGCCGATGCGCCCTTCTCCCATTGCATCGGGCTGCGAATGCGCTCGTCCGGTTTGCTGCCCGCCATCGCAATCTCTTCGCCATAATAGAGGAAGGGGACGCCGGGACCCGTCAAGAGAAGCGAAGCAGCCACCCTATTCCTGTCGACATCATGCAGCAGCCGGTTGATCAGCCGGTCTTGATCATGATTGCTGAGGAAGGTAGCGAATTGGTTGCGGGGATAGTCTCGCATGGCATTACGATGGGCGCGCCCGATGTTGCGATTTGAACCGCTCTGAGCAGCGCTGATCATTTCCCCAGACAGCTTGAAATCGAAGCCAATATCAATAGCGCCTTCCGCAACATAGCGCGACACAATAAACGAGGGACCGTTGAAAATCTCGCCAACGGTGAAACTGTTGGGCTTGACGGACTCCAAATGCGCTTCATAGCCGCCGAGCCATCGGCGGCTTTCGGGGGTATTTTCTTGCCTTTCGCCGACTTCGATCAGGTGCTTAATCGCATCCAGACGGAAACCATCCACGCCGATTTCTCGCAGCCAAAATGTCGCGATGGCGTACATCTCCTCCGTGACAGCCGGATTCAAATAGTTGAGATCGGGCATGCCATCCCAGAAGACGCCATAGTAGTAGCGGCCTCCGGCTAGATGCCAGGCGACCGCGCCCCAGGGACCATAATATCCGGGATCTTCATCAGCCCAGATATACCAGTCGTCGTAGGCTTCTTCGCCGAGGCGCGAAGCGACAAACCAGGGATGCCGACTCGATGAATGATTGACGACCATATCGACAATGACGGCGATTCCCCGCTCATGCGCCGCCTCGATCAAGCGCTTCATGTCGTCAATCGTTCCATAGTCTCGCTCAACAGCATAATAGTCGGTGACATCATAGCCGTGGTAACTATGGGCTTCCGCAGGCGGCATCAGCCAAATGCCGGTGACGCCCAGGTCCGTGGCAGTCGCGGGATCGCCGTCATTGAGGTAGTCCAGCCGATCGATTATGCCTTGCAGGTCGCCGATGCCATCGCCGTCGCTATCGCGAAAACTGCGTATGAATATCTCGTAAAACACGCGGTCGTTCCACCACATGGGCGCGAGCGCGGCGTCGGATTGCGCCAGCGAAGGGCGGAGAGATTCGCTGGACAGCAGAAGCAGAGCGAAGAAGGCGAAAACAGCGATTCGGGCTCCGGCCTTCCAAAAGCCCGCTCGAAAAGAACCGTTCATGGGAGTTAATCCAAGTTAGGCATACAAAACACAATAAAGTCAAATCGTAGGGGCGACTCTGCGAGTCGCCCGAAAGCTGGAAATATTGCGCTTTCAGATTATCTTCACGTTCTTGGCATTACCTACGAACCTCATATTTTATAAACAACATCGCTCAAACTACCAGACGGCTGATATTCTTGAGAGAATGCGGCATTTCTTTCCGCCGCAGCCGAGAGGCTGAGGCGAATTTCCTTGACAGGTATGCCAAGGTTCTAGCCTGGATACGAGTACCTGCAACTAGGCGCGGGTCCCGTCTCCGTCGGCGAGCTGTGCGAATTCGCGCATCCAGGCGCGGCATTGCTTTTCGCGCTTGTCACCCGCCGCGGCAAACTCTTCACGCGCCTTTCCCATCCAGTGCAGCGCTCGTTCATTATCGCCTTGCCGGTGACGGACAAGCGAAAGATAGTACATCGTTTCCGGCCGATCGGGCTGAGCCGCCATGGCGTTTAGGAAGTAGCCCGCAGCGGCTTCCCAATCCTTGTCCTTATAGGCCAGCATGCCAAGCCCGTAGTTGGCCAGCATCTCATAGGGATTGAGGGTCATTGCCCGATCAAAACCAGCGCGAGCATGCGACGGGTCGTCATGTTCGAGTTGAAACCAAGCGAGCGCCGCGTGATATTCGGCATGGCTGGGATGCCGCGCAATCGCGACGTCGATTTGGGCAAGGGCTGTTTTGAGGTCTTTGCGCCGAAAAGCCGTCAGCGCCTTCAAATAGGCTTCATCCGCCTCATACCGGGACGCGCCAAGACGTTCCGCAAGCTTGAACATCTGTTAATTCGTCGGGTAATTGCTCCGCGGAATCGCCGATTAAACGCGGATATCCACGGTTTTGCGCCGTTTGCTGCAGCGGACGACATAGGTGCGCGCCATTTTGTCGTGCCAAGACTGATTGTTCTTGTCGAAGAGCGCCCAAATGAAACCCAGCCCGAAGAGTACACTGCTGACTTGGTAGCCAATTGCGCGGATGACGGCGTCCACGTCGTTCATCTCGCCGCCGTCTGTTTTGATGACGCGAATGCCAAGGGCGAACTTGCCCGGGGTCTGGCCGTCGCGCCGCGTCCAAAAGTACCAGTGATATGCGACGGGTATGGCCAATAGCGCAAATTGCACCAGTTGCATGGAAAGATGATGACCCGGCGAGGAAATGATCAATGCCGCAATCGTGAGCGGCAGAATCAGGAGAAAACTGTCGATCAAGTTGGCTGCCAAACGATCGACTAAACCCGCCAATTCATAGACGCGCCTGTCATCGCCATGATCGTTTTTGCGCTTTTTTCCCATTTTTTCTTCCCTTTGAAGCCATCAAATGCCGCAGGTCGCCGGGTTCAAGCTGGCAGTCACATACAAGCCGGTCATTCTATTATACGACAGATTGCCGGCGAAGTTGCAATTTGAATGTAAATTCGACGCAATATCGGAGTGAAGGCGCAATTTTCCGGCGCTTCCCGCTGGTCCGCGCCATTTAGTCGTGCAGGGAGTAAAGGACCGCTGGATTGTCCTCCGCCTCGAATTCTTTCAAGTTGGCGATGGTCAAGTAACCGTGCTGGTACAGGTACTCGATATGCGCGCCGGCTTCTTCGAGCGCCAGCAGCACATGGTAGCCCTCCACCTCCGGATACATCGCTCGCGAGATCGCACTGATGGTCATCGGCTCGCCATGGTCGCGCATGATTTTGCGAATTCGATCCAGCTTGCGGTTGTGGCTGGCGCGGATGGCCTGAATACGACCATAGAGATCGTGGATGGGATCTTCATGTCCGCCGAGCGCCAAGCGGATTCCCTCGAAGCGCAGCAGCTTACGCAAGGAATCGGCATAGTGATCGAGCCCCATGTAATGCGTGATGCTTTCGGGCGATTGGTGAGGCGTCGTACGCGACAAGACATGGTCGGCGCTAAGCAGAACATCTCCCAGACGAATGCAAACCTGGCCTGGACAATGACCAGGACTGTGAATAAATTCCATGCCGTCAAGCACAAGCTCGTCCGCGATGTTGAAATCGACATCAATGGATGTGACGTGCTTCTTGGCGAAGCCGTACATTTGGAACAAAATCTCGCGCAGAGCCGGTTCGACGCCGGTGCGCTCGAAGTAAATGCCCAGCGCTTTTGTGGCCACGATCACGCGCTCTTCATAATTGGTCAGCACGCGACGATCAAGCTCGTGAATGCCGACGCTGGCGCCGGTCTGTTCCTTGACAAAAGCCAGACCGCCAAAGTGGTCGATATGCCCGTGCGTGATGATGATGCGCTGGATGTCCTTCAAGTTGTACTTGCGATCAAAACGCTCGCCGATGCCAGCGAAACCGGCGAGCAAATCATCATTGCTCGTGCCGATTCCCGAGCCGCAATCGACCAGCGTCAGCTCGCCCGCGCCTTCGAGAATATAGGCATGGCCGACGAAACCATTGGGGAATAGCTGCATCGAAAAACGGAAGATATCGACGCCCGTACTGCTCTTAAAATGTTCAACCGGCGGCAAGTGGCTCATTTGGCAAAATGTCCGTTGAGTCGAGAGTCAAATGGCGAAATACAACACTAATTCTACAGGACCCTTGTTGTCATTGTATTAGAATCTGGAGGCTGTCAGCTGTCAGGCTATAGATGATGAAGGCAATGTAAGCGCCCAGAAAGACCGCCGACTGCCGTCTGCCGAACTTCTGATGGCGCGTGAAGGGGATAAGCAAGACGGCAAAGGCGATCATGACCAGGAACTCGAACTGGACTTCGGCGCGGCTGACAGCGATCGGTCGCAGCAGCGATGTCAGGCCAAGGATCAGCAGCAGGTTGGCAATGTTCGAGCCGACTATATTGCCAATCGCGAGATCGGTTTCTTTGTGAAACGCCGCGGACAGCGATGCCGCCAGTTCTGGAAGCGACGTGCCGAAGGCGACCAAAGTAATGGCGATGACCAACTCGCTTACGCCGACCAGGCGGGCGATATTCACCGCGCCTTCAACCATCAGGCGCGAGCCGATCACCAAAGCGACAATGCCAAGCATAAGAAAGAGGAATTCTTTTGGCCTGCCCAGTTTGGGCCTGATCTGCTCATCGTCGAAATCCGCCAGCAGATGATCGCGCGCGTCTTGCTCCTTCTTCGCCAGGAAATAGAACATGGTGTTGAATCCAGCGAAAGAAAAGAGCAGCAGCAAGCCGTCAACTCGTCCAATCTGTCCGTCCAGGGTCAAGATATAGGTGAATATGGTAAACAAGATCATGATGGGGATTTCGCGCCGCAAAAGCACCGCTTTGACGCTCAGTGGGGCGATCAAACCGGTGGCGCCCAGAATCAAGCCGATATTGGCGATATTCGAACCAAGCACATTGCCGATAGCTAAATCGCTCTTGCCAGCCAATGCCGCTTGGACGCTGACAAGCAACTCCGGCATGGATGTGCCGATCGCGACAAAGGTCAGCGCGATAATCAGTATCGAAACGCCAAAGGACATCGCCAGATTGGAAGCGCCGCGCACCAGCCAGTTGCCGCCAAAGAAAAGCCCCACGAGGCCCGCCAAAAGCAGAAGGAGATTCTCCAACATGCGCCTAGGATCCCATATTCAAACGTATTTGGCGCGAAGGCGCGCGCCTAGGCATATATGACATGTTGGAGCAAGAATCGTTCAATGGCGCTGTAATAGGCCGCAATCGTATCGGGCCTGCGCCATCCGTGTCCTTCGCCTTCGTACAGGTGATATTCATGTGGAATACCGCGTCGCTTCAGCGATGCCACGATCAAGTCGGATTGATCTTGCGGGACAACGACATCGTCGGCGCCTTGGAAGACGATTAGCGGATCAACGATTTTGTCGGCGTGGAATAGGGGGGACCTTTGCCGATACAAGTCGGCAGCCTCGGGCAATTCGCCCAATAGCCAATATGTATAGCGTTCTTCAAATTTGTGCGTATCCATCAGGAGACCAAATTGATTGGATACGCCGTAGGAACAGATGCCCGCCTTATAAAAGCCCGGGTGTTCGACCAGCGACTGCAAGACAGTGAATCCGCCGGCGCTGCCCCCCATGATGACGGTTTTGCAGCGGTCGATTTGCCCAGCCGCCGCCAAATGATTGACGCCGCTGATCGAATCAATAACATCGTACAAGCCCCAATTGCCGCGATGCATGTCCATGTACGCTTTGCCGTAGCCGGTGCTTCCGCGATGATTGACCTGCAAGACCGCGTAGCCCCTGGTGGTGAAAAACTGAACCTCGCTGTAGTATTCCGCCGTCCTTTGAGACGTGGGACCGCCGTGGACATTGACGATCAATGGCGGCTTGCCAGCCGGCATGTCCTCTTGCATTACCGGCTCATAAAACAAACCATGCACGTCGGCGCCATCGTCGCCTTTCCACGAGATCCTCTGTGCCGGAGACAGCCGGCCGCTTGGCAGGTTTTCGGTCTGGCTCCGGCGCTGGATCGACAAGCGAGCCCCCCTGTCCAGGGTGATTACGCGCGGAGGGATCGAGGAGGAAGAGGCGATCATGGCGACCGAATCACTGTCGCCCGCCGTCGCCAACTGTTCCAAGTGCGTGTATTGCTCGAGGCCGGTGACCAGCCTGTCTTCACGGGATTCCAGATGGTAAGTCCGCAGCGAAAAGAATCCACGATCGTTTTCCAGGTAAAAGAGCGAGCGGCTGTCACCGCGCCATCCGACCATGCGCAGACCTTGCGCCCAAGCCGGCGTAGCATGTTCGGCTTCGGTTTCGGTCAGCCGGACATGAGCGCGCGCCTCCAGATCGTACAAATAGATTTGTCCCCAGCCGGTGGCGTCGCTGACGTAGGACAGGTAGCGCCCATCTGGCGAGAACTGCGGCTGGAATATCGCTGTATCGCGGTCGCCCGTCAAGGTCACAATCTCGTCCGCGTATGGTATGCCGCCCCCGTCATCGGCCAGTCGAATCAAGCGCAATTCGCTGCCATTCCAGGGCATCTGCGGATGATTCCAGGCGATATATGCGATCTGCCCCCCGGCGGGATGCCATACCGGCTGCATAAGAAAATCGGTGCCGTAAGCCAGCTTGCGCGGGAAGATGCTGCCGTCGCTGTCCACCAGCGCCAAACCGTCAATGTGCTCATAACTATGAACGTAGACAAGCCATCTGCCGTCACCAGAAACAGCCGGCGAGGCAAAACTGCCGTATTCCGGCGTGATCGCGCGGGGCGCTCCCCCCGCAAGCACTTGTTTGTAAAGGCGGCCCTCGGCGACGAAATAAGCATGTCCCGCGCCAACGGTGAACGCGCCTCCGCCATAACCAACCCGTCCGGCGACATTCAAACTCAAGTCGGTTAAGTCGCGCGGCGCATCCGCGCCTGTTTTCGCGAGCAGTACGCCGGTCTTGCCGCGGTTTTCCCACCACAGCAAGGTATCCCCGGCGTCGTTCCATTGAACATCACGCAAACTTATGCCGCTGGCAATCGCTTTCCCAGTGATGGGACTAGACCATGTTCCGAATGCTTGGTTCATTAGAGGTTTCCTCGCGTCAGATAGCCGCTCGGCGCGTAACCGGCGAAAAAGTCCCGGGAATGTCGCGCTCGCGCAAAATTGCGCGCCCTCTCGTCGCATGAGCGACGCGGTTAACATAAACTGGAGCGATATCGCGCTTGAGCGCAGCGCGGACTAATACAAAACGCCCGCCTGCGCGGGCATTTGCATCTAAAAGCCGCTCGGCTACCGCAAATCGCGGTATATTAAATGAGAGTCATAGCTTGGCTGCCATTCGCAACAGGGCGAAAGATAATGCTCGACGAGCCAATCGTCAAGGTCGAATGAGCGCGCGGCGATCTATTCCGCCCTGCATGACTGCGCGTCTCCTACGCGGAGATCGGGCGGTAGGTCGTGTCAATCGTGCTTATGTAATTCAAGGCAAATTCGCCCAAGCGGCTCTCGGGCTGGAAATCGTCGGAAAGTATCTCGACGATCGTTCCGCTTTCCGCCCAGGCATATAGCAGTTCCGCATTGTCATCGAGTGACATGATGCAGCCAAACGTTGTAGGTTCATATACGCCCCCGCCGCCAAGATAGTTTCCGTTAGGCAGTTGCACAGCGCCGTGGAAGCCGTTCATCAGACCGGGCACGACTTCATAGATGCCCATAAACCAGTTCATTCTCCATTGCGCGCAATTGGTCCCCGCCACCTCGCACAGGGCATAACTGCCTCCGTAAGCGACATCGTTATGCGTCAGGATTTGGAAGATCCCCGGATACGTAGGAGCCGTTTCGCGTCCGGAAGAAATCGCCCAGCTGAAGACCATTTGATCGTATTCGAATGCGACGAGCCACTGGGATTCAATATCAATAACGATGCGTTTGTGCGGCAATGGGTCCTCAGGTATCAAAGCATCGCGCGACGGTATCTGAATCTGGTCGCCAACATTCAAAGCTCTCCAATCGACATTGGGGTTCGACTCATAGACCAGTTGATAGGGCAAGCCGTTCTTGCGTCCGATCTTGTAGCCTGTGTCCGAGTTTTCGACATAATAGGACTTGGGAAGATGCTGGACGCGCACCACAACGTTGGCATTGTTTGTATTCAAACCATCTTGCATCTTTTCGATTGCGACAAGATCATCGATAAAGCGGGCGGGCGAGCCGGTTACCAGGTCCTTGTTCAGGCTCTTGATGAAAGCGCTGAATACGTTTTTGCGCACTGCCAATCCGTTCTCGCCCGCGATCAACCATTCGGCCGCGGTTTTTTGATCCACATGCCAGGAGATCATTTCGTGCATATAGGGGTCGTAGCCATTGAGGCGAACGTCGCCGGCCAGAAAGGCATGCGCTTCTTCGATAAAGGGCGCGCTATCCATGACATCCGGCAATAGGGAAATCGTCGGCAATTCAAAGCGCCGCTCCGCCAGCGCTCGGCTCGGATCCTGCAAGAGTTTTTCCATCGCCTCCGAAATATCAAGATGCCTGCCCTGCCGGCCGGGCACAGTCACCAGCTTCCCGCCCGACCATTTAAATCCCGCTTCATAGGGCAAGATATAGATGACCTCGGTCATATCCAGCAGGACGGCTTGCGCCTTGCCATAGTCGACGCTCACAACCGGCGCCACTTCCAGGCCGAATGGGATGCCGGCAAGCCCCGCAGCGCGAGCGCTGCCCGCCATAGCCGCGACATCTATCGACAAACCCAATTGATTGGGCGTTATTTGCCTGACAAGTTCCCCATCGACTGTAAAGTCGATATAGATTTCACCGTCCCATTTGGCTTGTATGGCGGCTTCCGCTTCGGCAGGCGTCAAGTCCCCAACGGGCACGCCAAGAGCAAATACGTTTGGGAAGATGCGATCGGTAAACACATAACTGCCCACAAAAAATATCAGAATGGCCAGCACCACAACGCCAGTCAATTTGGCGACAGGCTGCCTGCTGGAAAACATCCACGCGAGTCCGCGGTGGAACAGGGTCGCGTTCTTCGCTTTGCCAAAGCGCTCGGACGCGAATCGCAGGAGCGTGCCTTGGCCGGGGTCAATCGCCCCCTGCCGGCGCCGTTGCCTGGCCAGGTGTCGCTCTCGCGCTCGGTTTTCGCCCCGCCATTTTGCTTTGCGGTCCAGGTCATCCATGTGATCAACCACCCACACTTATACGATTCAGGCTTGCCTCTATTTTAGTCAAAGTGCTGAAAGCGACATAAGAAAATGACTGATAAATCATATTATCACAAGACAGAACCTTGAGCGGAATAGCGAGGCGAGCGTTTCTAAATCTAAGAAATACATCAAAATTTTTATGTGAAGCGAACTCTGATACTATTTTTACGATCCCAAAGGTACATTAAAAGTGACTTGCGCAGTTGCATGGAACTGCCCGAATAGGATGCGAGTTTCCGACGATATGCTTGCAAAAGTGGACAAAGGAAAATTCAGGCCCCCGAGCGACGTCATAAGTACAGAATCCGGGTTTGTCGTGCGGGTAGAGATAGCCGCCATGAAGGCGAAGGATTTCAAAGTTTCATTGTTGGATCGCAAGCTGGTCATCAGCGGCGCCAGACAATTGCCCGAAGTGAAAACAAGCCGGTCCTTTCACCAGGTCGAGATAGAAACAGGCGAGTTTCGCGTAGAATTCGCGCTGTCCAAACCGGTCGATGCGGAGAAAGTTACGGCGGAGTATCAGAACGGCATTATGCAAGTCGAGCTTCCCTATTTGCCTCAGCAATCGGTGCAGGTGGTATCTAAAGACGTAAAAACAAAGGATTGACGCGGATGGCGTTTTGGAACTACAGACTGAGTGATGCCGATCCTCCCCAAACGAAGATCGACATCCAGCTCGAAGACGAATTGAACGATGAAGGCATGGCAATTGACCTGCCGGAAGAACTGCCGATTCTACCCTTGCGCGGCATGGTGGTATATCCGCAGACCGCGATACCCTTGACCGTTGGGCAGGAGCGCAGCATTCAATTGGTCGATGATGTGGTGGCGGGAACGCGCATGGTCGGGCTGGTGGCTTCGAAAGATCCCAGCCTGGGGACGCCGGGACCGGATCAAGTGCAGGCGGTGGGCACTCTGGCGACTATCCACCGACTTTTCCGCACGCCCGATGGCACGGTACGGCTCTTGATACAAGGTTTGCAGCGGATTAAGATCGACGAATTCGTCCACACGACGCCCTATCTCAAAGCCCGCGTCACGCGCATACCCGAGGACGAGGTTGTCTTCGCCGACGATATTGAGATGGAAGCGCTGGTGCGCAGCATCGTCGACCGATTTTCGTCTTTGGCCGAACTCGTGCCGAGCATTCCCCAGGAACTTGTCAGCAACGCGCTCAACGTAGAAGACCCCCTGCAGTTGGTCTACTCAATCGCGACATACGTCCGGATCGACATTGACGACGCGCAGCTGCTGCTGGAAATGAACAACGTCGGCGACAAGATCCGGCATCTCTTGAAGCTGTTGACGAAAGAACATGAGGTCCTGTCGCTTGGCCGCAAAATCCAGGAAGACGCGCAGCAGGAAATGGAAAAATCGCAGCGGGACTATTACCTGCGCGAACAGATGAAAGCGATACGACGCGAACTGGAAGAGGATGATGATCAGCAGGAAGTTGAGAAGTTCCGAGGCTTGATCGAAGCCGCGAATATGCCGGAAGAGGCGCGGACAGAAGCTGAACGCGAACTAAACCGCCTGTCAAAACTGTCCGTTTCGGCGGCGGAGTATGGCGTAATCCGCACCTATCTCGATTGGATATGCAGCATGCCCTGGGACAAGCGCACAGAGGACAAGCTGGACATCGCGCACGCCAGGGAAGTGCTAGATGAAGATCATTATGGCTTGACCGATGTCAAAGAGCGCATTCTCGAATTTCTGGCGGTGCGGAAACTGCGCGCCGAACGCGAAGAAGAATTCGAAGATCGCGATCGCTTCGATCCGGTTCGACGCGACCGTTCCGGCGCGATATTGCTCTTTGTCGGTCCGCCCGGCGTCGGCAAGACCTCGCTTGGCGCGTCGATCGCGCGCTCCATGGGCCGCAAGTTCATCCGTATGAGCTTGGGCGGCATCCGCGACGAATCGGAGATTCGCGGTTTCCGCCGCACCTATATCGGCGCCATGCCGGGGAGAATCATTCAAGCCATCCGGCGCGCCAAATCGCGCAATCCCTTGATCATGCTGGACGAAATCGACAAATTGGGTCGGGACTTCCGCGGCGACCCGGCATCCGCCTTGCTCGAAGTTCTGGACCCCGAACAGAATGCCGAATTCCGCGATCACTATCTCGACGTCGCCTTCGACTTGAGCGACGTGATGTTCATCACGACAGCCAACTCGCTGGATACGATCCCCAGTCCCTTGCGCGATCGCATGGAGGTCATTCAGCTAAGCGGCTACACCGAGCTTGAAAAACGCGCCATCGCCTCGCAATATCTGGTGCCGAGGCAGAGGCGCGAAAATGGTTTGCACACTAGCGAGCTGGACTTCACTGACGAAGCGCTGCTGCAGATCATCCGCGATTACACGCGCGAAGCCGGCGTACGGCAGTTGGAGCGGGAAATCGGCAAGGCAGCGCGCAAAGTCGTGACGCAAATCGCCGAGCGGGAGACCGAATCCCTTGCGGTGGACGGAGAAGCCCTGAAAGACCTGTTGGGCAAGCCACGCTATGGACATCGCAGTGAAATGCAAGACCGGACCGATGTGCCCGGTGTGGCTACCGGGCTTGCCTGGACGCCGATCGGCGGCGATGTGCTTTTCATTGAAGCGACTAAAATGAAGGGCGGCAAGGGTTTCCAGTACACGGGCCAATTGGGCGATATCATGCAAGAAAGCGCAAAAATCGCTTACAGCTTTACCCGCTCCCGGGCCGCGGACTTGCAAGTAGATCCGGCCTTTTACGACGAATACGATATCCACCTGCATGTTCCTTCTGGAGCGGTGCCAAAAGACGGGCCCAGCGCAGGCGTGACTATGGCTACAGCCCTGGCGTCTCTTCTGACAGGCCGCACAGCCAAGAGCAATATCGCCATGACCGGCGAATTGACCCTGAGCGGCCAGATATTGCCGGTGGGCGGGATCAAAGACAAGGTGCTGGCCGCGCATCGCCTGGGCGCGGATACGATCATCTTGCCCAGCAAAAACGAGAATGACCTTGACGATGTACCGGAAGATGTCCGGGGCGATTTGACTTTTGTCCTGGTCGAGCATCTCGATGAAGTGCTGCCCGTAGCGCTGGATGACTTGGGTCAAGAAGGACAAATGCCGCAGTAGGGTAAAGAATAGGACTATTTCGCAAGCAATTCTCAGTAATTCCAAGTAAGTAATGCGAAAATAAGGGGCGTGTAGGGGCGACCAATCTGGTCGCCCGATGTCACGATGGCTTGCTTTTTTGGGCGACATGGTATGTCGCCCCTACAGATCGTTACTATTGAAGAATTTGTATTACTTTCTTGGTTCTACTTCAGTATCCTCGGTGGTTAAGCTTTTTGTTTCAACCGAAAAGGATACACTACCGCCGGTTGATCTCGCTTTGGAATACAAAGGTTTGCGTGCTAAACTTAGTCCGCCTTTTCAGCGAACAAGCATGTGCGACGCCTATGTCACTGCGGCAGGATGTTTCGGCTGCTCCCCCAAATGCGGCCGCTTGGAAAGCCAATCCGATCGTCTATGAAATCAACACTTGGGTCTGGTTGCGCCACCTGAGCGACAAATACGGTTACGAAATCAATCTCTTGAATGTGCCGAAGGCGGAGATAGACGACCTTGCTTCCTGGGGTTTTGACGCGCTTTGGCTCATGGGCGTATGGCATCGTGGTCAAGCCACACGGCTAAGCGCATTGAATTATCTGCATGAATATCAACTCGCTTTGCCAGATGTTACGGAAGCGGACGTCCCCGGCTCCGCATACGCGATCCATGACTATCAAGTGGAAGAGCGGATAGGCGGGCGTCATGGGCTTGCGGCCTTTCGGGAGCGCCTGGCGGCGCAGGGCATCAAGCTGGTTCTCGACTATGTTCCCAACCACGTTGCTACTGACCACAGTTGGATCCACAGCCATCCCGAGTTTTTTCTACAGGGCGCGACTGCCGAGCTGGAATCTCGCGGCGAGGATTTCTTCCTGGCAAACTCGGTAGACGGCGACAAAGTGATCGCTCGCGGCCGCGACCCTTACTTCCCCTCGTGGATAGACACCGCCCAGTTGAATGCATTCAGTCCGGGCTTGCGACAGGCCGCGATCGAGACGCTCGTCGATATCGGCAATCAATGCGACGGCTTGCGTTGCGACATGGCGATGCTCGTGATGAACAGCGTCTTCTCGGAGACCTGGGGCGCTCGCGCAGGGTCTCATCCCGCTTGTGAATTCTGGACCGAGATCATCCCCGCGGTTCGCAGCGTACACCCTCAGATGCTCTTTATGGCAGAAGTTTACTGGGATCTTGAAGGGGAAATGCAAACGCAAGGTTTTGATTACACCTACGACAAGCGCTTGTATGATCGCGTGATCGACAATGATATCCCCGCCATTCGAGCGCATCTAAGGGCGGATCCCGTGTTACAACGGTCACATATTCGCTTCATTGAAAACCACGACGAAGAGCGCGCCGCATCTGTCCTGGGAACTGACCGTCAACGCGTTGCCGCGGCGCTGATCTGCACCTTGCCGGGTGCCGTGCTGCTGCATGAAGGTCAACTGACAGGACGCAGCGTGAAACTCCCTGTGCAAATCAATCGCCGGCCTCAGCAACCGGAAGACCCGCTCTTGGAACGATTCTACCGCAGGCTGCTGGCTGAGACTCGTCATGCCCTTTACCGCTTGGGTCATTGGCAATTGATCGAAACCTGCCCGGCGCGAGAAGGCGATCATGCAAGCGATAGTCTGATCGCGCATACATGGGAATATGAAGCTGAGCGGCGGCTGATCGCAATCAACCTCGCCGACACTTGGTCGCGCAGTCGCCTGGAACTGTCGCACTGGGCGCTGCCTGGTGGCTGTAGTTTGCAACTCTACGATGTTCTCACCGAAAGCCATAGCGAAAAACCGGTTGACGATAGCGGTAGCGAATCCATTTTTCTGGAGATCCCGCCCCAAAGCGCGCATATATTTCACATCGTCGTCCGGGAGAGCGGACGCTCCCGCGCGATGAAGGAACATGACCGCCTTGATAGAGCTACCTAAGGCGACCGCCAAGGAATCGCAATGACTGGCCAGCGACAAAGAAATACAGGTTTTCGGCTTTGGCTCATCTTGCTTGGCATTGCGCTATTCTTCTGGCTGGGCAAGGAAGACAGCGATGTCGTGGCAGTCACTGCGCTTGGATTGATTCTAGCCGGCAGCACCGTCTGGTGGCTCATTTTCCTGCGCCGCCGCTCTGATATCAGGGCAAGTGGCAAGCCCTGCGCGTATTTGGGAATACTCGGCGGGATCTGCGTCGGCGCGCTTTCTAGCTTCTTCGCAGCGCTGCTCATGCTACTAAAGGATTTGCGACATGGCCATATCTTCCCAGATTATCCGCCGGAGCTGATTATCGCGACGCTGGAACGGCTACCGGCCTGGTCCTTGGCGGGTGGACTGATCGGTCTTGGAGTGAGCCTGCTCTTCGGGGTCTGCGTTGGCGCCCGGGGGCGCAACCAGTAACTGCCCCGCGCTTCGCCACGCCGGTATCCGCCGTCACTGGACATTTCGCGAATATCTCCAGCTATCACAGCCGCTCGGCGGCAACGAAATTGGGCTACCTCGCTCACACAAAATAATAAACCTGCTCGGCTACCGCAATTCGCGGTTTATTAAATAAGAGGCGCGGGAGTTCGGAACAAGACCGATTGCCCGCTTTAAGCTACAATGGGGACATCATTCACAGGCTAAGACGTTCGGCGCGTAATCGGCGAATAGGCCACAGGGATGTCGCGCTCGCACAATATAACAAGCCTTCTCCTTGCGCGAGCAAGGGGCTTTGTCAAATAAGAGTAAGGGACGCCCTCGCTAATGACAAAATACATCCTTTCGCTAGATCAAGGCACCACCTCCTCGCGCGCGATCGTCTTCGATCGCGAAGGCAACAGCGTCCGCAGCGCGCAGCAGGAGTTCAGGCAGATTTATCCCAGACCGGGCTGGGTCGAGCACGACGCGAATGAAATATGGGAATCACAACTCAAAGTCGCGCAGGATGTCGTTGCTGACCCAGCGTCGATAGCCGCGATCGGCATCACCAATCAGCGTGAGACAACGATCATCTGGGACAGACAAACCGGAGAAGCTATTCATAACGCCATCGTCTGGCAGGACCGCCGTACCGCCGCGCTCTGCGACGAATTAAAAGCCGAGGGATTCGACCGGACCATTCTGCAACAGACCGGTTTGGTCACCGACGCCTATTTTTCCGGGACCAAGGTCAAGTGGCTGCTGGACAACGTCGCCGGCGCGCGCGAACGAGCGGCCGCCGGTGATCTGGCTTTTGGCACCGTCGACAGCTATCTGGTTTGGAAGCTGACGGGCGGGCGCGCGCATATCACCGATGTCAGCAACGCGGCAAGAACCATGCTTTATGATATCCACCGCGGGGATTGGTCGGACACCATTTTGGATCGGCTGGATATCCCGCGCCCCCTCTTGCCGGAAGTTCGACCCAGCAGCCAGGTCTACGCCGAGACCGATGCCGGTTGGTTTGGCAAGGCGATAGCGATCGCCGGAATGGCTGGCGATCAGCAAGCCGCGACCTTCGGCCAAGCCGCCTATGACGCGGGTATGGCAAAGAATACTTATGGCACCGGCTGCTTCATGCTAATGAATACCGGCGCGCATCCACAGCGCTCCTCCAACAATCTGCTGAGTACCATCGCCTGGCAAGTCGCTGATCAGCCGACGCAGTATGCGCTGGAAGGAAGCATATTTGTTGCGGGGGCGGCGGTACAGTGGCTGCGCGACGAGATGGACATGATCGGCTCTGCCGCGGAAAGCGAGGCTATCGCGACGAGCATCGCCTCCAGCGACGGCGTTTACATGGTGCCGGCCTTTGTCGGCTTGGGCGCGCCCTACTGGGACCAATACGCGCGCGGCGCAATCGTCGGTTTAACGCGCGGCAGCGGCAAAGCGCAAATCGTGCGCGCGACATTGGAGTCCATAGCCTATCAAACACGTGATGTCGTCACAGCCATGTCGGCTGACTCGGGGCTGGCATTGGAAGCGCTGCGCGTCGATGGCGGCGCAGTCGCCAACAACTTCCTGATGCAGTTCCAAGCCGATATTCTTGGCGTCCCGGTGGAGCGCCCGCGCATTACCGAAACGACGGCGCTGGGCGCCGCCTACCTGGCCGGCTTGGCGACCGGCATTTGGAAATCTCAAGATGAGATCGCCACGCAATGGCAACTGGAACGGACCTTTGAACCGCGGATGTCCGCCGACCAAGGCAACGCGCTTTATGCGGGATGGCAAGCCGCTGTGGAGAGAGCGCGAGCCTGGGCGGATGAATAAACCGGTCATGATCGTCAACATGCTCCGCGAGTTCATGAGCAGCGCCGCTGTACCTGGTGGATAAGCCTTATGCTGACATTTGTCTTGAAGCGCTTGACATTTTCCATTCCCGTGCTGCTGGGCATCCTGGTGGTCACATTTATCTTGGCCCGCGCCATCCCTGGCGATCCCTGCATCGCGGTGCTGGGCGAACGCGCCTCGAAGGAAGTCTGCGAGTCATTCTTCCGGCGCAACGGGCTGGATCAACCGCTTCCGGTCCAGTTTCTCGTCTACCTGCGCAATTTTTCGCAGGGCGACCTGGGTGATTCGATGCGCTTTCATCGACCGGTCATGGAGCTCCTGGTTGAACGCTTGCCGACTACCGTGGAGTTGGGCTTGTTTGCGCTGCTCTTCGCCATCGCCGTCGGCGTGCCGCTTGGCGTGCTCAGCGCCTATCGACACAAGTCGGTCCTGGATGTCGGCATGATGGTGGGCGCCAATATCGGCGTTTCGATGCCGGTATTTTGGCTGGGGCTCATGCTCGCCTATCTATTCGCAGTCTTGCTCAAAGATACGCCCCTGGCGCTGCCGCCTTCGGGCCGTTTGACGCCGGGCGCCAATCCGCTGCCCTTTTACGATTACATGGGATTGGTGGCGGGGGGCGAGGAAGCGGCGGGCATTCTGATATTCTTGTCGCGCATCAATACGCTGAATGCCGTGCTGACGCTCAATGGCGAGCTATTTGTGGATGCCATCCGCCACTTGATTTTGCCCGCGGTCGCGGTCGGCACGATTCCCTTGGCCATCATCGCGCGCATGAGCCGCTCCAGTGTCCTGGAAGTGCTCAACCAGGACTATGTGCGAACAGCGCGCGCCAAGGGCTTGCGAGAACGCAGCGTCGTTGGCAAACACGCCCTGAAGAACGCCATGCTGCCGGTCATAACCGTGATCGGCTTGAATTTTGGTCTGGTGATCAGCGGGGCGGTACTCACCGAGACGATCTTCAGCTTGACCGGCGTCGGACGCACGCTTGTCGACAGCATCACTTCGCGGGATTACACGCTCGTGCAAGGATTCACCGTCGTCATTGCGGCTGGATTCGTCATCATCAATATGGTGGTAGACATCATGTACGGCTATTTGGATCCACGCATCCGCTTCAACTGACCATTTTTCGCAGGAAAAAATAGATGGCAAACGTTGAACCCGCCAGCCTGAGCCCGACCGGACGCTACCGATCGTCCAATTTGTGGCTGGAAGCGCTGCGCAACCTTTTGCACAATCCCTCTGCGATTCTGGGTATGGGCATCATCGGCCTGCTGGTATTGACGGCTCTCGCGGCGCCGCTTATCGCGACGCATGACCCGATCAAAACCATGATTGGCGTCCCGGGCGAGACCGGGCGCCTGCCGAGCAAGCCGCCCTGCATTCCCTTGTTCGGCTGTGAAGATCCCATCCACATCCTGGGACTAGACCTGAATGCGCGGGATCTGTACAGCCGCGTCATTTATGGCACACGCACGTCTCTATCAGTCGGGATCATCACGATCAGCCTGTCAATCATCGCCGGAACAGCCCTGGGCATCACCGCCGGATTCCTGGGCGGCAGAGTTGACAATGTGATCATGCGTTTGATGGACGTGGTCCTGGCTTTTCCCGCATTGCTGCTGGCGATATCGATCGTGACGATCCTGGGACCAGGCTTGACCAACGCGCTCCTGGGCATCACGATCACCTTTATTCCGCAATACGCCCGGCTGTCGCGCGCCAGCGTGCTGTCTCTCAAAGAGCAGGAATTCGTAGTAGCCGAACAAGCGCTGGGCGCGAGCCCGCTGCGTATCGTTCTAGGGCATATCCTGCCCAATTCGATCACGCCTATCGTTGTGCAAGGTACCTTGGGGGTGGGGACCGCCATCCTCGACGCGGCGGCGCTCTCGTTCCTTGGCTTGGGCGCGCAGCCGCCAACGCCGGAATGGGGACAGATCCTGAGCGAGTCCCGCAACTACCTGTTTACATCGCCGCATCTGGTCTTCTTCCCGGGCATCGCCATCATGATCACCGTGCTCGGCTTCAATTTACTGGGAGATGGCATGCGCGACGCGCTGGATCCGCGCCTGAACCGAAACTAAGCGCTCCACAGCCTTCTCAAAAGAAAAGCGCCGGACATGATGCCCGGCGCTTTTGCCATACTTTTGTTCCAGTGTTATCCGCCTAGCACTGATCGGCATTGATAAACTGCTGGAAGATGGATTTGTAGATAGCGAAGGCTTGACCGGTCCCGGTGTGGTTGGGGCTGGCGCAGTCGGCCGGGGCTTGCCAGGATACAACCACGTCGTTGGCGTCCAGGCTGGAGCCGTCATGGAAGAGGACGCCTTCGCGCAGGTTGAATGTCCAGACCAAACCATCATCCGAAACTGACCAGGTTTCCGCCAAGCCAGGTATGACAGCAACACCGCCGCGCTCGAAATCGAGCAGCGCTTCGCTCACCTGATGGCAGGCGCGGAAGGTCTCGCCATCCCAGGTATCGTTGCAATAGAGCGAGATCGGCTCGGCATTTTGCATGTAGATGACATTGTCATCGTCCGGATCTTCAATTCGCGAGAATTCTTCCGTGCCATCGAGCAAGCCTGGATGGACGCCAATCATGCGCTCCTGCCAGACATCGGCCGCGCCGGCATGGCCAAAGGGCACCCAGGGCACATGTTCAGCCATCGCAGCAGCGACTTGCCTGAAGTATCCCATACGCTCTTCGGGGTCGAGCACCTGCGAAGCAGCGACCAAAGGCTCGTACAAAGCGGGATTGGGTACACCCAACTGTGTATTGTTGGGACCAAAGCAGCAACTGTAGAAGTTGGAGGCGTCCGGGAAATCGGCATGCCAGCCGAGGATATGCAGCGGCTCGTTACCGGCGTTGGCCGAGGCGAGGAAGGTGCCGGATTCAACCACCTGAACATCGGCGATGACGCCGATATCCGCGAGCTGAGCGGCGACATCGTTGGCGATGATGCCCGGGTTCGGCAAATAACCGCGGACGACATCGCGCCAGGTCAGGGTCAGCGCGCGGTCTTCGCCTGTGCGGGTATCGACCAGGGAATCCAGCGGCAGTTCAAAGCCGAGGTCGGCGGCGGCTTCTTCAAGCAGGGCTTTGGCCGCGTCTTGGTCGAAGCCGGGCACGCCACCTTCGGAAACATGGCCGAAAACGGCGGGCGGCGCAAAGTCGGGCGTCAAGGGCGAGCCGGGCGGGAAGAAGTTATCGACGATGCGTTGACGGTCGATGCCCATGGCGATGGCTCTGCGGACGCGCACATCGTTGAGTGGCTCGAAATAGTTGCTCATGGCGACATAGACGCCAGTCAAGGGCGGGATATCGATCAGGTTGAAATTGGGATCGTCGCGGAAGACCGGGATATCATGCGGATTGGCGAATTTCATGCCGTCGATGGTGCCGGCGCGCAACTCGGTGGCGCGAGCGGCCGCTTCGGAATTCCAGCGCAAAATGACAGTCTGCTCAATGGACGGCTCGCCCCAATAATCATCATAGCGCTCGAAGACGATCTCGTTGCCCTGGTCCCAGTTGACCAACTTCAAAGGACCCGTGCCGATGGCATGGCTCAACAAATCTCCTTCGCCCCCCGTGGCGTTGACGTATTCGGCGGGATGTATGGAAAGACCAAGGCTGGCGACTTTCTGCTGGAAAAGAGCGTCCGTGTTGCAAAGCGTGATCACAACGGTGAGTTCGTCAACAGCTTCAACCGATTTGAGGTTGCCGCCGTAGTCGCAATCCGCAGCCGCGAAGCTCAACATTTCATCCTGGCTCAAGGCTGGCGCGGCCAGCAGACCGATGAGAAGTAGCAGAAGCAGGGTTCTGCCAAGAACGGTAAACATCTATAGCCTCCCTATTGATTATGTGTACGAAGCAGATTGTAATGCAGAAAAGCGCAATTGAGCAAATCAAGGTGAGTTTTGGCCCCCGTCCTCCAGCAGGGCAATCGCGTCAAAACCAGTATACGCCGAACATCACAGAAATCCAGCAACGGGTCAAACCGAGAGCCGAGTCACGATCAAAACTCAAATTCATCAAGATCGCGGCAGAGATAGACGGGCCCGTCGAAGGCTTCGGAGGCTTCGTCGACCAGTGGTTCGGGGTCTTGATTCCAGACTTGGTAGTGAATCAAGCGCAGTTCTTTGGCCCCGGCTGTCGCCGCGGCTTCGCCCGCCATGCGCGCGGTGCTATGACCCGGAGGCGGTCCCCCCGCTTCGTGAATGAATATGTCCGCGTCTTTGCCGATTTTCAGGGCATTTGGGCATGGTTCGGTATCACAGCTATAGGCGAGAACTTTGTCATTGTGTTTATTCGTTATACGCATGCCGATCGTAGGTATGAAGTGGACAACGGGAAAGGAGTGGATTGCAAAGTCCTTGTTTTCAAATAGCAAGGTGTTGTCGTGCAAGCTGATGCGAGAAAAGGATACCGGAAAGAAATTGGGCCAGTACTCCCAGCCGTACATATCCATCGTCTCTTCAATGCGGTTGATGCAATGAGGAATGCCATAAAAGCGCATGGGCGCTTTGCGGCCCATCTGCCACATGTGCATCAACATATTCGGCACCCCGGCGACGTGATCGGAATGAAAATGCGTCAGAATGATGTCTTGTAAATCGTCGTCGTTGATCCCCAGGTCCTTGATCTTATCCAGCGGATTGGACCCGGCGTCGACCAAGACCGGGGTGTCTTTCTCGCCAATTAACAGAAAATGCGTATAGTCATGCTCTACGCTGTTTACCGCGCCGGCGGTTCCCAGAATGATTACGCGCGCCATACACTTGCCTTTGAATCGGACTCAGTCCATTTTGGCAGATGTAGCAAACACCCTGTCCGTCTATCCGTCAGTATTGACGATACCATAGTTCAGAAATAATCGAAACACTCTAGCGATCGCTTGACAAGCCTCGTCCGCCACCCAGCCAGGGTTTCAATTCCAGAAACTCCCTCCGCAAATGATTGCGGGCTTCTGTCTCATCCTGGCCTGAGCCAATGCGGGGTCCTTTACGCGCCGGACTGCGGCAGTTGCTCGGCTTGTTCCGCGGCCGCGTCCGCCCCCTTGGCGTCGCTGTAGTTGCCGCCGCGGTGACGGTATAACAGAAGCGCAACCGAGGCTAGGAAAGCGATTATTGTAATGGTCTGCGAGCTGTTGATGCCGGAGGTCCCAATCGTGGCGATCTCCACGCGCAGGAATTCCAACAGGAAGCGCGCGAATGAATACTGGGCGATATACAGCAGCAGGATATCTCCGCTCAACAAGCGGCCGCGATACTGTTGATAGACCCGCCAGAGCACGTAAAAGGCGATCAGGCTCCATATCGCTTCATAAGCCCAAAGCGGGTGAAACAATGTATCTGAAGGATAGTCAATCAAGCTTTCGTAAGGCGCCACGCGCGCGTCCCGCGGGATTTGAATGCCCCAGGGCAGAGTAGTCGGCGCCCCATACAGTTCCTGGTTCACATAATTGGCAAATCGACCAATGGCTTGGCCAACTGGTATCGCGACTCCAGCGATATCCATCCAGGGCGACAGGCGCATGCCATCGTCCGGGAAATTACTCGCGGGCCGCTCGTAACGAAATGAGGAAACATCCTTGCCGGTGACGCGCGCCATCAGCGATTCCACCAGCCAGGTCGCCGCTTGGCTCAACCACAAAACCGGCGTCAGAATGATGATGAACAGGTTTATAATACGGTTGTGCCAGCGGCTCAAATAGAGGTAGGCGCCGAATAAGCCCCCAATTATCGCGCCGAATATGCTCAAGCCCCCGCTCCAAATGGCGATTGCGCCGTTTTCGCTATCGAAAAAATTGTCCAGGAACCAGGCAGTGTTTTGACAAACTTCTCCTTCTATGCCGCAGCCGGCGGTCAAAGAAATAGGCGGGAAGAGAATGAACCACAGGCGGGCGCCGATAATGCCCGGGACAATCGCCCAGGTCAATCCGCCCCAAATATGGTCAGGATCGCGTCCGCTGCGCTTTGCCAGCATGGACGCGACGGCGGCGCCAAGCAATAGCGCGACAACGATGATAATGCCGTAATAGCGTATCTGCAGGTTGCCGACAACAATGTAGGTTTGTTCAAATTCCATCGTCACTCGCCTCTGTTCTTCAAAGCGCTATACACATAGCGCAATCGCTGCAAGGCGGTCAGATTTGTGCCGACCGCAAGAATGACCAGACCAATTTCAAGCGGTTGAACACTTTGCAAGACGCCGGCAGCCAAGGTCATCACCAGGATAACAGCCACACGCTCCAAACGAGAAAACCAGCCGACGGCGACGGCGATACTGACTTTGCTGTCATCTGCGCGAGCGCGTACATAACTGACCAGATAGCTGCCAATAAGCGAAAACAAAGCCAACATCAACATGTCGAGCCGGCCATGCCGCGCAAAATGATAACCGAAAGCGGCGAAAATAAAACCGTCAGCATAGCGATCCAGCGTCGAATCCAGCACCATGCCAAAAGACCCCTGACGTTGGATTGCGCGCGCGACAGCGCCGTCAATAGCGTCCAGAGGCAAGCTGAGCAGGAGCAGGACACCGCCACTGAGGAAATCGCCCGTGCCGATATAGACCGCCGCCACGCCAACAAGCAGCAGTCCTAGCGCCGTGATCGCGTCGGGGGGCGCGCCCAAGCGCGCCAGCCAACGGCCGATGCGATCCAAGGGCATGCGCAGGCTTTGGCGTGATTTGTCGGTTAAGGTTGGCAAGTTGTCGTCAGTCATTTTTCACCTTGTCAGCCAAACTCGCTTTGGCTACACTGTGACCCCACATGTCGGGGCGTGGCGCAGCCCGGTAGCGCGCACCGTTCGGGTCGGTGAGGTCGTGGGTTCAAATCCCGCCGCCCCGACACAGTTTAGATCACCACCCCATTTATTATAAACCGCCTCGCCCATGCGACGAGAATGCTTTTTTATCCGAGCGCGGTAGCCCAAATTCGCCGGTTACGCGCCGAGCGGCTTTTAGCCGGCAAGCTGCGCAGCCGGCATTCGACCATTCCTTCGCGCCCAATTCCAGAGCAATAACCCGGGAACGAGAGATATACAGGATAAGGCTCCCCCCACCCAATTCGGGATCGTCGGATCCGCGGCGAACAAGAGGCCAGCGATCGCCGTAGATAAGATCACCGCCAGACTCATCACGGACTGATAGAGGCCAAAGATCGCGCCGCGCAACTCCACGGGCACTGTCTTGGTCAACAGCGACTGCAGCGGCGGGATTAACAAGCCGCTGCCGACGGCGAAGATGACTACACTCGCCGTGCCAAACAGAGGCTCGACAGCGAGAGCCAGCAAAAACATGGACAGCGCGCGCGCGGCGGCCCCCATCAAGACGATCAAGGTGTCGCTGAAGTAGTTAAGCGCGGCCGGCAACAAGATAACTTGTGTGATTATTTGCCCGATTCCCACCATCATGAGCATCACGCCGACGCCAAGGCTCACCGAAGAGAACGATTGACCGGAAAACAAGACAGCCTCCGCAAACAGCGCCAAGGTCGCGATTAGCAAGCCCATACCGAAGCGCGCGAAAAAGCTGACGCTCAGTACCGCCACCAAGGGGACATTTCTCATCAGAGCCATCGGTCGCAGCCTGGGGGCATCGTTCTTGCGGTTGCGTTGGCGATCGTCGTGGCTCAGCGATTCTTCAAGCGTGAAATGGGTCAGGACCACCGTGCCCGCTGCCGCTATCGCCGCAAAAACGAAGGGGATCTGTGGACCAAACGCGCTTGCCAGTATGCCGCCTACCGCGGGACCAACTGCGAATCCAAGGCCGAATGCAGCCATTACATAACCGAGCGCCACCGTACGTCGGTCTTCTGGGACAATATCCGTCACGTAAGCCTGCGCGACGACGATATTTCCGCCGGTTATGCCATCTAGGATGCGCGCCAGGAACAAGACGACTGCAGACTGCGCGAAGCCAATCATCAAGAACGCGATCACGGTTCCCAGTTGGCTAAAGATGAGAACGGGCAACCTCCCTCGCCTGTCCGACAAACCTCCGATGAAGGGACCGGCCACAAACTGCGCCGCGAAGAAGGCCGTCAGCAAGAGCGTAATTACCTCGGCCTTCATGTTGAAGGCGCTCTGGGCATACAAAGGCAAGATCGGGTGCACCATCGAAGTGCCGAACATCTGGACAAAAACGATCATCAAGAGGGTGAACATGCGTCGGTCAACGGACCGCATCTTGAGCTTCAAATCGGCATAACCCGGTCGCATTTGAAACAACTAATCGTTGTATCATAAGCTAAAGGTCTCAAGATCGTTAGTGACAACTGAAGTTCCCAGCTGGCGCTGAATGCGCCCGCCCGAGAGATATCGACCCGATCCGGATATATTGAGAAAAAACAACTGGAGCAAATCGTGGAAACTACAATTTATCTGATGCGCCATGGCCAGGTGCACAACCCGACGAATGTGCTTTACGGGCGAAGGCCGGGTTTCGCGCTTAGCGAAGCCGGGATCCAGCAGGCGCATGCCGCCGGCAAGTGCTTGGCGGATCACACAGTTTCCGCGATTTACTCGAGCCCGATGGAACGCGCGCGGCAAACGGCAGAGATCGTCGCGTCTTATCACAGCGCGGTTGATCCACGCGTCGACCGGCGCTTGATCGAGGTGGCGACCCCCTATGAAGGCCGCCCAATCGCGGAACTGGCGGCAATGGGCTGGGACCTTTACACGGGCAATCAACCGCCGCATGAAATCCCGCAAATGGTACTCGACCGCGTACTGGACTTCTTCGACTCCGCGCGAGAGGCGCATCGCGGCGAATCAATCATCGCTGTCGGGCATGGCGATGTTCTGGTATTTCCCTGGCTGCATGCGCATGGATTCGCGCCCGAAGCGCTGATGAAGGACAATCTAATGAACCACATGCTCCCGGTCGATTATCCAGCCACCGCGTCGATCATGACTTTCATATTCGATGAGTCGCCGGGCGGCGCAGCGTTGCGAGCGACTTATGTTTGTCCTTACTAAGACCTCGGCTGGCGACCGCGGCGAGTTTCCGCATCGGGCGGTCGCGGGACGTAAGTAAATGGCAGTGAATCGCGTCTTAATCATGCAAAATGTACGACTGCTTGATTTCCCCTCTTGTGCATCTTGTATGATTATGATAGATTTCTTTCCTTGTGCGTCAATAACAACAGGAGCATAAACATGGAACACTTGACCTTCAGCGCCGAGTTAATGCACAAGCAGCGCGCCATCGAATTGCAGGAGATTGCGCGAGTAGAACGTTTCCTGCAAGAAAAGAAGAATCGCGACGCAGTGGATTGGCAGCAGCGACGTCTTCGCCGGAACCGAAAGAATCGATAACGCGGACCTAAATCGGCTAGCCCCTTGATAGCTGGCTTGTCGCCATCCATCGCGCCATCGCTGCAGTCTCGATGGGAAGCACGCCGCCAAAGACCTTTTCCAGAAGCCTCGCAACAGCGCGGGGCTTCTGACTTCATTCCATACTGACCCGAATGTGTTTGCTCCAGAAAATGTGCGACCGTATAATCTTAAGGGGACGCCATACTCGAAAGGCGTTACATGAAAACCGCAATTCTCTGGCTTATCGCATGCATGTTGGTATCGGCGCCGCTGTCGGCTCAAGATACAGCCTTGCCAGAAGCCGAGCAACCGGGTTGGGATGTTTTCATACGAAACGACGAAGATGACGCGGCGACAGAACTCGTTTTCATCAACATCCTCACTGGAGAGATGAATAGCGCGAGCATCGCGGGCGAGCGATTCACATTGCTGGGAAACGCCGTTATCTATTACGATCTTGACGAAGAGCAGGTCAAGCAGGTTGCGCCGGATACTTCAATCCGGGATCACCCATTCGTCACTAGACCGGCCGATACAGAACGGGTGGATTGGGTCCTTTCCAGAGACGGAGGAACAATCGCCTGGACCGCGACGCGTCGCGGAGACGGAGGTACCCTGAGCACTTCAACCTATGTCAGCGCCCTGGACGGCGTTGATAGTCGCGAGATATTGCTTGACGGTCCGCGCGATGGCGTTCGCGTTCTGCCTGTTGCCTTCAGCGGGGCTGCAAATGAACTGATTATGGAAGCCCACCCCGACGGAATCAGCAAGCGCTTCTCGTATACGCAGTATGCTGGATTGTTCGCGCTGGACCTGGTCGACGGCGCTGTGAGGCAATTGCCGGACGAATCCGGATGCTACTGCGCCGCGGCTTTTGGCGATCGCGTATTCTTGCGCTTTCCGCCCTCTGAAAGCGCTGATGGCGTAGCAGTCCAGGTTTACAGCTTCGACGGAAGTCAGAAAATGGCTCTCGAGAGCGCGGCGCCGGCTGGATTCACGTCGCCCGGGGAGGCGCTGGTCAGCGCCGACGACAACCTGGCGCTATATATCGTTTCGCAAGTTCCGGCGCAAGGATCTGCTACAGACGAGACGCGCAGCGTGTTTGTTCTGGTCGATCTGCAGACTCTGGAGCAGTCGCTTGTCAGCCATCCCATTACGGGACTTGCGCGCGGGGTCGCATGGACAGAGGATCATGGCGCTGTGCTGTTCACGAACGATCAGCAGCTAGGCGCCTGGAAGCTTCGCTTGTCTGACGGGAAGATTAGCGAGGTAGCCTCTGCCCTTTACCTGGGCAGCTTGCAGGGGTAACGAGCCTGGTTTATCAGGATACTTGCGTGCGCGCGATATTGGGCTTGTTCGCAAAATCCCATACGGCTTCCGCGATTTCCCAGACGGCGTTTGGGCGCGCGATTCTACGGGCATTAGCCGACCGCCTGGCCAGCATTTCGGGACCTTCCCCGAGCCAGTCAATGATCTTCAACACGACCTTTTCCGGCTTTGGCAAGTAAACGCCGGCGTCGTTCTCCAGCACCAGTTTCACGTTTCCCGTTTCCTGCCCGGGTATGCGATCGCTGATAATCATTGGCAAACCGGCGATGGCGGCTTCGCTAATCGTCGAGGGACCGGCTTTGGTGACAATGATATCGGAGGCAGCCATAAGGCGAGGCATTTCGTGGTGATTGGTCACGAAGCCGAATATATGCCGCGCATTCCTCCAGACACGCGATTCGAGCTTGGTCTTGAGGTCTTCGTTTCGCCCGCAGACTACGACAATCTGTACCTGGAGCCGCTGCGCGTCGAGCGCCTTGACCATTTTATAGATCGTCCCCATGCCTTCGCCGCCGGCGACGAACAAGACTGCGGGCAAATGCGGATCAAAACCGAAGTCTTTGCGCGCCTCCGCCTTGCTCGTCATTGATTTGATGAAATGCGGATTCACCGGCAAACCTGTGATCTGCATCTGCGATGAGGACATGCCCAGCCTCAGTCCGCGCCGGTAAGCGGTTTCAGTGGGAACAAAGCAGTAATCGACGCGAGGATCGTACCAAAACGAGGGCGTGGTCACCAAGTCAGTGACCACTGTCAAGAAAGGCGGTCGTTCATCCAAGGTCAAAAAAGCCCGGAATGTCGGGTTCGCAATCACCGAATGCGTACAAACCACGACATCGGCGGGATGCTCCCGCACGACGCGCCGCAGATTCTTGCGATTGTTGCGATAGATAAACTGTCGCGCCAAACGGGCCCGGTGTTTGCCGTCGAAGCTGTGATACATTAGCGCCCAAAGCAGCTTCGACGTGTTGACGACCAGAGGATACAATTCCGGCTGTTTGTTGAGGGGCCACTTCAACTCGCGCAGTACGTCGACGGCATCGAATTCAACAGCGTCGCCATACATTATCGTCATGGCATCCTGAATTGCTTGAAACGCGGAACGGTGGCCGCCACCGGTATCCGAAAACAGAAATAGGACTCGCTTCGTCACAATTGGACTTTCCTAGGATGGGCGCCTGTCGACCCAAGACGCGAACGGCTGTCATTGAGTGACGTTTGCGCCCGTTTCGGCTTTGTATTGACGCCTTGCGCCGCAACGATCCCCGCAATTATATCATAGTTGGCGCAGGCGCTGAAACATTGTCATACAGGTAGCCAGGGCAATCGCTTCAAGTTTTTTTCAACACAGGAACGCAGAGCACACAGAGTTCGTTGCTGTTCAGACGACATTTCTTCATATAATCCGAACCTGAGCTTAAGAAAGTGTTATAAGAGAAACGTGATTTTGCACTCGAAAACACATTTGAAATAAGAGATTTATGTTTTTCTCTGTGTCCTCGGCGCCTCTGTGGCGAAAAAATAATTTGATGCAATTGCCCTGCATTCTTCCATCAATCTTCCCAAGTGGCATGAGTTTCGTGTATAGTTAAGCTGAATGCGCCACAGTGAGAAAGTAAGTTCCCATGTTCTTGGATCTGCACCCCATCACCATTGTCATCAATCTCATTGCGCTTGGCATTGGCATGACCGTACATGAATTCGCTCACAATTTTGTCGCTTGGAAGATGGGGGATCCCTTGCCAAAAGAACAGGGACGCTTAACGCTGAATCCGCTTGTGCATATAAACTGGGTGGGCTGGCTGATGTTCGCAATCATCGGCTTTGGCATTCTGGGCAGCGCGCCAATCTCTCCCCAGCGCATGCGCGATCCACGCCGGGGCTTTCTCGCCGCGGTGGCAGCCGGTCCCTTTTCCAACCTGTGCCTGGCGTTGATCTTCGCGATCATCCTTCGCCTCGGCGGGATTGCTGTTGATGGTTACTACCTCTATACCTTGCCGGATTCGATAGCCAGCCCTCTCGGCGCGCTGGCGGCTTTCATGTACGCGATGGTCTTTTGGAACGTGCTGCTTTTCGTCTTCAATTTGATACCGCTTTTCCCGATTGACGGCTGGCACATCGTATTGACGCTGTTGCCCGGTTCCTGGCTAAATCGCATGCAAATCCCAGTTGCGATCCAGCAGAATCTGCGCCCCTTGGCGGAGTTTTTGATGCGCCCGGCTTTCAAATGGCGCGATTGGCAAGTCCTTAGCTACTACGTTTTCCTCGGCATGATCTTTTTGTCCTTCATCCCGATTGCCGGTCTGAGCCCACTAGGGCTCTTGATCGGGCAGCCTACCAGCGCAATAATGCGCCTGTTGCTGTTCTTATAAGATATGGCAGCCGCATTAAAGCGAATTGAACAGGGTATTCGCGCGCTTTTTGCCTTCGCTACCCCGATTGATCTGTATTTGGCAAAGCAATATCTTTCATCAAAAGAACTTGACGCATTTCAAAAAATGTCGCGCGCCGACCAATTGCACAGTCTAAACGTTCTACGAACGCTACGGAGCCAGCGGGAACCCCTGCCGCGGTCCCTCGCCGTTGCCGCCTTGATGCACGATGTCGGCAAGTGCCGCTATCACTTGGCTCTCTGGCAAAAGACCATGGCTGTGCTGGTCAAGCGCGTGATTCCGCCCTTGGCAGACCGGCTCGGTCGCGAGGAAAACCTGAGCATTTGGCGCGCGCCCTTTGTCGTGAGATCCCACCACGCAAAATGGAGCGCGGAAATCTTGCGAGCCTGCTGCGCTGACGAAGCCGCCGTATGGCTTGTCGAGCGCCACCAAGCCGATATTTTAGCGCTTTGCGATCATCCGCAGGCAGCATTGCTGCAATGCCTTCAGCGCGCCGACGAAGCTTGCTGAGCGTCGCGCAGCCGCAAGAGGCGCCGACGCGCCATAGATACATGCCGCTAGTCTGCGCTATAGTTTAGATATGGCGCGAAGGATCGCGCAATATGCGATTGGGCGGTCTTGAGCCGAGCGTCGCAGTTGACATAAATGATTATCTTGTCATTTTGGAGAGCCGATATTTGGAAGTCGCCGCGGGCAAGTCGACAGGCGCGAGGAGCATTGTATGGCTGAGCTAACAATTGCCGTTCTGGGTTTGGATCGCTTGGGAGCGTCGGTGGCTTTGCGCTTGCAGACCTTTGTCAAAAAACGCGGCCAACATCGCTTTACGTTGATCGGCTATGACAGCCGAGACGACTACGAAAGTCCCGCGCGCAAACTCAAGGTCTTCGACAAGATCGAAAGAAAAGCCTACAGCGCGGTTGAAGGGGCCGACATCGTGTTTATGAATCTGCCCTATGAGGACTTGCGCGCGGGCTATGAACTGATCGCGCCCTCCTTGCGCGACGGCGTACTCCTCCTCGATACCGCGGTCATCAAGCAGCCGTCCTTAACCTGGGCGGAACAATACTTGAGCGACGAGCATCATCTGATTGGTTTCACGGCTGCTATCAACGCTGATTATCTGCTGGAGCACCAATTGAGTCCGGAGTACGCGAGCGACGATTATTTTCTGGACAGCCCGATATACTTGACGCCGTCGCTCGCCAGCATTAAGGAAGCGATTGACCTTGCCGTTAATTTTTCGGCGATTCTGGGCGGCAAGCCCCATTTTCTTGATCCGGCCGAGCACGACAGCTTGACAACCATCACGGAGGAGATCCCGCAACTTCTGAGTATCGTGGCCTACGCCAGCGCGATGAATCACAATGCCTGGCAAGACGCCCAGCGCCTCACCAACCCGCCTTTCAACGTCCTGACGCGCTATCTTCTGACCCATCATCCGGACGCCTTGCGCGACGAGTGGTTGGCGAACAGAGAGCCACTGACGCGAGCAATTGATGAACTGCTCGCATCGTTGACGGATCTGCGAAATCGACTGGCGGCCAACGATGAAAGCGCGATTGAAGCATTCTTAATTGCCGCCTCGGACGACTATCAGCGCTGGATCAACAAGCGACATAAGGGCGATTGGGATGATCGACCCGACAACAATGCCCAGTTCGAGCATACGATCGCCGGTACGCTTTTTGGCGGCGCCATTACCAAACGCCTGTTCGGCGGCAGCAAAAACGACGACAAATGATTGTGAGAGGCCGCACATTGGCGGCGCGCCTGGAAAGTCATCCGATCCCGATTGCATAACGAGCGACGCCGGCATAAGCAATTGGCAAACAATTATTTGACCGGAGACGATAAATCGGATAAAGTAAGCAAGATAGTCCTGCGCTCAGGACATTTGCATATCGAAGTGAGACTTTACCGACAGTAAAGGGGCTCCCGAAAATGAAAACCTATTTGCAAAACTTGATCCGTCTCCTGGTCCTAATGGCATTGCTGACGACTTCGGTGATCGCATTTGCTCAGGAGGAAATGGAGACTGCGGCTGAAACGCAAGCCATACCCTTTATCGGCGTTCGTTATTGGGGACTTGACGAGGGCATTCTGGTCACCGGCGTCATACCCAATACCCCTGCCGCCAATGCTGATCTCGAAGCCGGAGACCTCGTCACCGCCTTTGATGAAACCTTCATTGACTTTGCCTCCATCCGGGAGGTTCTATTAACCTACAACGCGGGTGATACCATCTCCTTGAGCGTCGAACGCGGCGGCGCAGCCTTCGCAACAGACGTGACTTTGGTGGCGCTTCCAGAGGATCTGTTCAGCAACCCGGACTATGCCATGCCCTTGGATCTGGCTTCGGTCGGCTTGTATGTCCAGCAATGCGACGACAAGGTATACGTGGTTGCCGCGCTGGCGGGATCGAAAGTTGCGGAAGCGGGATTCCACGTCTATGATCGCTTGATCAGCGTTGACGGCGATGCGATTGACAGCATCGGCGCCGCGGATGTGGCTGTATCCGACCTGATCGAGGGTGATGAACTGGCAATCACGGTTTTGCGCGGCGACCGCGAACTGACCATGAAGATGATCGTCGAAGATCATCGCAGGCGCCGGAATCCGCGCCATCGGCCCCGTCTGGAAGTCAACAACGTCTATCAGACGGACAGCATTGCGCTGGGCTATGGCGAAAACGCCATTGAGGTCCAGGAGATTAGTCCGGCGCACGAATTGTATACCGCCGGCTTGAGGCAATATGACCTGATCACAGCCGCCAACGGCGCCGCTATCGAAGACGCGAAGGACTTGTTCAGTGGCGAGGCCATCAATCTGACGGTAGCGCGCGCGAGTGGCGACCTGCGCTTTGATGCACCTTCGAGCGCCGCGCCACTGTTGATGTTCGGCATTGACGCGCCCGAGCAACAAGACCGCTCCGTTTGGCTGGGACTGCACGAAAAACAAGTGACGCTGGGCGTGCGTTACATCCAGTTGGAAGCCGACAGCCCCTACTTCGAGGGCAGTTCTGTCAGGCATGGCGCTTATGTCGCCGAGGTGATTGAAGGATTGCCCGCCGCCGGCGCGGGCCTTCAAGTCGGGGACATTATCGTGGCGGTCGAAGGCGAGCCAGCGACGCTGGAGATTGATCTGCGCAATCGCATCTATTTCCACCAGCCGGGCGATGAGGTGACACTCGATGTCCTGCGCAATGGCGAGTTGATGCAGGTTGAAGTCACGCTGCGCGTATCGAGCTAAGCGCGCCTGGAATTCGAGAAACGCGAAAGCCCCCGTCACTTGACGGGGGCTTTTTGATTGGATTGAGATCCCTGTCAACCGCTCAAGCGTAGCAAGTTGAAGAGACGTCTTAAGCTATGATCGCGCTTACTTCGCATACTCAACGCGCCGCGTCTCGCGGATGACGTGCACTTTGATCTGTCCCGGATACTGCATATCGTTCTCGATGCGCTTGGCGATATCCCGCGCCAATTGAATGGCGAGGTAGTCGTCCACGACTTCCGGCCGCACGATAATGCGCACTTCACGCCCGGCTTGCAGGGCATAACTCTGCTCCACCCCGTCAAAGGTATTGGCGATCTCTTCCAACTGCTTCACGCGGCGGATGTAGGAATCGAGGCTTTCGCGCCGGGCGCCGGGTCTGGCGCCGGAAATGGCGTCAGCCGCTTCCACGATAAAGGCTTCGACGCATTCTTTCTCGACCTCATGATGGTGCGCGGCAATACAGTTGACGACACGATCATTGCCGCCATAGCGCTTGACAAACTCGGCGCCGATCAAGGCGTGTGTGCCTTCGACATTGTGATCAATCGCCTTGCCAATATCGTGCATTAAGCCGCCCATCTTTGCGATATTGGCATCGGCGCCCAATTCCAAAGCAATCATGCCGGAGATATGGGCGGTCTCGATGGCGTGCGCGTGCTGGTTTTGACCGTAACTGCTGCGGAACTTCAACTGTCCCAGCAGTTTCAGCACTTCTACATGCAAGCCATGGACACCCGTCTCGTATGCCGCGCGTTCGCCCTCTTCGCGCACAATTCGCTCGACTTCGGCTCGCGTATCTTCGACCAGTTTTTCAATCCGCGCCGGATGAATGCGCCCGTCCGTGACCAGCTTGGCCATCGTCCGTTTGGCAACCTCGCGGCGGACCGGATCAAAACTGCTGATCGTGACCGCTTCGGGCGAGTCGTCCACGACAACATCGACGCCGGTTGCCAGCTCGAAAGAGCGGATATTGCGCCCGTTGCGCCCGATGATGCGTCCTTTCATATCGTCGCTTGGCAGCGGCACCACGCTTACAGACACTTCGCTCACTTGCTCGGAGGCCAGACGCTGAATCGCCATTGCAATCAGGCTACGCGCGCGATGATCGGCTGTCTCGCGCGCTTCGGCTTCCACCTGGCGAATGATACGAGCCATGTCGTTGCGCGCATCAAGTTCTATGGAATCCAGCAGCGCCTGCCGCGCCTCCTCGACGGTCATCTGCGCGATGTCTTGAAGCTTGTCTACGATGTTCGATTCCGATTTTTTGATTTCATTCTCTTTTTTGTCGAGCCGGCTCTGGCGCTTGTTCAATTGCTGGTCGCGCTGTTCCAGGCGTTCCATGCGCTGGTCGAGTTCGTTGCGCCGGCGCTGAACACGCTCGTCTTCTTCATCCAGATCGCGGCGACGGCGCCGCAACATGCCTTCCGCATCATTGATCCGCTGCTGCGCCGCCTGCTCAGCTTCGGCAATGATTTGCGTCTTCTCCGCTTCAGCGTTATTCAGCAGTTCTTTCGCATCATTCGAGGCTTGCAGAAGCGCGCTTTGCCCTTCGTCCTGTTGCTTCTTCAGCAGCGTCGCTCTGCCTCGCCATACGCCCATGCCGTATCCCGCGCCGATACCGATGATTGCCGTAGTAATTGCCAAGATAATCGTTTCCATAGTCGCTTGACGGTATCCATCGGATACATTCGTCTCTGCTCCTTTCTTAAACAGCCCGGATTGTGTCCACCTGGGTTATTCCTCTAGCCCATCGGCAAAGAAGCGGGGTTCGGATTGGGCGAGCTCGGCTTCCAATCGATCAATGACACTATGAATCGTATCGCGCGCGAATCCCCGACGATAAAGCCAGGAACCCAGCTTCCGCCGGAAGTCGATGCGCGACTTGCCCCTATAGCGCCAGATCTGCTTTTCGGCAGCTCGTTCCGCAGATGCTTCAGCGTCAATCGCAGGCAGCAAAGACTCGATAATGTCAGGGCTTATGCCCTTCTGACTCAGTTCATACTGAAGCGCTCGCGGCGCCATCGGTTTGAATCGTTCCCGATTCTCGATCCAGAACCGGGCAAAGGAGACATCATCGACGGTGCCTTGCTGCCGCAGCCGATCCACTACAATCGCTACCACGGTATCCGAAATACCTGATTTGACAAGATGTCGGCGGACTTCTTCGGCACTGCGGGGTCTGAATGACAAGTAATTAACCGCCCGGTCGTAAGCAGCCTGTTCCTTGTTCTTGCTGTCCAAAGCCCTGATCTCTAGCTCTGACAACTCTTGCCCGGTACATAATCCAGCCGCGCAGGTCAGCGGCAGATCAAAGGCAAACTCGTCATCCAGATAAAGACTGACCCGGTCTTCGCCCCCAGTTTGAACTCGCAGTGCTGTGATGATCGGCATAATGCCTCCAATACAGACACCCGTAGTTCGTCCAATTCAACGGCTATATCTGAGGCAAATGACAAACAGGTTTGAGGAGTTCCGACGTTTGGAAGTGATTCAGTTGTCGTGGTATATAGCGGCCTCGGCCAAATCGTTATATGGCGCCGCTACTACAAGTTCCCCAGAACAATCTACTCTCTTCTTGAGAGACAGTTTCATTCACATTTCATTCGACCTGCAGCCGAAGATCCACTTGCAATTTGCTAGATATAGTCCGCAACTGCTAGCCAGGCAAACCTCCGTAGCGCCTGGCTAGCAGCGATACCGCTTGTTCATCTCGCCGTTCCGCCACTGCTTTCCGCCAATACTTCAGGCAGCGTCAGGTGGTCTTGTATTGCTTAACTCTCGATGGATCCGCTGATCGAATGGTTCCATCACAAATCCATTATACATTAAAACAGCAGTCTACAAGACTCGCCTTGTCCTGGCAGCGAGAGCCTTCGACCAGAGAATTGCCTGTAAATCCAGCGGTTGGCGCGTATTCACAGGCTCGCGAAATTGAAGTTTCCGATTTAGATTCGTACAATATGACTAAACCAAGAAATTGGGAACAAACATCGGATGCGAATCTATCGGCAGCGTTTGGTTCTTTGCCACACTGTTTATCGAATGGAGAACGATCTGTAGACATGGCACGGTACGATCGCGGGATTTTGGTCACTGGCGGCGGCACTTTTTTGGGAGACAATATCGCCGCGGCTTTGCTGGCGGAAGGAGCCGAGGTCAGCATGTTGGTCAGATCGGGCGCGGAAGATCAACTGGGGCCTCTTGCTCATCATACCCGTTGGTCAACAGCTGACGTGTGGAATCCGGGCAGTTTACGCGGAAAGGCGCGCTTTCACTCCGCGGTCATTCACACCGTAGGCAGCCTGCATGCGGATCCCGCGCAGGGTTTGTCTTATGAACGGCTGAATTTCGTATCGGCGCGAAACGTGGGCAATATGTGCGTCAGCGACGGCGTCGGGCATATGATCCTGCTGAGCGCTGTTAGCGCGCCCTGGACAAAACGCGGCTATATTCGATCAAAGCGCGAAGCGGAACGATACCTGCGGCGCCTCGGCTTGAAATACAGCGTCATTCGCGCGCCCCTGCTGTATATGCGCGGTCAACCGCGCCATATCTTGTATCGCGCGAGCAGCCTGTTGGCTGCGATTCCTCCACTGTCTTTGCTGCCTTTCGGCCGAATTGCTCCGATGCCGATCGACATCTTCGCCCGAGCCGTCGCGCGCATAGCCATCTCCCCCGACAACAGGAAATCAGTCTATTTTCCGCGTGACATGCGCCGCCTTAACAGTCGCGAAGAGCTCCGCCAGGCGCCAGACGCAGCCCTCTCCTTCTTGCCCATGCGGACGCGCAACTCAAGCGCGCCCGGAATCGCGTCGGAAGACTTGCCATTTGCCTGGATCCCTGGCGACGAAGCCTAGCAAGTCATTCTTGAAAACGGTGGGAGTCCGGGTATAATCTTGGTCTTGCCAGGCGACGTAGCCAAGTGGTAAGGCAGAGGTTTGCAAAACCTTCATTCGTGGGTTCGAATCCCACCGTCGCCTTTCGAAGATCCCCGTTGTCAGCTTTGCTGCCAGAATGCGGCAGGTTGGCCAAGCTCGAGCGAGCCTTCGATATGAAGGTCAGCTTTCGATTTCCCAGTACCGCTCCACCAGTTGACCCGTTTGCGGATCTAAGGACGAGCGCCGCAAGTCAAGCGCCATTGCCTCCACACCCTCCCAAAATGTACTGATCTGCGAGTCATAGCAGGCGATGGCATTGATTTTGGCGGCAAGATCGGCTTCGTCGAGTTTGATCTGCTTTTCCCGCAGCGGCAGGTCCATTTTGGACAGCGCCAGAGTGACCGCGCGTTCTGTATTGAAATAGGGGTATTCGGCATAGAAGCGCAGCGACCAAGTTTCAGGTTTGTCCCTTAGCAATCCAATTCCCCAGTCTCGCACGATCTGATGATCGACGTGGCAGCCTACAGCGAGGGGCAAATAAAGGACGAGTTGCCTTCCCGGATCGGGTAACGGGACCGCTTCCAGAACCTTCAGCGCGTAATCCGCCGCGTGCACAGCGCCGAAGAGCGACTCTTCCGACGGATACAGAAGAACGCCGTCCACCTGCCGATAAACGCAATCCGTCAAATCAACGTGAACATGTGCGGCGTTCAAGCGCGACAAGGCGCGTTTATCTTCCTCTTGTCGCGCGCGCAAAGGATCTTCGCCGGCCATCCAGCGCGTATGCAAGTCGTCAAGGATTGGCGATCTGGGAAGCGTCCCGGCATGCAGCCCTCCCATCATCGTCAGGACAGTTACCGGCGCGCCCGCCCTGGTTAGTTGATGGATCCGGCCGCCGCAACTGAATACGCCATCGTCGAAATGCGGCGAGACAAAGAGCTGCGCCTGGTCGCCTGCCTTCGTTTCCGCCAACGTTGCGTCCCTACCGATTCAATTCAACTTGATGGCTGCGGCGGCGCATCGCCAACGAAGTAATCACAGTGCCTGGTGATGGAACAGCGCTCGCAAGCGGGTTTGCGGGCATGGCAGGTATCGCGGCCATGCTGAATCAACTGGATATGGAACTGGTAATAATCGTCGGCGGGGACGATTGCTTCCATCACAGGATGCGCATCGTTCGCTGAAAGCTTTTCCGGGATGAAACCGATTCGTTTGCTGACGCGGTAGATATGCGTATCCACTGGAAAGGCGGGCCGCCCATAGGCGAAGCACAAGACAATTGCTGCCGTCTTTGGACCGATGCCCTTAAGCGAAACCAACCAATCCTTAGCTTCTTCAATCGATAACTCATCCAAGAAGTCGATGCTGTATTCGCCGGCTTTATCGTGGATCGTCGCCAAGACGTCCTGGATTCGCGGCGCTTTTTGATTCGCCAAACCCGCGGGCCGGATAACGTCTGTCAACTCGCCGATCTCCGCAAAGCGCACCGCATGCCAGGACTCGTAACTGGATTTCAATCGCTCAAAGGCGCGATCGCGATTGATATCGTTGGTGCTCTGGCTGAGGATGCAACTGACAAGTTCATCCATGCCGTCCTGATTGCGCGACCAGTCGAGTTCTCCATAGACCTCGGTCAGCGCCGCCGCAATCGACCCATACTTGGATTTGCGTCGATCAAAATTGTCAACTTTTTCCAGTGGGCTGCGTTTTTTTGCCATTGGACAATTGTACTAAACTGCTGCCGCACTGCAAGCGGCGGAGGTCGATCGCAGGCGGAGAATCTAGCCCTCCGCCCGGCTGCCTCGTGTTTCCGCTGAATACAGGTCGTCTTGAGGCAAGCAAAACCAAGCGATCAAAGCAATCATGCCGAAGACCAGGGCGGAGGCGGCGAAGGCGCCGCGCATACCGATCCAAATGGCGATAGTGGCGCCAAGCAAAGGCGCGACAGCTTTTGATGCGGACCAGACAGAATTATCCAGCCCGTATACAGCGCCGGCGCTTCCTTTGTCTGTATATCTTGAAAGCAAGGCGCTGGGCGCCGCGACCAATCCCCCGGCGGCGATCCCCACCATGCCTTGCAGAATCAACAATTGCCATACATTCGCCACGAAGACCTGGGGGATGTAAAGCGCCATGGCAACCAAGGCGCACCAGAACAGCACTTTCTTGTGGCTAACGCGGTCGCCGAGACTGCCCAGATAAACCGCCCCAAATGTGGAAGTTGCCGATGAGCCCGCCAGCATCAGACCGGCATAGGTATTGTTCGTTTCGGTCTCGCTTATGATGAGCGAGACGACGAAAAGAGGCGCTATGGGGATAATGATCGAGCGCGCCAAGCCCACAAGGAAACGCATCAGCAAGACCATTCGCACGCCCGAAGTTCCCAAAATCATTTTCCAGCCGAGGAGGAAAGCCGTTGGATGAATGGCGGTTTTCTCTTTTGGCGGACTGAAGTCCTCGTGAACGCCTACGGAAATGACGAGCGCGCCGATCAAGAGCAACACGGCAGTCACTACAAAGGGGATGTTATATCCAAACAGGTCCGCAAGTACGCCGCCTAGCAAAGGTCCAACGGCAACGCCGCTCCAGAGGCCCAATTGCAAAGCGCCCATGGCGAACCCGACGCGTTCGCGCGGCGCGCTCGCGGCTACCAGCGCATTGTTGGCCGACACGGTTCCCGTGACCATGCCTTGCAAGGCGCGCAGCAGAATCAGTTGTTCGGCGCTCTGCACGAAACCCATCAGAATCATGAATATGCCGCCGCCCACCATGGCGCGCAGTATCATCTTCTTGCGCCCGAATCGATCGGCCACGACGCCCCAAATGGGAGCGGCGATCATCATGGTTACGCTTTGTACGGCTATCACCAATCCCGCCAGCGCCTCGGTACTCAAGGCCAACCGGCTGCCCAGCGATTCGATGTACAAGGGCAGAAAAGGAAACACCATCGAAAAACCGATGGCAGAGAAAAACTGCGCCGCAAATACGATGCCCAGCGTAAACTTCCAACCGGTCGGGAAGCCGAGCGACCGCGCTAGTGAAGGCGATAACGGCGCGAGGACCTTAGCCATGTATCAAATTCCTGACCTTAGTAGACAAACAGAAAAAAACGCCGAAAAACATCTACTTGCCGGGGACTTGCTAAAAATATCTACTTCTTGTTGCGCTGTGGCATGGGTGCTCGCTAAACCAGACGCTGTTGCCCTAGTCTCCGCCTGCAAAACCAGGAGACCAGCGCAATGATCGCCGCTTGGGCTTAGGCAAGAACTGCCAAGCAATCAAAAGAATAAGCAGGTAATAAAGCGCCACCACCGCGAAGACCGCGCGCAAACCAAAAAACGCGGCGAATATTGACGCTGTTAGGGGCGCCATGCCGTTGGCAAAAGAAGACACCGACGCGTCCAATCCATATACCGAACCTTCGTCGCCCAGCGCCGTAAAATTGGCCAACATCGCGGCTGGCGCCGACAAAACGCCTCCGGCTGCCAGCCCAGCCAAGGCTTGGAACAATAGCAACTGCCCCACGTTGCCCACGAAGGCTTGCGGAATGTAGAACATCATCGCCACAAAAGCGGCCCCTAGAAGGATCCTGCGATAGCCCCATTTGTCGCTGAGCCAGCCCAAGAGAAAAGAACCGGCTGTCGTCGCTACCGCCGACACGGTAAGGACTAAGCCGGCATAAGCGCTGGCGCTGGCGACGGCGGTCGGGATGAGCGCCATCACAAAGAGCGGAGCGATCGGCATCAAAGATCGCTGCGCGAATCCGTTAAGAAAGCGAAGTGAATATACAGTCCGTACACCCTGAAGTTTCAGGATGTCGCGCCAGGCGCTTAGCATCTCGGATGGACGGATGTTAAAGGATTTATCTTTCGCCGGCGCATAAGTCTCCCTAACGACGAAGGCGACCAAAAGCCCCGAAAGCATCAGCATGACAGATGTAAAGAAAAAGGGGACTTGAAAGCCAAACTGCCCTGCCAAGACGCCGCCAACAATCGGTCCGATCGCGACGCCGCCAAAAAGCCCCACTTGCAAGGTACCCAATGCGAAGCCCATGCGTTCCCTGGGACATTCACCGGCGACCAGAGCCATATTGGCTGCGATAAGGCCGCTGGTTAAGCCCTGCAGCGCGCGCAAAAGAATCAGCACCAGCGCTGTTTGAGCGAATCCCATCAGGCAAAGAATGACCGACGAGCAAAGCAACGCTCGAATCACCATTTTCTTGCGGCCGTACTTGTCCGCCAATCGCCCCCAAAATGGTGTGGAAAACGTGGCCATTAAAGGAGGCGCGGCAATGACCAGACCTGCCAGGAGCTCGCGATTAATCAGATGAGCGTCCTGCAATGTTTGAACGTAGATGGGCAAAAAGGGATAAACGAGCGATATGCCGCCCGCACCGAGCGCCTGCGCGAATGCAACAACGATCAGCGTGATGATCCAGCGTTCGGGAGGTTCAGATGCCTCAGCATCTTGCATTTACTGGCGCGCCTTGCAACTTTTTCTGCAAATTTGTCTACCTTATCGCAGCCTGTAACAAATGCAAGGCGCAATCTGCAAGGATCTCGGCAAATGATTTGCTCTATAATTTGCGCGTCTTTTGTAATAATCTCTTTGCAACTTTTACTTGTTCAGCGCATCGAGAGCGATCTCGCTCTAATTGCGCAAGTCGACCGCTTAGCAGGAGCGCAGCTGCCAGCATGTGGCAACCGAACAAACTCGAGAAGGAGCGCCTGGAGAAAGCCAATCGCCTGGAGGCGGGGGGCCTTCTGCTGTATCCGGGGCGCTGCCAAAGGTCTCACACCGTCGCCGAGGCCGTCGAAGCCTTCCACAGCGACAAAGCTCCCGGCTCGACTTATGTTTCTGTCGTTGGACGAATCCGGCGGCTGAATACCAAGGGAAAAGTTTCCTTCGCGCATATCGAAGACGAGAGCGGCCGTGTCCAGCTTTTCCTGCGACTGAACACGCTAGGCGAAGAAAGCTACGAATTGGTCCGGCGCAAACTGATCGATGTCGATGACTTCGTTCACGCCAGCGGCACAATGATGCGCACACGCGCCGGAGAAATCAGCGTCGATACCGCGCAGCTGACGCTTCTGAGCAAAACGCTCAGCCCCTTGCCCGTTGTCAAAGAGCAGCGGCGCGCAGACGGCAGCGTCAGCGAGTATGGAGAATTCAAGGACACCGAGACTCGATATCGCCAGCGCTACGCCGATCTTGCAGTGAACAAATCCGTCCGCGAGGTATTCGTCAAGCGCGCCAGAACGATCAAAGCCCTGCGCGACTTTCTCGATAACGAGGGTATGCTGGAGGTTGAAACGCCGATTTTGCAGCCCCTGTATGGCGGCGCCGCCGCGCGCCCCTTTGTCACGCATCATAACCAATTGCATCAGGATCTGTACCTGCGCATCAGCTTCGAGCTTTACCTGAAACGTCTTCTTGTGGGCGGCTACGATGCCGTCTACGAAATCGGGCGCGACTTTCGCAATGAAGGCGTGAGCTATAAGCACAATACCGAATTCACCATGCTGGAATTCTACAAAGCCTACATCGATTATGAAGGCGTGATGGACATCACCGAGCGCATGTTCGCTTATACCGCCGAGCAAGTTAACGGATCAAGCGCAATTCGATATCAGGGCGCCGAACTGAACCTGACGCCGCCCTGGAAACGGCTGAGCATTCGCGAGGCGGTGCAAGAGTATCTTGACTTCGACTACATGGACTTCCCATCCAGCGAAACGCTATACGCATATTTGCAATCGCGCGGATTGGCGGATGGTCTGGACCGTGACGATACCTGGGGGCGTATGATCGTCGAGCATCTGCTGGGCAATCATATTGAAGAGCGCCTGATCCAACCGACGATCATCAAAGATTATCCACGCGATGTATCGCCCTTCGCCAAGCGCATTCGGGGTGACGCCGCCGGCGACGAAAAAGAACGACGCTACTTGGAATCTCATACCGAGCGATTCGAGTTTTTCATCCACGGCATGGAAATGGGGAACGCCTTCACAGAATTGAACGACCCGCGCGATCAGCAGGCGCGATTCGTCGAGATGAAGCGACTCTACGACGAGGATTCGGATGAAACCACGCCTTTGGACGAAGACTACTTGCGGGCTATGCGCTTCGGCATGCCGCCCAACGGCGGCTTCGGCAGCGGGGTCGATCGTATGGTGATGCTTCTCACCGATCAAGACAGCATCCGGGACGTTTTGCTGTATCCGCATTTGCGCGAGCCTGCGCCGTCCGAAAACGATCTGCGCGGGCAATTCATGCTGGATGCCGCCGTCCGTCAGTTGGAATATCAACTGGACCTGCCGCTGGCGGAAAAGAAGCGGCGCATCGCGCTCTATCTGCCCAAGGTTGAGGTCGGCATCGAGTTTCGCATGGCGAATGCGCTGGAAGGTTCGCTGGCGCAATTGCAAAATCTGCGGGTGGCTTTCGCTGGCCAGCTCTATGTGATGACGGACGAGAACTTCTATCATGTTCAGGACGAGTTGACAGAAATGCGAATCGCGGATTTCTGGCGTTCAATTACCTGAGCGCAGCCGTCCAGCGTCAATCCCTGATGCGATAAGAAATCGCAGCCCTGTTGCGCGATTCCGCGCCCGCCCGCCATCAAACTTTTATCGAGGCGGAAGCGCTGGATAGGGACTGGGGGCATCTGCCGAGCGGCTGTTGAACCGCTGCGCTCGCTTGTGGAATCGGCAATGACGGTCTATCATGTTTCGTAAAGCTTAGCGGCAGAGTAGTAGACTGCAGAGATTGGAACAGGACCGCCATGGACGTCCTAAGGCCGGAATTCTTTGATGCGCTGGTGATCGCCAACGTTATCATCGGCTTGGCTATTGCCGGTCGTCGCTTTCTGCGTGACATTCGCGGTCCATTGCCTGACGATGCCCCGGAATGGGCGCAGGCGCGCTATAATTCCGCCTCCTCCATTAAATCCTCCAGTCAAGACTCTTAGCGCCATGTGTCGTCTTTGGGCGGGCATGACGCATTGCGACAATGCCGACGGCACATGGTAAAATCAAGCGGATTCCGAGTTTTAGAGTTCTTGAATTCAAGGCAACTGGAGACAGAAAAGACATGCTGGACATAGCGCTAATCCGAGAAAAGCCGGATTGGGTGAAAGAACAAATCGCCAAACTTTATGACGAGGCGGCGCTCGCCCGCATTGACAAGGTCCTGGAACTGGACGTAGAGCGGCGCGCAATACGGACCAAGACAGAAACCGCGCAAGCCGCGCGAAACAGCTTAAACCGCTCAATGGGCAAACTGCGCGGGGACAAAGCGATGGATGATGGAGAAAAAGCCGCCCGCGCGCATGCGGCTGCCTGCGCCTTGCAGCGTCAAGACTTTGACGCCGCTAGAGCGCTTATGGACGGCAGCGCCCCGGTCAAGAGAGACGACAGCTTGCAAGCAGGCGCCGCATTCGACGATCTCATCGCCGCTTTGAGGCAGATCGGGGACAAGATCGATGACGGCTTCGCCAAGGCAAAGGAAATCGAGATTGAACTTGAAGACAATATGCTTTGGATCCCCAATCTGCCGCATCATGGCGTATCCGTCCATGAGAGCGAGGAGAGCAACAAAGCGCATCCGCCCAAGGGCGAATTCCGCGAATTCGACTTCGAGCCGAAACCCCATTGGGAGCTGGGTCCCGCGCTTGGCATCATTGACTTCGAGCGCGGGGTGAAGCTGGCGGGCAGCCGCTTTTTTGTTTTGAAAGGATGGGGCGCTCGCTTGCAGCGCGCCCTGATCAGCTTCTTCCTGGACACCGCGCGAACGAAGGGATTCGACGAAGTCTATCTGCCCTACCTGGTATACGGCGACATGCTTTACGGCGCCGCGCAGTTTCCCAAATTCCAGGATACGGTCTATCAGCTGGAGGGCGAAGACCGCTTTCTGGTACCCACAGCCGAGGTCGCGATCACCAATTTGCATCGAGACGAAATCCTCGAGGAAGCCGATCTTCCGCTAAGCTATGTCGCGCATACGCCTTGTTTTCGCAGCGAGAAAGCCAGCGCCGGGCGCGACGTGCGCGGCATCAAGCGCGTGCATCAATTTGAAAAAGTGGAGATGTACAAATTCACCACCCCAGAAACCAGCTACGACGAACTGGAAACGATGACAGGCTACGCCGAGGACATCTGCGCGGGACTCGAGATACCTTTTCGGCGCCTGGAAATCGTCAGCGGCGACCTCGGTTTCAGCGCGAGCAAAAAATACGACATCGAAATGTGGTCGCCGGGCTGCGCGGAGTGGCTCGAGGTGAGCTCCTGCAGCAATACCGAGGCTTTTCAAGCGCGCCGGGCGATGGTGCGTTATTACCCGGCCGGCAGCCGCAAGACGCAATTTGTGCATACCCTGAACGGCAGCGGCCTCGCCACGCCGCGCGTGATGATCGCGATCATGGAGAACAACCAGCAAGCCGACGGCAGCGTACTCATCCCGCAGGTCTTGCGTCCCTATCTGGGCGCCGAGGTTATCAGCGTTTCCTAGCGCATGTATCGGGCAAGCTCATTGCGAAGCGCCGAAGAATTGCACCGAAGAATTGCGCCGCGCCCGACCCGCTGCACACCCCAATAATTGGGGGGATGGGCTTGGCGCGGTTTTCGTTGACAGCGGATTCGAGCGCCGACTATAATCGATAAAGGTTGAACGCATGTTTTGTGGGCGTCAACCCACGCTATCGTTGGCAATAAGGAGATTATCATGGCGTCCGCAACAGTGATAGAAATCAGCAGTCTTTCGAAAACCTACGGCTCGGGCTCCCAGCAAACAGCGGCTTTGCGAAACCTCAATCTCAGCGTAAATCAGGGGGAGATCTTCGGATACCTGGGTCCAAACGGCGCCGGGAAAACCACAACCATACGCATGCTGCTGGACTTGATCAGGCCCAGCAGCGGCTCCGCCTCTATCTTTGGCATGGATGTGCGGGATCACAGCGTAGAGATCCATAAGCGGGTCGGGTTCTTGCCAGGCGAGCTCAGCTTGTGGGAAGGACGCACGGGCCAACAGATCATCCACTATGTCGCGAGCGTCCGCGGCGATACCAAAGGCATTACGAAGCAAGCCGACGAATTGGCGAAGCGACTGCAACTGGATACGAGCAAGCGCGTCCGGGACTTGTCTTCCGGCAACAAGCGCAAGCTTGGGCTGGTCCTGGCCATGATGCACTCGCCGGACTTGCTCATTCTGGACGAGCCGACCAATGGTCTCGACCCCTTGGTGCAGCAGACCTTTCACGAAATGATGGATGAGTTCCGCGACAAAGGGAAAACGGTCTTCCTGTCTTCTCACATATTGAGCGAGGTGCAAGCCATCTGCGACCGGGCTGGCATCTTGCGCGATGGCGATCTCAAAGCGGTGGAATCGATTGAGAAACTGATGAACGTAGAATTTCATTGGGTTGATGTTCAGTTTCGAGACGTCGTTCCCGAGGGCTTGGCGCGTCAACTGCAGCAGGCAAGCGCGATCAGCCATGTAGACGTCAATGGATCTCGCGTTAAAATGCGCCTGGTGGGCGATTTCGATCCCTTGCTGCGTATGCTCGGCGACGGTTATGTGAAAGATCTCCGCGTAGAAGAGCCATCATTGGAAGAAATCTTCCTGGCTTACTATAGCGACGGCACGGAGGTGCGCTAATGCGTGGAATAGTCTTTGCCAATACACTGAGGACCTCCTGGAAGCAAGTGCTGTATTGGGGTCTGGGCTTGGGCATCCTCGGTTTCTACATTGATTTCATCGCCTCGAGCTCGGATATCATCCAGGGCTATGCCGATCTCTTGGCTTCGATGCCGCCTGCCCTCTTGCAGGCTTTCGGCGCGAGCAGCGTCGAATTGCTGCGAAGCTCCGAGGGCTGGATCGTATCCGTTTTCGTTTCGGAAGCCGCCATATTCTTGTCCGTATTCGCTGTCATGGCCGGCATGAACATTACCGCCAACGACGAGCAATCCGGCGTGATGGACGTCATCATGTCGCTTCCGATTGCGCGTTCCACATACCTTCTTGAACGCTGGATTGGCTATGCCGCGATCGGGCTGGGGATCTTGCTCCTTTGCGCGGCGATTACGCTGTTGGGCTTGGTTTTGTTTGGCGTCGACGCGCAAATGGATCTGGTCTTCATCAGCATTCTCAATCTCTACCCGGGCGCCTTGCTCGTGATGACCGTCACCGGTCTGCTGGCTCTGGTCGCCCGGCGGCGCGCCTTTGCCCTTGGCTTGTCAGCGGCATTCGTCGTCGCTAGTTACGTCTTCAATTTGATCGGCGGCGCCGCCAGCGGAGCCATCGCCGATCTCATGCAAGGCTTGTCCTTCTTCAGCTATACGCAGGGCGAGGAGATTGTGCTGGGCAACTACGATCCGGCCAGCACCCTGCTGCTGCTGCTTGTAGTCCTGGTTGGATTCGCGCTTTCCGCCCGCATGTTTATCAGCCGCGACATCGGCGTCTAGCCGCACGGCGCGTAATCGGCGAAAAGGTCACAGGAATGTCGCGCTCACGCAAAATAGTAAGCCTTTTCGTCGCTCAAGCGACGTGGTTTACATAAACAGGAGCGAATACGATGATCGGTTCAGTTTTCTTGGAAACCTACAAACAAACCTGGAAGCAAATGGTCTATTGGGGGGGCGGCTTGGCGGCTATGGCGCTCATGGTCGTATTGATGGTGCCCCTCTTTGATATGCAAGACATAAAGGACTTGCTGCAGACCTTCCCGCCCATCATTCTGGCGATGGTCGGCATCGGCAAGGAGCTTGAGATATTCGCTACCAACGAAGGCTTCGTTGCCATGGGCTTTTTCGGCAAGTCCGCGCTGATTTTCGCCGTCTATCCAGTCGTCATGGGCATGCGTATCACAGCCAACGAAGAGGACGCCGGCACCATGGACCTGCTGTTGAGTTTGCCCGTGCAAAGGGCGCGCGTGATCGTTGAAAAATTCCTTGCCTACAGTGTCAGCATTGTCGGTGTGGTCCTGTTGATCTATCTGGGTATGCAGATAGGCGTGTCAATTGCCGGCATTGATCTCGATGTGGCGCGGCTGGCGGAAGTCACTTTCTACTTGATTCCCATGATGGTGTTCATCATGGCGGTAACCGTGCTGATCGCTGTCATCGTTCGCCGGCGATCGGTCGCGCTTGGCATCGTCACGGCATTTGTCATCGCCAGCTATATGCTCCAGGCGATAGGCGCGGTCGCGGAAGGAACTGTCGCCGAGCCCATCGGCTCCATTTCATTCCTGACCTATTACAATGCCGGCGACATCCTGACACAGGGCTTCATCTGGCCGCATATCGCCGGATTCCTGGTCGTTTCCGCGCTCCTCCTTTTGGCGTCGCTTTACCAATACGAGAGACGCGACATCGCGGTCTGAGTAGAACAGCTCGGTCCTTTGCAACAGTTCAAGCAACGCGCTCTGCCGGAGGAACCCGGCGAGCGCGTTTTACTTGCCTTGATCGCGGTATCGGCACAGGAGGGAGCGCCTTTTCATCAGCCGTGACCGCAAAACCTGAAACTATTCCGGTGATTTTCGGGCTGTTGCCCTTACAAGACTTGTCAGCTACTACAAATCATACGGACAAATAACAGGAACAGTACCGTACCAATACAAAAAAGCTGGCGATCCTTGCGAAAATCAACAAATTATTACGAAAGCCGCCAATTAGCTCCCCTTCCCTGATGCTTCGGGATGCTTCCCCCGTGAGGCGGGGGACCGAGGGGGCACAAGCCGGGGGAAGGGGTAGAAAAAAGCGCGTCAGCATGACCCAGTAGCGGACAAGCCTTACAATTCCGACCATAATGAGATTTGTATGCGCCAGGGCGTGTAAACACAGCCCTGCGCTATTCGCTGATTCTGAGGCTATGGCCTGGCTATGGCGCGTAATATAATTTCTCCTGGCGCGCCCTGTACAAAGGAAGGATATGAGCCACAAGAGAAATCTGCTCGACAAGTTCGCGGAACGGAAGGCCACAGTTGCCGTCGTTGGCTTGGGTTACGTCGGCTTGCCCTTGGCGGTCGAGTTCGCCGAAGCCGGCTTTTCGGTCTTGGGCTTGGATGTTGACGAAGAAAAAGTAATCAAGATCAACGACTGTCAAAGCTATATCCCGGATCTCCCGCATCAGCGTTTGGAGGCTTTGGTGAAGGCCGGGCGCTTCCGCGCGACGACTTGTTATGCCGAACTGCGTCCGGTAGACGCCATCAGCATCTGCGTTCCGACTCCATTGCGCAAAACGCGCGACCCGGATATGTCCCATATTCTGGAAGCAACGCAATCGATCGCGCAAGTCTGCAAGGCGGGCATGCTGATCGTATTGGAAAGCACCACCTATCCTGGAACGACCGAAGAAATAATTCTGCCGGAAATCCTGCGTGACGGCTGGGAAGTAGGCGAGGACGTGTTTATCGCTTATTCACCCGAACGTATTGACCCTGGCAATCAGCGTTTCACGGTCCGTAATACGCCCAAAGTCGTCGGGGGCATTACCGAACACTGCAGTCAAGTGGCTGCGGCTCTCTATGATTCCGCCGTCGATGAAGTTGTCCAGGTATCCTCCCCTACTGCGGCGGAGATGGTGAAACTGTTGGAAAACACTTTTCGCGCTGTCAACATCGGTTTGGTCAACGAGATGACGCTGATGTGCGACAAACTTGACATTGACGTCTGGGAAGTGATTCACGCGGCGGCGACTAAACCCTTCGGCTACATGCCCTTTTATCCCGGTCCTGGGCTTGGCGGGCACTGCATCCCGGTGGATCCGCACTATTTAAGCTGGAAGCTGAAAACGCTGAATTACAACGCCCGCTTTATCGAACTGGCAAGCGAAGTCAATACATCAATGCCGTATTACGTCATCGACAAGATTACTGACGCCCTCAACGACCAGCAGAGAGCGGTCCGTGGTTCGCGCATCGTCATTCTCGGCGTGGCTTACAAACGCGATGTTGATGATGTGCGGGAGAGCCCCGCCCTCGACATTATCAGCCTGTTGCGGCAGAAAGGCGCCGACGTAAGCTACTGTGATCCGCATGTGCCGGTAATACGGCTGGAAAACGACGCGCGCATGCCGTCGCAAGCTTTTTGCGTCGACTTGCTGAAGAATGCGGATTGCGTCGTGATCGCAACCGATCACTCTGCCTTCGACTGGCGCGAGATTGCCGCTCACAGCCGCGTCATCGTCGATACCCGTCATGTCCTCGCCGATAAGGCTGTCTCCGCGAAGGTCATCAGTCTTTGAGCCGGTGAAATAGTCGGGCGTTCGACACCGGAAATAACCATGTCACTAAGGATTGCCATCGACGCTAGCCGAACGACGGCAGACCGGCCGACCGGCACGGAACACTATGCGCGGCGGTTGATCCACGCTTTCGTGGAAGCGAACCTGTCCCGAGGCGAACCGCAGGACCTTGCGCTTTATTTTCGTGAGGCGCCTGCCCCCGATCTTTTCCCCGCCAACGCGATGACAAGACAAATTGTCCTGCCATGGCGGCGCGCCTGGACTCATCTACGGTTCGCGCGAGAACTCTGGGCGACGCGCCCCGATGTCTGCTTTGTTCCGGCGCATACCTTGCCATTGCTTTTTCCAGGACGGGCCCTCGTTACCGTACATGATCTGGGCTACAAGCATTTCCCGGCCGCTCACCCGCAAATGCAGCGCCGGTATCTGGATATCACAACCGCCCACAGCCAGCGCCGCGCCACGCTCGTATTGGCGGACAGTCGCGCGACGGCTGCTGATTTGAGCCGCTATTATGGCGCCCCGCAAGAAAAAATTCGGGTTCTCTATCCCGGCGTCGACGCGGATTCCTTACGATTTGAAGCGAAAGATATCGCGCGCGTTCGGGATCGTTATCAGCTGCCGGAACGATTCTTCCTCTTCATCGGCACATTGCAGCCGCGCAAGAACATCCAGGGCATCGTCAAAGCCTTTGCGAGATGGCAACAGCAAGTCGGCGACAGGCGGACAGGACTCGTTTTGGCCGGAGGCAAAGGCTGGCTATTCGACGAAACCTGGCTGGCCCGCGCGGAAAACGTCCGAACGCCAGGCTATATCGACGAAGGGGACAAAGGCGCCCTGTTGAGCCAAGCGCTGGCTTTGCTGTTTCCCAGCTTCTACGAAGGATTTGGCTTCCCTGTCATCGAAGCCATGATCTGTGGGACGCCGGTAATCGCCAGCAACACCTCGAGCTTGCCAGAACTTGTCGGCGAAGCGGGTCTCCTGGTTGATCCACGGGACACGGCAGCGATCAGCGCGGCCATGCAGCGTTACAACAGTGATTCCGATCTGCGCGAAAGCATGATTCGCAAAGGCAAGCGACAGGCGGCCGCATTTACCTGGGGGCGAGCCGCCACTCGGCTCCACGAGATCTTCGACGAATTCCAGCAAATGCGCTGAGTGGCTTGAGGACGATTTGCTACAATGCAGGTCAGACGCGCGGGACGACGGGCAGCTATGACATGACAGAAGTAGAACCAAGTTAATCATGCGAATTCTGCGGGACATTCCAACTTCAATGTCGAGTCACCCTTCCCTGATGATTCGGGGAAGGGCCGGGGATGGGGTAGAAAAGCGGCGTTTTCGCAATTCTCATTACTTACTTGGAACTACTGAGGAACGCATTTTGCTGGTGCAACTGGCGGACATTGGCGACCTGGTATTGGCGACGCCGGCCATGGCCGCCCTGCGCGAAGCCAAGCCAGATTCCAGAATCGACCTTTTGGCCTCCCGCCATGCCATAGACATCGTGCCTCCCGGCTTGATCAACACCGTCATAGCGATTGACAAGGGCAAGCATAATGCAACGCGGGCTTTTTTGTCTCCGTCAAACCTTAAGATTATGCGCCGGCTGCGGCATGTTCACTACGATACGGTAATCTTCTTTCATCATTTCACCTTGCGCGCGGGTCTCATCAAGTTTCGGCTTATCGCTAAAGTTTCCGGCGCCAGGCGCATCATCGGATTGCGAAACGAACACGCCAGCTTCTTGACAGACGCGCTGGCAGACAACGGATTCGGCAGCCAACACGAAGCGCAATACTGGCTGGATTTGGTAGCGCTTACGGGCGCCTCGTCTAAACCACGTCCAGCCCAGGTATATAGCGAGATTTCGGAGGCGATCGCGACGACAATAAACGAGCTGCAGGACGGTCCAATTGTTGTCATGCACGCGGGCAGCGGCGGCTACAGTAAAGCGCGCCGCTGGCCGCCCCGTCGCTTTGCCGAGGTCGCGGATCAACTCAAGTCTCGCTACAAGGCGCATATCGTGCTGGTCGGTCAAAGTGGCGACAATAGCCTGGAGGCGGCGCGTCTGATGGATTTCGAGGTCCTTAACCTGGTCGGCAAGACGACTCTGCCACAGCTCGCTGATGTGCTTCGACGCGCCGACCTGTTCATCGGCGCCGACAGCGGCGTGATGCATCTTGCCGCGGCGGCTGGCGCGCCGGTTCTCAGCATTTTTGGACCCAGCAATCACGAGGCTTGGCAACCCTGGACCGTTGATGGCAGGGCGTCGATTCAGCGCAGCGGCGTGGCCTGCAGTCCCTGCAGCTACGTCGGTCATTCAATCGGAGCCCGCGACGGCTGCGCGGCCCGCACCTGTATGAAGCTGGTGACATCGCGCCAGGTATTTGAAGCGGCCGCAACTGTCCTTGAACCAAGTCCGCAAGACACAGTTGCCGTCAATGAAGCAAGCGCGTCGGAGCAAGAGGATGAAAAACTGCGTCCGGGCAGAATACGCATCCTGGACCTGCCTGTTGACAGAATAAGTTATCCGGCTTGGATGCAACTCATAGACGACTGGATCGGGTCCGATTCCGGACCCCATCACGTTTGTACGGTCAATCCGGAATTCATCATGATCGCGCGTCAAGACCCTATATTCTTCAGTATTCTGAATCGAGCCGCTCTCTGCGTGCCCGACGGCGTCGGCTTGCTTTGGGCCAGCGGGCGGCTCGGCAGTCCGATTGTCGAGCGTATTACCGGCTCGGACGGCCTTCCCTTGATCGCGCGCCGCGCCGCCGAACGGGGCTGGACTATCTTCTTGCTCGGGGCTGGCGAGGGAATCGCCCAAAAGGCGGCGGATACCCTCTGTCGCCGCTTTCCCGGGCTAAAAGTCGCCGGAACCTATGGCGGCAGCCCAGCCGAAAGCGAAGAAGACGACATCGTCGCCATGATCAATCAGGCAAAGACGGATATCTTGTTTGTGGCTTATGGAGCGCCGCAGCAAGACAAGTGGATCGCGCGCAACCTCCCGCGCCTCAAGGTTAGCATGGCAATGGGCATTGGCGGATCGCTGGACTTCATTGCCGGAGAGGTAGCGCGAGCGCCGGAGTGGATGCGAAAGCGCGGTCTGGAGTGGTGCTATCGTCTGCTGCGCCAACCTTGGAGGTTCCGGCGCATGCTGCGCCTGCCCAGATTCGCCCTGGCGGTTCTGCGCCAGCGCTAGCTTTCGGTCCCGCCTGCAAGTCAAGTCTATCGTATACCGAGAGCGCTGATGTAAACTGACGGAACTCGGCCAGAAGCCCGCAGAGCAGATAATCGTATGTCGGTGAATCTGAAAAGCAGCGTGAGCCGCCTGTCTGGCAAGACCGTTCTCGTCGTCGGCGATGTGATTCTCGACGAGTACATCACCGGGCGCGCTACCCGCATGAGCAGAGAAGCGCCGGTCCCGGTATTGGAATTGGAATCGAAGCGCTTCATCGCCGGCGGCGCCGCCAATCCGGCCGCGAATATCGTGGCTTTGGGCAGCCGAGCCATTCAGGTTGGCGCGATTGGCGCCGACGAAAATGGCGAACAGCTGCTTAGAGTCCTCAACGATCAAGGCATCGACTGGGCTGGAGTGCTTACCTGTACCGACCGACCGACTACCGTAAAGACCCGCATCATGGCGCAAATGGGGCTGCGTTTCCCGCAGCAGGTCACGCGCATTGATACCATCTCGCGCGATCCCATTGATGAGGCGACGGAAGCCAAAATCGTCGGATTCCTGGGCGACAATATCAGCTCCCTCGACGCAGCGCTCCTGTCGCAGTATCATGGCGGATTGCTCACAGCGGCTTTGGTGAAGCGGATACGGGATTTGTGCCGCCGCCACAGCGTATTGTTGACGGCGGACGTGCAAGGCAAGTTTGCTCGCTTCGCCGGAGTTGATGTCGTCAAGTGCAACGCCGCCGATGCGGAGCGACAGCTCAATCGCGAATTGGCGACGGACGAGGATTTCCGCGCCGCCGCTCTCAGCCTTCATGAAGAGTTTTCTGTCAAGCATGCGACAATCGTCACCATGGGCAACAGAGGCGCAGCCCTGGCAACTGACGACGGCGCGACAATCTGCCCAAGCCCGCAAGTGAGCGATGTCTTTGACACAGTTGGCGCGGGTGATACCGCTATTGCAGTGATAACCTTGTCCCTGGCTGCCGGGCTAGATGCCGAAGATTCGGTCTTGCTGGCCAACTACGCCAGCGGTGTTGTCGTGCGGCACTTGGGCAATTATGCGCCTTCGCCTGAGGAACTCTCAGGCAGCATTGACGATGGCTAGCTGTCAAAGCAGTTCGACAAACTCGATCGTATTGCCGTCCGGATCGGCAAGGGAGGCCACTTTGGCACCCTTGTACTCGTCAATCGGATTGATCTCGCAACCGTGATGCGCTCTGCCTTTCTTCATCACCGCAGCGATATCGTCCACGGCAAAACGGAACTGCTGCCGATTTTGATCGGCAACGACGCCGGCGATAGCATTTGGGCAAAGCGTCAATTCCAATTCGCCGATTTTGCCGCCATAAAACTGTTGATCGCCGATATGAACGGTGGGTTTGAGCCGAGCGTCAAAGACGGCGTTATAGAAAGCCACCATGTCCTCCACTCGATTGACGGCGATGGTCAAGCCTGTCATTCGCATGCTTTCATCCTCGCTAAATGCGCTGAGTCTTCAGAATCCGGACCGCTATGGTTCTGACTTCGCTGTCGGGAGAATCTGATGTTCAATCCCCCAAATCCACGCAGCTTTTTTGAAACTGTTTGGGATATAGTCTGCCAGATTCCGCCGGGCAAGGTGAGCAGCTATGGTCAAATTGCCTCGATGATCCCTCCGGAAGGCGGTATGGACCCGGTCCGAATGAAGAATCTCGCTCCGCGCTGGGTGGGCGCGGCGCTGCGGAAAACCCCGCGCGGGAAGTCCATCCCCTGGCATCGCGTTATCAATAGTCAAGGCAAGATCAGCTTTCCCATCGGCAGCGCGCAGGCGAAGGAGCAGCGTCAATTATTGGAATCGGAGGGCGTCGTCTTCAATCAGCGCGACAAAGTCGATTTCGCGATCGTTGCCTGGCGAGGACCAGACGATGCCTACCTGGCGCGCAAAGGACTTTTGCCGCCGCGTCCGCTCACATGAACGCCCCCATGTTCGCCTAGAATTGCACGTAACTGTTTTCAGCCAGGACGAACCGGTGCGCCGCCGGCATGTGCGGCGCTGAGGTCACGCGCGCGTTATCCGCCAGCAGGCTGCGGTCGATGCGCCCCTGAATATTGCGTATTTCGCAGTTTTTCATCACGATGCTGGCTTCAATTTCGCTGCCTTCGACAACCACGTTGTCTCCCAATGCCGTATAGGGTCCGACGTAACTGTTGCAGATGACGGTATCGTTGCCGATGATCACGGGACCGCGAATAACGCTGTCTATGACTCTGCTGTTTTTGCCGATGAGAACACGATGCGAGACTTCGCTTTTGCCCTCGACTTGTCCGCCATTTTCCGGCGCCGGCGTATAGGGCAATTCCTCCAGTACCAGTTGATTGGCCATGATAATGGCGTCAGGCTTGCCGGCATCGATCCACCACCCGGCAAGTTCATAAGACGCGACCGGATGTCCATCGCTGATCAGCACTTGAATGGCATCGGTGATTTCCAGCTCGTTGCGCCCGGAGGGTTGGATACGGCTGATGGCGTCGAAAACCGACTTGCGAAACAGATAGACGCCGGTAATCGCCAGGTTGGAGGGCGGGTCTTGCGGCTTTTCGACCACCCGCACGATGCGACCCCGCTCAATTTCCGCAATGCCAAAGCGGGTTGGATCCGGCACCTCGCTCAGCGCGATCTTCGCTTCCGCGCCTGAATCAGCGAAAGAGGTCAACAGCTCAGTCATTTTGTCTTGAAAAATATTGTCACCGAGAAAAACGGTAAATGGGTCGTCGCCGACAAAAGACTTGCAAAGCCCGATGGCGTGAGCCAGTCCTTTCTGTTTTTCTTGCACGATGTATTCGATATTCACACCTAGCGATTGCCCGTCGCGCAGCCGGGCGACAATTGGCGAACTCAAGCTGTTAACAACGATTCCGATGTCGTTGAGTCCGGCCAATTTGAGCACATCTATGGCATAGGTAATCAGCCAGCGATTGGCGACGGGGACCAGTGACTTGGGCATGGTCAAAGTCACCGGGCGCAAACGAGTACCCTGCCCAGCCGTGAGAATGACTGCTTTCATCGATAATCTCCTGATGTGATATGCCTTGAGCGTGGCTTAACCGCATAGTACCAGAGCTTGGAAAAACGCGACAGCAAGATAGGGATCAAGCTCTGCCAGAGCCAAGCTATTCATCGGCGCCCTCGCCGGAATGGCGCCGTTGGCGCATCACTTCATAAGCCAGGATTGAAACGGCGCTCACGGCGCCCAGGGACTGCCCAAAGGGGCGTCCGTAGGGGATTTCCAGCAGTAGATCCGCCTCCCGTTGAAATGAGCGCGTGACGCCACGGCGCTCGCCCCCGAATACGACAAATACAGGTTGCCTTAATTCAGCCTCGAATAGCGAAAGGCTAGCGGATGACTTCGCGGCGGTCGCCACGACCAGTCCCCGCTGACGAAAAAAGCTGGCCGCTTCCATGGCGCTTTCCGCCAGCGCTATCGGCATCAATTCCGAAGCCCCCGCGCTGGACCGCCCGACGATGGCGCTCGCGCTCGTCCAGTTGCGCTCCCGCAAAACCAAGCCATCGGCGCCGGCAGCATAAAGCGCGCGAACAGCGAAGCCAAAGTTGTAAGGGTCTTCAATCCCATCGAGCATGACGACGAAGGCCGGTTTCTTCGGCGGGATCAAATCCGCCATCTCTTCGAATCGCCTTGCGTCCGCCAGCGCGATCACGCCGCCGTGCGAATTGCCCCTCGCGTAGGCTTCTATCTCGCTTGAGGAAACATATTTGAGCTTAATCGCGGCCTCTTTGGCGCGAAGACGCAGCTCATTCAGCCGCTGGTCAAAGCGCTTGTCATCGTCAATCAGTATTTCAAAAATTTCTCGTCTGCCCGCTTTGAGCGCCGCGGAGACCGAAAGCGCGCCTTCCAGGCTGAACGCTGAGGTCTTCATTAGAGCCCGGCGCGCTTCGCCGCTTGCCAGAATTCATCGAGCTCGTCCAGGGAGTAGTCCGAAAGCGGACCTCGATTCTGCCGAGCGCGCGCTTCAACATAGGCAAAGCGACGGTAGAACTTGGCGTTGATTTCACGCAACAAGCTTTCGGGATCGTCGACGCCGAGCCAACGCAGCCAATTCACCAATACAAAGATGAGATCGCCGATCTCTTGTGTTTTTTCCGCGGGCGTAGCGGAGGCGAAGATCTCGTTAAACTCTTCCCGGGCTTTCTCTTCGACGCCGCTGGCGTCTGGCCAGTCGAAGCCGACTTTTGCGGCGCGCTTTGAATATTGATGCGCGACGAGCAATGCGGGCGCGCCTTTAGGCAAGCCATCCAGAAGCGAGCGCTCTTCTGCGCCGGCACTGGCTTGCTCGGATCGTTTGATGTCTTCCCAATTACTGGCCACTTGCTGCGGATCGCCCTGAACATCGACGCCGCCCCAGACATGCGGATGCCGACGGATCATCTTCTTGTTCACGTGCCGCAAGATGTCCGACATGAAGAACTCGCCATCGTCGATGGCAATTTGCGCATGCAAGACGATCTGCAATAACAAGTCGCCCAATTCTTCATACAGCGCTTTTGGATCTTCAGCATCCAGCGCATCCAGCACTTCGTAAGTCTCTTCGATCAAATAGGGACGCAAGGACTGATGAGTTTGCTCTCGATCCCAGGGACATCCTTCGGGTGAACGCAAATGGGCAATGACATCTTGAAAACTTTCGAAACTACTCAAGGGATCCAGCGCCGGCAGAAAGAGCGTTGTCAACACGTCGATTTTGTCGCTACGATCGATTTCATAGAGACAGAGTGCTTCCACGGTCGCCTCGTCCCGCCCGGCGCCGTGGATCAATTTGATGGCAGTGGTGTCCGGGTATTGGTTCATCAAGGCCAGTTTGAGGTTCGACGCCACGGATTGACTGTAGACTTGCGACAGCAGCGCCGGTTTGGCAGGATTCAGCGGCGGATGATATTGCGCCGCGATCTCCAGCGCGTCGAGTATCTGTAAACCGTCGAGCGCGTCAATGCCGAGGAGAGCCAGGCATGGCTCGATGAAACTGATGCCATTGACGATCTCCAGCTCCAAGCCTTCCGCGGAGGCTTGCCGCGCCAGCCGCGTCACTGTGGCTTCGCCCACGAGCGGGTCGCCCGGCACCGCGTAAACTAGGTCGATGCCGGATCGCGCTATCTTTACAAGACGGTCGCAGATTTCGCGATAAACGTCATCAAACTCATCAAAAGCCTCGTAAACATCGTCGAAACTGACAATGTCCAAGTGGGAGGGCAAGTGGGGGACGCAGGGATGACGGCGCGTGCGAACATAAAGGTTTTTTGCATCTTGCAGCTTGCCCCAGGCGCGCAGGGACATGTCTTCAATTGCGCCCGGACCTAAACCTATCACAGTAATCATAAACATTCGTCCGCTGCGATTATTTACGAAGCGCCAAGACATTCCCGCGAAGGATTGGGGAAAGGAAAAGCAGCCAAATGCTCGTTGCAATCAGATGGCTGCTGCGTAAACGGAACTCGACTCGGTCTAGCGCTTGGTATAGGTGGGCGCCTTGCGCGCGCGTTTCAGGCCCGGTTTCTTCCGTTCTTTGACTCGGGCGTCACGCGACAGGAAGCCCTCCCGCTTCAAAGTGCCGCGCAAGTCCGGATCAATCTTTTCCAAGGCGCGGGCGATGCCTAGAAGGATGGCGTCTCGTTGCCCGGTGACGCCGCCGCCGTTGACATGCACCGAGATGTCATAGCTGCGCTCTTGTCCAATGTGGGTCAAGGGCGCTGTGCAGATCTCCATATCACCCAGGCGGGGCATATACTCGCGGGCTTCTTTGCCATTGATAATGAACAAGCCGGTGCCACCCGGGAACAGGCGCACGCGCGCCGACGACGACTTGCGGCGGCCGATGCCCTCGTAATATTGTGCTGACATTGTTTCGCTCCTTTTTCGGTGTAGCGCGCGGTCTTCGGGCGCGCCTAAATGTCCAGGGCTTGCGGCTGCTGCGCCTGATGCGGATGCTCCGCCCCCGCATAAACTTTCAGTTTTGTCATCATTTGACGCCCCAGGGGACCTTTTGGCAACATGCCTTTGATGGCGAGCTTAAGCGCGCGCGTTGGGCGTCGTTTCATCATCTCGCGCAGGGTCATCTTTTTCAAGCCGCCGGGATAGCCGCTATGACGATAATAAATCTTCTGATCCATGCGCTTGCCTGTCACATGAATCTTTTCCGCATTGACAATGATTACATAGTCGCCGGTATCGAGGTGCGGCGTGAAATAGGGCTTATGCTTGCCGCGCAAGATCGGCGCCACCTTGGACGCGAGCCTGCCCAGGGTCATGCCCCGCGCGTCAATCACCCACCAGCCGCGCTCTATGACAGAGGGCGTGGTTGCGTAGGTTCTCTGTATCTGTTGTCTCATCTTCTTCACTCCAGTTCAGCTTCCGTCGCCAGCTCGCAAGGCCGTCTCGCAATCGTCGCCTGTCCCACAGGTGATGGATAACCCACCTCCTCCAGGATTAGCCCCATGGCCGGCGCCAAGACTTTCGCTCGTTGAATGTCGCGACTTAACAGTATTTCCTCAAATTCCTTAAGATCTATTTTGCCCAGGCCAACTTGCGCCATCGTTCCGACCATGCGCCGCACCATGTGATAAAGAAATGCGGTCGCGCGCACGCGGTACCTATAAAAGCAGCCTTGCTCGTTCTCTTCCAGGTCCCACCTTGAAGCAAACACCTCACGGGTCGTATTGCCGCTGCCTTCTTGTGGCGCGGTTCCAAAAGCCGCGAAGTCCCGCTTTCCCAGGCATAACGCGGCTGCCTCCTGCAGCGCGCCAAGATCCATCCTCCCCCCGACAAGCTGCCAGGCTCGCCCGTTCAGCAGCGGGTTCCTCGCGGTCGGGGTCGCAATACGATAAACATATTGCCGCCAAAGCGCGTCAAAGCGCGGATGAAAACCGTCCTGCTGCCAGAGTTCTTGCACAGCGATGTCCATGGGAAGCTCCGCATTTATCGCGCGCAAGAGATCGCTTTCCGCGTGATTCCAGTTCGCGTCAAAGGCGATCGTCTGGCCCAAGGCATGCACGCCAGTATCCGTCCTGCCAGCCGCGAGTACGGAGATCTGCTGCCGGGTGACGCGCGCTATCGCCCTTTCGAGCGCTCGCTGCACCGTCGCTGTCGGCTCCGGCTGCCGCTGGAAACCGAAATAGCCCGTGCCATCGTATGCGATCTTCGCTGCAAAGCGCTTCATTGTCCGCGGGCGGCTCAATCCTCGGTCGAGTAATCGACTAATTCAATCAGCGCCATCTCCGCATTGTCTCCCTTGCGCGCGCCCAACTTGAGAATGCGCGTGTAGCCGCCCGGGCGATCGGCATAGAGCGGCGCCAATTCATCAAAAACTTTGCCGACAAGCACGCGATCGTTATTCAAGCGCCGCGCGACCTGTCGCCTCGCATGGACAGCGACCAAGTCGTCCCCGCGCTCTTCCGCCTTCGCCAGTCCTCGTTTAGCGATGGTAATCAATCGTTCGGCGTGGCCTTGAACGAACTTCGCCTTGTGAAAGGTGGTTTTGATCCGACCATGAACGAAGAGTTGACTGGCCAGGTTCATCCGCAGCGCCTTGCGGTGGCTGCTGCTGCGATTAAGCTTTTTCCCACGAATTCGATGTCGCATGATTGCGCCTCACTTGCCGCTTATTCAGCCTTGTCCTTTTCCAAGGGCCAGTAGTTCTTTTCCTGCAATTTCTGTTCGAGTTCATCGAGGGACTTTTCACCGAAATTGCGGATCGCCAACATGGCGTCGGGTCCACGGTTCAACATATCCAGGACATCACCTACGGAGGTGATGCCTGTGCGCTTTAGAGAGTTGAAGACGCGAACGCTCAGATCGAGTTCTTCAATCGGCTTGTCATACAAAGGCGGATAGGCCGGCTCGTCGTCGTACTGCTGCGGCATTTCGATCGATTGGAACCATTCTTCGTCCACACCGGCGACGACCTTGAGATGGTGCATTAAGATCTGCGCCGATTGAGCGAGCGCCTCTTCCGGACGGATCGTGCCGTCGGTCCAAAGTTCCAGCACGAGCTTGTCGTAATTGGTACGCTGACCGACGCGGGCGCGATCAACTTCGAAATTGACGCGTTTGATCGGGCTGAAGATGGCGTCGACCGGCAACTCGCCGATCGGCAAGCGGCCCCGTTCTTCCGCCGGACTAAAGCCGCGACCGGACTGTACTTCAAATTCCATCTCGATGTGAACATTGCGATCGTCCACCGTGAAGAGATACAAGCTCGGATTCTCGATCTGCACTTCCGGCGGCGCCCAGATATCGGCCGCGGTGACTGTGACTTCCGCTCCAGCGATTTCCAAACGCAAGCGCGCGCTGTCCACGCCATGCAACAGCAGACGCAATTGTTTGACCTGCAGGATCAACTGCGTCATATCTTCGCGGACAAACGGGATTTCAGAAAACTCGTGATGAACATCGGAGATGCGAATACTCGTCACGGCGGCGCCGGGCAACGAAGACAAGAGTACGCGGCGCAAAGCGTTGCCCAAGGTCAATCCGTAGCCGCTCTCCAGGGGACCTATGACAAAACGTCCATAATCCTTGGTGATGTTTTGGCTTTCGACCTGGTGCGGCAGCACCATATTTGCGGTTACCCGGTTGGCGTCAACCGGGCTCGAACTCACGGATGCCGAATCGGATGGATATTCCATAAAGTCGGATTTACCTTTCGACTAAACGCGGCGGCGTTTGGGAGGACGCACGCCATTATGCGGAACAGGCGTCACGTCGGAAATCGAACGCACTTTCAGACCACTTTGCTGGATTGAACGAATCGCTGCCTCGCGTCCGGGCCCGGGACCCTTCACGAATACATCCACCTCTTTCATGCCATGCTGCTGCGAATTAGCCGCTGCCGTTTCCGCAGCCATGCGCGCCGCATAGGGCGTATTCTTGCGACTGCCTTTGAAGCCGGAGGTGCCAGCGCTTGCCCAGGCGATCACATTGCCAGACTGATCGGTCATCGAAACGATCGTGTTGTTAAAAGTGGCGTAAATGTGCGCTTGACCATAAGGAATGTTTTTGAACGCTCGTCTTGCAGTACCGCGACTGCCTCTTCTTGCTTTCGCCATTTACCTGCTCCAAATGGTTATGCTTGAAATTCGCTTTTGACGGGGTTTCTCAAACTGGCGCTTCGCGCCCTTGGTCATGCGACCGAGGACCCGTAACAGCGCTTTCGCAGCGCAGTTACTTCTTGGTAGCGCCGCGCCGGCGACCGCGCCCGGCCACCGTTTGTTTTTTGCCGCGGCGGGTGCGCGCGTTTGTTTTGGTGCGTTGCCCGCGGACTGGCAACCGGCGGCGGTGTCGCAAGCCGCGATAAGAATTGATTTCCATCAGACGTTTGATATTGAGCTGCGTCTGACGGCGCAAATCACCTTCAGTCGTCAGGTTATTGATTAGCTCACGCAGGCGCTGAATCTCACTCTCGCTTAAATCTCTGACGCGCGTCCCGTGATCAATACCGGCCGAATCCAGCAATCGCCGGCTGGTGGTCCTTCCAATACCATAAATGTAGGTCAAGCCGATAAGCACACGCTTGTCGCGAGGCAGGTCGACGCCTTCAATACGAGCCATCTATCACACTCCTTTTGGGGACCTAGCCCTGTCGTTGCTTGTGCTTCGGGTTGTCACAAATGATCATCACTCGACGATTTCGCTTAATCACGCGGCACTTCGGGCAACGACGCTTGACACTGGCTGAAACTTTCATGCTGCATACCTCTTCTACGTCAAGTACAGATCCACAGTTTTCCGCAAAACGAGACACAAACTACAAAACCGTCTGTAGATGCGCCAAATCCACTCATTCTTTTGTTTGAAACCCACCCCGCTTGTTTGCCGGATGGGCGACAACGAACGAGCATTGTATCACAAGTTTCTCCCCTGTAAAAGGACGTTTTCAGAAGTCATTCGCTCATTTCCGGGGAAATGACGAACCTGGGCGGACGCAGGACGATAAAGCAATCGGCGCTGGGGTCTTGCAGAGGGTCTGACAAAAACGCTTGCATGATCTCTGTGGCGCAGGGCACAGAATCCAGCATGCCGTGCCCCGCATTCGGGAAAACAAAATGCCAGTTGTTCCGCAGATGCGCCGCCGCAAAGCTGCCCCATCGCGCTGGCGTCGCTGGATCATAGGCTCCCGACAGTATAAGGCTGGGAATATCACTCGTCACCGGTCGCTCTATCGGGGTCGTCAGGGCGGGCGCATTCCAAGCTTGGCATTCGGCATAATGAGCCTCCACAACCTCCCGCGCGGCAGCGAGGAGCAAGGGCGCGATCCCATCCGAATCTGTGAGATAACGCTGCGCCTCTGGTACCGCCAAATCCTCCGAGCAGCGCTGTGTCAAAAAGGCGCTTTTGCTTTGCGCCTCGCGCCCGTCTTCATCACTTGCGAATAGCTCGGATTCCAGCAAAGGCTCAAAATCGTAATCGCCGCTCCCAAATGACGCGATGAATGCGGGCAGATACGGTATAACGCTTGTATGGTGCAGCAAGGAAGACATCAAGAGAATAAACTCGTTGCCGGTTATGGTCATACCGATAGGCTGACCCAGAAGCGTTAACTCCTGTGGAGAAGCCTTCAATTCTGAAACTGCGCGATAAAACATACCCCTCAGCTCGGGATATGTTTCCTTGCAGGCTCCATCGCTGGCGCAATCATCGAAAAGCCGATCCAGCGCCATATCCAGGTTGCGCGCTACTTCCGCTGTGTGGCGCCGGGGCGGGGGATAAACCCCGTCAAGCGCAAGCGAGCGGATTCGCTCGGGCGCGGCATCAGCCAACATGAGCGCCAAGCGACTTCCATAGGAACTGCCATATACGTTTACTTGCGGCAGGTCCAGCAATGACAGCAAGTCGACATAATCTCTGACGATCGCCGGAATCGTATACGCCGTCAGATCCACGCCCCTGGCGGCAATACGCTCGCGGCATACGCTTACCCAGTCGGCAACGTTGTTCCGGCTCGCTTCGGGACAGCTCAAAGACGGGTAGGAAAAACCAGTACCGCGGGGATCAAGCATAATGATATCGCGCTCATGACCAAGGTCCGATTCCAGCCAAAAGGCGAGATCTGACGAAGCAGCTTCTCCAGGACCGCCTGGCAAATACAGAATCGGCGCGCTGTCAGTAGCTTGCCGCGATTTTATGCGCAGCAAGGCCAATTCCATATTGTAGGAGGATTCCCGCCCATCTCGAAACTCCGGCACGACCAGCCAGGCGCATTCCAGCCGGTCGAAATGAGATTGCGGCATCATCCTGGAAGACCAGGGGCATTCCTGGGGCTTGATCTGCGGCGCTTCCGGCTGCGAATGGGCGCATATCGCCATTAGGCAGAATAAGCCGAGAAGCAAGGACCGCCCAAATAACATGACTGTCCTCCGCTAGGGCAATGTCAAGATCAAAGGTCCGTCTTCGGTGATCGCGACCGTATGCTCGCAGTGAGCGGTCAGCGATCCGTCTTTGGTCACCACCGTCCAACCGTCTTCGAGTTCCATCAGGTCGCCCCGGCCCGCGATCAGCATTGGTTCAATGGCGTAGGTCATGCCCGCCTGCAAGTCGTAGTCCTGCCATTGAATCTTGCTGTTCTTGCCTGGCCACCAGTTTGGCACCTGCGGTTCTTCGTGCATCGACTTGCCCACGCCATGACCGGTGTATTCTCTCGCGACGCTGTAGCCCATTCTACCGGCATAACGGGCAGTGGCTTTGGCAACATCGCTGATCTTGTTGCCAAGCACCGACGCATTGATCGCCGCTTCAAGCGCCGCGTCGGCCGCTTCCAGCAATCGCAGCGCCGATCGGGATACCTTCCCCACGGCATGGCTGTAAGCGGCGTCGCCAACATATCCGCGATAGAAACAGGCGACATCCACGCCGATGACATCGCCATCTTGAAGAATCCGCTCTGTGGAAGGGATGCCATGGACCAGTTCCTTGTTCACCGAAGCAGTTATGGTGGCCGGAAAGGGCGGGTGATTCCCCGGGGCATATCCCAGAAAACACGGTGACGCGCCGTGGTCGCGCAGGACAGCGTTAGCGATATCGTCCAATGCCTTGGTCGAAACGCCCGGTTCGATGGCGCGGCGCATTTCTTCGTGGGCGATCGCGACGATGCGCCCGGCTTCGCGCATTATCTCGAGTTCTTCCGCGGATTTGAGTACAGGAGCCATCGTCTTGCTCGTCATAGCCGCGCGCGCTAGCGGGCGTCGAGCAGGCTGCGGATCTCCGCCCAAACCGCCTCAATCGACTGATCCGCATTGACCTTGCGCATGATGCCCTTGTTTTCAAAATAGCTGATCAAGGGCTGCGTCGTTCCCAGGAAGGTGTCGATCCGCTTGATAATCGCATCGGCGCTCGCGTCATCCGGTCGGCGCTTCAACGGGATGTCTCCAGCAGCAAGCGATGCTTCCAAACGCGGCGGGAAAAGATGATCATCGTAATTCACCCAGCGAAAATCGACGCCGTCGGAGTTGTAATAATAGTTGTAGCTCTCGCCGTTTGCCGCGCTGACGCGACCGAAGGCGCGTTTGAAAGCAGTATAAAGATCAAGTTCAAGCAAGAGCGCCGCGTCCACTTTGGCCCCCTTGGCCGCCAAGTGAGATTCCAAAAACTGCGCCTGAACCTGATTGCGCGGATAGCCGTCCAGGATGACGCCGTTCCCGGCATCGTCCTGCGCCAACCGATCCTCGACGATGGCATTGGTCGTATCGTCATCCACCAGGCGGCCCGAGACCATGATATCCTGGACCTTTAATGCCAGCGCGTCGCTGCGGGTCCGCATCGCGCGGAAAAGATCGCCCGTGGATACCTGTGGAATACCATAATGCTCTTCGATCAGTCGCGCCTGCAAGCCTTTGCCCGCCCCTTGCACACCTATCAGTATGACATAAAGACTCATCGCACAATCTCCATTGACCCGCCGCCCGGCTGACTAAAGACAATCCCAGGGCTGCATCAGGCAAAAATAAAGCCGAGCACAGAAGATACTCGGCAAAATCGTGAACAGGCTCTGGGCAATTAGCGCATGAAACCTTCGTAGTTGCGCATCACCAACTGCGCTTCCAACTGGCGCATCGTGTCAATGACCACACCGACAACGATAATCAGACCCGAGCCGGAAATCACCAACCCCGCATTGATGACCGCGCCAGAGGTCGAAGCCTCCAGCGGAAAGATGATGCGATTGACCAGATCAACCATGCCCGGGATAATCGCGATGACGCCGAGGAAAAAGGCGCCCACAAAGGTGATGCGGCGCGTCGTCGTTTTGATGTAATCTTCGGTGCGTTTGCCCGGCCTGATGCCGGGAATGAATCCGCCATTGCGCTGCAAGGTCTCGGCAAGATTTTGGTTGCCAACCATCACTTCGGCATAGAAGAAAGTGAAACCAACAGTCATCAGGAAAAATGTACCCCAATACAGCAGTCCCTGCTGGTTGCCAAAGGTCGTCTGAATGGTGTTGCCCACCGCGCCAGGCGGGAACAAGCTGGCGATAATCGCCGGAAAGGTGATGATCGATTGCGCGAAGATCAATGGAATCATGCCCACGGGATTAACCCGCAGCGGGATGAAACTGTCCTGCTGAGCAAATTGTCGGTTCCCGCGCACTCGCCTGCCGTACTGCACGGGAATACGCCTCACCCCTTCTTGAATGACAACCACCGCCAAAACGCTCAAAACGGTGATGATGACAAACAGCGCCAGATTGTACACGCTGCGATCCGGCTGTTGAGTGAGCAATCGAATCAGGTTTTGCGGCGCTTGCGCGACGATGCCGGCGAAAATGATAATTGAAATACCGTTGCCGATGCCTTGTTCAGTGATTAGCTCGCCCAGCCAAATGGCAAACATCGTACCGGCAGTCATGGTCGTCAAAACCGATACCGTCAACAGGAGATTGCTGCCAACGCCAAAACCAAAGCCGGGGATTATCTCCGTACCCGTGCCGGTTGCCAGGTTGAAGATGCTGATCTGACCCAGCGCTTGCAAGACCGCCATCGGGATGGCGACATAATAGGTGTAGCGTTGGATCTTTTCTTGTCCGCCCGGCTCACGTTGGATCCGTTCCAGCGCGGGTACAATCGGCACTAGCAACTGGAAGATGATCGAAGCCGTGATATAGGGATACACGCCATTCGCGATCACGCTGAAGTTGGCGACCGCGCCGCCGGAGAGAAGATTCATCACCTGAATCAAGTTGCCGGCGCTGCTGCCGCTTTCAAATACCTGCCGCAGGGCAACGCGATCCACGCCGACAACAGGCACGTGAGCCGCGAACTGGTAGACCACCAGAATAAATCCCGTGAATAGCAGTTTGTTCCTTACATCGGGCAAACGCCATGCGTTACGCAAAGCTTGTATCATAACTCTCGTCCCTCGATATAAGCTACCCGCGCGGAAAAATGCGCTTGTTTCGTCGGCGCTCCCCATATTGAGCGTATACAGCGTATACGCAAGAAAGCGACTGAGGTCTCAGACAGCCTTGTCGAGCTCGCTCCGGCTGGGCGGGCCATGCAGCTACATGCCCTACTCGCTGTCGCCGTAGAGCCGCTCCAAATCGACTTTGCGCAGTTTTTTGACGGTCGCGCGCGCGCCCGTCACCTTGAGCGGCAGCCGATTAACGCTGCCGCCGGCGCCTTCAATCTTTTCCGCGGCGCTTTTTGTGAACTTGTTCGCATGCACTTCCAGCTTCTTGCCCAGTTCGCCGCGGCCGAGCACCTTGATCGGTTCATCAGCCTTGCGGACCAAGCCCGCTGCCTTTAAGGATGCGCCGTTGACGACAGCGCCGTCATCAAAGCGCGCTTCTATCATGTCCACATTCACTTCCTGATACTGGATAGCGAATATGTTGGTGAAACCGCGCTTAAAGGGAAGCCGCCGCACCAATGGCAATTGGCCGCCTTCAAAGTAGGGACCCTTGCCTCCGCCGCTGCGCGCGCCCTGTCCCTTGTGGCCGCGTCCCGCTGTTTTTCCCTTGCCCGCCGCAATGCCGCGGCCAACGCGTTTGCGCCTGCGCTTCGAACCGGGATCTGGTTTCAAGTCATGCAATTTCATGATTCGTCGACCTCTTCGACTTTGACCAGGTGGCTGACCTTGGCGATCATCCCGCGAATCTGAGGCGCGTCGCCGATCAGCACCGCGCGCCCCATACGCCGCAAACCAAGCGACTTGACAGTGGCTTTCTGCTTGCTGTTATAGCCGATGGGGCTTTTGACCAAGGTTAGCTTCAGCATTTTTCCACGTTGCTCACTCATGGTCCGCCCCTCGGGCGCTTCGCCGTTCCCAAACCGGGGCAACTTCGCGGACCTGCTTGCCGCGCATTTGCGCCAATTGCTCCGCGCCGCGCAATTGCTTCAGCGCGTCGAGCGTCGCCATGGTGACGTTGAGCAAGTTGGCGCTGCCTTGACTCTTGGTCAAAATATTGCGCACGCCGACGACTTCCAAAACAGCGCGCACGCCGCCGCCGGCGATGACGCCCGTGCCAGGGGCAGCCGGCTTCAGCAATACGCGCGCGCCGCCATGACGGCCTGTGACCGTGTAGGGAATCGTCGTGCCCGAAAGCGCCACTTTTTCGATATTGCGGCGCGCGCGCTCAGCAGCTTTGCGGATGCTGTCCGGCACTGCCCGCGCCTTGCCGATACCAATGCCGACATTGCCTCTGTTGTCGCCAACGACCACGACGGTCCGAAAGGCGAAGCGACGCCCGCCTTTGATCACCTTGGCAACGCGGCGAATATCTACTACGCGTTCATCCAGTTCATCGCGCTCATCTTGATTCTTCCTGCGCGAATCCCGACGTCTGTTGTCTGCCATATCTTTACTCCACGCCTATAATTCCAGTCCGGCTTCACGAGCGCCCTGCGCCACCGCCGCCACGCGCCCGGAGTATTTGAAGCCTCCGCGATCAAATACCACAGTGCTTATGCCCGCTTCCCGCGCTCGCTCCCCGATCTTCTGTCCGACAAACTTAGCCGCTTCGACTTTATTCTTGTCGACCAATGCCGGCGCGACATGCTTGTCAATCGTCGAGCAAGATACCAGAGTCCGCCCTGCGATATCATCAATCACCTGAACGAAGACGTTGCGGTTGCTGCGATAGACATTCATCCTCGGGCGCTGTGGCGTTCCGGAAATATGCCTGCGAACGCGACGATGGCGCCGCTTGCGAGCGAGATACTTTCTGCGACCTACAATGTCAGCCATCTATCCAACCTCATGTTTTCTGGTCACACGACGATGGGCATCACCGCCGCGCGCCTTATTTCTTGCCAGCCTTGCCGGCCTTGCGCCGGACATATTCCCCAAAATAGCGAACACCCTTTCCTTTATAGGGCTCTGGGGGCCTCCATCCGCGGATATCCGCCGCTACCTGACCAACGACTTGTTTGTTGATCCCGTCCACATGGATGATAGAGCCGCGCGAATCCTTCGGAACATCAAAGCTGATATTCTCCGGAGGCTCGACAAGGACCTCATGCGAATGGCCAAGCCGCAATTGCAGATTCTTGCCCTGCAAAACCGCCTGATAACCGACGCCCTGGATCTCCAATGTTTTGCGATAGCCCTGGGAAACGCCAGTCACCATATTCGCCAGCAAAGCGCGCGTCAAACCGTGCAATGCTTTGTGGTGGCGCAGGTCCGACGGACGCTCGACGATCAGCGCGCCATTATCTTGCCGGATCATCATCTCAGGATTGAACTCCTGCGACAGCTCGCCCTTGGGACCCCTCACCGTGACCGTATTCTTTTCGATTGCGACTGTCACTTTGTCCGGCAGGACGACCGGTTGCTTTCCAATGCGAGACATGAGCGTTCCCTCCCCCTACCAGATATAACAGAGCACTTCGCCGCCGACGCCGCTGCGGCGGGCTTGTTGCGCCGTCATGACGCCTTTCGGCGTTGTTACGATGGCGATGCCGGTCCCGCTCAAAACGATCGGCAACTCGCTGCGCTTGCGATACACACGGCGTCCCGGCTTGCTGATGCGCCGGAGCTGCGTGATCACCGGGCGTCGATCTCTGCGAGAACCGAAATACTTCAATTGAATATGAATCAACGGCACCGGGCTCTCATCGCCAATCGAGTAGTCTTCCACATAGCCCTCTTCCTTCAGGATGCGGGCGATCTCGATCTTTATGTTCGATTTGGGTACGATCACCTCGAGCTTGCCCGCCGTCAACGCATTGCGGACGCGCGTCAACATATCAGCAATGGGATCATTTGTCACATTAGACACCGTTACCGCCTCCTACCAGCTCGACTTTACAACGCCGGGAATCTCGCCGTTTAGCGCCATCTCGCGAAAGCAAATCCGGCACAAACCAAAGCGGCGGATATAAGCGCGCGGACGCCCGCATACCTTGCAACGATTGCGCACGCGCACATCGAATTTGCGACGCTGTTCCCGATACTGCATACATTTCTTCGCCATATACGTCCCTCTAATTCCCCTGGAAAGGCATGCCGAGCAGCGAAAGCAAACGGCGTCCTTCCTCGTCAGTTTTTGCCGTCGTGACAATCGTGATTTCCATCCCGCGCACTTTGTCGATCTTGTCAAAGTCGATTTCCGGGAAGACCAGTTGCTCGCGCAGGCCGACCGTGAAATTCCCCCGCCCGTCCAGCTTGGGCGATACACCGCGGAAGTCGCGAATACGCGGCAAGGCGATGTTGACCAGGCGATCGTACAGCGCCCACATCCTTTGCTTGCGCAAGGTTACCTTCGCGCCGATGGCGCGCCCTTCGCGCAACTTGTAGGTGGCAATGCTCTTTTTTGCGCGGGTCACAATCGGCTGCTGGCCGGTGATCACTTTCAGATCCTCGACAGCGCCGTCCAGCGACTTGGGTTCGTCAATCGCTTCGCCAACGCCCACATTAACCGTTATCTTGCTAATGATTGGCACTTGCATCAGATTGGTATAGCCAAATTCCTGCTGCAAAATCGGCACGACCTCTTCTTGATAGCGAGTGTACATGCGGTTTTCCATAATTCACCTCGCTCCGCTAATCAATTATGCTGCCGCTTTTTTTGCTGTAGCGCACTTTGCGACCGTCGTCGGTGAAGCGGAAGCCGACCCGCGTCCGCTCGTCGCTGACAGGGCAGACCAACATCACGTTGGAGAGGTGTATAGGCGCTTCGAATTCAATGATCTGCGCCGGAATCTGCTGCCCGCCAGGGGCGGGGCGCGCTTTACGATGGCGCTTCATGATGTTGACGCCATTGATGATGACGCGGTCTTTCTTGACAAGCACGCGCACCACCTCGCCGCGCAGTCCCTTGTCTTTGCCGGCGATGACTTCTACCATATCCCCTTGTTTGATTCGTTGCATGATACTTCCCTCGTTTACAGCGTCTCTGGCGCCAGCGATACAATTTTCATAAAGCCTTTGTCACGCAACTCGCGCGCGACCGGTCCAAATACGCGGGTGCCGCGCGGGTTTTCCAGATCTTCCGCCAGGACCACCGCGGCATTGTCGTCAAAACGGATGCTCGAGCCATCGGCGCGGCGATACTCTTTGTGCGTTCGCACGATCACCGCCCGCACCAATTCGCCCTTTTTTACCGCGCTGGAGGTCGATGCCGCTTTCACCGCGCCCACCACGATATCGCCAACATGACCATACTTGACCCGCGACCCGCCTATGACACGGATAACCAGGATCTCTTGCGCTCCACTGTTATCAGCGACTTTCAGACGAGATTCTGTCTGAATCATCGTGGACTCTCCTTATGATCCCAGTTCGGCCGGCTGTTCCAGCACGGATTCGACGACCCAGCGTTTGCGTTTGCTGATCGGGCGGCTTTGCACGATGCGCACAACCGCTCCGATGCCAGCGCCGGTCTCGTCGTGCGCCATGACCTTTTTCGTCGACGTCACAACTTTACGATAGATCGGGTGCATCTTGCGGTTCTCAATCGCAACGACAACCGTCTTTTGCATCTTGTCGCTGACGACCGTTCCAACCATGCGTTTGCGTCTATTGGGCATCGCCCGTCCCTCCTTCGGCAATGAGTTCGGCAGCCAGCTCGCGCTCGCGCAGAGCGGTCTTCAGCCGGGCGATATCGCGCCGCGTTTTGCGGAACAATGTCGTATCTTTAAGTTCGCCGGACTCCTTCTGAATGCGATAGGTATACATTTCGACTTTCAAGTCTTCAATCTTGTCCAGAATATCATCAGTAGACATAGCGCGGATTTCATCAATGTACATCAGCTAACCTCCCGGCCGGAAATCGGGTCGAATCGTTTCACGAACTTGGTCTTGATCGGCAATTTATGCGAGGCGAGCCGCAAGGCTTCCCGCGCGTCGGCTTCCGGCACGCCGCTCATTTCGAACAGGATACGACCCGGCTTCACCACGCAGACCCATTTTTCCACCGAGCCCTTGCCCTTGCCCATGCGGGTTTCCGCGGCCTTTTGCGTAACCGGCTTGTCCGGGAATATGCGGATCCACACTTTGCCGCGCCGGCGAATATAGCGCACCATGGCCCGACGGCAGGCTTCGATTTGGCGGCTGGTTACCCAACTTGGTTCCAAGGCTTGCAGACCATACTCGCCGAACTGCACCACGGCTCCCCGTCTCGCCTTGCCGCGCATTCTGCCGCGCATTTGCTTGTTATATTTTCTACGTTTCGGCATTAACATGTGGATTGCTCCTTCTTGCTGCCGCGCCAATCGCCAGGACCCAACAGCCATCGCGCCCGTCTCAGTTTCGTCGGCCCCTGCGCCCCTCTTGCCCTGCGCGCGCCACAGTGGCAAAGGGACTCTCGCCGGGCAGAATATCGCCATTGTAAATCCAGACTTTGACGCCGATCTGTCCAAATGTCGTCAGAGCCTCGGCGAATCCATAATCGATGTCGGCGCGCAGCGTATTCCGCGGAACGCGACCGTCGAACATCCACTCGCGCCTCGCCATATCCGAACCGCCAAGACGACCGCTAACCTCTATGCGGATGCCGCCGGCGCCTTGTCGCATTGCCTGCATGATCGCTCGCTTCATCGCGCGGCTGTGCCCGATTCGACGCACCAACTGCGAGGCGACGTTTTCGGCAACCAGGGTCGCGTCGAGATCGGGTTTTTCGATCTCGCTAACCTCTACCTTAACCTTCTTCCCAGTCATATCTTGCAGGTTCTGCCGCAGTTCCTTGACAGCTTCGCCCTTGCGGCCAATGATGAGACCCGGGCGAACCGTATTGATCGTAATAATCACTAGATTGGGATGACGTTCAATCTCGATACGCGAAACGCCCGCGCGCGCGGTCTTCTTTTTCAAGTATTTGCGAATCGCGCGGTCTTCTATCAACAGATTGACATAGCGTTCGCCCTCCGCGTACCAACGGGCGTCCCACTCGCGAATCACCTTCAGGCGGAATCCTTTGGGATGAACCTTGCGACCCATTATTCTTCTTCCTCTCGCTCTGCCAATATCACCCACAGGTGTGATGTGCGCTTCAAACGCGGCTTATAGCGCCCGCGAGCCCCCGCCTTGAAGCGCTTCAAAGTAGGACCGTCGCCAGCGTAAATCTGAGAAACAAACAAGTCGTCCGGATTGAGATCGAAGTTGTTTGTGGCGTTTGCCATTGCCGAAGCCAAGGTCTTGCTGACCAAAGCAGCGCCCTTCTGGGGCATGTAATCCAGGACGATCTGCGCTTCCTGCGCGTCCATGCCGCGGACTTTGTCGCAAACCAGACGCAATTTCCTGGGCGAGATTGGCAGATACTTGGTCATAGCGCGAACTTCCATATCAGAATCCCCTATCTCCTGCTATCGGCAACGTGGCCGCGGAAAGTTCGGGTTGGCGCAAATTCGCCCAGTTTGTGTCCGACCATGTTCTCCGTGATATAGATTGGCACATGGCGCCGGCCGTCGTGCACGGCGATGGTATGACCGACCATTTGCGGGAAGATCGTACTTGCCCGACTCCAGGTCCGAATCACGACTTTCTTGTTCTGGTCATTGAGCTTCTCGACTTTTTCGAGCAGTTTTGGGCTTATGAAATAGCCCTTTTTCAAGGAACGTGACATGCTGGATTCTCCCGAAATTAACGGCGCTTGCCCCGGCGACGAATAATAAACTTGCTGGTGCGCTTGTTGCGCCGCGTCCGCACACCGAGCGCCTTCTTGCCCCAAGGCGTCTTGGGCGCAGCCATGCCGATTCCTGATTTGCCCTCGCCGCCGCCATGCGGATGGCTCGCCGGGTCCATCGCGCTGCCCCGCACGGTCGGCCGCCAGCCCAGCCAGCGTTTGCGGCCCGCTTTGCCCAGCTTGACATTGGCATGTTCCGCGTTGCCGACTTGGCCGATCGTTGCCCGGCAAGTTTCGAGGATCATACGCATCTCGCCACTGGGCAAACGCAAAGTGATGTACTTGTCCTCGGCGGCCAGAATCTGCGCGGAGGTGCCTGCGGAGCGGGCGATTTGCCCGCCCTTTCCAGGTCTCATCTCGATGTTGTGTACAACCGTGCCCAAGGGGATATCCTTAAGCGCGCGGCTGTTGCCCGGGCGCAGGGCGCTCATGGCGCCGTTGCCAATGACGTCCCCAACGCTGACACCCATGGGCGCGATGATATAACTCTTAATCCCGTCCTCGTATTGCAAAAGCGCAATCCGCGCCGAACGATTGGGATCGTACTCGATCGCGAGCACCTCCGCGCGGCAATTTTCTTTGTCGCGCTTGAAGTCGATGAGCCGGTACCTGCGCTTGTGGCCCCCGCCGCGATGACGCACAGTAATGCGGCCCGAGTTATTGCGCCCCCCCTTCTTGCGAAGAGCGGTGGTCAAGGCGCGCTCCGGCTTCTTCTTGGTGATTTCCTCAAACGTATAGCCGGTCATGTCGCGGCGCCCCGGCGATGTCGGCTTGTATACCTTGATCGGCATCGTTCATGCTCCTGCTTATGTAAACTGCGGCGCTCTTGCGGCAAGCTGGCTTGCTATTTTGCCTGAGTGCGGCAAACCTTTTCGCCAGTTGCGCGCCGAGCGGCTGCTAGACGTTGAACAGCTCGATAGTTACGCCGTCTTCCAAAGTGACCACAGCCTTTTTCCATTGACGAGACCGGATGTACCAGTTCCGTCCCCGGCGACCGCGCTTGGCCGGCATATTCATGGTGTTCACTTTCAGCACCTTGCCTTCGAGTTCGAAAATCTCTTCCACAGCTTCCTTGATTTGGATTTTGTTGGCATCCCGCGCTACTTCGAAGACATATTTGTTGTCATCGTCGACCATACCGGTCGTCTTTTCCGTTATCACCGGCCGACGGATCACGTCATAAATATGAAGCTCTGCCATCTTAGCCCTCCTTGCTCCAAATGCGCGTTACGACCTCTAGCGCATCCAAAGACATGATGACCTTGTCGTATTTGAGCAGGTCGCGCACGTTGAGATAGTCTGCGATGATCGAATGCGCGTTCGGCAAGTTGGCGACGCCCTTGCGCACAGCCTTCTGCTGCGAGCTAAGCACCAAAAGCGCGGACTGATCCCCGACTAGCGTCGATATGACTTGCTTCATCTCTTTGGTCTTTGGCCTGTCGGAGTCCAGACTGTCGACGAGCACCAACTGTTCATCCCGAACCAGAACGCTCAAGGTCGAGCGTATCGCCCCGCGACGCATCTTCTTGGGCATGCGCTTCGAGAAGTCGCGCGGCTTTGGTCCATGCGCCAAGCCACCCCCAACGAATATCGGCGCGCTCTGGGCGCCGTGACGCGCGCGCCCGGTCCCTTTTTGCCGATACCACTTCGCGCCGGTGGCGCGGATCTGGCTGCGTGACAACGTGCTCGCCGTTCCCTGACGCGCGTTCGCCATCTGGCGGACAAAAGCCTGATGCATCAAACCGACATTTATCTTGGCGTCAAAAATGTCCGATGGCAGCTCCACCTGCGATACTTGCTTGCCGGCTCTGTTCATCACTGGGAATTCCATAGCGAATGCTCCTGTTTCCTCGATTGCCGGCCGCTAGGCTTGCTTGCGCGCGGGCTTAATCATCACGATACTGCCCTTGGCGCCGGGCACGGAACCCTTGACAGCAATCAGATTATTCTCGGCATCGACAACTACCAGGGGCAGATTCTGCACGGTCACGCGGTCGTTGCCCATCCGTCCAGCCATTTTCTTGCCCTTCAAAACGCGGGCTGGCGTAGCGCACATGCCAATTGAACCCGGCGAACGCATGCGATCGGACTGGCCATGCGTTTTGGGACCGCGCGAGAAACCATGGCGCTTGATCGTTCCAGCATGACCACGGCCCTTGCTTGTCCCGATAACGTCCACCAGTTCGCCCTGTTCGAAAACGTCCACCTTGATTTCTTGACCTTCTTCAACGGCAATGGGCGCGCCGTCCGACAAACGGAATTCCCGCAAATGACGCAGCGCGGGCAGATCCGCCTTTTGCAAATGCCCCAATTGTCCTTTGGTCAATTTCCTCGGTTTGGTTTCGCCATATCCCAGTTGAACGGAAACATATCCATCCCTTTCGGTGTTGCGCACCTGGGTGACGTAACAGGGTCCCGCCTGGATGACCGTCACCGGGACGACCGTCCCTTGCTGGTCGAAAACCTGGGTCATACCGACTTTTTTGCCAATCATGCCCTTCATGATTCAGCCTCCACTTGGTCGCGGCAGCGCGCCTTCGCGTCCTAGCCGCTACCCTGCTAAGATTCCTCGCTCCCATGCGGACATTCGCAAGTCAGTCCGGCTTATTGGGAATTCCTCGCTCACGTCTTCACAGAAAACGGCAAAACCGACGCTTGGCGCGGTCCGCCCTTAACGAGAAAGGGATCAGATCTTGATCTCTATATCAACTCCCGCCGGCAAATTGAGACGCATTAGCGTATCAATGGTTTTGCTGTCGGGATCGAGAACGTCAATCAGCCGTTTGTGAGTGCGTATCTCAAAGTGCTCCTGCGAATCTTTGTCAATGAACGGGGAGCGCCGCACCGTAAAGCGTTCAATACGCGTCGGCAATGGAACTGGCCCCACCACTCGCGATCCGGTTCGTTCCGCGGTATCTACAATGCGCTGTGCCGACTGGTCAAGCACCCGGTGGTCGTATGCTTTCAACCGGATACGAATTTTGTTTTTTGCCATTCCGCAACCTTTTTGCGTAAACTGCCAAACTCACGTAAAGCAAATGCAAGGACATGCTTCATTGTAAGAAAGAGAGCCTAAGAAACTCTCCGAAAACCGCCGATTTGCCGCGCCGGCGAGATACCGCGACGAGCCGGATACCAGAGCGACTCGCCGCGAATGACTCGCTGCGAACCTATTGAAGGATTTCCGTAATGCGGCCCGCGCCAACCGTCAAGCCGCCTTCACGGATCGCGAAGGACGAGCCTCGCTCCAAGGCAACAGGCGTTATCAACTCGACATCAAGGTTCACATTGTCGCCAGGCATGACCATCTCCACGCCGTCGGGCAGCGTGATCGTGCCGGTGACATCCATCGTGCGAATATAGAACTGCGGGCGATAGCCGCTGAAGAAGGCTTTGTGACGCCCCCCCTCGTCCCGGCGCAAGACGTAAACCTCGCACTTGAACGTTTTGTGCGGCGTGATCGAGCCAACCTGCGCGATCACCATACCGCGCTGCACCTCGTCACGATCAATGCCGCGCAGCAGAATACCGGCATTGTCGCCAGCCTGCGCCTGGTCCAGTTCTTTGTTGAACATCTCGATGCCGGTTACTGTGGTCTTCTGGATTTCATCCCGCAAGCCGACGATATCAACCTGCGTGCCCTTGAGCAAGGTGCCGCGCGCGACGCTGCCGGTGACGACGGTCCCGCGACCTTTGATCGAGAAAACATCTTCGATCGCCATCATGAATGGTTTGTCGACATCACGCATGGGCGTGGGGATCCATTCGTCGACGTTGTCCATCAATTCGATGATGGACTCGTATTCCGGCGCGCCGGGATCCGTGCTGTCACATTCCTGAGCCGCCAGCGCCGAACCCTTGATGATTGGTGTATCGGGATCAAAATCATAACCCTCGAGCAGCTCCGACAACTCCATTTCGACCAGTTCGATCAACTCTTCATCGTCCATCTGGTCGGTCTTGTTGAGGTATACGACCATCGCCGGCACCTCAACCTGCTTGGCCAGCAGGACGTGCTCGCGCGTCTGCGGCATGGGACCATCGGGCGCGCTCACGACCAGGATCGCGCCGTCCATTTGCGCGGCGCCGGTAATCATGTTCTTGATGTAATCGCGGTGTCCCGGGCAATCGACGTGCGCGTAGTGGCGGTTGTCGGTCTCGTACTCGACGTGGCGGATATTGATGGTGATGCCGCGCGCCCGCTCTTCCGGCGCGTTATCGATTTCGCCGTACTCGCGTTCCTGCGCCTGGCCCTTTAGTGCAAGCACCTTGGTAATCGCTGCCGTCAATGTGGTCTTGCCGTGATCGACATGACCGATCGTGCCGATATTGACATGCGGTTTGCTACGCTCGAATTTTCCCTTTGCCATCTGACAATCCCTCTTGTAATCTTGCCAACTTGAAAATGAATTAACGAACGAAAACTGCAGACCGGGCAAATACCGGCCTTCTACTTATCGCGATCCGGATTTGACAGCTTCCGCTATCTCTTCCGGAGCGATCGTATACGTATCAAATTCCATGCTAAAGTTGCCGCGTCCCTGGGTGTAATTGCGCAGGTCATTGGCATAGCCAAACATCTCACCCAGCGGCACTTGCCCCTTTATCACGGAAATGCCCTCGCTATGAGGCTCCATTCCCTGGACCACGCCACGGCGCGACGCAATGTCGCCGACAACCGCGCCGGTATAATTATCGGGAACGACCACTTCCACTTGCATAGCGGGCTCCAGAATCACCGGTTTGCCCTTCTGGATGCCTTCTTTCAGACACATCGAACCGGCGATAGTAAAGGCGATCTCGCTGGAATCCACCTCGTGAAAAGCGCCATCAACCACGGTAGCCTTGATGTTGACCACCGGGTACCCGGCGATGACCCCGCCCTGCATAGCTTGTGTGACGCCCTTCTTGACAGCCGGGATAAACTCCTTGGGGATCGCCCCGCCGCGAATAGCGTCTACGAAGAGCAATTCCCCGACGGCGTCGGCTCTTTCGTCTTCCGGTATCGTCTCAAAGCGAAGCACGCAGCGAGCATATTGACCGGCGCCACCGGTCTGGCGTCGGAAGGTCGTGTCGATCTCTACCGTCCGCGTAATGGTCTCGCGATAGGCCACGCGGGGGCGCCCCACACGGGCTTCGACGCCATATTCCCGCATTAAGCGGTCGACCAAAACCTCAAGATGAAGCTCGCCCATGCCCTTGATCTTGGTCTGGCCAAGCTGATCGTCTACTTCAATCTGGAAGGTCGGATCTTCTTCCGCCAGTTTCCGCAACCCTATGCCCATCCTGTCCTGATCCGCCTTGGTATTGGGTTCAATCGCCACCTCTACAACCGGATCGGGAAAGCTGATATTTTCCAGCAGGATAGGATCGCCCGGCGCGCTAAGCGTGTCGCCGGTGAATGTCTCTTTCATGCCGATGACCGCCGCAATGTCTCCCGCCTGTACTTCCTTAACGTCTTCGCGCCGGTCGGCAAACATGCGTACGATGCGCCCGATCCGCTCCCGTTTGCCATTGGCGGTGTTCGTCACCTGGGAACCCGCTTTTAAGACGCCTGAATAGACGCGGGTGAAAGCCAGTCGGCCGTATTGATCCGACACGATCTTGAAGACCAGGGCGGCAAGCGGCTCGGCATCGTCCGCGCTGCGCAGCAGTTCTCCCCCGTCTTTGGGGTGTTCGCCACGCACCGGCGGGATATCCAGCGGCGACGGCAACAGCGCCACAACCATATTCAATAGCGCTTGCACGCCTTTGTTTTTCAAAGCCGCGCCACACATGACAGGATGCAATTGGCTTGCGATCGTGCCGGCACGGAGCGCCCCGACGATTTCCTCGTCGCTAATCTCTTCTTCTTCGAGGAACTTCATCATCAAGTATTCGTCATTCTCGGCGATCTTCTCGATCATGTCCTCGCGGCGGGTCTCGGCCATTTCCCGGTGACTTTCGGGAATCGGATGAGTGTTGATATCCGTGCCTTCATCGTTGCCGTAGGTAATCAACTCCATTTTGATCAGATCAATGATGCCTGCAAAGTTCTCTCCGCTGCCGTAAGGGACTTGAATCACCACCGGATTCGCCTTCAGCCGGTCAACCATCATGCTGACACAGCGATCAAAATCGGCGCCCGTACGATCCATCTTATTGACGAAACAGAGGCGCGGCACACTGTATTCCGATGCCTGCCGCCAAACTGTCTCCGACTGAGGTTCGACGCCGGCGACGCTATCAAAAACGGTAATGCCGCCGTCCAGCACACGCAGGCTGCGCTGCACCTCGGCGGTGAAATCAACGTGACCGGGCGTATCAATGATATTGATCTGATGGTCGTCCCAACTCGCGGTCACCGCAGCCGAGGTGATGGTAATGCCGCGTTCCCGCTCCTGTTCCATATAATCGGTGGTCGCCGAGCCCTCGTGCGTCTCGCCGATTTTGTGCACCATGCCGGTGTAATACAGTACGCGTTCCGTAACGGTGGTTTTGCCCGCATCGATATGCGCGATGATACCGATATTGCGTACTTTGTTGAGATCAAAACCGGATTGCTTGTCTGCCATGTTCCATCCAATGTTCTTTCTTTGCTGAAAAGACGTTTTCCCCATCGACTTAACGGAAATGCGCGAAAGCACGATTGGCTTCCGCCATGCGATGCGTTTCGTCCTTCCTGCGAATGGCGTTGCCCTGTCCGTTATAGGCGTCGAGCAGCTCGTTCGCGAGCTTCTCCGCCATGCTGCGTCCGCTGCGATCGCGGGCGAACTGGATCAACCAACGCATTGCCAAGGTTATGCCACGTTCGTGCGATACATCAATCGGCACCTGATAGGTAGAACCGCCAACGCGTTTCGGCTTGACTTCGACTGCCGGCGCAACGTTGCGAATCGCGGTTTCGAAAACCTCGACCGGGTCCTTCTTGGTACGTTCGCCCATCGACTCCATCGCCTGGTACATGATGCGCGTCGCCAAGCTCTTCTTGCCGCCGCGCATCATACGATTGATGAACATCGCGACATGAAGATTGTCGTACTTCACATCATTCGGGGGGATGCGCTTGGGCGGTCGGTTTCTTCTCGGCATTACTTATTCTCCCTGACTAGCCGCTACGCTTGGCGCCGTATTTGCTGCGACCCTGCTCGCGGCCATCTACGCCGCTGGTATCAAGCGTGCCGCGGACGATGTGGTAGCGCACACCGGGCAGATCCTTCACCCGGCCGCCGCGCACCAGCACCACACTGTGCTCCTGCAGATTATGGCCTTCGCCGCCGATGTACGCGGTGACTTCAATGCCATTCGTCAAGCGCACGCGCGCCACTTTTCGCAGCGCCGAGTTGGGTTTTTTGGGCGTCATCGTCTTGACTTGCGTACAAACGCCGCGCTTCTGTGGGGCGCCCTTCTTCTGACGAGAGCGCCGCTGATCCAGCGCATTGAAGGTATATTGCAAGGCGGGCGCTTTGTTTTTCTTACCCTTTGACTTGCGTCCCTTGCGAACCAACTGATTGATAGTCGGCATAGTTGACTCCGTATCTGTTTACGTAAACCGCGTCGCCCATCCGACGAGACAGCTTACTATTTTGCGTGAGCGCGGACGGCCTTTCCGCTGCCGCCGAGCGGCTCTTGCTTTACTGCTCTGTGCTTTTGACACAGAAACAGGCGCACAATTATGGACGCCCGATCCTTCTTCCTTACATGACGAGACGCTCCGCCTTCGCAAAGCACTTTCGTCATATCGGCTCAATTCAGCCCACAGCGCCTCCATGATCGGAGGATTCCGGCTGCCAGTGCAATCAAGCATGTTATCAACAATGAAATCGCCTGTCAAGGCAGTTTATGGAACTGACCAGAGCAATCGCGCCAGAATCAATGATGTGTCGAAACTTGTACAAATCTACCAAGATGCAGCCGCTCGGCGGCAGCGCTTTGCCCGTTACTCTCCGCGAAAGAGTTCTCGCACGATGATATTGCGCTGGATCTCGCTGGTGCCTTCATAGATCTGAAATATCTTGACATCCCGCAGCAGCTTCTCGACCGGGTACTCTTTCATGTATCCATAGCCGCCGAAGACTTGCACGGCGTCCACCGCAGCCTTTGTCGCCATGTCCGCCGCAAAAGCTTTGGCGTAGGCCGGCGCGCGCGGGTTGACAATCCCCTGGTCAACTTGCCAGGCAGCTTGCCAAGCCAACAAGCGCGACGCTTGGTAATTAATCGCCATGTCGGCAATCTTGTGCCCAACCGCTTGATGCTGATATATGGGCAGGCCAAATGCTTCGCGCTCTCCCGCATATCTGATGCTTTCTTCCAGGGCGCGGCGCTGCAAGCCCACTGCGGCAGCCGCGACGCCGGGGCGGCTGTAGTCGAATACCTGCATGGCGATATAAAAGCCCTGACCAACCTGCCCCACAATGTTGTCTTCCGATACTTCGACATTGTCAAATACGATCTCGGCCGTATCCGAAGCGCGTTGACCCAGCTTGTCGAATTTCTTGCCGACGCTAAGTCCAGGCGTCTCGCGGTCAACGATAAAACAAGTCATGCCGCGATGCCCGGCATTTAGATCGGTTTTTGCGAAAATGGTATAGAAGTGAGCTTGACTGGCGTTTGTAATGAAAGTTTTGCTGCCGTTGATCAAGTAACCCGAGCCGCGCTTGTCGGCGCGCGTCAGGATACCGGCAACATTGGACCCGGCATTGGCTTCGGTCACGCCGTAGGAGGCGAAGTGACCCTGGTCAATCACCCGCTTGCCCAGCCAATAGGCTTTCTGTTCCTCGCTGCCGGCAATCAAAATCGGCAGCGAGGCCAGCGAGTTGACGCCAAGACTCGTGCTTATCCCGGTGCAGCCGTAGCCCAATTCTTCCGAAACCAGGACCTCTTCAAATGCCGATGCCCCCACACCGCCAAACTCTTCGGGCACAAGCATATTGACGATTCCCAGTTCGCGCGCCTTATGGAAAATCTCCTCGGGAAACTTGGCTTTTTCGTCATATTCGGCGGCAACGGGAATGATGTTGTCGGCGACGAAATCGCGCGTCATGCGCGCCAGCATCTCTTGCTCTTGGCTTAGTTTGAAATGCGGACCTGCCATCGTGTCCGTTCTTATCGCCGTCATTCCCGGTTTCTCCAGACCCTCATTATGTGCAATCAATCTAACACCGATGTGATTGCTTAACCAGCCTCTTGCAAGAACGCCAGAATCGCCTGAGAAAATAGCGGCTGCTTGCGGCCCGATTGTCGCCGGATTGCGGTCCGTACCAGCCGAAACCGGCGTGATTGTCCCCAGCGATCATCACTTCTAAGCATTGGAAAGCGCGTCTGACAAGGCATTGCCGGCCGCGATGCCAGACAGGAACGCGCCTTCGACGCGGCCGCGTCCGCCAAAAGCGTCGCCGGCAAAAGCCAGGCGCGGCAATCCGCGCGCCATCAAGAATTCCTCTGGATACGTTGTCAAGGGGACGGAGTAGCGCCATTTCTTGAGCTGGGTGCTCGCGATCCTCGCGCCGCCTTTGAGATACGGCAGCACGGCGGCTTCCAACTCGCGGATGATATCCGCCTCCGAAGCGTCCCAATTTTGTCGGCTGAATTTGGCGTTGGCGTGGCTGGTGACAACTGTGCTGTCCGAAATTCCCTTGGCATGATTGTCAGCCACCCAATAGACTTCGCTCTGGAAGTTTTGCAGGGCGCCCGGCTCGGGCAATTCCACCTCGCCCGCGATTTCGTGGATACCGCAAAGGCAAGGGCCGAATCGAATGCGATGAAGTTCATTGTAATCGCTCGCCCCCAGCGGAACCTCGCTTGACGAGAGCAACTTCAGGGTCTCTGGCATGGGGGGCGTCAAAAGCAGAGAGCGTCCATTATATCGCTCGCCATCGCTATCAACTAATGACCAACTGTTCTCCCCCATTCGAATCTGCGTAATCATTCGATTAAGGGCGATATCACGATCGCGCGCCAGGCGCTTCGCCAACCTGTTCATGCCGCCGCGTACGACATAGCGGGGATGCCCATCGCCGAACGTTCGCTTGACGCTGCCATCCGACCAACCTGTACCCCAGACATATACCAAGTCTTGTTGAAGCCAGCGATCAACGAATCCCTGAAATGTTTCCGACCGCACGGTGAAGAACTGAGCGCCATGATCGGCAAGGCCATCCTGGCCGATCCGGCGGGTGGCCAGGCGGCCGCCGACGCTGCGCCCTCGCTCGACAAGTTGAACGGTATAGCCGCGCTCGCTTAAGCTATGCGCAGCCATCAAGCCCGATAATCCTGCGCCAACAATCAATACATCAACAGCCACGAATTGCGCCTTTCATTGTCCTCATGCCCAATTGCCTTATCATACCCGATTAAGCGCAATATGGCAGGTTGGCGCGAAACACACGGGGCGATTGCCCAGGGCAATCGCATCAAGTTATTTTTTCACCACAGCCGCTCGGCGGTAGCGAAATTGGGCTACCTCGCTCACACAAAATAATAAACCTGCTCGGCTACCGGAATTCGCAGTTTATTAAATTAAGAGGCGCCGAGAACGCAGAGTTTAAGTTTTTTCAGGGCAGAACTTTTCTGGAATGACGTACAAATGGGTGAAATTGCTTGTCGCGGAATCCAAAATCGAAGTGAAATTCCACGTTTCCTAAGAAATGAAAGATTTTTCTCTGTGCTCTCTGCGTCTCTGTGGTTATATTTAAGTTGTTTATATTATGTTCATTGTAGTGCATGTTCATTTTGATGCAATTGCCTTGGCGATTGCCATGTACCCCTTGCATTTCAGTCGAATTATGCCTATAATCCTGATTGTGCGAAACGCTCAAGGTGAGCGGCGCGTCTTCCGGGGCGTTACTGTCGCCGCGTTCGCTTGAATCGGAAAGGACTATCATGAACGATGCTTTCCGTCTTTTCATTCCCTTAATGTTACGATATATTTGGGGGGGGGGGGGGGGGGGGGGGGGGGGGGGGGG
>JAPPMO010000034.1 GCA_028873975.1 Chloroflexota bacterium
CTAATAAGCCGTTAAAGCCCCTCCCTCTTTATGGGGGAGGGGTTTGGGGTGGGGGGTTTTAGCACTTTTTCAACAGAGTCTATCAGGTCGCCCGCAATCCATAATCTACCCTGGGAACGAATCGAATCCTCCAACCCTATTTCCCCGCCATGACTTTCTCCGCCTGGACGACGAAGCGGTCGATGACATCGTCGATAGCGAAGGCGGATTGGTGATACAAAAAGGTATGCACCTTGTTGTTGAAGTTTTTGTACCAGTGCTTGGGGATGGCGCTCTTGCCATAGACGGCGCCCCAGATGCTGCCGGCGGTGGCGGCGGTGCAGTCGTTGTCCTTGCCCATGGCGACGGTTTCGCCGATGACCTTGGTGTAGTCGTCGCCGCCGACGGTCAACCCCCATACAGTGAGAACGGTGTTATTGATGGCGTGCGCCCCGCCCATTTGCGGATAACGCTCCTCGATGGCGGCGGCGGCATCGCGATAGTTCGCGATAGATGGCGCTGCCTCCAGCGCCCAACGCACTTCCCGCGCCAGCAGACAGTCGGCTGGTATCTCCTGCAAGCCGATTTCCAGCGCCTCGACCGGATCATTGGCGGCGAAGGCGGCTGAAATCGCCGCTGAGAAAAACATGGAGGCATAAATGCCATTGCGCCGATGACTCACATAGGCGTCGCGATAGGCGAATTCCGCCGCTTTTTCGGGCCAGCCGGGCGCGGCATAACCCCAGGGGTCCGAGCGGATATCGGCGCCGATCCAGTTCAGAAAGGGATTGTCGACTTCAGCAGCCTGCATGGGCGGGACGCCCGCCCGCAGGTTAGCGAGCGCGATGCCCTCGGCGGTGAAGGCGAAAGGCAGGTACTTGATCCAGGCTTCGCCTAATTCGTCGGTAGTGAAATCGAGCCCGTATTCCTCCAGGATCATTAGACCGAGCAGCGTGTAATTGAGGTCGTCGTCGGTGGGGACGCCGTCCATCTTCGCGGGCGTGAAGTCTTCGCGCAGGCTCGTTTGGTACTTGCGATTATGGGGTTGTTCCGCCACGCTCCAGTAATCCACCAGCGGGTATTCATCGCCGAGGTATTCCGCCCACTGTTCCATCCGCTCGACGGTCCAGCCTTCGACAATCGAGCCGAGGGTGCAGCCGGCGCAGCGCCCCAGCCAGGAGCCTTCCAGGCGCCCGCGGAAATCGTCCGAAAGGCTCGTCCAGATCCGGCGGCTGCCGTCCGGGCGCAAGCTGCGGATCGTCTCCAGATCGTCCGGTTCCGCCTTTGCCAATTCGGCATCGTTGGCCAGGGCATCCAACTCCCCTACCTTCTGCTTGAGCAGCGCTTCGATCTCCGCCACCTTTTCCGCCACGCCGCTGGCGCCGAATTCGACCTTCTGCTGCGCGTAAGCATTAATCAATCGTTCCCAAGCCGCCACTTTGTCAGGATATTCAAACAGTCGCATGATTGCTCCAATCTCAATTGTTTCGCTGAAAATACGCTTCGCCCGCGATGCGCGCGTCTAAGCTCGAAAAATCAGCGCGAAATCGCGTCCTCAAAGCCCAAAGTCAGAATAGATTGTATCCATTTTCGCGAGGCAAGTCACAGAATTGACAAGGCAATCGCCTAGTATTATTTCACCACAGAAGTAGATTCAACAAAGTAATTGAAATCCGAATAATTTACGAACTGTAGGGGCGTTTCGGCGAAACGCCCGAATAATCAATAATCTGCTCCGATCTTCTCTGCGCACTCTGTGTCCTCTGTGTTTAGTTTTTCGTTGCACGACTTACCTGGTTTTACTGAGAGCGCAGAGCGCACAGAGCTCCTTGGTGTTCAGACGACATTTCTTCTAAAATCCGGGACTAAGCAAAAGAAAGTGTTATAAGCGAAACGTGATTTTTCACTCGAAAACATAGTTGAAATAAGACATTTTATGTTATTCTCAGCAATTCCAATTAAGTCCTGCGACTCCAAAATAAAAGTCGGCGGTAGGGGCGACCGACCCGCGGTGTCTATGCGCGCTGCCGGGTCGCCCGCAAAACCTAAGCGGAACGTTGGGCAAGCCAAGGCTCGCCCCTACATTGACCTTACAATTTTTTGCATTACTTAATTTGGAATTGCTTCTGTGTCCTCCGTGTTCTCTTATTTAATAAACCGCGAATTGCGGTAGCCGAGCAGGTTTATCATTTTCTGTGAGCGAGGTAGCCCAATTTCGCTGCCGCCGAGCGGCTGTTGTTAATATCCAGTTTAGATTCCCGTAAGCTCGCCCGCGAACATTTGGTCGCCCCGCGCCCGCCTGCCTAATGTTACGCTCAACTACATGCGCAACGACACTCGTCACCATCATCCACTTCAAATTCCGCCTCGACTCGTGCCCACTAAAATGGACTGTGGCAATATTTATCACTGTATACATACTGTATAGATACTATGGCTATTTCTTGCCGCTTTCCCGCCAGCCAATGCCATGTTGCGGCCGTCACCCGCCAAACAATGCCGTGTTGCCGCCGTTTCTCGCCGCCTGCCGCGGCATCCAAAATTGAAGTGAAATTCCACCTTTCCTAAGCAATGAAAGATTTTTCTCTGCGCTGACGGTCAGTGTCTACGCGACCCTCTGTGTTCTCTGTGGTTAATATTCAGTTTAGATTCCTGCCATTTCAGCCGCTATCATTTTGAAGCGATTGTCCTGTACTGTCCCAGGGCAATTTCGCCAAAACCGTTTTGTGCCGAATGTCGCAAAAATCTGACGATACGCAGGATCGCGAAGGTCAGGCGATGCGGAACAGCTCCCGCGCGTTGCCCGCGAGCAGCTTGTCTTTGTCAGCGGCGGGGATGTCCAGCGCCTGCACAAGTTCAAGAATGGCGCCGATGCTGACCCAGGGATGATCGCTGCCGAAGAGCAGCCGATCCGCGCCGGCGAAGTCGTAAGCATAGCGGATCGCCAGCGGATCCGGCGAAACGAGATCGAGGTAGACGCGCTTGTAAGTTTCGCGCGGGGAAGCCGTGATGTGGTCGCGTCCGCGCCCTTTGACCTCAGTCTGCTCGACGACTCGTCCCATCAGATAGGGCAATACCCCGCCGACATGTGGGTGTACGACTTGCAAAGTCGGGAAGCGTTCCATGACGCCGCCCAGGATCAGCCGCAGCATGGCGAAGGACGTATCGACCATAAAACCCATCATCGGGATCATGCTGTGTTCCATGACCGCCCCGCCCCAGACCGGCACGGTCGGGTGCAAAACCAGCGGGACGCCCCGCCCGGCGACATGGGCGTAAAAGGCTTCGAATTGCGGCGCGTCGAGCGGCGCGCCATTAACATGCGAGGGGGTGAATACGCCGCGCAGATCAAGTTCGTCGATAGCGCGGTCCAGCTCGGCAATCGCGGTCGGCACATCATTCAGCGGCAGGCTGGCCAAGCCAAGAAAGCGGTCGGGATGCCCCGCGCAAAGCTCGGCCACGGCCTCATTGCAGACGCGCGCGCCTTCACTTGCCAGGTCAGGATCCAGCATATCGGGACTGGGGATATTGACGCTGATCACGCTCATATCAAGGCCCGCGGCATCCATAGCGCGCAGTTTGCGCTCGGCGCTGTAGCTATCGAGATCAATGCGGAAGCGCTGGACATCGCCGTAATTGATCAGGTAGAGGCCATCGTCGACGCGCGTCGTACGCAGGCTATTGCGATTGCGCCTGAGCAATTCAGCATAGGCGCGGGGGAAAACATGGCTCTGGCAATCGATGATCATGACGCCCCCCCGCGATCTCGACAAAGGCGCCGCGTTCGAGGGATGCTATCGCGGCGTCGATGACGGACAAGATCCTCAAGTTTGCGCTTCCGCTAAAGGGCGGCTCTTCCCCGCCATTGAGATAATCGTACCAGTGATCAAAGAAATGGCTCCAGGGATCGGACGATGGCCTGCTCCGGTCGAGATTGATGGGGCTGAAGGACCCGCCGCGCTCGGCGAATTCGTAATCCATCCTATCGTTCGACATGTGGATGCCGCGGCAGCGCAGGACGCCCTTGTCGCCTTCCAACCGCAGTTCGTAGCAATCCGATTGCGAGGAATAGCCGGCGTGATAAATCATGCGCTCGCCGCCGCGAAAGCGAAACAAGCCGTTGATCATGCAGGGGCTGCTGTAGACGGACCAAGACGGCAAAAAGCCGTCGCAGATGACGCTTTGCGGCAGGAGATCGGGCAGGAAGGCAAAGAGGCAATCCAGGTGATGGCAAGTCATCTCCCACAGGACCGGCTGGTCGAAGTCCGCCAGGTTCCTGGCTTGGTGGCGCGGCTTGGCGCTGAGGAAATAGATCTGCTCCACCGTGCCGAGCGCGCCGGAGGCGACAAATTCGGCGACGCTGAGATAGTGCCGGCGATAGCGCATTTGCTGGCCCGCGCAGAGCTTGATATTGGCGGCGGCAGCCAGGTCAACCAGAGCTTGTGATTGGGCGAAGTTATTGGTCAGCGGCTTGGCGACCAGTGGCGTCAAGCCGGCTTCCAGCGCGGTTTTGGTCTGCGCATAGTGCAATTCGGATGGCGTGTTGACCAAGACGACGTTTGCCGGCGAGTTCCCGCAGGCTGCGCCTAAGTCGGTGAAAAGCGCCGCTTCCGGCAGCGAATAATCGCCCCGCGCCTTTTGCAGCGCGTCTTCATTGACATCGACGACAGCGACCAATTCGTGCCAGCTTTTGCCTTCCAGCGCGCGCAGCATGGTCCGGCTGATGCCGCCCATGCCGACGATGATTGAGCGAATTCTCTCGGGCATAGCCGCCTCCTAGTCCGCTTCCAGCAGAGTCATCAATTGTTGATGGTTGGCTCGCACGGCATTGCGCCGATCGTCCCACTGATGCGGCTCCAGGCAATAATAACCCGAATAGCCGTCGGCTTGCAGCGCCGCCACTTGCGCCCTCAGGTCGACGACCCCGGCGTCGATGTAGACGAAGCCATCGCTCGGCCTCCAGTTCTTGAAATGAACGTGGACGAGCAGGTCGCGCGTCGGCTTATAACCATCACGCCAGGACCGCTCGCCCGACGCGGCGCCGTTGGCCGGGTCCCAAACGACCGATACGCCCAGCGTCCGCGCGATCGTCGCCAGGTTGGCGCCGGTATCGCTATAGATGCTAGAGGCGTTTTCCAGCAGGACTTCGATGCCTTCTCGGCCGCAGAGCTCAATCGCCGCCCCCAGGTGATCATAGATTTCGGCCGGTATGGCTTCGTCTCGGCTGCCGCGGCGGAAGGTGAAGAGCGTCATGCGGCGGAGGCTCAGGCGCTCCATCAGGCGGAAGGCTTTTGGCAGATCCTGCGCGAAGGTGCGCGCGATGACATCGGCGTCCAGCGGTCCTTTGAAAAAACCGGGGCTGACGCCGATCAGGTTCAGGTCGTATTCGGCGACGGCGTCGATCACTTCTTGAATCGCGTCGTCAGTGACATCCGGGAAGCGACCGCCGCCCAGTTTGCGTATTTCATAGTTGCGTATGCCCAGCGGTACGCAGAATTCAACCGCGTCGCGGAAGGAATCATCGGCTTCGTCGCTGATGATCGCCAGGCGCGTCTTCCAATCAGTCATCATTTTCTCCTTCTAAAGGTCGCGACTTCAGCGTCGCCAAGATCGTCGGCACATAGCGCATTTGCTGGGACATGGCTTTGCCCATGCCCAGATGAGAGATCCATTCGGGGAACAGGCCGATGGCGGGCAAGCCCTTTTTCACGCGCAGGGCGATATCGGCATCGCCCGAAAGTTCCCAGGCGGCTGCCAAGCCTTCCAGCACCCACTGCGTACAACGAAAATTGCCGCCCAGCGTGCGGTTCGGGCAGGAGGTATAGCGGAAGTGGCCGCTCTCGTGATCAAAGGTCTCGCGGATCAGCCAGCGCGCGCCGCCAATGATGGCCTCGCCGACCCGCGGATCCGCCGTGAGAAAGTAATAGCGCTTCAAGCCGGAGAGCAAAACGCCGACCATGAAACCAGCCTCGCCGCGGCAGCGCGGATAGCCACAGCCGCAATGGCTTTCGGTCAAGTTGCGTACCCAGCCGCCTTCGGGCTCGGCGCGCTCCAAAACCCGTTCGACGATGATTGAGGCGGCATTCAGGCAGTCGGGATCGTCCCCCGCGGCGGCCAACATGCAGAGATGGATCAAATGCCAGCCGGCTTCGCGCGCGTTTGAAAAATCGTAATGGTCGAAGAAGCGCTTCTGCAAAAGCCAGTTTCTGGTCTTGCGCAGCGATTCATATACGAAGTCATCGCCGGTCAGCAAATAGTGCAGCATGGGTCCCTCGACCCAGGTATGCGAGGGAATTGTCTTGGTGCCCGCCATCTTGCTGCGAAAAAGCGGCGGCAAGTAGCCGCCCAGATGCCCGGGCATGTGCATGGATTGTCCGCCGATTTCCGAGGGATCGCCCGAGAAGTTGATCGTATCGACATCAGCCAGGTGCCGCGCCGACTCGGCCGCCCAGGCTGCCCAGCACGGGTCGCCCCCGCGCAGGAACTCCGTATAAGCGCAGTAAGCCGGGTCGTATTCGTTGTTGCCCCAGGACCAGCCGCTCTCGCCGTACCAGTCGCCGAAGTTGACCTGCCCATAAGCGCGGAAATGCTCGCGGTCGTCGTGGAAAGACGCCAAGGCGCTGTCGGCGAGTTTCTCGTAGTCGGGCAAGGTCGAATCCCGCCGCGCGCCGAGCGGATAAAGCGCGCCCGTGCTGTTGAGATAGTCGATATCGGGCCGCGCCAGAACGCCCTGTTCCAGCCAGTCAAAGACCGCCGGCTGATCGCCGCCAAAATCAATCAGGATTTCATTGCTCAGCGCCAAGCCCGATTTCAAGATGTAGCCGTCGTCATCGAGCCAGCAGTAGAGTCGGTGGGGCGCGTCTTCGTCACCGGGCAGGTCAATGCCGCCCCGTTCCGGGAATAGCTGGATCGATATGCCCCCTTCGTCCACCGACAGCATCTTGGGATAAAGCTGCCAGAAGTGTCGCAGACCAATACCCAATGCGCCCGAATCACCGTCAACTCGGATATGACCGGGCGCCCTCCCTTCTCGGGTTTCGCCACCAATTTCGTACGCCAGGTCGTGGTCATGGCGCAGTTGCCAGCTGCCGTCGGCGACGCGCCAGGTTTGCTCGGACTGGCGAACGACGGTCGCGCCGGAGAATGGGATGCCGATGGAAAAGGAGCGCAGCTTGAGCAAGGCGCTTTCTTCGCCGCTGTCGCCGACGATAGCCGAAGTAATCGACGCGTCGCTGTCTCCGGGCAAGGCCCCGCCCTGGGCAGCGGGCGCCAGGGCCGGGCTGATGACTTCCAAACGGTGATGCAGCTTGATGAAACGCTGGTCAGGATAAAACTGAAGGCGCATATTGCTGCGTAAATGGGCTACGCCGCGTTCGTCCTCATGATTGACTTCAAATTGGAAAGCAGGAGAATCGCGGCTCCGGCGGCGGATCGCGCTCGAGCGCAGCTTCGCGCCGTTACTCAAAATCGCCCGGAAACTCAGGTCGGACAAGGACAAGGCTTTTTCCCAGTTGTCATTCAGACGCCTCTCGATGGAGAGGTCAGCAGCGCAGGATTTCAAGCGCAGCGCATCGTCGTTCCGCTCGAATACAGTTCCGCCGGGCGGGTCGGCTGTCGCGTCCCCGGCCTTGACATGCAGCTCCGCCGAAAGCGACCCTTCACATGCCAAGCCTTGGGGAATGCGGCTTTCCACGAGCGCCCAGCGCGCCGAGCCATCGTCCCAGCGACTTTGCGCCCACGCCCCCGCCGGCAGGGCTTGTTCTTTCACATGCAAGCGGCAAGTCTCAATCCGTGGCAGCGCGCCCTTGCTGAAGGGAAGTCCAAATACCAAAGGCAGACCAGCAAGGTCGGACTTATTGAGATTCATCAGTTCCAGCGGAACGACCACCCTCTCCGCCGGCGATCCCTCGGGCTGCGAGGTGGAAAAAGCCAGCGTTTCCGTAACCGATTCACCGGCGGGATCGACCGCTGTGACCTCAGCCTCGCAGCTGCGCCCGGCGGGCAAATCGGAAAAAAGGAGATGATGCAGGCGCGCCGGTTTGGCCGACTGCCGGGCGCGAAAGGCGGAGCTGTGTTCGGTGATGGTCGCGTCAACGCGCGCCAGCCGCGAGGTGGTGAAGTGCAGGCGCGCCACCCAGCTCCCGTCCGCGGCGCGGTCAGCGCGAAGGGACAAATTCGCGATCTCCGGCGCGAAGCGGCTCGGCATTGGACGCTCGCGCAGCAAGACAAATCCTTCAATGCGATAGCTGCCCGGTCCCGGCGCGGTCAAGCGAAAAACCTCCATCGCGCCCATGAAGCGGACCGGTTTGTCGGCCACAATCAAGTGGAGGCGGTTGTCGTGTCGGCTCGGCGCCAGGCGTCCGATGTCTTGACTGGCCAGGCGCAGCTCCATCGGGCAGGTTTCGCCCGCCTTGCAATAGATCAAGATGCCGATGTAGCGCCGGCCGGTGTGATCGGCTTGGCTCTCAATTGTCTGCCAGAAGCGATGGCGCAATGTCGACGACCGCCCGGACTCGGCGACAGCGCCGGCGCGAACAATGCTGGGCGCAGGATAGGCGGTCAAGCCAAAATCCGGAGACCAGGTATCCAGCGTTTCGCAATCCACCGCGCGCCAGGCGTAGTTGCGCGGGTCCCTGAAGAGCGCCTCGATGCGCTCCGGCTCAATGAGGTCAATATGGGGAATCAGTTCCATCGCCTATCCTTTGTCGGTCGCTCCTGGCTCGATATAAGTCCGCCAATAGGGAAAGAGATGCGGCTTGCGCCGGCCTTTGAAATGCAAGACCATCTTTTCCGGGTAATGCCCGTCCATTTCGCACTGCATTGCTGTCGAGAAGTTGTAAGTCGAACAAGGCAAGAACAAGACCTTGATGCCGTCGAGGTCATGGCAAAAGATATCGTCGCGGGCGAAGTCCAGCGCGCTAAAGATCTCGCGCAGGGCGTCTTGATCGCCACCCCAAACGCTGTCGCCATGGTGCTGCCCCCGGAAGCGCCGCAGCCAGCGCCTGTGGAAGCGCGCCGCGCCGTCGATGCGCCCTCCATGCGCGAAATTGATGCCGGCGTTGATGGGCCATTTGTCCTCATCGCGGTAAGTGAATGATACATCAAAGTCGCGGTCGAAGACCGGGGACAGATCCCCATTGATCAGGATATCGGAATCGAGAAATACGGTGTGATCCCCCGCGCTTTCAAGATAACGAAGCCAGGCGACAGACCGCGACATCATCGGATGATAAGCATCGAGATCGTAGCGGATGATGTCGGTATCCGAATGCGGGGGGAAGATCGTGGGCCGGTCGCTGAGTATGACTTGCCGGCATGCGCTGTGGAATCGCCGCGCCGAAGCGAACATGGTCCGGATGTATTCATGCGGCTCGGTCACGGTGATGGTCGAGGTCCTGCGATGAATGTTGTCCATCGTCCGCGCCGTAACATCAATGTAGAAGGTGACAAAGCTGATCATGCGGCTGCCCCGCCCAAAAATCGGTTAGAAAAGCGCGTCGAATTCTCTCATCAGGTCGGCTTTCAGTTCAAAGCCGATTCCGGGCGCCTGTGGCGGCTGAATGCGTCCGTCCCGCACGGCGATATCGTCGCCGAAGCCGCCAAAGGGCTGAAAAACATGGGGGTAGGATTCGTTGCCAAAGAGCCCCAGACCGGCGGCGATATGCAAGGCGAATTGATGACCGCCGTGCGGGATGCAGCGCCGGGGCGACCAGCCATAATCCCTGAGCATGTCCAGCGTGCGAAGGTATTCCACCAAGCCGTAACTGAGCGCGGGATCCATTTGCAGGAAATCCTTGTCAGGCCTCAGGCCGCCGTAGCGGATCAAGTTGGCCGCGTCGATGGTCGAGAAGAGGTTCTCGCCCGTCGCCAGCGGCAAGCGGGTCGCGCTCGCCAGCGCGGCGTTGAGCAGATAGTCGAGCGGGTCGCCCGGCTCCTCGTACCAGAACAGGTCGTATGGCTCCAATGCCTCGGCGTAGGCCAGCGCCGCCTTGAGGTCGAAGCGTCCGTTAGCGTCGACAGCCAGGCGCTTCCCGACCCCGACGACCTCAATGACCGCCTCGATGCGCTTGAGGTCCTCCGCCAGTGGCGCGCCGCCGATCTTGATCTTGACCGTGGTGTAGCCTAAATCGAGATAACTCTTGATTTCCTCTTGCAGGGCGACCAGATCCTTGCCCGGGTAATAATAGCCGCCGGCGGCATAAACGAAGACATCGTCATCGACCGCGCCGCCGCGATAGCGCTCGCCCAGCAGGCGATAAAGCGGTACGCCTTCAATCTTGGCGACCAGATCCCAAAGCGCCATATCGACCACGCCGACCGCCACCGAGCGCTCGCCATGGCCGCCCGGCTTCTCGTTGCGCATCATGATGTCCCAAGCCCGGGCCGGATCAAAATTATCCCCTTCGTCGTTGAGCAGCGCCTCGGGCTGCGCCGCCAGCAAACGGGGAATGATGCGGTCGCGCAGGATGCCGCTCTGCGAGTAGCGCCCGTTGGAGTTGAAGCCATAGCCGATCAGCGGCGCCCCGGCGCGCACGACATCGCTTTGGATGCCGACGATTGAAGCGGTCATCTGCGAGAAGTCAATAAAGGCGTTGCGAATATCCGAGCGTATGGGCAGGACGCGGTCGTGAATCGCTGTTATTTTCATAAATGCCTTTCGCGAGAGACGTTCTTGCTTCGCCATGCTTCATTCCGGTTATGGACTGGCAGTTCGTCCCCGCGCAAGCCGCTGCGCTCAGCTGCTTCGTATCGCGCGAAGAAGCTCTCCAGCGCGGCGGTCAAGCGCCTTGCAATGTCCTGACACTGTGGATCACGGTAGAGGTTCGCCTGCTCCCGCGGATCGCGCTCCAGGTCGTGCAACAAGTTCTCATAGCCATCGCGGCGCTGGACCAGCTTGTAGCGCCCGTCGTGGATCGCGCGGACAGGACCGTATTCGACGAGTATTCTGTTGTCCCAGGCTGGATCGTCCTCGCCAGCCAGCAGGCCGCGGAAGCTTTTGCCGGGAAAGCGATCCGACGCTTGTGGCCGCGCGCCGGCGAAGTCCAGCAGGGTCATGAACAAGTCGCAGTGATTGACTTGCTCGACGCGCCTTTGACCGGCCGCGATCTGCCCGGCATGATTGAGGATCAGCGGTACGCGAATGGACTCCTCGAGCATGTTCAGCGGTTCGCTGCCGTTGCCCTTGCCCCAGATGCCGTGATGCCCCATGTTCAGCCCATGATCGGAAGTGTAAACGATCAGCGTTCCGTCACGTTCATCTTGCCTGGCCAGTTCGTCCAGCACGCGCCCGACCGCTTCGTCGATCATCGTTACCGAAGCGTAGTATTGCGCCAGCGCTTCCTTGGGATCATCCGGCGCGACGGGATGGGTTCCCGGTTCGCCAAAGGCATAGGGACTGTCGTCGGGAATATCGTCAAAACTCGCCTTGCGATAGCCCGCAACCAGCCCTTGGTCGCGATTGATCCAGGGGTTGTGCGCAGTCGCGTATCCGATGAAGAGAAAGAAAGGGTTCTCCCGATCGCGCCCGCGCAGGAAGTCGATGGCGGCGTCGGTGATGATGCGCGTATCGTAACCAGCGCGCTCCACCACCTGACCCTGATCGCTGTATTTATGGGTCATCGCGCTGTACTTGGGTGTCTTGCGCCAGGAACTGTACCAGTAATCGAAGCCGGACTTCGGGGTTTCGCCCGCGCCGCAGTGCCATTTGCCGCACATCGCGGCGCTGTACCCGGCCTCGCGCAGGTAATCGGCCAAGGTCGGCATGCCACCCAGCCAAGCTGTCGCGCCCACCTCCGGATCATCCTCGGCCAAGTGGTCGTGGACGCCGTGTTGCGAAGGGTACAAGCCCGTCCAAAACGAGGCTCGCGCCGGCGAGCAGACCGGACAGGGCGTGAAGGCATTCTCCATCACAACGCCGGTTTCGGCCAGCTCGCTGATATGGGGCGCGCTGATTTCGCGATTGCCGTAGCTGGGCAGGGCCCAAGCGGCGTGGTCGTCACTGAAAAAGACGATGATGTTGGGCTTCATCGAGTCCCCGCCAGCGCAAGCGCCGCGAAGGGATCGTTCTCCGCGATGTATCGGTCCAGCGCCGCCGGGCCCGCCTCGAAGAATCGCCGCGCAGTCTCGGCTCGGCTATAGGCTTGGATCGCGACGCCGCGCCGCGCCAGGATATGCTTGGCCGAAGCCGGGAAGCCATGCGCGATCATGACCTCGTTGAAAGCCATCAAGCGCTCATGCGCCTCCTTACGGAGCTCCGCTGGCAGCGACATATCGCAGACTTGCGCGCTCAATTCGGGGCAGACCATGGGCAGCCAGCCGCAGAATCCGTGGCTGCCGGCTTCCATAGACGGCGGCAGCACTTTGAGATTGGCTTGGAAGAGCTTGAGGGCGCTGCCGGCGGCTTTCACCTTGGCGCTGAAGGGCGCGATTTCGCGACAGGTGTCCTTCATGAAATAGTAGCGGCCGCTGGCCGCGGCAGTCCCGACCTCTTCGGGACTCAGCAGGCGGTGCTCCGGCTGTGGCAGTTCATAGATGCCCAGCCGCACATGAGCGCCGACCAAGGAGCTCAGTTCCAGCAATTGCTCGCCCAGGTTGTCCGCGCTGGGAAGCAATGACAGCGCCACCACCGCCAGGTCGCTGCCCATTTCGTAGATCCGCCGCAAGCATGCCGCCTGCTCGGGCAGCGTCGCGCCGAAGTTGCCGACCGTGGCGATGGTCATGTCGCCGGTGGGGTGATCCGCCACATGTTGCGCCAGCCGCAGCCGCTCGTCGTCATCGAGATAAAGCAGTTCGCTCGCCTGCCCCAAAGCCAGCAGGCCGGGGACGCCAAGGCGCTGATAAAAGTCGAGCAAGCTGCTGATGGCTGGCAAATCGAGCGCGCCGCTCTCGTCAAAGGCGGTCAGCAGAATGGGGTATGCGCCGTCAGGCGCCTGGTAATCGGGCATGGACATTCTCCGGGAGCGATCGCTTTTGAAAACGTTTTCAGCGGAAGAGTATAGCGAAAGGCGGCGAAATGTCAAAGCCCGCTGGCTTTTGGACAATTAACCACAAAGATACGCAAGTAAGTCCAAGAAAGAAATGCAAATTTTGCTAAAGCAACGATCTGTAGGGGCGACATACCATGTCGCCCGAAACCACAAGTCGCGGCGGCAACGGGCGACCAGATTGGTCGCCCCTACAAGGCTCGCTTTAGTTGCATGACTTACTTGCATTTACTCAGGACGCAAAGTAAAAATCTTCGTGCTCTTTGTGTCTTTGTGGTGAGCAATATATTTGAAGCGCCTGCGCCGGCGATACAGAAAATCGTTTGACAAACGTCATTGGATGCGTTAAAGTGTCGGAAATCGTTTTCAGACTTCGAGGGGATTGCCCTTGTCGCAGAAGGCAACCATCCACGATGTGGCGCATCACGCGCGGGTCTCGGTCAGTTCCGTTTCCCGGGCGCTGAACAATTACCCGCATGTCTCCGAGGCTTTGAAGATGCGCGTGGTAGAAGCCGCGGAGGAATTGGATTATCAGCCGGCCTTCCTGGCGCACAGCCTGCGCCGGGGAGAGACCAACTCGATCGGGTTTCTGGTTGGCAGCATTGCCAATCCGGTCATCTCGACTATATACGAAGCCGCTGCCGAGGCGCTTGCGACCAATGGCTACGCGGTTACGCTGGTGTCCTCGCGCAATCAAGCCGATCTGGACAGCGCCTGTCTGCGGCTGCTGGCCAGCCGGCAGGTGAGCGGGCTAATTGTCTCGTCAGCCTCGGAATCGCCCGAACCAGCGCGGCGCTTCATCCAGGAGGCGAACATACCGACGGTGATGCTGGATCGCGCGCCCGTCGCCGGGGAGCGCGTTTTCGCCGTACAATCCGACCACGAAAGCAGCATACGGGAAGCGGTCCGTCATCTGGTCGACAACGGGCATCGCCATATCGGATTCATCGGCGGACCACAAGGATTTTATCCCACCCAGCAGCGATTTCGCGCTTATCAAGAGGCGCTGGCTGAAGCCCGTATTCCAGCCCGCGCCGAATTGATACGCTTCGCCTCTTTCACGGAGACCGACGCCTATGCCGAGGCGCTCTTGCTGATGCGAAATCGACCGCTGCCAACAGCCTTGATCGTGGCAGGCAATATCATATTGATCGGCGCGCTGGGCGCGCTGCAAGCGCGCCAACTGGCGGTCGGGCGCGATATTGCGCTGGTCGCCTGTGACGACATCCACCTGACGCAGTTGTATCGTCCGCCGGTCACGGCCATCCGCCGCGACCTGAACTTATTGGGGAAAACCGCCGCCCGCTTGTTGTTGCAGGGCATTGCGAATAATGGAAACAGGACCGATCGCGTCATCAAATTGCCGACGCAACTCGTGATCCGCGAGTCATCGGATTATCTTTGCGACGGATGATTCGCCGCCGGGCGACGAGAGGATTTGCGGTCAACTGTTTTAGAGCCGTTTATTGAAAGGAGCCAGCGAGCGCGAGAAACACAATTCGTTTTGACAGCTCAATCAAAGCTGTGGGCATAGAATTTGTGCCCGTTCTAAAGCCAAGTGACATAAGGTTCAATTGAGGAGGAGATTATGTCGAAGAAGTTATTCACCCTAACGCTGATCGCGTTGGTCTTGCTGCTCGGCGCGACCGGCGCCATGGCGCAGGATCAAGTGCTGAGGATCGCCACCGGCTCGTCCGGCGTCGCGAATTTCAGCTTCCAAATTCTGTCCGCCGGCGGCGACCAGCAGAACTGGATCACTTTCCAGTCCGTGCCGCCACTCTATTTTGATGTCGACTTCAACTTGAAGACCGGCTACTTCAACGACTGGAGTTCCAACGACGACGGCACCGTATGGAGCTTCTCCGTCGATCCGGAGGCGCGCTGGTCCGACGGCACGTCCATCACCGCTCAGCAAGTCATCGATTCCTGGCAGGTGCAGGCGGCGCCGCTAAACAGCGTTGGCCGTATCCGCACTTATCTGGGCAACGTCGTTGGATTCGCCGACGCGCGCGAGATGGCTGCCGAAGACGCCATGACCGTCGATGTCAGCGGTCTGTCGGCGCTGGATGATTCGACGGTTCAGGTCGAGTTGGTCCTGCCGGATCCGATCTTCTTCTGGCGCATCGCCACCGCGCACATGGCTATCGCCCGCGCCGAAGACGTGCTGGAACATGGCTTCAACGAATTCTGGAAGCCGGAGAACAATCCGATCGTCAATGGTCCCTTCATCCTCACCAGCTTTGACGCCGACCTGCAGACGGCCGAGTTGACGCCCAACCCCGAATGGTGGAAAGACGGTCCCATTTTGGAAAAGGTCAGCTTCATGTTCGTGACCGACCAGCAAACCGTCGGCGCGATGGCGCTCAATGACCAAATTGACGCCAGCCTGGCGGCGGCGCCATCGGTCCTGCGCGCGCAAATGCCGGATTACTTCCGTCAATTCGACGCCATCGGCTTCAACACCTTCTGGATGCAGCCAACCCGCGAGCCGACCAGCGACCCCAAAGTGCGCGAGGCGCTCATCAAATCGGTCGACTGGAGCGCCGTCTTCCAAGCCGCCTTCCCGATCGAAGGCAGCGGCGTCTTGACCACCCAGACCCTGGACGACATCGTAACCTGCCAGAACCCGGACGCGACCGGCTATCCTTATGATGTCGAAGGCGCGCAAGCGGCATTGGCGGAATCCAGCTATGGCAGCGCCGAGAACCTGCCCAAGCTGCGCGTTACGCCGCGCGGCAGCAACGAGTTCAACAACCGCGCTCTGCAAGCCGTCATCGAGTTCTGGCGTCAGAACCTGGGCATCGAGAATGTCGAGTTCCAGCAAGACCCGAACAGCTTCGGCGATGACTACGACAAGATCAACCTGAGCCGCGACGATGTCGTTATTCGCTTCCCCGATGCCGCTACCTATATGTGGGCGGCGGGCCACTCGTCGGGTCCCGTTCCCAGCAGCTCGATGCTGAACGGCTACATGAACGAGGCGCTGGAAGCGGCGGTCGACGAAGCCTTGACCCTGCAGCCGGATGACCCGCGGCGCTGCGAACTGGCGCTGGAGGCGCAGGCGCAATATGAGGGCGACTACGTCATCATGCACTTCGGCAAGCCTTTGCGCACCGCCAACGCCCGCGAGCACGTCAAGGAATACTACAGCGGTCCTGACGTCAGCGTCATTGAGCCCTGGAAGATTTACATCGAGCGGATGTAAGCCCCCCATCCCCCAACCCCTTCCCCCAAAATGAGGGAAGGGGAGTAAAGTCCCTCCCTCTTTATGGGGGAGGGATATAGGGTGGGGGTTTTACGAAGGAAACGCCACCATGGCCTCATTTTTGCTGATACGTCTTTTGCGCTGGACGGCGGGACTTTTGCTCATCCTTTTCATTGCCTACGCGATGATGTATTACGGGGCCGGCGACCCCATCCGCATGATGTTCATCCAAGGCGAGGACTTCGATAGCGAAGACGAAGTGGTCATGCTGGCGCTGCGCAAAAAATACGGCTTGGACGAGCCCTTCCTGGTTCAATTCGGCAATTATCTTAGCAATCTGGCTCAGGGCGATTGGGGGCGCTCGATTCGCTTGCAGGTGGACCGCCCTGTCATCGACATTGTGCGATTTCGCCTGCCAATTTCGATGCAGTTGGGCTTCGCGGCTACCGTAATCGGCGCGGTGGCCGGCATCGTACTGGGCATCGGCGCCGCGCTTTACCACAATCGCTGGCAGGACCGGCTGACAATTAGCGCCGTCTTGTTCATCAACGGGATTCCGGTATTTGTCATCGTGCCCATGCTGCTGTATCTGCTGGTCTTGCAGTTAAAATTGATTGATGTGCCTTATGGCTGGAACGGCGTATTTCATATTGACTCCGCCTTGCCCATCGCGGTCATCTCGATTGGCATCCTGCCTATCATCGTGCGGCAGACGCGCTCGGCTATGCTGGAAGTCAAAAGCCAGCTTTATGTGCGCACTGCCCGCGCCAAAGGCATGCCGGAATCGCGCATCATCCTGCGGCACATGCTGCGCCCGGTCTTGACGCCGGTCGTTACAACCCTCGGTCTCATCATGATTGGCCTCATCAATGGCTCGCTGTTTGTGGAATATGTCTTGAGCATTCCCGGTTTTGGCTTATTAACGATAGAAGGCATCAAGAAGGTTGATTATCCCATCATCATGGCGGTGGTTGTCATCGGCACTTTGATCATTTTCATCAGCAACTTCCTGGTCGACATCATCTATCCCATCCTGGACCCGCGGGTGAGGGCGCAATGAGCCAGGCCAATGCCCGCGCCAATGTATCGCGCGTCGTCGACGACGGCAGCGTTTTCATGGGCGAACAGCGCAACCTGTGGCAAGACGCGGCGCGGCGCTTCCGCAGGAATTGGCTGGCGGTTGGCGGATTGCTGGTCGTGATTTGTTTCCTTTTTCTCGCCGCAATCGGTCCAGCCAGCGCGCCTTACGACTTCCTCGAACAGAACATCGTCAAGGCTTTTCAGGGACCCTCTGCCGAGCACTTTTTAGGCACGGACGACCTGGGGCGCGATGTCTTCAGCCGCATGCTGCACGGCGCCCGCACAGCCGCTTTGGTCGCCTTTTCCACCACTGCCATAAGCCTCGTGATTGGCGTCTTGGTTGGCGCTTGGTCGGGGATTCGCGGCGGGCTGGCGGACGAATTTCTGATGTGGATAAGCGACTTGATTCAAGCCATGCCCGGCTTGTTGCTGGTCATCCTCATCAACACCACCCTGCGCCGTCCGATTGTCAACTGGTTCGACGCTTTGTACGAGCAGACAAGAAATCCCTTCTATTTGAATACGCTTTGGCTGGATTATGTTTTGGTCTTCAGCGCCCTGGCGCTGATTGGCTGGCCCGGGCTGGCGCGCTTGGTGCGCGGGCAAGTCTTGAGCATCAACGAAGAAGATTATGTGCTGGCGGCGCGGGCGCTGGGGGCGAGCGAGGCTCACATTATGCTGCGCCATGTCATCCCCAATGCCATGGGTCCCCTGATCGTCGCCGTGACGGCCGGCATGGGCGGCGCCATATTTCTCGAAGCCGGTTTGAGCTTCCTCGGCATCGGCATCCAGCCACCCAATGCCAGTTGGGGTTCCATGCTGGAAGAGGGTCGCCGCTATTGGCAGATTTTCCCGCATTTGATGCTCATCCCGGCCGTGACGATTGGCTTGGTCCAGGTGGCTTTCGTCTTTCTGGGCGATGGCTTGAACGATGCGCTGGATCCGCGCCGCAACAGTTGAGCCCGGACGACATTGATGACAGCGGTTTAGGAAAGGAAAAATGATGTTTGACAAACCATGGACCGGTGTGCTGCCGGCGACGCTGTGTCCCTTTAATGACGACGACTCGATCGACGAGTCGGGCCTGCGAGCATACGTTCGCTATCTGGCCTCGGTGGATGGCATCACCGGCTTGGTTTGCAACGGGCATACCGGCGAGGTCATGTCACTGCGCAATCACGAGCGGGCGCGCGTCACCGAGATTATCGCCGATGAAGTCGGGCGCAAGGTCAAGGTCGTCTCCGGCGTTTGCGCCGAAGGCAGCGACGAAGCCATCGCCCAGGCGCGCGCGGCCAAAGACGTCGGCGCCGACGCCATCCTGCTGATGCCGCCGCATCATTGGCTGCGCTTCGGCAGGACCAGCGAAACCGCCGTGGGCTTCTTCAAAGACGTCGCCCAAGACGCCGGTATTGACATCATCGTGCATCAATACCCGGCTTGGACCAAAGCCGGCTATTCGCTGGCGGAAATGCAGGCGATGGCGCAGCTCGACCGCGTCGTCAGCATCAAAATGGGCACGCGCGAGATGTCGCGTTGGGCTTATGACTATCGCAATTTGAAGAGCTCCGCGCCCGATGTCAGCATCATCAGTTGCCTGGACGAATACTTGCTGGTGACGCTGCTCGACGGCGCCGATGGCGCGCTGGTTGGCTTCGCGGGATTCGTGCCGGAGCTAATCACAGCCTTGGTCAAGGCGGCTTTGAGCGGCGACCTGGAGCAAGCCAATATGCTGCAAGACAAGGTGCGTCCGCTCTCGCAGATCGTTTATCGCTTCGGCGAACCGTCGAGCGACGCGCATCAACGCATGAAATGCGCCATGACTTTGCTGGGCAAATTCCCGTCCATGCGCATGCGGCGCCCCATTCGTCCGCTGCCGCAGCGCGAGATCGACCGCATCGCCGCCGAATTGACCGAAGCCGGGTTCGCTGTGCTGGAACAGAAAGTCTCCTAGATGGCGTGCGGACAAATCTATCCGCCGGAATCAATCTGTTTTCAAGACGAAAGTACCGGCGTCAAAATCCGGCAGATCACCGATCAAGCCTCGATCCATCACCATCCATTTTTTATCGTCCCGGCTTACGACGATGCCATGCAGCGCTTGATCTTCGTCTCGCATCGCACAGGCCGGCCGGAGATCTTCGCCGAAGAGCGCGCGAGCGGCAAGCTGATCCAACTGACAGAGCGCGAGGATATCGGCGAGTATTCGCTGTACCCCTCGCATGATGGGCGCTACGTCTATTTCACCGCCGGCACGGGCGCGTACCGGGTCCATACCGAGACTTTGCGCGAAGAGCAACTGGTCGACTTCGGCGAGATCAACTTGCGCGAAGCGGGCATGGTCGCGGACGCCATGGGCACGACCGCGCTCAGCTTCGATGATCGCTTTTGGGCGATCCGCTTCAGCGTCAATAGGGAAGCCTGCCTGACGGTTATTGATACCAGCAGCGGCCAGCATGAGGTCATCCTCAAGCGAGATACCATCGCCCATCTCATGTTCTGCCCCGATGACGCCGACCTGCTCTATTATGCCGGTCCGCTCAAAGATCGCGTCTGGGTCGTCAAGCGCGACGGCGGGGGCAACCGCCGCCTCTATCAGCGCGCGCCGGGCGAATGGATCACGCACGAAAGCTGGATCCCGGGCCGGCGCGAACTGGCATTTGTCGATTGGAACAAGGGCATCCGCGCGATCAATGTCGATACGGGCCTCGAGCGGCAAGTCGCCTCTTTCAACGCCTGGCACGCCATCTGCAGTCGCGATGGCGCGATGATGGTCGCCGATACCAACTTTCCCGATATCGGCTTGCAACTGTTTAACCCGCTGGACGGGCTTGGCGCTCCGATCACGCTCTGCTATCCCGGCGCCAGCAGCGAGGGCGCGCACTGGAACGGACCCTTCCCCTATGAAGACGGTCCGATCAAGGTCTATGCGCCACAATATACGCACCCGCACCCCTCGTTCTCGCCGGATAATCGCTTTGTCGTCTACACCAGCGACAGAACCGGGCATGCGCAAGTTTATGAGGCGGAGATACCCGAGACAATCAAAGAAAGGCTGCAAAATGGCGCTGAATGAAAAGCTGCGCGTGGCGCTGATCGGCACGGGCAATCGCTCCAAAACAACCTACCAACCGCTCTTCGACTATTTGAAACCCTGGATCGAGTTGGTGGCGGTCTGCGACCCGGTCAAAGGCTCGGCTGATGATTTCGCCGCGGCGCTGGGCGTACCGGCATTTTACGATCTCAAAGCGCTGGTCAAGGCGCGTCCGATGGAAGCCGCCTTCGTGGTCAGCCCGATTCCGTCTCATCACTCGATCTGCTGCTATCTGCTTGCGCAGGGCATCCATGTCAATGTCGAGACGAGCATGTGCAGCCTGCTGATTCAAGCGCAGGAGATGGTGCGGACGGCGCGCGACAACGATACCGTCTTGCGCATTGCCGAGAATTTCTTCCGCTTTCCCTTCGACCGCATGATGAAGTTGATCGCCGAAGACGGTTTCATTGGACCGATCAAGCGCCTGACCTGCTGGCACGATCACACCGGCTACCACAACAACTCGCGCTGGATCCGCTTTTTCGGCGCGCATCCCACCGAGGCGCAGGCGATATCGCATGTCATGCCGACGGAAGGGCACTATCAGTTGGCGCATCGCTATCACGAATCGGAAAAATACCGCGCCCACTTTTACTGGTTCCCCGATGAGGCGCTGGTCATCGACCACGCCGGCAATATCAAGAGCATGTTGGGGCGCTATCCGCGTCCGGGCTACACGGAACTGGCCGGGGCGCGCGGCGCGATCGTGCAGCAGGCGGGCGAAGGTTGGCACGGCATCGGCGAGCTGCGCTATTGCACCGATGAGGCGCTGGCAAGCGGCGGTCGTCACGACCTGGCCTACCCCATCGTGCATCTGGGCGATGGGCGCGACTGGCTGTCCTCGCATGTCGATCTGCCGACCGGACGCATCGAATACGTCAATCCCTATCGCCTGGGCGCAAGCGCCTATCATCGCCGCAACTACTACAGCAGCGCAGTGATCAGTCACATTGTCGACTTCGCTGAAACTGTACGCGGCTTGCGCGAATCCGAGTACAGCGCCGAAGACGCGCTGATGGCGATGATGATGGACGTCGCCGCGCGGGAATCCGCCCTGCAAGAGGGAAGGCGGCTATCCTTGCCGCTCAAAGGCGAACTCGAATCCGAGGCGAACCTGCGCGCGGAACTGAAGCAACTCTACGGCGTCGATCCGCTGGATATCGAAGGCATGTTGGGCATTAGCTTTCCGCGGCCCTAGTCAGGAGCGCAGCCGATGGCATGAGCGAGGATATGCCGAAAAATCGAGGAACTGGCGGCGGATCCGCCTTCCTTATCAGACGGACAGCATTTTTGGCGCATCGCGCCGATCCGCGCTTTTCCTACTGCTTGTACGCGCCCGATGAAATCCGACAGATCTGCGTCTATGTGCATGGGACCTACCGCGACGCTGCCTTTTATCGCGATCATCTCAGCGATTTCGCGATCAGGCATCGGGTCCTTCTGGTCTGCCCGCTCTTCCCGGCGGGCTTGATTGACCCCGACGATGTCGACAATTACAAGCAATTGCTCTACCGAGGCATACGCTTTGACCTGATTCTGCTGAACATGCTGGAAGAGATTCGCGCGCGATATGACGTGGCGGGTGATCGCTTCATGCTGGGCGGGTTTTCCGGCGGCGCGCAATTCGCGCATCGCTTCGCCTATTTGCATCCCGGGCATGTGCAAGCGCTTTCGCTGGCGGCGCCCGGTCGCGTCACGCTGCTTGACGATTCGCTGGACTGGTGGAGTGGCATCTGCGATGTCAAGCAGCGATTTGAGCAGGCCATCGACCCCCGCGCGTTGCGCGATATGCCGATACAGCTTCTGATCGGCGAAAATGACAATGCGAATATCACGACGAACAAGGGAGATGCCGGCTGGGCGCCCGGCGCGAACCGAGCCGGCATCAACCGCCGCCAGCGCCTGGAAGCGCTCTATCTGCAATATCAGCGGATCGGCTGCGATGTGAGGATGACGGTCGTGCCGGACTGCGGTCACGAGTGGCTGCCGCTGCGCGACGCGACAATTCGCTTTTTTGAGGCATCAGCAAAAGCGCTGGGCTGAGGATGCCAAAGCGTTCGTGAAAATCGGGTGCATTTCAATATTTTGGCAGATGTTCACAGGGCAATCGCTTCAAAATGGTATCTTGTGGAGCAATGCAACGAACAAACTGAAAATTCACCACAGAGCCACAGAGCGGCACAGAGAAATACAAAAGGTCATTTCTGTTTGCGGGCGTTTCAGCGGGTCGCGTAGACACTGACCGTCAAACGCCCCTGCATCGCCTCGTTTTTGGCAGGCAAGAGCTTAAATCTCGGCGCTGCCGTCAGTGTCTACGCGACCCTCGGTGTCCTCGGCGGTTAATTGCCAATAATCTGAAATGCACCCGTGAAAATCGCTTGACTTGCCAAACGGCAAAATAGCTGTTATTATATCCATAGCATTGCGAAATCGATTTCGAGACTTGGCGGTAGATTGCGCTGTTTTTGGGCAATTGGAGATACGTATGGCCCCCGTTACGATCAATGATCTGTCGAATGCGCTGGGCTTATCGCGTTCAACCGTTTCCAAAGCCTTAAATGGCCGTAGCGATGTCTCGCCGGCTACCAGAGAGCGAGTTTTGCGCGCGGTGGACGAATTGGGCTATCAGCCTTCGGCAGCCGCCCGCAACCTGCGCCGGCAGCGCACGGAGAAACTTGGTCTGGTCGTCAATTATCCTTTTCAACGAGTCGCCGATTTCCTCGCCGAGCTCATTCCCGGCATCGCGGCGGTTGCCGAAGACGCTGAATATAACTTGATTCTCTACACCTCTATGGCGGGCAGCGCCGAACGGATCAAGAGCCTTTGCCGCTCGCGCGAGGTTGACGGCATCATCGTAGCCTGGCCGCCCGGCTCGCGCGAGACAGTGGCGCTCTCGCAACTCATGACGGACGAGCGGATGCCGCATGTCTTCCTGCCCCGGCGCGTTGCAAATGCCGGAATATCTTTTGTGGCTGCCGATCATGTACAGGGAGCGAGAGCCTTGACCCAGCACCTGATTTCCCTGGGACACAGGCGCATCGGCTTCGAAAGGCTGCCGGAAGTCTACGAGACCGATAGCGACAGGCACGCGGGATATGCGGCTGCGTTGGGAGACGCGGGTATCGCTTATGATCCATCACTGGTCATAGCGGCAAAATCCACTGACCCGGATTACCACACGCGGTCCTTCGGGACCTTTCTGTCTCATCCCGCGCCACCGACAGCGATTCTCTTTTTCACCGACCCAATGGCAATCAATGCCCTGTCACTGGCAAAAGAACAAAAGATCCGCATTCCGCAAGATCTGTCCATTGCCGGTTACGATGGCATCCTGGCTTCCGGTGTGACCGAGCCGGCTTTAACTACCGTTGGGCAGGCGGTGTCGGACATGGGGAGGCTGGCTGTAGAAAGTTTGCTGCAGTTGATCGAAGAAGGGCCGCGGGCGGCGATCCAACATACGCTGCCGGTGGAGTTGATCATCCGAGGATCCACCGGTCCAAATCCAAAAGGATAATGCGGTGCTGCGTTGGCGGCGAATTGACAAAACGCGGCGTGAAAGCGGGATGAATGGAAGAAGGAAAAGGTGGCGATCGCTTTTTGCAAAGCGCGCCTTTTTTCAATGTTCGGGACGTTAAACGTCTATCACATTAAGGAGTATGTTATGCGTTTAGTACTTTCTGTATTGCTGCTGTTGGGATTATTTGTTTCGATCCCGGCATTCGCCCAGAGCGGAGATCCCTGCAATATCGATGCGCCGGCCGAGCCGGTGACCATCGAGATGATCAGTTGGCCCTTCGCCATTACCGAGTTCTACGCTGCGGAAATGGAAGCCTGCAGCGAAGTGGACAACCTGACCATCAATACCAACCTGCTGGATTCGTCATCGTTGCAAGAGCAGGTTCGTCTGGCGCTTTCAGCCGGTGGCGATTCGCCCTATGACATCCTGCATGGCGCCAATGGCCAGGTTGCCGAATGGGGTCCCCCCGGCTGGGTCATGCCCCTCAACGATCTGATCGACAAGTATCGCGACGAATACGACCTCGACGATATCCCCGCGGGTTACTGGGAAAGCGGCAGTTACCAAGGCAACATCTACGGCATCCCCATGGTGGGCAATACGCTGCACCTGGTTTACCGTACCGATGTCTTCGAAGAAAATGGCTGGACCGTCCCCGACACCTATGACGACCTGCACGATTGGTGCGACGAGGTCGGCTTGGGCAACCCGGATTGGGAATTGATCTATGCGATGGATGTTTCGCGCGCCCGCGCCTGGGAGTTGGAATTTTTCATGCTGCTGCGCGCCATGGGCGGCGATTACCTCGATGACGACAATATGCCCGCCTTCAACAGCGACGCGGGTATCGCCGCCGTCGATCTGATGATCGAGACGGTTAATCGCTGCGTCGGCGCTGACGGCGTCGCCTTCGGCTTGAACGAGATCCAGGTCGCCATGGGCAACGGCGGCTTGCCGCTGACCAAGATCTGGGCCAGCCGCGCCGCCACAATGGCGGATCCCGAGCGCACCGACCTGGGCGATGTTATTGGCTACGCCCCGGCTCCAAGCGTCGTCGAGGGCGGTCCGCGCGCCGGTTCCGCCTGGCTGGATTTCTACTTCATCCCGACCAACACCACTAATGACCCGGACCTAATCTTCCAGGTCATCATGGAAACGGTTGACGCCGCCAGCCAGCAAGCCGCCGCCGCAGTTGGCTCGACCACGCGCAATTCCGCCGGCGAATTTGGCGGACCCTACTTGCCGGCTGCCAATGAGACAATCGGCAACGGCATCGGCAACTACGCCATCAACCCGGCCGTCTCTATCGCCATTGCCAAGCTCGAGCAGTACCTGCCGCTGGTATGGCCCGGCGACATGACCGCCGAAGAAGCGCTGGAAGCCGCCGCCGACGACTACATTACCGAAGCGACCGCTCAAGGTTACATCGAGGGTTAAAGCCCGCGCTATACGCGACAGAATTGTAGGGCTTGTCCGCTACTGAAATCTGGACGGCTTCACAGGTTTTACCCCATCCCCGGC
>JAPPMO010000078.1 GCA_028873975.1 Chloroflexota bacterium
TCCTGCACTTTGTCGGCGCTCTTATCTGGTTACGATAGAATGTCAACAGAACCTAGCAATCCAAACAAACCCTGCGCTCTCTGCGCCTCTGCGGCAAAATCCCTAAACCGCCTCTCCCCATCCACGTTCATCCGCTTGAGCATAGCCCTTTGCCCCCAAGCGTCACACAGGCGGCGACGCGGTCGCGATGAACAGCAAAATGAAAGCCGCGAATCCCCCTGCCATTCCCAAAGAGAGCTTCGCGGGCAATGCCCGGCTCTCGGCAAGGTCATCGGCTTCAACCAAAACGCGTCTCAACATCGCGTCGGCCAGTCGGTGGCTCAGCCAGCTCATGCCAATCCCGGTGACGATCACCGCCAGGCCGTATGCCAGGTTGTCGCCCCCTTCCAACTGATAGAGTCTCCGTATCACCGGCGCGTTGAGCGCCATGGCAGCGATCAGGACAAGGGCTGTCCCCCGCCATTCCGGGCTGCGCATGCCGATGACGCCGCAATAGAATGACCAGATGTCGATGGCGAGCAGGGGCAGCAGCGCGGCAATCCAGGCGACATATTGCAGCATGTCGGCCTCAAAGAGCTGGATCAATCCATAGCGGATCGCCAGGGCTAGCAACCCGGCCGCCGTCGCCGCGCCGGCGCAGCGCAGCAGCCTCGTCCCGATCACACCGGTAAATGTCACGCAAGCCAGCAGATTTGCGGCCAGCAGCCATTCCGGACGGTACAATCCGAGCCATTCCAGTCTTATGCCGGCCAGCGTCGCGTCCCAATCAATGAGCATGAGCTGCAGCCAGAGCAGCAGGATTGAAGCCAGGATCAGCAGCGCCAGGCTGTCGCCCGGCCGCAGGTTGAAAATGACGCGCCACTTTTGCCGCGACAATGTGGAAACCTGGAAAACCAGAGCGAGCAACTGCGTCAAGATGAAGCTCGCCAGCAAGATCAGATGCGGCACGCTCCAGGCGGTGATGTCTTCGCCGAAGATCCAGTGCCAGAAGGGGTCAGCCGGCAAGGCATAGAGCAGAAACGCCGCGTTTAAGATGAGTAAGCCCACCAGAGAATTCGCGCGAAACCGCTGCTGAAAATTGCCGCGCAAATGGCGATTCAAGTACAGCAGCGCCCACGAGCCCGTGACGATCGCCGTGGCGAAGCCAAAATACATGAGCAGGTGGGGCCGCCAGAACAGGTCTTCGCCAAAGGGAATGCCATAGCTGCGATGCCACAATTCATCCCAGACGCCGCCAACGAAGATCGCCACGCCGCCGCTCGCCAGGATCAGCGCGATCGTCCCCCGCGCGCGGGAAGTTAGCGGGACTGCTGCCGGCTGGCGCAGGTTTGGCGCCAGGGGGCGGATGAACAAATGCCAGAGCGCCAGGACAAAGGCGCAGATGACCAGGAAAAACAAGCTCGCCTGCAGCCAGAAGAGCCCGGCGCGGGTCTCGGCCGGGCTGCCGCCCCATACACTGAACGCGGCGAAGATGATGGCGCCGGCGATTGCGGCAAGGATCCAGGGGATGCGATTGGGTAGGTTTTGGGATTTTCTTCGCAAAGTCAGATTCTTCTTTCAAATTGATCCGCTCTACGATGCCAGTATATCAGATGTCGCCGAGGATTTATTCAGCGAGGAGCTGGCGCAGGAAGGCTTTGGCGTCGTCGAAGGTAGAATTGTCCCACATGTTTTCGGCTTTCCACCACTTCATGTCAACCGCTTGCGTCAAGAACCACCGTCGAGAGTCATCATTTGTCGCGTATCTGCTGTCTAGAATCTTGCCGGAGATGTAGACGCTTAGCCTGCTTCTTGACTTTCGTGCTTCTCTTGCGCTGAGTCCGGTGTTGTTCAGACAGGTGAAGTATTCGTCGACACAGTTGGTGATGTCATTTTTGCCAATTGCTTCGAGAACCAAATCCTCCAGCATGCCGTCACGCTCATCATTGGGCAATAGAAGTACCGATACCTTTGGTTTCGTTCCCGCCGGTACTCTGGGATTCTCCGGCCTTGGCAACTGGCGTCGAGATTTGACGATTTCGTTGATACTGACATTTGCACTATCTATTTCGTCTTGAACAACCCGCAGCGCACTTCTGTTGTTTCGGATGTCAGGAAAGTCATTGTCGCAGATAATTCCGATGTGCTCGAAGCTGTGGAAGTTACCATCGTTGAGAATACTTTTCAGCACCGGTTCCAGTTTATCTTTTCCGTTGCAGACAACAATATACAGTTCTTTGCTAATACCAAGTTGCTCCGCTAGACCGCAAAAGAAGGTCTTATCTTCTGGACCCTCGACCACGAGAATGCGAGTCACGTCAGCTGGAATTTGAACTCCTGCAGTAAGATTTCGACTTGTCATCCGCGAATCTCCCAGTTCGTTGTCATGGCAGCCTCAATACCGGATTTATTGTAGGTTACGGCTTCAATGTCGCCAGTTTCTGGGTGACGGTCTAGGCGATGGAAGCGGAATTGATCAAGGCGATTTCCTTCACTGAATGCTTCGTGCGCCGCTTCGGTCATTTCGTAGCTGTGCGTCGTGGCGAAGACTTGGATGTCCAGCTCCCGCGCCAGTTGCCCGATGGCTTTCCAAACTTTGCATTGCGCCGAGTGGTGGATGCCGTTTTCGATTTCGTCGATGAAGATGACTTGCGGCTGTTCAATCATTAATGCCATAACGATATCAGCGAATTTATTTAGCCCCGTTCCCATCAGTCTAAGCGGTACCTGATGCGAATAAACACGCCCCCAAATTGTTAGGTTGCCCGACAAGGACTGCAATCGCATGTCGGATAGGCCAGGTTCGAAGACATTTAGATAACTGATCAACTTTGGCAATCCTCCTTGCCGTTCCAATGCGCTGAAAGTATCCGCCCTGTCTTGTGGATTGCGACGTGCTTCCGCTGGAAAAAATACATATCTTTTATCAGCATATTCCTTTGCAAAGAATGGCAATTCAGGTTTTGAGGCCAGATAGACATAATCTGCTTCTGCCTCAGATTCTACGTAGGAAAATTCATACACGAGAAGCGACGCGCCTCGGGTGTCAATATAACCATCTTGAAAATATCCGACCTCCTTGGCTCTTTGAACATAGTTTGCAAAGTGCTGCGCGTTGCTCTCCATTGATGCGAATTCATAAATGCGCAATCGACGGCCCCGCCCACAGTCTTCTCTTTCAATCCCGGATAAATTGATTTGGCTAGTCGTATCCAAGCCGTAAAATATTTGCTGCCAAACGTCGCGCCGGTTTTTTTCAGAGTCGGTGAGTCCTCTCGATTTCAGTAAATCTAAAAGAACATTAGGCGCAAGAGGGCACGAGAGGCTTAGCATCGCCTCCATCAGAGCCGTCTTGCCGGTATTATTCTTTCCCGCAATCAAATTCACCCGCCCCAGGTCGTTAATCTGCAAGTCCTTGAAGCAGCGGAAATTCTTCACCCGAAACGACTTGTACATAATGCACCTTCTCGCCCATAGCGCTCTAGCTGATCCCATTATACATCCGCGCTTCTCAAATTCAGTGCTACAATTGCCCCGCATGTACGCCCACGCGAAAGCGCGAACATGACCACCATCCTCGGCATTGAAACATCCTGCGATGACACAGCCGCCGCTGTCGTCCGCGACGGCCGCGTTATCCATGCCAATGTCGTCTCCTCGCAGCTGGACTTGCACGCGCAGTTCGGCGGCGTCTTCCCCGAAGTGGCTTCCCGCGCCCATGCCGAATCCGTCAGTGCGGTTGTCAACCGAGCGATGGACGAAGCCGGCCTAGTCTACGAGCAGCTTGACGCCATCGCCGTCACGCAGGGACCGGGCTTGATTGGCTCGCTGCTGGTGGGCATCAACTTCGCCAAGGGGCTGGCGCTGGCGACGGGCAAGCCGCTGCTGGGCATCAACCACCTGGAAGGGCATGTTTACTCGCTCCTGCTGGAACCCCAGTCCCCCGATATCGACTTCCCGGTCGTCGTCCTGATCGTCTCTGGCGGACATAGCGAACTCGTGCTGATGACCGGACACGGCATATACCGCCGTCTGGGCGGCACCATTGACGACGCGGCGGGCGAGGCTTTTGACAAAGTGGGCCGCACCCTCGGCTTGCCCTTTCCCGGCGGACCCGCCATTGAACGAGCCGCTCAAGATGGCGACGCCACAGCCTATAGATTCCCCATCGCCCAAACCGACAGCCCCTACGATTTCAGTTTCAGCGGGCTAAAGACGGCTGTCCTGCGCGAGGTCACGGTTCAGCCATCGGGTCTCGGTCAGCGCAAGCGGCGCCGCGGCGCCGAGAAGCGGGCGCAGTTGCGCGACGACATCGATATCGCGAACGTAGCCGCCGCTTTCCAGGACGCGGCGACCGATGCTTTGACGCGCGTCACGATCAGGGCGGCGCGTCAGTTTCATTGCAGCGAGATTTGGCTGTCCGGCGGCGTCAGCGCCAATCAAATGCTGCGGCATAAGCTGCGGGAAAGGAGCAGGCTGCCGGCGCGCTATCCGCCCTTGGCGCTCTGCACCGACAACGGGTCCATGATCGCCGCCGCCGCTCACTATCGTTTTCTGGCCGGTCATCGCAGCGGGCTGGACTTCGAGGCGCGCTCGAGCTGGCGCTTGTCGGGGGAGACCTACGCGGAAAAATAAATTGTTTTAGAATTCGATGCCCAATAGCCTACCGGCAGGTTCACTATCGGTAAGTCTAAGACGCACAAACTTATCGATATCGAAGCCTTCACTAAACCTTTGGTAAGGAATTGAGTCTGAGTTCATGCAAACTATGTACTGAAAGCCGCATTCTCGTGTCTTAAGTTCTGCAAGTTCTATGGCGAGCGCTATTTGTCGTTCGTCTACACCATCAAAGATGTTACTGTCATGGATTAGGAGACTAGGACCTACCTCACGCTGCGACCACAATTCCGCGCGCATCAAGTCGTAACAGAAAACTTTCATCTTACTTATACCAACGCTGCTGGCACGGGGAATGTCCACATCAAATCTGAATCCGGCTTCGCGGTCGACGTTGACCACTAGCCTACCAGGCGCCTCGTAGAGCGCTTCGGAATTGCTACTAAATACTTCGCGAGCTTGTCTTAATGACGTTCGCTCTTCTAAGTCAATCCGGGCGTCGAGATGCAGTTGCTCCCGTTCAATGGTAATCTGTGAAGTCTCTGTTTCTATCATATTGAGTTGTTCAATCTGACGTTCGATTGCATCCAAAGTTGAGCGATAAGCCAGATACAATTTCTGAAGTTCGCTATATTCTTCGAGAGCGCCATGCGACTCAAGAACCCTCATAAGCTCCGCCTTCCTGTTAGAAAGCCGTTCAATCTCGCTTCTAGAATTTGCTAGCTCGCGATTTAGGCGCATCACCTCGCTTCGCAAATAGTCTCGTCTGTTTCGTGTTACTTGAACATGAAACGCTTGCACTTCCTCTAGCCGCTTTGTAAGAGATTCCGCCATAACGACGCCAGCTTCCTCGTAAAGTTCTATTACCCGACTATCCTTCGCTGGCTGCTCCTCTTTCATACTGTCTTCGTGAAAGTCAATGAGTCGCTTTAGCTGCAAAACATGATTGGAAAGATCATGGATATGTCTTGTAAGTTCATTGGCTTCGTTCTCAATTTGTACATACTGGGGATGAACTTGGAAAGTACGCAATTCTGAGTCCGTTTTCTCAATCTCCCGAGTCAGCCGGTCTCGCTCTGTTTCCAAGTCACCTATTGTTCCGAGCATTTCAGCGAGCAAATTATCCCCTTGTTTGACGGCTCTTTTTATGGAATCAACGCTCTTTTTCCGATCTTTTAATTCTTGCCACTTCACCGCATGATTCCAGTTCAAATCAAGCATGAAGGCGTTGCTGATCTGTATATCCTTCGTAGATTGGCGTGGGAAATTCTCGAACGGGTTCTCGAACTGATTCCGTCTAATGTCGTAACTTATAAGATTTCTAAATGTGGCCGCGCTTTCCACAGGAAGATCATACATGACCCAACCGAGAACTGATGTCCAATCATCAATTCTCCTTCGCGACTTTATCCGCACGTCAGTGAATTCCAAACCCTGTTGCTGCGGGGTGAGGTCGTACCGGTCAGCTATATTTTCAATGAACCATTCTTCTTTGGCGTCAGTCAACACGTCCCCTGTCATGTCTACAGAGCGAGATACCGTTATTTCCTCGTCTCTAAAATATAGGTCTACCGAAAATTCCCACCCTTTGAGTTTAGGCACTCGCAGTCCTACATTGGGTTGTTCTCTTCCGCCCAAGCAAAAATGTATGATGTTTAAGAGAGTGGTCTTGCCAAGCCCGTTTCGGGAGTCCTTTTGTGTAGATTGCTGGGTTATGTCGGCGACGACTACGTTGAAGCCTTCAGAGAATTGTACTTTATTGAATTCTTCTCGATTGGCGTGAACACCTAGTATCATGTCGACACTCGCCAGATATTGCCGTCATGATACTCAATGACGTTCATCAGATAGAGCAAATCGAGAGTCAATGTGAAACGCTCAAACGTGGCAATTTGGGGCGTTTCTCTCACTTCTTGCCAGAGTACCGACACAGTCGCTGGCTGGTCGAGATGCGAAAGAAGCAGGGCGCCTAGTCCGATGAGAGAGTCATCAACCGTGATGTGTTTCGTAGGAAGAATCATGATTCGAATAGTTCACATCTTAGAAAAAAATACATTAAAACTGCAAGTCCAGCAACTTTGTAGTTGAAGTCTAAGCTGTAGCCGCTGGCGAATTGCCAAAGCGGAACGAATATGTCATCTCCACGGAGATTGTCGGCTTTGAAGTTGGAATATCGGTCTAGCAGGGATTGTAGCAATCTTTCGGGATACTTTTCGTCCAGTCTCGCGCGATCCGCTACGTAAGTTCTCACTTCGGGTTCTCGGGCTAACCCTGTACCGACATGTCTACGTACTTGTGGAGAAAACTCATTCAGTCGGATCTTGTCTTGTGGTGCAACAAGATGGACGCTAGTAGACGGCTCAATCGTAGATTCCATAGCAAGCCACGTAATGATTGATTCTAGATCGGCTGAGTTGAACTCTTGCGTTACCAATCGTTCGCTTACCCATGATTCATGGTCAGCTTTCAACTGGCGAAGATATTCGGCGGTGTAATTGTTGGGCTGATTATCAACTTCAAGATGATGGTTCGCGCAAAGCAATATCAGGTTTTCATATTTATTGATGTCCTCTGCAGGGAAATTGTCGGGCTTCGGACGGGGTCCGTCTTTGCTGTAGGCATATATGTGAGCCGCTTGGCCGATTCTGGCGTGGGGATCTGTCTCTGTTCGTGGAAGCACCAATATGCTTCGACAGCCGGGAAACGCACATCTGCTGGCTGCTAAACCCCAAAGTTTAGTCTGTTGCGACGGGAGTATGCTACGTGATCGCCTCGCTTGTGGTGGTAGATTCGTCATATTAGGCGTGGCGCTCGTGTTTGGAGTCATCAAGACAAAATGATACCATAAAATCTTTCGGAAGGGGAATAAACCCGGCGAAGCAGCCGCGCAGCCTCTCATCAGCGGCTGTACAATACTCTGTGGGTAGCAGCGTGGACATAACAGGCTTGGCATGACCCAACTCCAAATCGGCATCATCGGCGCCGGCGCGGCTGGACTGGCGGCAGCCTGGGACCTCGCCCGCGCCGGACATCACGTCACCCTCTTCGAAGCCGCCGATCAAGTCGGGGGCTTGGCCGCCGGCTTCAAAGACGAGAACTGGGATTGGACGCTGGAGAAGTTCTATCATCATTGGTTCGCCAATGACCACGATATCCTGAACTTGGCGAGCGAGATGGGCGTTCGCGACAAGGTCATTTTCCCGCGTCCCAAGACCAGCTACTGGGTTGACGGCAACTTGGTCCGCAGCGAGATCTCTCCCTCGGCGCTATTGCTGCCCTTGTCGCCGATCGCCACCTTGCGCATGGCTTTGGCAGGCATGTTCATCAAACTGTCGCCCCGCTGGCAGCCCTTTGAGAAGGTGACGGCGGATGCCTGGATGCGCCGCTGGATGGGGGATGAAGCCTATGAAAAATTCTTCAAGCCGCTCTTGATCGGCAAATTTGCCGAGCAGTACGACCAGGTGCCGATGTCCTTCATGTGGGCCCGTATCGTCAAGCGTACGCTCAAGCTGGGTACTTATGTTGGCGGATTCCAGGCTTTTCTCGATGAGTTGGCGCGGCAACTGAGATCCAAAGGCGTGGAGATTCGGCTTGCCACGCGCGCCGAGCGCATAGTCCTGCGCGCTGGCGCCCCGGCGCTGATGACAGACGGCGCCGAAGCGCCTTTCGACCGCATCCTCAGCACCACGTCGCCCGGCTTGATGTTGCGCTTGACGGAGGGCTTGGCGGATACAGCCTATGGCAAGACGCTCGCTGAGCTCAAGAGCATCGGTGGCTTGTGCGTGGTTTTTGCCTTGAGACGGCCGCTCATGCCAGATGATACCTACTGGCTGAATCTGCCGGCGACCACAGCTGACAAGTCGCGGTCGGCTTTTCCCTTTTTGGCGCTGGTGGAGCATACCAATTTCATCTCGCGAGAGCGCTATGGCGGTGATCACATCGTCTATTGCGGCGATTATGTGCCGCCCGATCACGAGTATTTCGGTCTGAGCGAAGCCGCGCTAGTTGAACGCTTCATTCCCGCGCTGCAAAAGATCAATCCGAGTTTCGGCAAAGAATGGATACGCAAAAGCTGGGTATGGCGCGCGCCTTACGCGCAGCCTGTTCCAGAAATCCATCACAGCCGCAATATCCCCGGCTTGCGGACGCCTGTCCCCGGTCTTTATTGGGCGAGCATGTCGCAAGTTTACCCTTGGGATCGCGGCACCAACTATGCCGTCGAGATTGGCCGCCGCGCCGCGTCTCTTATCTTGCAAGACTGAGCGAGGGACGCTCGGATCAGGGCTCTTGCCATTCTCGTTAGGGGGACCTTCGCCAAGCGGCGCGACAATTGCATGTGGCTTACTTAGCAAGTATACTCGCATATAATATGGCTTTATGGGCTGACTGCATGGGCTGACTGGCCGTCATGGCCTGCGCGGTTCTCAGCCTTCGTAGCGTGGATCTGGAGCAAGCTAAGCCAATGTCGGAAGTTGAATCAACAACCGTCAACCCCGTAGCGCAACTGCGACAACTGGAAGAATTGATTGATCAGATCAATAAGACGCTTGTCGCGCAGCGGGAATTGCTCCGTCGCCATCGCTTGGCCATGCCCCCGGTGATCCTGGACACGCTTGAGTCCATCAAGCAGGATTTCAAACAACTGGAAAACAAGGTCTTGTCGGAACAGACCGAGCTGCAGCAGTTGCGCGCGCTCTCGGAAATGTCGACGCGCATCACTACCTCGCTTGATGTTGATGTTGTCCTGCACGAGACGATGGAGTTGGTCATCATGCTGACCAATGCCGAACGCGGATATGTCATCTTGAAACATCCTGAAAGCGGCGAGATGGAATTCCGCGTGAGCAACGAGAGCGGTGTCCTTGGCACGGGCGTTACTGGCGGCGATCGGCCGCAAATCAGCATGACCGTCGTCAACGAGGTCATGAACACGGGCGAGGCGCTGCTGGCGGATAATGCTTTCAAGGACGAACGTCTGGCGAAACAGCAGAGCATCATCAACTTCACTTTACGATCGGTGCTTTGTGTGCCGCTGCAATATAAAGACGAGACTATCGGCGTGGTTTATGTCGACAACCGCCTGGTATCGGGCGTCTTCACGCAACGAGAAAAGAACTTGATGATGGCTTTCGCCAATACCGTCGCGGTGGCAATTGCCAATGCTCGCATGTATACGCATGCCGAAGAAATCTTGGCGGAAATCACCCAGGTCAAGGAGTTAATGGACAATATTTTCTCTTCGGTAGGCAGCGGCATCATCGCCAGTGATTCGAACGACCTGGTGCATACTTTTAACCGCGCGGCTTCCGAGATATTGAGTGTCACGCCAGATGTGGCGGTGGGTTTCGATTTGGATCTTGTACTCAAGAACGCCGCGCTGCAGCTGACAGAACAGTTGGAATTGGTCAAGCGGCAGGATGCCGATCACACATTGGAGCTAAGCGCCGAGCTGCCCGGCCGCGGGCAAGTGGCGCTGGCGCTTTCGCTTTCGCCGCTTAAAGACAATAACGATATGACCCAAGGCGTGACCATGGTCATGGACGATGTCACGCACTTGCACGAGCACGAAACCACCATCAACGCCATGAAACGGATCTTGCCCGAGGGCATGGTTGATCAAATCAATGAAATCGCCAATATCGAAATGGGCGGCATGCGCCGAGAGGTAACGTGTATCTTCGCCGATGTGCGTCCCTGGCATACCATGCCGGATGTTTCCCCCAGCGAAAAACTGACGATCATCAATCAATACCAAGCCATAGCCACCGCCTGTATCCACCAATGCGGCGGCATCATCGACAAATACATGGGCAACGAAGTCATGGCGCTCTTCAATACGCAGCTCAATCCCGAAGTCAACCACGCCCAGCAGGCACTCGAGTGCGCCCTGCTGATGCGCGAACACTTTGAGATCTTGTACCAGGAATTGGGTATTCAGCCGCAGCCGCATTATTACGTCATCGGGATGTATACTGGCGAAGCCACGCTGGGCAATGTCGGCAGCTTCAATCGCCGCGAGTTCACCGCCCTCGGCCATTCCATTAACACCTCCAAACGAATACAGGAAAATGCCGCCCAGGGCGCCATCACCATCGTGCAGCAAACATTGGACCACATCGAGCATTACAATAACGGTCGACTCTCATATCAGTTTCGCCCCCGCGATCCGATCTTTGGAAAGGGACTTTCCCAGGGAATGCAAGCCTACGAGGTCTATCGAAGCACATGAGCCAAGCAGCGGTCGGTTTCAGCGCCATCCAGACGCAACTGAAGGAACTGAAGCAGCGGACGGACGAAGCCAAGAGCTTGCTGCAAAGGCAGCAAGCCTTGCTGCAGAAGCGCGGCATCAAATTGCCCGTCAATGCCATCGACAGGCTGTGGTCGCTGCGCTCGAGTATCGACGCGCTGTCGGTTGGCCTCGTCGATTCCCACATGAAACTGCAGCAATTGCGCCGCCTGGCAGATACGACCGCTTTAATCAACTCGGCGCAAGAGACCGACGAAGTGCTCAACCAGGTCATGGAAACTGTGATCCAGCTGACACAGGCGGAGCGCGGTTATATTGTTTTGAAGAATCAACATACCGGCGAATTGGAGTTCACGGTCGCCCGCGGCCTAAGCGCGGAAGAGACCGCCATCGGCGGGCGCATCGTCAGTTGGACCATAATCAATCAGGTGGTTGAAAGCGGGGAACCGCTGCTGACGGTGAACGCCGGCGCCGAGGACAGCTTGGCGCATAGCGAAAGCATCGCCGGCTTCGCTTTGCTTAGCATCTTGGCGGTGCCGCTCAAGGTACGCGACGAGGTCATCGGCGTCGCCTATTGCGACAACCGTGTCATGGCGGGCTTGTTCAAGGAAAACGAGCTTGAGCTCTTAACCAGCTTCGGACAGCAGGCCGCCGTGGCCATTGAGAACGCGCGCCTGTTTGAGGATATTCGCGCGCAAATGGCGCTGGTCGAAGAGATGCAGATACGCTTGTCCAACATCTTCGCCTCGATCGGATCCGGCGTGATTACGATCAACGGCGATAACTGCGTACTCGTCTGTAATGAAGCTGTGGAAGGCATTACGGGAATTAACAACGAGGCTTGCAATGGTTTGCCCTTGCGCGAAGTCTTGTCCGGCGTCACGGAGCATTTTTACGAAAATGTTGAAATGGTTCGGGACGAACAGATGCAGCACATCTGGGCAGAGCGCTTTGAATTGCAAGGGCGGCAGAAGTACTGGCAAGTTGTGGCCAGCCCGCTGCGCGGCGAGGACCAGGTCAATCATGGCGTCGCGCTGGTGATCGACGATTTGACTGAACGCAAAGAGCAGGAAGAACAGCGGCGACTATTAGGCACCTTTGTCTCCGAGGCGCTGCTGGAGAACATCGGCTCGATCAGCGAATTTGATACCAGCCCGACCGAACGGACGATCTCTGCGATGTTTGCCGATATGCGCGGATTCACCGCCTTCAGCGAGTCCCTGCAACCGGAAGACCTCATGCGCGTCGTCAATCGCTACCTGGGCGCAGCCAGCGACGCCATCACCTCTCACGATGGCATCGTCGACAAGTATTTGGGCGACGCGATCACCGCCCTGTGGAATACGCAGTTGAATCATCAGACAGATCATGCCCTGCGCGCATTGCGGGCGGCGCAAAAGATTATGGAAGAAGTATATGCGCTGCACGAAGTCCTTGATCCCGGTCATCAATTGCATTTTGGCATCGGCATCCACACGGGACCGTCGGTTCTCGGCATGGTCGGCGGCGCCAACCGCATCGAATTCGCCGCTTTGGGCGAAGCGACCGAAGACAGCAAATTCTTGCAAGAAAACGCGGAACCCGGCGAGATCATCATCAGCGCCGACACCTATGAATTGGTCAAGCATCACTTTGAAGCCGATGCAATCGCGCCGACGAAGATGGAAGCGGGCTTCGAGCGCCACAAGGTCATATATCGGGTCGCCCCCGGCGGGCGGAATGGCGGCGGCATGTCCGGCGCGCGCAACGGCCATTCCTAGAGCCTGCATTGATGGGCTGGGTATATGTACTATTCTTATGAACCGAGCAGCGTCCGCGGCGTCAGCTTCCCAAGAATGTGGAGCTTAGGGCATGCAACCTAATCTGCTCTTTGCCGTTGGCATCGTGCTTGGCTTGGCTGTCGGTGTTTTGTTCGGCTTTAGCATAGGCAATGTAGCCTTGGGAATGCCTGTCGGCGTCGTGCTGGGATTGCTTATCGGGCTAATCATGTCTAAAGCGGGCAGCGACCAGACCTGAAGCTGGCTATTTTGCGCAGCGAGGTCCTCGGGCGCGAGCTTGCCCAGCAAGAAGCAGCTTGGAAATGAGTCGCAGACATGCAAATTGATCTCCCCAGAAAAGCATTTCCATTGCCGATCAAGCGGGTCATATTTGTCTTGCTCACCGCTTTAGTTCTGTCGGCTTCGATCTATCAGGCGCTGCGCGCGGGGGACGATCTGTATCTGACGGCGAGTGTCTTCGCCACGCGCTTCCTCGGCATATTTATTGAAGCGGTTCCGTTTTTGCTTTTGGGTTCGCTCACCTCCGGCTTGATCGAGACCTTTGTCAAAACTGACGACATCTTGCGTTTTTTGCCGCGAAGCCGGCTTGGGGCAGCGCTGGGCGGGACTCTGCTCGGCCTGGTATTCCCGGTATGCGAATGCGGCGTGGTGCCGGTGACGCGGCGACTCTTCCGCAAGGGATTGCCGCTTTCGATGGGTGTGGCCTTCTTGCTGGCGGCGCCTTTCATGAATCCCATTGTTTTCGCCAGCACCTATATCGCCTTTGGCTTTGGCGGCGTTTTGATCGGGCGGGCGCTGCTGACCGTTCTGGTGGCGGTGATTGTCGCGACGGTCATCGGCAGTTTCGCGGACCCGCGCGAGGTTCTCAAACCGACTTCGGCAAAAGCCGGCGAGGAACATTCTCATCATCATCATCCGCAGGGCGGGTCCGGCTTGGGCGCGAAATTGTTTTCGGCGCTGCAAATCGGCGCCGACGATTTCTTTGAGATGGGTCGCTTTCTCATCTTGGGCTCGGGGCTGGCGGCGCTGCTGCAAACTTTGGTGCCACAAGACAGCCTGCTCGCTCTTGGCTCCGGTCCGATCATGTCGGTTCTGTTTATGCAGATCCTGGCTTTTTTGCTCAGTGTTTGCTCGACTGTTGACAGTTTTCTCGCGCTGGCTTTTGTCAACACCTTCAGCACCGGCGCCATCATAAGCTTTCTGAGTTTTGGACCGATGGTCGATATCAAAAGCACGCTGATGTTTACCGGCGTCTTCCGCCGCAAGATCGTCTTCTATTTGGTTTTGCTGCCTTTTGTCTTGAACCTGCTGGCAGGCGTATTGATTAACGTCGCGCTGGGTTATTGAGACATGGAGAAACGCGCATGAGCGCGGAGCATCAACATCATTCACATATTGATCAGACAGGCTGGGCGAAATCGCTGATCCTTTTCGGCTTGGGCATTTACCTCGCCGTTTTGATCGTCACCGGCAACTTGGCGAATTATATCAACCTGCGTTTCGCTTGGCTGGCTTATGTTGGCGTGGCGATCTTTTTCCTGCTGGCTTTGGTCAATGCCTATGCTTGCCTCAATCCTCGCCGCGCCCACAGCCATCATCACATCAGTTGGGACAATCTTCTCGTCGTCGCTTTTCCGCTGCTGCTGGCGCTGCTGGTCCCTTCGCGCTCCCTGGGCGTGGAAGCGGTATCCGGCGGCATCGGCTTGAGCCCCGTCGGCGTCGAACGCGCTTCCGCCCTCACTCGCAGTCCGCTTGACCGCAATATCCTCGATTGGCTGCGCGCCTTCAATCGCGCGCCTACACCGGCCGCTTTTAATGGCCAACCGGTTGATGTGAGCGGCTTTGTTTATCGCGAACCAAGTATGGGGGAAGACGAGTTCATGGTGTCCCGCTTCACAATGAGCTGCTGCGTCGCCGATGCCTATCCCATTGGCATGCCGGTCAGGTCCGGCGCGGCTGGAGAGTTCGCGACCGGCGCCTGGGTGAGGGTACGCGGCGAAGCGCTCGCCGATCTATTCCAAAGAGAATTCGTCCCCATCATCCTTGCTGACGCGATTGCCCTGATCGAAGAACCCGCGCAGCCCTATCTGTATCCCTAGTCTTGACGCTTTTGCGATGAAGTTATCGAAGTTGGACATTGTAGTTTTCGGGATTGTGGCGCTCTGCCTGCTTGGGGTCGCCCTGGCCGCAATCCTCAGCGATCCAGCGCGACAGCCGATTCGCGTCGCTTATCTCTATCCCGCCACCAGCAGCCCGCAAAATGTTTGGATGGCGGAGATCGGCAATCCCGATGCGCAGGAGCAAGTGACCTTCAGCGAAAACGGGGTTTACGATTTTGACTTCAGCCCGGATGGAGATTGGCTGGCTTTCAGCGAGCGCAGTGAGAAGGGTATCGTCAACCTGCGTCTCATGGATATGCGCAGCGGCCGCGTCACTGACCTGGCCGATTGCGAAAGTCAATTCGCCTATTGCACCACGCCTGTATTCAGCCCCGATGGCGGCAAACTGGCGTATCAGCGTTCAGAATCACTCAACGGGTCTTATGGATTGTCGCGCATCTGGCTCATGGATATGGCAAGCGGCAACTATGAAACAGATCGACTGATCGCGGATTCTCGGGTCGTGGGTCACAGCCCGGTTTGGGCGGCGAATGGCAATACGATCGCATTTTATAGCGCGGATGTCCGCGAGCCAGGCATCTTGATCTTCGACTTCATACCGCGGGACGGCAGCGACGCGCAATTGCGCTTCATACCCTCATCCCACGGCGCCATGGGCACGATCTCGCCCAATGGACAGCGCATCATCTTTCCGGAAATCACGCGCCGCGGCGAACAGTTTTTCACGTATCTTCGCATAGCCGATTTGGGGGACAAGACCTTCGCCGCATTCACCGATCCAAATGGTCCTGCCGATGAGGCCAGCGCGCGCTGGAACCCCGACGGGCAAACGGTCGCCCTGGCGCGGCGCTACACGGACAAGCGCTGGACCCCCGGGCATCAGCTTTACCTGCGGTCCGCAAACGATGAGGACGAGGCGCTCGCGCCGGTCCTCTATGACGAGCGATACAGCACTTCGTATTTTCGCTGGAACCAGACGGGGGATCGCCTGGTGATGCAACGGCTGCCTTTGGCCAGCGGGGACGGCGTCGACAAGCGCCGGCGAGTTCCCGAGATCTGGGTCTACGATATTGAGAGCGGGGATTCCAGCAAGGTCGCCGAGAATGCCTTTGTGCCCCAGTGGATAGGTTTCTAGCGCCACCCCGGCAAAGTTTTATATTGGCTGTTGCGCGGCTTTGCTGTTCCTACTTAACATAATTGAGGACGGGAGAGTAACGCTCTGCCGACCGCTTTTGCGAAAAACGCCCTGCTATGCGAATCCAGGCTGTGGCGCCGTTCCGGGGCTGAACTGCGCTGTCCCAAGCAGATTGGACCCGCTACAATATGAGTCGCTACCCGGCCAGGACCTGGTTAATGCATGCAGATCAACCATCTCTCGCTGACCAATTTCCGCAATTACGCCCGCCTGGAATTTGAGTTGCCGGCTGGAAAGCCGGTTGTACTTTATGGCGACAACGCTCAAGGCAAGACCAGCGCTTTGGAAGCGATTTATTATCTGGCGACATCCAGCTCGCCATATACAGCCAGCGACCGTCAGTTGATCCACTGGCGCGCGGAAAACGATCCCATTCCTTACGCGCGCTTATCCGCCGAGTTGGGCAACCGAGACAGCAGCTATCAAAAACTGGATATCACGCTCATGCTCGATATGAGCAGCGGAACGCCGCGATTCAAAAAATCGATCCAACTCAATCACGTCGACAAGCGCGTGACGGATGTGATCGGCTTGTTGAGCGTGGTGCTTTTTCTGCCACAGGACTTGTCGCTGGTGGAAGGTTCGCCCTCCGACCGCCGCCGCTTTATGAACACCACCCTCACACAGGTCAATCTTGACTATCTGCTGGCTTTGAACGAGTACGATAAACTGCTGCCGCAGCGCAATGCTTTGCTCAAGCGCGTCGCTCAGAAGCGCGCGCATGCTGTCGAACTTGAGTATTGGGACGAGCAATTGGCGAAATATGGTTCGGTGATTATTTCCAGCCGCCAGCGTTTCTTGCGCGAACTCGAGATCAAGGCGCGCGATACGCATGACGCGCTGACCGGCGGCCGCGAGACGCTGAGTCTCAAATATCTGCCGAGCATCTCACCCAGCGCGGATGGCGATGGCAAACAACTCTCCTTCGACGTCTATGGCTTGGACTTGAACCGCCAAATGAGCCCGGGTGAAATAGAGCCGCAATTTCTCGATCAACTGTTGGCGCAGCGCGGCGAATCCATCGCGCGCGGCATAACCCTGTCCGGACCTCACCGTGACGAACTGCGCTTGATGATCAACGAGCGTGATTGCGGTCTCTACGGCAGTCGGGGCCAAGCGCGCACGGCCGTGATGGCGCTGCGCTTTGCCGAGCTGGGATGGATGCGCGACCAAATCGGCGAATATCCGCTTTTTCTGCTGGATGAGGTGGTGGCGGAGCTCGATGGCAAGCGGCGAGCGCTTCTGCTGGATCGACTGGACGGGCAAGCGCAAACGCTGCTGACAACGACCGAGCTGGAAATTTTTCATCCGACATTTTTGCGCAGGTCCTCTGTGTTCCAGGTGGTGGACGGTCAGATCGCCGCGGTCGATTCCTGAAAATCGACATATTGTCCTTGCCAAACAGTCGATGCATGCGCGCTGACGCTCCGTTTGCTATGTGAGCCGGTCAGTCCGGATTTCGCGATCCGCGAACATTTAGTCGCCCTCTATCAGAACATACGAGCTAGAATGCGGCAACTGTATCCTTAGCAGAGGGGGGGATGGCCATGGCATGGACAAGTCCCAAGACCTGGACGAGTGAACCGCTCACATCGGTTGACTTGAATACCTATGTCCGGGACAACCAGAATCATCTCAAAGACCGCATTGACAGCAGCGTCAGTACTGTTGTGAGCGGCAGTAGAAACTACAGCACAACCGCGACGGAATGGGTCGATGTGGATCCGAAGGCTCTTGCATTGACGCTTCAGACGCATGGCGGCGATGTGCTGCTTGGTTTTACAGGCGCGGTCAGTCACAACGGTGACAGCAAAGTCACATATTTCAACGTCGCTGTCGATGGAAACGATTACTTCTCCGACGACGGCGTCACCCAGTTTAACAATGCCAGTCACAACGACCGTTTCCGCTTCAAACCGATAAGCATCGTTGTCATGATCCCGAGTTTGTCGCCAGGCAGCCATGTCTTCAAACTGCGCTGGAAGACGCTGAGCGGCAACGCGTCGGCTATGGATATCAAGACGACTCACCCGCAGTTTTGGGCAAAGGAGATTTGAGCGATGGATATCACCAGCGCCGGGACATTTGACGCCGTCTTGCTCGACCATTTCGCGCGGCGGGTTATGGGCAGGGCGACCAGCGGCATCTCGGTCGGCGGCGGCTTCTCTCGCATCCACCTGCTCAATGACACCGCGGCCAACCAGCGCCGCGCCAGCGACATCCTGAACCATTTCAACACACTGCAGTTGCTTGAAACCAGGACCAGCCTGAGGGAGGGGGAAGCGGATCCGGTCATTCGCTGCCGCGATCAAGCCATCGCCAACGACGAAGACGTCGGCTATTTGCTTATGTTTGATGGCGAAGTGTATGCGGAGGGAAGCGACAGCGTCATTTCCGGGGAGTTGTCCTTGACTTTGAGTCGCCCGGCAGCCGGCGCCTACAGCGTCTTTGTATATCGGCTTCGCGGCAATTACGCCAGCGCTTCCGTTGCGTTTGAGATTCAGGAGGCTTGACGATTACGGCTATCACCGCCAATACCCGCGGCAAAATCCCACAAGCGCGGAAGCGCTGGCAGAAAAACGCCGCGGGATCGAGGGACGCGCGGCGAAGGCGCGTCCCGGGTCTGTAGCGCCTTTGACTTGTGGTTCTGGTTTTCAGCGCGTCTGCATTGAGCGCGCGGTTTCGCGGAACCACCGCCCCAACTCAGGTGAAGTCAGTTGTGTTTTAGTCCTCTGGATCGCTGGCGTAAGGATCCTTGCCAAGCGAGGTGTTCTTGCGTATCGCCTGTTGCCAAGGTTTTCGCGCCTTGCCTTGGTAGCCCAATTCCTGCATTCGTTCTGCTTCCAAGCGCTCAAGTTCCCCCGACAGTTTGCTGAAGTCTGCCGCTGGAATTGGCCTGTCGCCGCGGGATGCCTCACGGTAGACATAACCCAGGCCGCGGCACCAGTCGCAGTCTTCGACTTCGCCGCCGATTCCATCCTCGAACCAACCGTAGCCCTCACAGGACGCGCAGCGCACGACAGTCATTTCAAATGCGCCTCCCACTGGATTGAGCCGGGCGCATAACCGCGCCTTGCCGCTCTTCTACCAGCCCTTGGGGTGCATTTCAGATTATTGGCAATTAACCACCGAGGACACCGAGAGCACCGAGATTTAAGCTCTTGCCTGCCAAAAAGGAGGCGATGTAGGGGCGTTTCGTTGAAACGCCCGCAAACAGAAATGATCTTTTGTATTTCTCTGTGCGCTCTGTGGCTCTGTGGTGAATTTTCAGTTTGTTCGTTGCATTGCTCCACTAGATAACATTTTGAAGCGATTGCCCTGTGAACATCTGCCAAAATATTGAAATGCACCCCAGCCCTTGCCACAGCCGGGATATACAAGAAAAGAGTGCTATAATGCAAACCTGAAATGACCACCACAACTCGTAATCCCATCGCGCGACTTCCGCCCCTGTTGCTGCCGGCAGCGACCATACTCTTTGTCATCGTTATTCAAACGCATCACTTTCGCGATCGCCCCTACCGCCAGGACGAAGCCTGGGTGGTGCATTATGCGCTGGAAAATATCGAGCGACTTGGCCTGCTGAATCATGTCTTGCAGGTCTTCTATCAAGTGCCCCCGGAAAATGCCCTTCAGGACATTTGGGTGCGTCTATTTGGCCACATAGAAAACATTGTACGCTATTTTTCCAGCTTGGTAACGGCGATCACTTTAGCGCTTTACTATCGGCTGACAGCGGACCTATTTGAGCGCCGGTCGGCCTGGATAGCCTTGGTCGTCCTTGGGACCTATAGCGTATTCGCATATTATAGCCACGAAGCGCGGCCTTATGCCGCGCTGTTGCTGGGCACAGTCGGTTTCCAGTGGGCGCTGCTGCGCTTCGTCCGCCGCCCCAAACGCGGCAACGCGCTGCTAGCGCTGGTTCTGGGCGCGGCGCCATTTTACATCCACCCCTTCATCATTTATGTTATCGCCGCGCAACTGACCTGTGTACTCGTTTTCGTCCGTTGGAACCGCGATTTGTTCCGCCGCGGCGCCCTATTGTTTGCGGCTTTGGCTCTCGTCATCGGCCCGAGGGCATGGATCAACTTTACAGGCCGATCCGGTGTCATTGAATACAACATCGAATCGTCGTGGCAAGGACTGGCGGAGGTAATTGATCATTTTCGCTTTAGTCCCGAAGTACTCGGATATTTCCTGCTGGCAGTTGGCATTATTGGCGTCCTGGGTAAACTGGCCATTGCGCGGACAAGCGCAGATGATCCAACGATGCGCTTTGCCTGGATTTGGCGGGAGGGATGGCTGCTGCTCTCGCTGCTTGTTATGCTCGTCTTGACTTTCGCCGTCAACGCTCGTATCCCCAGCTTAACGCCGAGAAACCTGTTGATCGCCGCGCCATATCTGGCTCTGATCGTCACTATCGCTCTGCGGCAGATGCCGCCGCAAGCGCAACTCATCGCCTTGGTTTTCTTCTGTGTTCCTTTTGTCACTCAGTTTCGCTCGCATAACGGCAACGCTGGTTATTGGGAACTCGCCGAATACATCGAGCGACGCTATGACCGAGACCGGGATCGGCTGCTGATAATCACCGAGCAAGCGTGGGAGTGGATCGCCATCAACTATTTCCTTAAAGAGCGCGCCGACATCGCATTTGCCGATGACGACATATTCTATGTGAGTTGGGAAGGCGGCGACAAAGACCGCTTCATCCCCGACGCCATCGGTGAAGAAGTCTTCGCGACCGGCTTGGCCAAGGGAGACTGGCGGCGCTTGCAGCCTTGGCTGGGCGAAGCCGAGAAGCTATGGATCATCCGCACCAGGGATTTTATCGGCGGTCGAAATATGATCGACGCCCTCGAAGGCGCATACACCCTTTATGAGGTCATCGACTTCCCGGGCGAGACCTACTACACGGCTATTGAAGTGCTGGAGTACCGGCGGCATCCCGCAGAGGCGCGAACGCTTTGGCGCTACGGCGCGGACTTCAACCTGCTTGACTGGCGGCTCTACGGCGATCATCAAGCGCTTGCCTGCCAAACAATAACGGTCGATACCTGGTGGTCGATCAACAATGAGACCGAGCGTCTATACAGTTCCACGCTTGTGATCGCTGATCGACACGGACAGGGCGCGGCCAACAGCGACAACGTGCCGGGCGGAATTTATCTGACGTCAATTTGGCGGCCGGGACGTCCCTATTTCGATGAGCGTCAGTTGATTATTCCCTGCGACCTGCCGGCCGGAGAATATCCGCTTTTGCTGGGGATCTACGCGCTGCCGCCGGACGAAAGCACAGCCCCGCAAAATCTTGAAGTCTATACCGCCGACGGCGAACCCACCGGGCGCTACCTGGAGTATCTGACGACGATCACAGTCAGCCGCTAGGCGACGGGCGCGGCATCAGTTTGCGGACGGCATACCAGGCGACCAGACCGGTCGCAATTGTTATCCACATGATTGTCCACCAGATGACCTCCAAGCCCGCTCCCAGCCATGTAATCACGACGGTTAGCGCGGCAGCGGGCAAGAAAATCATCCGCGTCATGCTGATTGCCATCGGCAGCAATGGTCGTTTGATGCCGCGCAGGGCTGCGAAGCCGATGAATCCGAAAGGTTTGGACCAGGCGGCAAGTACGCTAATGCGCAGATATGCTATGCCGGTCGAGATGATCGCTGAATCGTCGGTGAAAATGTCGATGAGCTCATGCGCAAATACGAAGATGACGACGCCGCCGGCGATCATCAATGCCATGCCGTAACGCAGGGCGGTGTTGAAGACTTGCCAGATGCGGTCGTACCTGCGCGCGCCATTGTTTTGGGCGATCAGCACCAGGGTCGCCACATCCAAGCCCACCAGAGGCAGCCAGAACAGCTGGTCAAGCCGACTGGCAATGCCAAATGCGGCTACCGCTTCTGTGCCAAAGCGGCTGACAAAGTAGGTCACGACAAAGGTACCGACCGATACCGTGCTCAGGTCAAGCGCCGGCGGCAATCCCTGCTTGACGATCGGCAGTAATTGCGTCGGATCGGGCAGGAGCATGCGCGGGCTAAATGATCGAAACAGGTCCGACCGCCAGGCGGTAAAACCCAGGTAAATGGCGCCGATCCCCTGGATCATCGCGGTTGCCAGGCCTACGCCGGCGATACCCAGAGCCGGTACGCCGTAGCCCCCATATATAAACCAGGGATCCAGGGCGATATTGAGCAGAAATCCCAAGATCAGGAAGTTGCGAAAGGGGCGCGTATCGCCTTGCGCGGCGAGCGCGGCATGAAACATGAAAACAAGATTGAAAAACGGGGCGCCTAAAAAGATCGGCTTTATATAGCTCATGTTGTAGGCGACGGCATCGCCGGACGCGCCCAAAATCTCAAAGAGCCGCGGCGAAAGCGCTAATCCCGCGCCGGCTGTTATCAGGCTCAGCAGAACGGTCAAGGACAGACCCTGAGCGGTGATAAGGACAGCGTCGTTTCGCTTCCCGGCGCCTAGCGCATTGCCGATCAGAGCGGAAGTCCCAGTGCCCAATCCACTTGCCAAGCCGATGATGATGAAATATATGGGAAAGGACAGCGCCAGCGCCGCCAGCGCTTCTTTCGAAATCGCCCCGGCAAAAAAGGTATCTACGATCTGAAATAGATTGTTGAAAAGAACGCCAATACCAACCGGGATGCCAATCTTGCGGATCAGTTTGGGAATGTCTTCAGTGATGAGCGGATTGTTGTCTGTCAAGGTGAAGCGCGATCGCTGTCCATGACCAGTTCGAATAGACGCCGATAGCCATCAAGGTATTTTTCCGGGGAAAAGAATTGCCGGGCGAAGTCGCGCGCCCCTCGCCCCAGTCGCTCGACGTCCGCGGCGTAAATCTTCTCCAGCGCGCAGGTCAATGCGTCGACATTCCCGCTTTCAACCAGGAAGCCGTTTTCACCGTCTTGGATCAGATCCGGTATGCCGCCGACGCGGCTGCCGATGGCCGGCGTGCCCGTGAGCATCGCCTCCACGACCACACGTCCCAATCCTTCCGAAAGGGAGGGCAAGACCAAGGCGCGCGCGCTGCCGAAATACTCAGCCAGATCCTGCTGGGAGACCGCTCCGTGGAAATGGACGCGACTGGCGATCCCAAGGTGCTGCGCTTGCTTTTTCAGCGCGCCGGCATAATCGGCGTTTTCAGGATGCCCGAGCAGATGGAGCTGCGCCTGAGGATGATCGAGCCGGGCAAAGGATTCCAGGAGCAGATCTACGCCTTTACGAGGAATCAGAACGCCCGCGTAAACCAGGTCAGTCGCTTCGGCCAGCGGCAGCCCCCGCCCGGCGGCGCGAAAAACGTCAGTGTCGCTCCAGGTCATGAAGCGAACTTGCGGCAAGTCGGGCGCGTAGTGGCTGGCGCGTTCGCTGGTCGATGTCGAAATCACGCGCAGGGCGTCTCCGCGGCTAAAGGCATATCGAGCCAGGCTCAGCATCAGCGCGCGGTAAGCGCTGACGAATGGAATCTTGCGCTGCAAAAACAGGTCTTCTTCAAAGTTATTGTGGTTCTCAATGATGAGCTTCGGGCGCTTGCCAAACAACGGGCTGAAGCCTTTAACCAGGGCGGCGATCGCGCCTTCAAAGGGGCTTTGCGCCACCAAGACGCGACAATCGTGACGAATGATCAGCGCTAAGAGAAGGGCGGGCGCCAAAGCAAAAAACGTCAAATAGCGCAATACCGATGAGGGCGGCTGCGGGAGGAGATAGAAGCCGGCTTGCTCGCGAAAAGCCAGAGGACGGAGCGACGCCGAGAAACCAATCACGCGAATATCGTAGTCGCGCAGTTGCGCCAGCAATTCCCATTTTCGCGCATTGGCGGGGTCGAGCGGACAGCTATATCTCGCGCTGCTGATCCAGCAGACGGCGGTTCGTTTCAGCACAAATGCCTTTCCCTAAGCAACTGGCATGAAAACAGCACTTCCAGCAAGCGCCCACAGATGCCTGGCTCGGGCGCTGGAGCGGTCATTTGACTTTGTCGGCATCCGTGAATATGACAACATCGTCCTTCGTTTCTACATCGTCGTCATTCAAACGAAGTACGGTTTCGAGAAACATCGACACGATGCCCATGACCATTCCGCCGAGGATGGCTGTCCAGATGCCGCCCTGAATGACCAGGCGGTCGCCCGCCAGCGCATCGGTGATCAAGAGCATTACCCCGTTGATGACCAGGATAAACAAGCCCAGCGACAATAAGACCGCAGGGCAGGTCAGCACGATCAGGATCGGCTTGAGCATGGAATTAACGACGCCGAAGATCAGGCCGATAATCAACAGAGTGGTGATGTCATTGTTTGCCACCTGGATATTGGGGATCAAAATGGCTGTCACTGCGATAGCCACTGCGTTGATCAGCACTCGAATTGCAAAATCTCTCATGGGTAGTCTCCATCAACAATCGCTTGGCGCGTAAATGGCGGGAATGCCGCGCTGACACAGGATAACGAACTTCCTCCTTGCGAGAATAAGGAGCTTTGCCGGGATAGAGCGGGGCAGAGATAGCCCCGTCTTTACCTTACATACGCATCAGCGTCTGGCGCTGTCTCAAATCAGCTTCGGTTGCGCCGCGAAAGCAAGAATAGCAGCAGCAGCAACAGCAGCCCGGCAGCCACCGCCAGGATCGCGATTACGGCGTCGCGCGTATCCGGTTCGTCGGCGCTGGGCGCTTCGATTTCAGTCATTGTCACGGGCGTCAATGTCGGTTGGGCGGTGGGTTCGACAACCACTTCCTGGGTAGGCGCATCGGTAACCGTCGGTCGCGCCGCTGCCGCTTCTTCGGTGGGATCTTCTGTTTCTTCGGCTGCCTCGGTCGCGCGCTGATCCGCTTCCTCGGTCGCGCGCCGGTCCAGCGTTCCTTGAATTTCGGCGGTCAGGCTTGCTTGAGCCTCAGCCGTTTCCGTGATGTCGATAGTCGGCGTTGGAGTAGCCGTGTCCGTGGGCGTCGGACTGTCGGTGCTAGTCGGCTCTGGCGTGTCAGTGTCTGTCGGTTCCGGAGTATCGGTGTCAGTCGGCTCTGGCGCGTCAGTGTCAGTCGGCTCTGGCGTATCGGTGTCAGTTGGAACGGGGGTATCGGTGTCAGTCGGAACCGGCGTATTGGTGTCTGTTGGCACAGGCGTGTCAGTGTCAGTCGGAACAGGGGTGTCAGTGTCAGTTGGCACAGGCGTATCGGTGTCAGTCGGAACAGGCGTATCGGTGTCAGTCGGAACAGGCGTGTCAGTGTCAGTTGGCACGGGCGTGTTGGTGTC
>JAPPMO010000018.1 GCA_028873975.1 Chloroflexota bacterium
AACTTGTTTCACGCCGAATACAGGTCCATTTGGCAGTCCAAATGAATCTGTAGCGCGCGGATTGGACGAAGATTGAATAACCTCTGGACGCCCTGGCGAATGGATTACATCAAACGCGATCGCGAACTCGACGGCGATTGCCTATTCTGCGCGCTTGCCTCTTGCGCGGAAGGCGACGGGGGCGAGCTTGTTGTTTTCCGTTCCAGCTATGCCTACGTGGCTTTGAACAAGTATCCCTACAATTATGGGCATGTCATGATAGTTCCCTATGCCCACGTCCCCTCCCAGGAAGACATGGACATGGAGGCTTTGGGCGACCTGATCCTCCTGACCAACCAGTCCATGCGGGCGCTTAGGCAACTCGCCAATCCATCCGGGTTCAACATTGGCGCCAATATCGGGGCGGCCGCCGGCGCGGGGATCGCCGCGCACTATCACTTCCACGTTGTGCCGCGCTGGGAAGGCGATGCCAATTTCATGACCAGCGTAGCCAATACGCGCTTGATTCCCGATACGCTCGACAACCTCGCTCAGGCTTTGAAGCAGATTTGGAATGCTCCGTTTGATGACGGCGGAGCGCAATAATGACAATATCGCGCGACAGGCAATACTTCATTTTCGGCCTTCAGCGTCTGCGCTTGTTGAATCATCGCTAGGGGAAAGCCTGAGCATAGGTCGAGCGATCAGCTGGCTATGATCGCCGCTCGCTTCTTCGCAGGGGAGTATGTCGCTTGCAAGTCCTGGAACAACTGAAGCGCGGCCAGGCATGGCAATTGCTGCTGATTCTTTTGCTGGCCGCCCTTATGCGCTTCGGACGCGGTGACCTCGTCGAATACTATCATGACGACGCCATGCTGGCGACGCTCGCCTTGGAAGCGGCTGACGGCTTGCGCCTGCCGCTGACCGGCATACTTTCGTCGACCGGGATCCCCAACTCCCCGGCCAGCGTATATTGGCTGACGATCCCCTTTGCCATCAAAGCCGATCCGCGTTTTGCCATTCACTTCGTGATGCTCTTCAATGTGATTGGCGTCGGTCTGCTCTGGCTGATGGCGCGCCTGTTCGCGCCCGCCCGCGTCGCCTTCGTCGCCGGCTTGTTATATGCCATAAACCCCTGGGCAGTCCTCTACAGCAGGAAGCTCTGGGCCCAAGAAATGCACACGCCGCTTATCCTGCTGGGATTGCTCTTGCTGCTTTACGGCTTCTGGCGGAGGCGGCCCCCGGGCAGATCACGTCGCGGGGAGTTTCTGGCTCAGGCTCTGGGACTGCCCTTGCTGCTATTTGCCATCCAGTTTCACTTCGCCGCCTGGTCATTGCTCCCCGCGATCTTCTTGGTGCTGTGGGTCGGGCGACAGCGTGTGAGCGCGCCAGCCGCGCTCCTGGCTGCGCTCCTGTCGATTCTGGTCCTTCTGCCCTATGCCCAGGGATTAGCCGCAACGCTCGACCGCGATCCCAGCCGCCTGTCAGACGCCATCGGTCGTTCAACTGCCGGGGGCATCGAGATTGATTTGGACCCGATCGGCCATGCGATCATGCTGGCCTCGGGCGCCGGTCTCGAGATTTGGACAGCGCCGGACCAAGCGGAACAGCTTGCCAGTCGCTACCCCTCGTTTTGGCGGGTCAACTTTTTTCTGGCAATCGTGGCGGTTGCCGGTGTCCTTGCCTGCTGCAAGCGCTCCCAAAAGCTGGCTTTTTTTCTTTCAATTTGGGCTTTGGCGCCGGTCCTGTTGCTGATCCCCGGTTGGACGCCCGCCTATGCGCATTATCTGATCCCGTCGCTGCCGGCTCTCGCCCTAACGACAGCTTACGGCGTCGATTGGATACTTCAGCGGCTCGACGCCAAGCCTGTTGGCAAGGCGCTGACTTGGGCGGCTTTGACAGGCTTTTTGGGATTGCAATTCCTGCAATGGCATGCGGTCCTGGACTATGTTGGGGAGCGGCATATCAATTATCCCGGTTTCACGCTGCCCTTGAGCAAGCTGCTGCCGCTGCGAGACCGCCTGCGGCAAGCCGACGATGTCCTCGTCATCAGCCAGGGCATGTCCTGGAACCTGCATCACGAGGTCGCCGTCTGGGATACCTTGCTTTGGGAAGATGTCAGTTGTGCGCGGACGCTTGTCCCGCAAGGCTATGCGGTCTTCCCCGATCATGCTTTCACTGTGCTGATCGCGCCTGACGCCCCGATAGAGCCCCGGGACAGCCTCTATGCGAAAGCTGATTTGGAGGTCTTTTCCACGCGCGCGGAGGAGCGCGGCTATTATGTCTTTGATTGGAATGATTGGAATGAAGCCCCCGATTGGCAAGGACCAAGCATGGAAAGCATTGATCCCGTATCGTTTTCCAATGGCGTTCAGCTGACGGGATACGGGTTCCACCGGGACGAGGTCCTTCTGGAATGGCGCTTGCCCGGCCGCCGCGTCGGCATGGACTATCAATACAGCGCGCAACTTTATGATGAGGAGGGGGCGCGGCTGGGACAATGGGACAGTCGCTTTTGGCATGGGCGACACTGGTGCGCCGGCGACCGTTTGCTGACCTGGGGTCCCCTCGCAATTGACGATTCGGCCACGTCGCTCAAGGTGGCGATGTATACCTTGGGCAGCGGCAAAAACAAAGCGCAGTTTTTCAATGCGGAGGTCTTGGGCGAATTGGGCAATCCCGCCGGGCAGTCGGCCGATATTCCGCTTTTTCAGCGCGGCTAATTGCCGCCATCGCTGGCCTCCGTTGAAGCGGAGGCAGCCGGCTCGCCGCTCGCCTCCTCGCCCGCGGCGCCTTCAGTATCTCCGGCTTCGGCAGTCGCTTCCGCTTCTTCGGTGAGGCGGACGCTCTCGATTAACATTTCCCAGGGAACGACGAAGGAATCCAGGAAGATCTCTTCCGGCGCTTCTTCCTCGGCGTCGCCTTCAATTTGATGGCGATACTCTATCTTCGGGTAAGCCAGGCCGTCATTGATATACCAACCGACGCTGACGGCGTAATCGAGCAGCGGCAGTTCTGCTGGCAGCTGATGATAGGTTGAATATGTTTCTCCCCAGCGCCAGTATTTTGTTGGCAGCCGCGGCGGCAGATCCGCTTGGGCAATGATCTTGCCTTCTTCGTCCAGCATGTGAACAAACACGGTGTAGTCCTCGGCCGGCGCTGACTCAGCCTTCCAATGCAGTACCAGTTCGTTCAGGTCGCTGTCGACCAGGTAGCGCTCCAAACGAATCGACTCGTCGAAATTCGGTTGCATGTCGACGGGTATTTCGATAAAGCCGCTGCCGCTATCCTGCAGCCTTGCGCTAACGACCGCGCCAATATCAAGCAAGACCGGATGAATGTCATCGCCCTCGGCGTTGGTCGCGATAATAGACTTGTCGCCCGCCAGGTCTTCCCATTCTACCTGCAGCTCGAATGGGTATCGGCCCGTAGCCGCGCTGTGGATTGTAATCAAGTACTCATCCGCATAAATGGCGTCTTTTTCCCATTGGGAAGTGCGCAAGGCGCCAGCCCCGGGATAAGTGACATAGTGGCCTATTTCCTGCTTGTGGTCATCTACAAAGGTCAGGAAGACGCTATTGTCTTCTTGGGACTGTTCCAGGACCTGCCAGTACAATTTGACTCTGACCTTGTCTCCCGGGCTGTAACGCCGATCCAGGCGCTCGTAGGCTATCAACGCGACATCGCCAAATTCGGCATAGACCGGGCGCGCGTTCTCGGGCGCGGCGCTCATGGGCTCAGGCGCGGCGTACTGCCCGGCGATAACAGTGAACGGCGCCAGCATGGCGGCCAGCCCAAGGATGCGCAGCTGCCAGACCATCGTTTCGTGTAGAAGCTCTTTGGGAACGGCGTCGCCGGCGCGGACGAACTCCAGATTGGGCGGGCGCAAAGAAAAGACGATCCACCAAATCATCTCGACGAAGCCCACCGCAAGCGCGGGGCTTATGGCTGCGATTAGAGGAAAGAGTATGCGCCCGTCAGACCTGTAGGTCAAAGTGCTCCAATAAAGGACCCCAATCAAAAGCAGGAAGACCGTCATCAACAGCAGCGCCAGATGCCTAAGCTCATAGCGCGCGTAGGCGAAGTCGCTGATGGCCAGCAGCTGCAGAATCAAAAATATGCAGCCGGCAAAACTTGTCAGCGTCATCAAATCCAGCAGCAGGTAATATATGGCGCTGAGCTGGATATTGAGCGCGCCAAACAGACCCCAATATGACATGCGGAATTGCTGAAATTCGGAGAACAAGTTGACCAAGCTGAATGTCATGCCGCGCGGGCCCGCGATATTCGCCATTGTCATCATGCCGAAAGGCTCATTGTATAGCTGCAAATTGCGCAGGTACCACCAGGCGGCAACCAGCATCCAGAAAACAGCGATGCCGATAAAGTAGATCATGGCCCCCCGTCGATCGCGCGTCCGATACAGAACCAGGCTCCCAACCAGCAGAAGCGCTGGCAGCAAAACCAGCGATGTCACTTTGCTAATGCTCGTCAAGGCGAAAAGCAAGGCAATAAAAAGGCTGTTGCGGGGGCGAAAGCCGTCTCGCAGGCAGCGCAGCAGCAAAAGCAGCAGCGCCCCGTTTAAGATCATCGCCAGCGAGTCGTTGCTGACGGAGGCGCTGATAAATATGAACATCGGGTTGAGACCTGTGAGCGCGGCTGCCACAAATGCCACCGTCGGGCGCTGTGGGGCGACGAATTCGCTGATTTTGTATACCAGAACGATGGTTCCCGCGCCCAGCGCCAGGCCAAATAATCGCAGCAAAAGCACTGCGAACCCGGCCCCTCGCAGCAAAGAGAGCGAGGCGTCGTGAATAATCAGGTTTTTGTTGCCGTAGGCATTCGGGAGGCTCGCTCTTACATGAGGATTAAGGCGGCGATATTCATCGATATCGTCAATGTCGAAGGGCGCGGTGAGCAGTGCGCTTAGGGCATAATACAGCGGCGGCTGGCTGCCGTGCTGCGCGTAAACAGTCTCCTTGCCGTCAAACTCTTGTATCGGCAGGCTGCCTGTCTCCCGCAGATGCTGCAGGAAACCAAAATGCCATAGTTCATCGTTCGCTTCAAATACCGGGCTGGCTGCTGTATAGCTAAATCCAAAGACGATATACAGGAGCAGAATCCACTGTAAGGGGCTCAGGGGTATATCCAGGCTGTTTACCCGCTTCCAGGCTCGGAACAATAATTTGACGAGCCGCTTCAAGACCTCTTGAACTCGGTCAATCCAGGGCCAGGCCGGGCGCGCTAAAGCCTTTAATTGTGCTCGCATGGGCTCATTATACTCTTTTTTCCTAGCCCCCCGCTTTGGCTAATCTGTCTCTGGCCGTTTCGACATAATCCAGGGACTGATGTCGAAAATAGGTGTTGTAAAGTTCCGCGTAATGACCCCCCAGCGCTATCAAATCGTCATGATCCCCCGTTTCAATGATCTCCCCGTCGCGCAAGACAATGATCCGGTCGGCGCTGCGGACGGTGCTCAAACGATGAGCGATGAGAATTGACGTGGAGCGCGCAAGGATGAGGTCAATCGCATCCTGTATCTGCGACTCGGTGAATGGGTCTATGCTGGCTGTCGCCTCGTCCAGTATGAAAATGGACGGTTTCTGAACCAGCACCCGCAAAAGGCTGACCAACTGGCGCTGCCCCATGCTCAGACGCGCCCCGCGCTCGCCGACATCGCTTTCCAAGCCCTCCGGCATGCTGTCAAGCCATTCGCCCTTGCCTATGCTCAAGGCGATTGACTTGATGTCTTCCAGCGTCGCGTCTGGATTGCTGTAGCGAATGTTTTCCAGGACTGTCCCGCTGAAAAGGAAGGGCTGCTGCGGCACAATGCCCAGTTTGGAGCGGTACGATTTGAGATCAAGCGCGCGTATGTCCGCCCCGTCAATCCGTATCGCCCCTTTCTGGAACTCATAGTAGCGGGTGATGAGCTTGGCAATTGAGCTTTTGCCGGCGCCGGTGTGGCCCACAAAAGCGACATTTTCGCCCGGCTTGATTTCCAGGTCGAAATCTTTGAGAACCGGCTCGCCGCGCTCATAAGCGAAGCTGACTTTGTCGAACTCGATGGTCCCCTCAAGTTCCACAAGCTCGAGATTGCCGACTTGCGCGACCGTGTTTTCCGCGTCTATCAGAGCGAAGATGCGTTCGGCAGCGCTGAGGCCCTGCTGAAACTGGCTCCAGAAGGAGGCCAGGTTCATAAAGGGAAACCAGAAGCGATCCACGCCCTGGATGAACAGGAACCAGGCGCCCGCGCTGATGGCGCCCGCGATTACGGAACCCGCGCCAACCCAGACGATTATCGACAGCGCAAGCGCCGAAAGTACGCCCAGCGTTGGGAAAACCAGCGACATCACGAAACCCTTGCGCAGGTTAATGCCATAACTCAAGTTGTTGACCAGCGTGAATTCGCTGTAGATCATTTGCTCCTGCCGGAAGTTTTTGGCAACGCTGATGCCCGTTACGCTTTCTTGAATATTGTCGTTGACGACGGCCATGGCCCGCGCGCCTTGCCGCGTGACAATCCGCGCCAGATGACGGAAGAGCAGGGAAGCAATCACCACCATCGGCATGGTCAACAGCAAGACGACGGTCAACTCGACAGAGTACGTGAGCAAGGCCAGAAACAGGATCAGGACCGAAAGAAACTGGGAAATGACCTCGCTTCCCAACAACATGACATCGCCGAATTCCTGCGTGTCGCTGGTGATGCGGCTGACGACAGTACCGGTTTTGTGCCGGTCGTAAAAGGCGAGATCGCGATCAATCGCGGCTGCGAAGGCCTCTTTGCGCATTTCCGCCACCACCTTGCCGATCACATCGACTGTGAATCTGCGCCTGCCATAGTTGCAGACATATTCGCTAATCGCGATCGCAACCAGCATGACAAAGAGAAAGCCTAATACATCGCTGTGTTTCACCAGCTCGTCAATAGCGGCGCTGATGATGACGGGACGCGCCGCGCGCGCCGCGCCCACGACGAGGAAACCCAGCAAAGCCAGGAATACCAGCCCTTTATGCTGCGCCATGTAGCTGCCGATGCGCTTGAACAGATAGACGTCGCTATACTGCCTGTCGTAAGAATCGCCTTGCAGACCGCCGAAGACCGCAGCCATGTCAATCCCCCGCCCGCCCCGGATCCGACGGGCTTTCGTGATAACGATCGAAGATGTGACGATAAGAGCGCGAGCTCTTCATCAAATGCTCATGACTGCCCTGCGCGACAATTCTGCCCTTGCGCAGGACGACAATATGATCCGCCCAGCGAATCTGTGACAGGCGATGGGTGATGAGCAGGGTCGTGCGACCGCTGGCCGCCGACCAGATCGCGCGCTGGATTTTGTCTTCGGTAGCGCTGTCGATGGCGCTTGTGCTGTCGTCCAGGATGAGAATCGGCGGATCCGTCTGGAAGGCCCGCGCCAGCGCCAGCCGCTGTCGCTGCCCGCCGCTCAGCGTCATCCCCCGCTGCCCGATCACCGTCTCGTACCCCGCCGGAAAGGACGAAATGAATTCGTGAGCCTGCGCAGCCTTTGCCGATTCGACAATGCGAGTCATATCGACGTCATCCCTGCCAAAAGCGATATTCTCGGCAACTGAGCGGCTGAACAAAAAAATGTCCTGCTCAATAATACTGATCTGCGAGCGCAGGTCTTGCAAATTCCAGTCGCGCAAGTCCACGCCATCCACCAGGATACGCCCGCCGCTGACATCATAGATGCGATTGATCAATTTGCTGAGCGTGCTCTTGCCGGAACCGGTTTGGCCCACGATTGCGATTGTTTGCCCCGGCTCAATCGAGAATGAGATCTCTCGCAGGATCTCTTCGCCGCCGTAGGTGAAATCTACATTTTCGAAGCTGATGGCGCCGCGAACGTTCCCGCTGTATCCGCGCGGGTTTCGATCCAGCATGGTCCGGTAGTTGAGGACCTCCAGGATGCGTTCCGCGCTGGCATAACCGGAGGCGATACGGGAGGTCGAGAACAAGGAGATGAACACCGGAAACAGGAAGATATTGATCAATCCGAGAAATGCGACCACTTCGCCTTCGCCAATGGCGCCAGCGCGAAACAGCGCGCTAGCATGGATCAACGCCGCCACGAAGGTCAGTCCAAAGAGCAACACGGATAAATAACGCGCTTCAAATTCGCCCTGCTCAATGAACCGGTCTCGAACGCGGTCCGCCAGGCTTTCAAATGTCTTGATCTCGCTTGCTTCCTGCGCGGCGCCTTTGACGACTTCCAGACCTTCCAGCGCCTCCGCCAGGCGAGCGTTCATCCGGCCGAAACTGCTGCGAACGTCCTGCGCGATCGGATGCAAGCGCCTTACAAAATAGATCTGAACCAGGATGTGAGCTACGATGAAAAACATCGGCGTCAGGATGAGCTGCGGGTGAATGCCCGGCGCAAAGATGGCCGGCGTGATGAGAAACATGTTGGCGCCGATCGTCAAATTGATGCCCGGGTTCATCATCAGATTCATTTCGCGGACGTCGTTGGTGACGCGGGCCATCGTCTCGCCCACCGGCTGGCTGTCATGATAACTCATGCTCTTGCCCAGCAGGCTGGCGTAAAGCTCGTCGCGGACGTCCCGCTCGAAGCGCTGCGCAAATACCTCAGCCGAGAAATTGCGCATGAATTGCAGTATTGATCGCAAAGTCTGCGAAGCGATGATGAGCAGAACGCTGTTGAGCACCAGCGACGGGCTTTCCTCGTTGATGAGCAGGATCGCGTCAAAGGCGTCGCCCACCAAGCCGGGAACGACGCCGGCTAGATAGGCGTTGCTGAAGGCGCCGACCACCAGCAATACCGCTGCGACCGGATGCCGGAAAATGTGCGAAACTATGAATCGGAATGCGCTGCTGTGATTGGTCTTTATCGGAGTTTCAACGACGAATTCGGCAGACATCCAATCTCCTCAGTTGCCGCCGAGCGGCTGCATAAACAAGATTAGTCTATATGAACCCGCGCGATTGAAACATAGGCGATTGCGCCGATGAAGCCAAAGCCTAAAATGACAGGAAATAAGCTCATTCAACAGCTATGTTCAGGGGCAAGCGGCCTATAGCGCCGTCCTTGGCGGCATTGCTTCCGGTCACTCCTAGCCGCAGGATCTCTCCGCTTTCAGGATCATGCCGGTAGACGGCGATCCAAACTTCATAACTGCCCGGCGGCATGTCTGACGGCAGCCGCAGGGCGCGGTTATCCCAGACGGGCGCGTCAGCGCGCCAGGCGGACGTGGGCGCAAACCCGGCTTGCGGAGCGGAATCCTGTCCTTGGACGACGACCCGACCCGTTTCCGGCTCGGCGATAAACCAGGCTATCGTATAGTCCTGGCTAAGCGTTTGCTCGCTTTGCCATAGCAGCGATATCTCCAAACTGTCTCCGGCGCGATAGACATCACCGCCGGGTATGACGAAACCCCGCAGCTGAAGCATATCGCCGAAGACCAGGTCCGTCATCACTTCCGCGGCGTAGCTGGACATTGGGTTCGGCGCTGCGAATCTTGTGCTGTATTCGAGCAAGCGGACAGTATCGTCCTGCTTGTCCAATGCGACTTCTCTCAGGGGATAGTAGTGCAAGGCGAGGTAGCGCTCATAGGGTCGGAAGCTCCAGGGCATGAAGGCGTTGGTATTGGCCAGCAGGAAGAGGCGGTCATGTTTCCCGGCCAGATGATGCAAGGCGCGGACAGTGAAAATGTCGAACCAGTCGTTGGGATTGTTCGAAACTACCTTCGCAGGTTGCTTGTCGCTGGCCGCCTGCGCCAGGGCTTCCGGCATGATAACCGGTCGCGGGCGGGGCGAATCCAGGTGATTCAATACAAAGCCGCTGTAGAGGTTGTTGGGCAGCAGCAAAATATCGTCGGCTCGGGCTTCTTGCGCCAGATAGTCGAGCGCATCGTGCAGGGCCCGCTTCTGCGACCGCGTCAGCGGATCCCGATCATAAATCGACCCCAGATTCAGAATAATCAGGGGCAGGGCGAGGACCGCCAAAAGCGAATCCAGCGGGGAATAGCGGCGGCACGGCTGGCGAATAACAGTAATGATGGCGCGCAAAAGGAGCAAGCTGAATAGGGCGTATCCAATACCCCACCAGAACGCCCCGGCGCGAATCCAGACGAAGTCAAAGCCTAAATCCGCCCAACGCCCCGGCAGAACTGCCCAGCGAAAATATCGTGGTTGCGTCAATCCCGGTTCCCACTCCGAAACCCCTTGGGATTCCGGCGGCAGGGTCTCCGTATAATGCGCCAGGCTCAAAGACACCGCGCTGAATTGGATCCAGATGCCGTAACAGATTAGGACCGCGACAAAATATCTGTAGAACTTGCCCCGGCGGCTTGCGGCGATCTGCATGATCGGGGCGGAGGCCAGCGCCAGAATAGGCAGGACAGGCGTCAGAAAGCGGGGCGGCCAACTCAAGCCGCCGAACCAGTGCTCGCCAGTGGGCAGGGCATGTCCAAGGGAATAACCGATGGTTAAGAGCCAGACAGTCCAAACAAGTCGATGTTTGCCTTGGCGCAAAAGGACAAATGCCCCCGCAACTGAAAGTAGGGCTAATGGAGACGTGGCCCAGATGCTGCCGCCGAGGCTCAAAAGGAATATCCGCAAGGCGTAGGAGAAATAGCTGTCGGCGGGGTCCAGATCAGGGTAGAAGCTGTGTATTAGCTGTGAAAGGGGCTGAAAGAACATCAGCCCAAACAATAGCAGGGCTTGAAGCGCAAGCGCGCCACAAGACAAGCGCCGCATCGCCGCTGATTCCAGACGCCGGTGAGACGGCAGCGCGAAGACAGCCAGCGCCGGCAATGCCGCCACAGCCGAATACTTGGTCGCTGTCGCCAGGTAAAGCGCCAGCAGCCCGGCCAGAATCCCCGCCAGTCGCAGAAGAATCGACCGGCGCATAGACAGTTGAATCAGATACAGCGCCAGCAGCAGAAAAAAACCCACCAGGGGCTCGCGAAACATTGTCTGACTGTATGCCCAAAGATTGCTCGATATGCCGGCGCCCAGCGCCACTGCTGCGGACACCCCGTCGCTATAGGTCATGGCTCGCAAACACAGATATAGCAAGCCCACAGTCAAGGACGCGACGATGATGTTGAGCAGCCAGACCGTATGGATATTCCCCAGTCGCGGCAGCCATTCAGCCAGCTTGAGCAAGGGAATGGCGAGGTGAATGTTCAGCCTTTCCTCGACGTCATAACCCCCGAGGGGCAGGTCGACCCATCTTCGAATGCGCAGCGGCGGTTTGAACCAGGCGGATTCGTCCATCAACCAGTCGCCATATCGCGATTGACTGGTTACCGCGTCAAGCGCGCGCAAGGTATCGCCGGATTCGATGCGAGCGCGATATGTCAGAAGATAGATGCTCGACATGAAGGCGACTATCAGCAAGAAGAGTCGCAATTGATGGAACTTGACAACCGTTGTTCCGGGGGAGGGCATCTTAGGATCGGGCGGTCATAACCGGCGGCTGAATCACAGCCGCTCGGCGCGTAATCGGCGAAAAGGTCTGCGTCGCTCACAGAAAAGACAAGCCCTTGCATGAGCAAGGGGAGATGTTAAAAAGGAGGCGCGCGCTGCGCTTTGTGGATCAAGCACCGTTGGAACCGGACTCTGCTCTGGAGATAGCTAGTAAAGCATCGGCGATTCCCTGCAGTTCTTCACTGGGGATTTGGCTAAACGCGACCGCCAGCTTGATAATGCCCTGCGTTTTCCGATCGACGGCAAATCCGCATTCCTCTTCGCTCTTGGCGGCTCGCGCGGTCAATGCCGTTTCGCCCTCGGTTTCCGGGACCGACCCTTGTCCGCCCCCCAGAAAGTATTCGAGGTCACGATCGAGTGAGTTTGCCAGGATCAGCAGATGGTTCATCGGAATCACCCGCTGGCCCGATTCGTATGCTTGTAAATGGCTCCTGTCAATCGCGGTCATTTCACTCAGCCGCTCAATACTTATTCCCTTTAGACCGCGCGCAACGCGCAAAAGACCGCCGCGCAATTGCTGGCGCAAAGCCGCAGACCCGTCAGTTTCAGCGCGTGCGTCCTGGAATCCCACGCGCTCATTGTCTTGCCACAAGGCGCTGACCGGCACATTCAAGTAACTGGCCAGGCTTTGCAATTGGGACGGGCTTGGCGCGCTATCGCCGTATTCCCAATCTCTTGCCAGTTCCGGCGACACCCCCAAACGCTCGGCGCAGTCTTCAATTGAACGCGACGCAGCCATGCGGCTTTGTCGTATGAGGACGCCGACGATCTTTGCGCGCAGGCGCAGCGCCTCTTCTTCACGCCTGTCAGGCGGCGCGTAGGATCGTTTTTCCCACGCGGCGGAGGCTGCGAATTGCGACAGATCTTCCATTTGCGACAACTGTCTCAACTCTATTGTCATTCCATTATAGACACCTGGACGGCTGCAAGCAAGGATTCCGCATGCTTGGGGCAGGGCAATCGCATCAAATTATTTTTTCACCACCGAGGACACCGAGAGCACCGAGTTTAGGGTCCTTTGTACGCTTTCCCTCTAATTCCGTCACCAGAATACGGCGAGCTCGCCAGCGAAACTTCATTTGTAGCTGAAAAGCAAGCCTGAAACATAACATGAGCTATATTCCGTTGCTTTTCTCGGTGTTCTCGGTGCCCTCGGTGGTTAATAATCAGTCCAATTTCGTACCATGTCAGTCGCCACATTTTGATGCAATTGCCCTGATGCTTGGCTGCATTTCAGATTATTGGCAAGTCAAGCGGCTTTTGCCCGGTCGAAATCATGACCAACCACAGGTCGCGTAGACACTGACCGCCAAGACACGAAGAACACAAAGTAAATGAGGCATTTCTCTGCGGGCTCAGTAGAACCAACAAAGTCATGTCTCTAAAATAATTGCCGGCGGTAGGGGCGACATACCATGTCGCCCGAAACCACAAGCGTGGGGGCAACGGGCGACCAGATTGGTCGCCCCTACAAGGCTTGTCCGCTACTGGTAATTCAATGCGCTTTTTCTACCCCATCCCCCGGCCCCTTGCCCCCAAAATGAGGGAAGGGGAGCTTTCTGAACCTTAATAAGCCGTTAAAGCCCCTCCCTCTTTATGGGGGAGGGGTTTGGGGTGGGGGTTTTAGTGCTTTTTCAACAGAGTCCACCGGGTCGCCCGCAAAACCTAGCCGGAACGGTGGGCGAGCCAAGGCTCGCCCCTACAACCACCCTTTGAAGCGATTGCCCTACATTCTCCACATAGCTGATGTTGCCGGATCGAGCGGCTTGCGAGCCCTCTACGGCGCAACTAGAATCATCTTTCAAGCTTGGCCGAAACCTGCCGCGGAGAAAGAATATCATGCCGAACAAGGTCCATCACGAAATCAACCGCTTGTCCTGGAATGAAGCGACCAAGGCGCACAACAGCCACAAAGGCGATCAGGCTGCCTTCTTCCGCGCCGGGGGAAGTACGCTGTTTGAGGAAGAAAAACGCCTGCTCGGCGATATCGCCGGCAAGACGCTGCTGCATCTGCAATGCAATTGCGGTCAGGACAGCTTGAGCATCGCCAATCATCTGGGCGCTATCGTCACCGGCGTCGACATCAGCGACGAGGCGATCGACTTCGCGCGCCAACTTTCCCGCGATAGCGGCATCCCAGCCGAATATATCCGCGCCGACATTTATGATTTCTTCGCGAACAACCAGACGCAGTATGACCTGGTTTTCGCGTCTTATGGCGCTTTGGTATGGCTGTCGGATTTAGACGCTTGGGCAAAGGGCATCCGCCGATGTCTCAAGCGCGGCGGGACTTTTGTCTTCATTGATTTCCACCCCGCTCTGCTCATGTTCGGCGAGAATTGGCAGCTGAAGTATGACTATATGGGCGGTTCCTTTGTCGAATTCGAGTCCGGCATTGGCGATTATGTCGCCTTGACCGGCTCGGCAGGCGAGACGGATGAATTGCAGGCGGGCATCCAGGATTTTGTCAACCCACATCCCGGCGTGGAATATCTCTGGGGCTTGGCGGACGTGATTTCGGCTTTGATCTCGGCCGGCTTTGCGCTGGTCGGATTTGGCGAATATCCTCATTGCAACGGTTTCAAGCCCATGACTGACATGCGCGATGCCGGCGACAGACGCTATGCCATGCCAGATCGTCTGCCGCAACGATTTCCCTTGATGTTCAGCCTCGTTGCCCGGAAGCCTTGATCATTTGGCTTCGTCCCCCCCTGTAAGGCTTGTCCGGTACTGCAAATTGTACCTAATGGAAATCAGAACCATACCGAATCGATACAAAAAAGCTGGCGATCCTTGCGAAAATCAACAAATTATTACGAAATCCGCCAAGTTTAGCTCCCCTTCCCTGATGCTTCGGGATACTTCCCCCGTGAGGCGGGGGACCGAGGGGGCGCTGGGCCGGGGGATGGGGTAGAAAAAGCGTGTCAGCATGATCCAGTAGCGGACAAGCTTTGTATATGCGCTATTCCAGGAAACCAGTGTCTTCGTCGATTGCCCGCATGAGCTCGATCGCTTGGGATTTCATCCCCTCATTCAAGCGAAAATCCTCGCTGAAGTAGACGGATTCCGGGAAACGGTAATTCCAGGCGCGATAGAAACCCGCGCGGTCAATTTCACGACTCAAATTGCAATCGAAGCGGACCAAGTAGCTGTTGGCCATGCGTCCATCATGCCCATGGTGGATATGCGACAGTCCCCAGGTCACGCCGCGGCCGTCGCCGCTGTTGCTGAAAGCGTCGGGCACAAAGGGACCAGCGGCGATCGGCGGGACCGAGACCTTGCCCACGACCTCAAAGTTCAAGCCGTCCGGGGCGTATTGAACCGTGTTCTTTTCCGGTCCTTCGAGGCTCGTGATGGCGGCGATACCTTCGCGAAAAGGGTAGAGAAAGGTCTCATGACCGCTGTTTGTGAGCGGATTTAGCGGCGACTTGATGAAAGGACCGCGAGGGTCCTCCGCCCTGGCCACTCCCCAGCCGATGCCGAGATCCTGCCGATAAGTCCTCCCGAATTGCACGCCCTTGTAATAGAGCCAGATTGCGCCGCGATATACCAGCACATAAGGATCGTGCAATTTATGCGAGTCCCAGTCGCCGTAGCTGGCGATGGCGTCGGCGTCATCGGCGTCGCCGACAAAGTCTCCTCGACGCCCGGTTCTCAAGATTGGCTCTGCGCATTTGGTCCAGGGTCCCTCGGGCGCGGCGGACCAAGCCATGCCTATCTGGTGCCTGGATCGCTGTTTCCAGATGCCTTGAATGACTTGGTAATAAAGATAGTATTTGCCTTTGTGAACGAGGATATCCGGGGTGAAGACCGCGCGATCGTCGTAGCTGCCTTTTGCGCCGCGCAGAACAGCGGGTCCTCGTTCTTCCCAGTGGAATCCGTCGGGCGACCTGGCGTACCAAATATCCGCCATATCCCAATCCCAGGCTGGTCTGGTTTCGCTGGCGGCTTCGATGCCCCTCCAGTCTTCATCGGTCTGCCGGCGCGAATACCAAACGTAAAACCAATCACCGACCTTGATCACCTTGGACGGATCGCGCCTGCTGACGCCGCTTTCCTTTCCGATGCCCGTGACGCGCGCGTATTTGAAAGCCGAAAAGAACTCGCTGCCCTGGTCTTTGTAAATGCCGTAAATATCGTAAACGCGCCGCGTCGCCGCGCTTAAGGGCACCGCCGGCCGAGATTCCTCCGGGCGCTCCGGTGAATGGCTGAAAACACGCCGGGTCTTGTTCAGTTCATTCAATTCCATATCGGGCGAAAAGAATACTTCCTCGGGATAACGCATGTTCGTCCCGCGGAAGCCGGGGCGCTCCAGCTTGCTACGCAGGTTGCAATCAAAACGAACGAGATAGGAATTGCTGCTCTTTAGCTCTTCAGTGGCGATATGCGACAGCCCCCAAATGATGCCTTTGCCATCTTCCCCGTCGCTGTACGAGTCGGGCGCGAAGGGTCCCGCCGCCAGGGGCGGAAGAACCACATGGGCGGCCACCTCAAAGTTGAGCCCGTCCGCGGCGTATTGAATCGTGTCCTTCTCCGGCCCGTCATGCCCGCATATTGCCACGACGCCTCCGCCGTATGGGAAGAGACAGGTTTCGTGGCCGCTATTGGTCACGGGATTCAAAGTTGACTTGAGAAAGGGTCCTTCGGGCTTGTCGGATCTGGCCACGCCCCAGGCGATTCCCCGGGCATACTTGCTGGTCCAGCCCATCGGCTGGCCCTTGTAATAGAGCCAATACCGACCCTCGCGCACCAGGACGAAGGGATCATGAACTTTATGGCTGTCCCAATCCCCATATCGAATCACGTCGTCGGAGTCATCATCCCCGTGCCACTCGCCCATTTGCCCCGGCCTCAATACTGGCGCCTCGGCCCGGCGCCAGGGACCATGAGGCGATTCCGCCCATGACATGCCGATGGTGTTGCGTGTCCGGTGGGTATATGGGTAATCAACCGCCTGATAATAGAGATAGAATCCCTCACCCGTCATCAGTACATCGGGCGTGAATACGGAGCGGCCGTCGTAGGCCTCGCGCGGGCCCCGGCTGACGGCGACGCCTTGTTCCTGCCAGTTGAAGCCGTCCCGCGACGTGGCATACCAGATCTCAGCCAGATCCCAGTCATAGACTGGACTGTCCCATGTTTGTTCTCGAAACGGCGGCATGTTCTTGCTATTCCGGTCCTTGTCGGTCTCCCGCCGCGTGTACCAGACGAAATACGTCCCGTCAATACGCAGCACCGTTGTGGGATCGCGCCGGGTCACGCCCGGCTCCTTTCCAATGCCCGAAAGGCGGCTGTACTTGAAGGTCGTGTAGAATTCGCTCGTGGAATCTTGGAAACGACCCCACTTGTCATAAAGCCGATGCGTCGCCCGGCTCAGCGGGCGATCGGTCGGTTTTTTCGCTGTCGGCTCGCCCGGCAGCCGGGGCTTGTCGCTGCCATTCGCTTTCATCTTGCGTCCTTATGTCACCCGCCGTTGAGGATCAGGTCGGCCGCCTTCTCGCCGATCATCATGCAAGGCGCGTTCGTGTTGGCGTTGACGAGAAATGGCATGATTGAGGCATCGGCTACCCGCAAACTTTCTATGCCATGCACTTGCAGGCGATCGTTGACGACAGCCATGGGATCGCCGCCCATTCGACAACTGCAAGCGGGATGATAAATGGTGGTCGCGAAATCACGAATATAGTCAATCAATGCCTCGTCGGCTACGACCTCAGCGCCGGGCAGAAACTCCTCGCCGCGGTAGCGGTCAAAGGCGGATGCGGCAGCCAGCGCTCGCCCCAGCTTGACGCCATGCAGCAAAACGCGGACATCGGCATCGTGGCTCAAGCAGCCGAAGTCGATTGATGGCGGCGCGAAGGGATCATCTGATTGCAGCTTGAGTTGACCGCTGCTTTTCGGGCCCACCAATCCGGCCAGGATAGTGAAACCGTGCCCCTTGGGACTTTCGAATCCATGACGGATGAACCAGTCCGGTCCAAAGTGATATTGCAATTCCGGCGAGCGCGCCTTCGGGTCCAACTTCACGAATCCGCCGGCCTCGCCCAGATTGGACGTGAGCAGACCCATTTTGACTTCGTTATAGAGCTTGGCTTGAACCGGGTCCTCCTTGGCGACCAGACTAACCGGCTCTTTGCAATGATAGGCGATGGGGACCTGCATGTGATCCGTCAGGTTTTGACCGACCCCGGGCAGATCCATGATCAGAGGGATGCCCATTTCCGCAAGATCTCCGGCCGCGCCAATGCCGGAAAGCAGCAGCAATTGCGGAGAATTCAGCGCGCCGCCGCATAGGATGACCTCTTTCTTCGCGACAGCCGTTTTGCTTTCTCCCCGGTGTCTGTACTCCAGCCCGACGCAGCGAAGCCCGTCGAAAAGCAACTTGCTCGCATGCGCGTAGGGCAGGGCGGTGAAATTGTCCCGCCCCAGCGCCGGATGCAAGTAGCCAAGGGCGGCGCTATGTCGTTTGCCCCCCTTCTGCGTGACCTGATAGAGCCCGAAGCCCTCTTGCTCGCCGTCATTAAAGTCTTCGTTATGCGCGAAGCCCAATTCCAGCGCCGCCTCCACGAAAGCCAAACTCAGGGGATTGGGATCCTGGGGATCAGCCACATTGATGGGCCCGTTGACCCCGTGCTGTTCTGACGCTCCGCGTTCCTGGTGTTGCATCCTGCGGAAATAGGGCAGCACTTCCGCATAGCTCCAGCCTTCATTGCCCCCGGCCGCCCAGGCATCGTAATCGGCAGGATGGCCGCGCTGATATACCATGGCATTCATCGAACTGGTGCCGCCGTAGACCTTGCCGCGCGGCACATATTCGCGGCGGTTCTTGAGGCCCGCTTGCGGCAGGGTTTCGTAGTCCCAGTCCAGTTCCGTGTGAAAGAGCTTGGAAAAACGCGCCGGGATATGAATATCCGGCGCGCGATCGGGTCCGCCGGCTTCCAGCAAAAGCACAGAATGCTTGCCATCCTCGCTCAAACGATAGGCCAGCGCGCAGCCTGCGGAACCCGCGCCTACGACGATGTAGTCAGCCTCCATCATCTTTCTCTCCAGGCGCCATTTGGTACTGTATCCTTTTCGGTTGAAACAGAAAATCTTAACCACCGAGTACACCGAGGGCACTGAGAATTGGTTGCGAAATAGCCCTTTTCTTTGTGTCCTTCGTGTCTTTGTGGTGAAACTGAATGCGGCTCATTTGAATTTCAACCGACTTCGATACACTAACCCGCCATTTTATTGATTTGACAGTCCAATGTTGATTGTCTACAATTTACATAATATGCCCTTTGTCTTTTGCCAAGTCAACACTTGCGGTTCTATCCGCCTGATTTCGTCCCAGGAGTTCCCATGAACAGTGAAAGCAAACCGACCTCCGCCTTTCCGGGCTTTTTGCCAAAAGAGAAGCCGACCGACCGACCGCTCAGCGCAGCCATGCACCGACTATACGATATGTGGACGCCAGAGCAAGACGCTGGCAATCCCTTTTATACCACCTTCAGGTACTCGCCGCTCACCGGCATCGGTATAGACGATACAGAGCTTTCCGTATCCAGGCGCGATCCCTCCAAAGTCCTCAAAATTGGCGACGTTTATTATGTCTGGTATACCCGGCGGTCTACGAAATACATGCCCGTCGGACGCTTTAACATTGACAAAGCCAATGACGAGATCCCGGTTGTGGATTGGGACCTCGCCGATATCTGTTATGCGACTTCAAAGGACGGCTTCAACTGGGAGGAGCAGGGCATCGCTGTGCCGCGCGCGCCCCGCGGCAGCTACGGCGATCGCTCGCTTTCAACCCCGGATGTGCTGGTCTTTGACGGACGCTACTATCTCTATTACCAGACCTTCACCACCATGTGGCGGCAGAACGACTGTGTCAACGTGAGCGCCGCTTGGTCAGATTCGCCCGACGGACCCTGGACGCGCCTCGATCGACCCATTATCCCGCAAGGCGAGCCCGGCGAATGGGACAGTTGCGCCATTCACGATCCCTATCCTCTGATCTACAAAGGCAAAGTCTGGCTCTATTACAAGGCTTCGCCTGTTGACAAGTCTCCCGGGAATCTGCGGCTGGCCCAGGGCGTCGCCATAGCGGATCGCCCCGAGGGACCCTTCCGAAAATCCGATCTGAATCCCGTGGCCAATTCGGGCCACGAGACCATGCTCTGGCCCTATGAAGGCGGCATCGCCGCTTTGCTTATCCAGGATGGACCGGAGAAAGATACCATACAATTTGCCCCGGACGGGCTGAACTTCGAGCCGAAGGCGCATGTGCAGCTGTCGCCTCACGCGCCCGGCCCCTTCTGCCCCGACGCCTTTGCGGATAACGGCGACGGACGCGGCATCACCTGGGGCTTAAGCCATATCATCCCCCAGACGCCGAATACCAATAAAGGCTTATATATCGTGCGCTTCGACTGCGCCTTGTCCCGCGATGCCGACAGACCCGAGTTCAAGCGCAGCAACCTCCACTGGCACGAGGCTTCTTGGTTCCAGCCCGAGGTCAAACTGCCAGAGGCTTGGCGGGGGCGCATCCTCGCCGAACAAGCGGACTTTGACAAACCTACAATAGGAACTTAGGCGCTTCCCGGCTTACGCCGCGGCTAGCGCCCCATCCAGCCGCCGTCGACAACCAGGATTTCGCCGTTGACGAAATCGGAAGCCGCGGAGGCGAGGAAGACCGCAGGTCCTTTGAAGTCCTCAATCTCCCCCCAGCGCCCAGCCGGGATTCGCTCCAGAATCGCTCGATAGCGCTCCGGGTTGTCTTGAAGCGCTTGGGTATTGTCCGTGCGCACATAACCCGGCGCGATGGCGTTGACCTGTACCCCCAGGCTCGCCCATTCATTGGCCAGCGCCTTGGTCAGCTGGCCCAAGCCACCCTTGCTGGCGGCATACCCGGGCACCGTGATCCCGCCCTGGAACGTCAACAGCGACGCCACGAAAATGATCTTGCCGCTCCCGCGCGCCAGCATCCCTTTGCCAAATTCGCGACTGAGCACAAACTGAGAGCTTAGATTGACTTCAATTGTGCTATCCCAATAGTCGTCGCTGTGCTGTGCCGCTGGTTCGCGCAGGACCATGCCGGCGTTGTTGACAAGGATGTCCACAATATGTCCGTCGGCATGGACTTGTTCGATGAGTTGATACAGGGCTTTGCGGTCGGACAGGTCGCAGCGGTAGGCGGCGAACCCGCAGCCCAGGGCTTTCACCGCTTTTTCTATCGCGCTTCCGCTCGCTTCCATGTTGGCGCTGACGGCGATGATATCCGCGCCCGCTTCCGCCAGCGCCATCGCCATCGCCATGCCGATGCCCCGCCGCGCGCCGGTCACGAGCGCCGTTTTCCCATCAAGACGAAACTGATCGAGTACGGTCATCTACAACTCCAGCAATATCTTCATGACTTCTCCACCGCGTTCCATATCTTCAAAGCCCGACTTCAAGGCGCTCAGTGGGCGTATATCGGTGATCAACTGATCCAGCGGCAAGTCGCCCTGGGCTGCCAAAGCGATAGCGTCGGAAAAATCACGCGATTCGTAGACGCGTACGCCCTGCAACCGCAGCTCGCGCCAGAAAAACCGAAAAAGGTCTATCTCCGGCTTTTGGGCGAAGATCGCAACAATCACCGCCAGACCGCGCGTCCGCAGCAATTCGGTCATGATCGTCGCGCCCGCCTGTGACCCCGATACCTCGAACACGATGTCGGCGCCCGCGCCTTTCGTCTCTTCCATGACCAGCGCGACCAGGTCAACTTCCCCCGGATTCACGGCTGCCAAGCCCAATTCCCGCGCCAGTGTCACGCGGTAGGGATTGATTTCAGAGACGATTACCTCAGCGCCATATTGCTTCGCCGCCAGCGCGACCAGCATGCCTATCGGTCCCCCGCCCACGACAACCACATAATCGCCGGGCTTGACCTCCGCCAGGCGCGCGTCGTGGCAGGCAACTGCCAGCGGTTCAATCAAGGCACCGTGCTTCAGCGACAAGTTCCCCGGCAAGGGGTGCAATGTTTCAGCCGGCACGGTCCAATAGGATTGAAAGGCCCCCGGCGTATCTATGCCCAGGAAGTTAAGATTGTGGCAGATATGGCTGTGTCCCGCGGCGCAAGCCGGGCAATCATGGCAGGGCGCCAGGGGCATGACCGCGACTCGATCCCCGACGGCGAAGCCGTCGACGCCGGGTCCGACTTGGTTTACCGTGCCGGACATTTCGTGGCCCAGCACCGCGGGCATCGTCACGCGGCCGTCCATGGCGCCGTGAAATATATGCAAGTCGGTCCCGCAGATGCCGCAGTGGGAAACCCGCAGCTGCGCTTCGCCCGGTCCCGGTTCAAGCGGAGCGCATTCGCCCAGGCGTATCCTGCGATCGCCTTCGTAGAAACTCGCTTGCGCCATCCTGCTTGCCCCCGTTCCTGCCTGTTCGCCGCCTGATAGCGGCTGCTGCCCTTCGATTCAATTCATGTTGAAAGTCTTGGTCGACAATGAATCGGCTCGCGCAATCCAACTCCGCCGACTACTGTATATTGTCTTCCAGCGCCTTGATCGCGACTTCTTTGTCGTCCGCGCGGATCGCGTCCAGAATGCGCTTGTGCTCGCGGTAGCTTTCCATGATGTCGTCGAGGCGATTGTAGCGCATCATCATACGCATCGCGATTGGCTGCCAAAGCGCGAACAAGTCTTTATCATCGTGGCTGCGGATGATTGCCTGGTGGAAGCGCAGGTCCTGTTCGGTCAGGGCATCGACGTCAGAGGACTCGCAAGCTGCCTTGATGTCGGCCAGTATAGCGTCCCAGTCTTCGAGATCTTCCGGGGTGATGCGCTCGAAAATACTGGCTAGAACGAATACCTCGATCTTGCGGCGCAGCTCGACGACCAGGGGACGCACTTCCACGCTCGGGTTCTGCGCCACGCGCACGCCCTTGTTCGGCTCCAATACCAGCAGACCTTGCTGCGACAACTGACGGAAGGCTTCGCGCACGGGACCTCGACTGACGCCGAATCGTTCGGAAAGATCAATCTCGCGCAAGGGATCGCCCGGCTTGAGCTTGCTCGATAGCACATCTTGGCGCAGGCGAGCTGCGATTTGTTCCGGCAAGGTGCGATAGATTTCAACCGCGGACATTTGCTCTGACTCCACAAATTGGATAAACGAAAGCGCTACTGCTTGTATGGATCAGCGGCGTCGCGCAGTCCATCGCCGAGGAAGTTGAAACTCATTACGGTCACGACCACAAACAGGCCCGGAATCAATAGCCAGGGGCTCTGGCTAAGGCTGCGGATGTTTTGCGCGTTTTGCAGCAAAACCCCCCAACTCACGGCGGGCGGGCGAATCCCAATTTCAAGAAAGCTCAGTGCCGTCTCGGCCAGGATCATCCCGGGCACGGACAAGCTGATGACGACGATCAGAAAACTGGCGAAGGACGGCAGCAAGTGTTTGACAATGATTTCAAAGTCGCCCATATTGGATATGCGCGCTGCCATGACGAAATCAGCTTCGCGCAATTCCAGCAGTTTGCCGCGGACCGCGCGCGCCAGCGGCGGCCAGCTCAACACGGCCAATACTGTGCTGATGGCAAGATAATTTTGCGTCGAGGACCATTGCGCGGGCAATGCCGCCGAAAGCGCCATCCATAGCGGAATCTGCGGTATCGATACGATGAACTCAATCACGCGCTGCGTGACTAAGTCAATCGTCCCGCCAAAATAGCCGGAAATGCCGCCGATCAAACAGCCGAAAAAGAAACTGATCACGACGCCGATAAAGCCGATCGAAAGCGATATCCTGGCGCCGATGATGGTGCGAGAATATAAATCCCGGCCCAATTCATCTGTGCCAAAGGGGAAGTACACGCCCGGCGCCTCAACCCCTGCCAGATGGATATTGGTATCAAAGACGCCCAGGAGCTTGTAAGGCAATCCTTCAACGAAGAATTTCAAGTGATAGCGCTTGGATCGATCCTCCGTGTAATTCCGCCGCAGCGTTTCCATATCCAGTTCTTGCTTGAGCTGATAAATGAAGGGAACCAGGTGGAAATTGCCGTCTTCATCGACAAAACGAAGCGCATGCGGCGGCGCCTTGGCAAAGGCGACGTGGCGCTGCTGATAGTCGTTGATTGTGTAGAACTCCGCGAATATGGCCAGGGAATACAAAAAGATGATCACCACCAGCGACGACATGGCCAGGCGATGGCGGCGGAACTTGCGCCACACCAGTTGCCGTTGCGACGCCAGATAATAGGCTTCGTTGAAGTCACCGGAGGCTGACTTCTCTTTTTGCCGCTTTAAGCCCATCAAGCGCAACAAAATGTCTCCCTCTCAGCTCGCGGCCCGTTCCATGCGGATGCGCGGATCGACAATCACCAGCAGAATATCGGAGACAGTTGTGCCGACCACTGTCAAAATGGTGACGAACATCAATAAGGTCGCCGTCAAAAATGTGTCCTGCGTGATTAACGATCGATAAAGCATGGGACCCGCCGTCGGCAAACCCAGTACGATCGCCGTAATGGTGCCCCCCGATATCAGAGACGGGAACAGCCAAGCCAGGCTGCTGACGATGGGGTTCAGCGCTACCCGGACCGGATACTTGAACAAGAGCCGAACTTCCCCCACGCCCTTGCTCCGGGCTGTGATGACGTACTGCTTGTTCAATTCGTCCAGCAAGGTGCCGCGCAATACCCGTATCAAACCAGCGGTGGCGGCTGTGCCGATCACGATGACCGGGATGGGCAGGTGCAAGGCGAGGTCCGCAATCTTCGCCAAGCTCCAGGGCGCGTAAAGATAATCCGGCGAAAACAATCCAGTCAGATTATGCCCGAATTGCGTCCAGGCCACATACAGCATGATCAGCGCCAGCATGAAATTGGGAATCGCCAAGCCAACGAAGCCGACGAAAGACACCACATAATCCCCGACTGAATACTGATGCGTGGCTGAATAGATCCCAATTGGAATGGCGACCGCATAAGTGAAGATCGCGCTGAGGATGGCGATGGTGAAGGTCAAAATAAGCCGTTCGCCGATCAAATTGCGCACGGGCTGCTGATAATCATAGGAAAAGCCAAACTCCCCATTCAACACCTGGCCAATCCATTTTAGGTAACGTTGATGCAGCGGCAGATCAAGGCCGTATTGGCTGCGCAATGCCTCTACTATCTCTTCTTCAAGTTGCTGCCCCGTGTTCTGCTCCAGCCGAGATATATACGTTGAAAGATAATCGCCGGGCGGCAACTGTATGACGATGAAGGTCACGACAGATACCATCCATAGCAAGAATATCATGTAGATGAAGCGCTGAAAAACGTAGGTCTTCATTTCTTTCTCGACCGCGGCGATACGACGAAAGTGTAGCAAGCCAATTGCAGATTGTCAACAATGTACACTTGACAATCGCGGCTGTATTGCATATTTTCTTAGTCAGTCCAGGATACTTGCGCCATTGGCTCTTGCCAATCCGCAGCGTTCTCGCTGGTCGCGACAGGAGTAGGACGGACAAAGACATGCTAATGCACGCCAATATAAGAACCGGCGCTAGGGGGGAGGCGGAGTCTGTTGAAATACTGCCCCCATCCCCCAGCTCCTTACCCCCAAAATGAGCTGAGGAGCGGACATGTTTTTCTACCCCATCCCCGGCCCTTCCCCGAAGCATCA
>JAPPMO010000052.1 GCA_028873975.1 Chloroflexota bacterium
TTTCACACTTTGGGAACATTGCAGCCTATTCAGTTCTCTGCGTAACGTCAGTTAGAAAAGTAGCATATCGTAGCGAGTGCATTCACAGTTGTCAATAGGTGTGAAAAGGCAAACGCGGATGCGCCTCACTCGAATTGCAGAGGCTCTGGCAGCTGAAAAGAATCGTTTTCGCCGATGCCAACGCGCTCTCCGGAAGCGGGATCATACCATCCGGTCCGCAGGCGGTATTGCCCGGCCCGCAAGTCGAAACGATGATTGGTGCTCAGGTACTCGCCGGGCAGCCAGCCAGTGGTGGGGCGCGTCCAATCAAGCGGCACGCCGTCCCATTGCGCCGCGATCTTCCCCCCCTCATCAAGCGCGTGGACAAAGAGGCGGAGGCTATCCGGCAGGGGCTGTCCGGTTCCCCAAATCAGACTCAGTTCGCTCGCCCCTGCAAAGCGATAGCCATGCAGGACAAGGCTGTTGTCCCAAATAGCGCCAAGGACAGGGTCGAATTGGGGCGGATCGAATTGCCGGGCTGGAACCGATACATCCATGGCGGCGTCGATCATGATGGTCGCGGCGGCCGGGTTGCCGTCAGCGTCAAGCAGCTGCGCGCCCAGAGCATAGGACCCGGGCGGCAGGTCCGGCGGCACGATCAGGCGATGATGACCGCGGAAGACCTCGCCCAGACGCCACTGCGCGATGTCGAAGCCATTAACCAGGGGCAAAGCCCGCGAAACATGAGTCGCTTTGGTTTCCCCATCCTGCCAGAGAAGTCGAGCCGCAAAGCCGGCCGCGCCGTCGCCGGCTTTACGCCAGGACCAACTGAAGCGCAGTTCATCGCCGACCCCCGCCGAGAGCGGCAATTGCGGCGCTTCTACCAGGAGGGCCGGCGCCGCGCCTTGGTCAATTCCGGGCAAATCATCCGCCATGGCTTGTCTATCGGAGGGGCGATAGCGGAGCGAAGCGAGCGGATATTTGACATCCAGCGGATTGCCAGCCTGGTTGATCACGCTCAAAGCCTCCAGACTGTCAACATCGAAAAGCGCCGCTTCCAGGCGGTAAGCCTCAGCGAGCGGCGGCGTAAAGATCGGTATCTCGAGGCTGATCACATCCTCGATGTAGGCATTTGTCAGCCAATTCGATGTCGCCAAGCCCCCGGGCGCGTAGGAGCTCGCTTCGGCGATGACCGCACCCCCGGGATCGCGCATGCGGACGATGCTGGCATAGTCCCGGTCAAGCGCCCCGCCGTGGGGACGCCAGTACAAGGCGACATCGAAACGGCGGCGATCAACTGATGCAGAGGGCAGGTCAGCCGCCAGCAGATCAATTCGATTAGCGAAATTCGCCAAAGCCGGCGCGTCGACGCCGCTGCCGAATCGATATGACTTAAACGGCGACTCAAGCGCGTCCAGAGCGGTGGTCTTGACAAGAAACAAGGCTAGGCCGAGCCCCGCAAAGCCAGCCAGAAGACGCATATCCAACCTGATTGCCGGCTCTGCGAGCCCAGCTGTGCCTGGCAAACGGCGCCAAGTCCGCAACAGCGCCCCAAGAGCGAACAAGCCCAGGAGGCTCAGAAGCTGGGCGGCCGCCTGGGTCGTCGTCCCATCGAGCGCAATGTGCAGGTCAAACTCGCCGGCCGGCGCGTCCAGGGCGACCAGTCCCGCCGGCGCGGAGGGACGGACCTCCACCGGCCGGCCGTCAATGTCCGCGCGCCAGCCCGGCAGGTACAGCCAGTCGAAGAGGAGGGTCTGCGCTTCGGCGGATGCCAGACGCAAGCTCGCCGCTGTGCCAGTCCATTGCTCTGACAAGATTTCAAGCGTCTCCGACGGCATTAAACGCGGGACGGCGTCGGCTCTTGAGAATCGCTCTGCCAGCCGCCGCGGATCCAGTTGACCCGCGTCGGTATTGACGGGCAAATACTCGGCATAAGACGACAGCGCCAATTGACCGCCGTCCCGCTCAAAGCGCTGCACATCGCCGATATCATCAGCCTCCAGGTCCTCATGATAGTCCTGATAGGTCCAGGGCAGGGCATATAGCAGCATGATCAGGGCTATCGACCCGACCATGAAGGCTCGACTTTTCCCCGGGGGCAAAGCCGACGCGATCAGAAAAGCGCCTATGCCCGATGCCAGCGCCAGTAACAAACTGGCAAAACCCAGCAAACGCCAGGGAAACTGCGTAAAACCGATCAGCGGGATGGCCTCCCAAATCGGCGCGGAATGCGGCGTATTCATGAAGACCAGGCATAGCGCGATGATCCAGATCAGCAGCATCAGCGGACGCAAGGGCCGATAGGACGAGCGACAACTCAGCAGCAGTCCAACAGCCGATAGCATCAACTGGGGCCAGCCCAGGCTGATGGGAATCGACTGGTTCTGCTGTGTGGGATCGGCGGTATGCGGTGGGGCAATTATCTCGCTGAGGGGGCGCAGATGCGCTTTAACGTCAATATGTCCCAGTTGCTCGCTGATCAGACCAAGCTTGATGGCATCCGCTTCCAGCAGGGCCGGCAGCCAGTAGAAGGCTGTTACGACCAGCCCCAGCAGACCGACCAGCGTCAAGCGGAGGAAGACCGCGCGCCGTTCATCCCCGCGCCAGACCAGGAAGAGGCAATAGAGCGCCAGCAGCGCCGTCCCGTGCAAGGTGATCAAGGTGTGCAGGGGAATGAAAAGCGCGAATGAGGCGAGGGACAGGGCGAGGTCGCGGCGTCCCCCGTACCAGGCCAGCCGCGTGAACCCGAGCATGACAAAGGGCAAAGCCGCCAATGCCGCCAATTCCGCCGACGCGCCCCGCGTCAGGCTGTCGAAGAGGAAAAACGGCGCGTAAACATAAGCCAGCGCCGCCATCCAGCCGGCCAGGTCCGAACGCGTCCACAAGCGTCCGAGCAAGAAGATCCCCAGCGCAGCCAGAAGCGTGTAAATGACCATCGACAGCAGCCAAGCCACCAGGAAGCTGAAACCAAGCCCGTGCAGCCAAGTCGCCGGAAAATATGACAGGGGCGGAAAATAGTTGAAGAGCGGCGCGCCGTAGCCGTAGACCAATCCCGATGAGTAGCGGGGCCAGAGCGGATGATCGACGCGCAGGGAATGATCCAGCGCGACGCCCCGATACATCTGCAAGAGGCCGTCGTCGGTCCGCGGCATGCGGTCCAGCATAAAGGGCTGTATCGCCGCCAGACAGACGCAGACGAGGCCCGCTATCAATATGAGGAAATGGAAGGCGCGCCCGTGAAAGGGAGCCTGCGAGGGCGACATGACGAAGTTACTGCTTGGCCATCTCGCGTTCTTGCAGCGCCTCTTGAATCTCGAATATAGACCCGGCGTTTTGCGGCTTCGGCTCCGGGATGCTCACCGGCAGCGCTTCCATCCGCGGACGCTTGACCGGTTGGCCGCGCAGGACCGTGCCGAGGTAGGCGTCGTAACTGGGCGACCCAAGCAGTGGCCAAGAATCGATCGAGCAGTATTGGAAGAGCAGCAGACGTCGTGGATTGGCGGAATGGTTCGGCGCCGAGGCATGCAAGGTGCGCACGTGATGGAGCGAGATGCCGCCCGCGCCGACCAGGCATTTTTCCACGCGCTGCGGCTTGAAATCGGGGTCGGCCACGGCGCCGACAAAGACGCCGTTTTCGTGATGGCTGACCAAATCGGCTTTGTGCGAGCCCGGCGCCATCAACATGCAGCCGTTGTCTTCGGTCATGGCGTCGATGGCGACGCCGACAGCCAGCAAATCGTCGTTGGTATGGGGATAAAATGCCCAATCCTGATGCCATTCCACCGCCGCGCCATGTCCGCCGGTTTTCATATTGAGCTTGTTGCCGTTGAAGCGAACGCCCTTGCCGATCAACTGCTCGACGATGTCCAGAATGCCATCGTGGCGCAGCGTCCGATCATAGACTTCGTGATGCGAAACAGGCTCTTTGATCCGGCGCAAGCGCGGGTTGTCATAGCTGTGATCCGGCTCCAGATCAAAGATGTCATCGTGCTCGCTGACAAAGCGCGAACGCTCGACGAACTCGTCGGTCACCCGCTGCAGCGCGTCCAGTTCAGTGGCGCTGAGCACGTTCTCGACAGTCAGGTATCCATTTTCGTGATAAAAGGCGATTTCTTCCTGGCTTAACATCGACTCGCAGCCTCCACAGCTGATTGTATCCCAGCGAGTGTAAATGCTGCGCTGCCGATTGTCAAATGCCCCGGCATCGGGAAAAGAGCATATCAAAAAGCGCGGACGGCGCGGGAGGACCTGTATTCATTTCGTTTTGATTTGCCCCGAAATTGAACATCCCTATAATGAATTTACTTGGCGTTGAGAGACGAGTCGGTGGATCATCATGCGCATACACATACCAAGTCATTTTCGGTTTCTCGCAAAGCCGCGGCAGTTCTGTGTTGTCGCTATCGCGCTAATCCTGTTTGCGCTGCCCGCTCCATCCACGCGGGCGCAAATTACATCGCAAACAATCGGGCCGAACGTCTCTGTCAGCTCCTCCACCACGACGAGCGTCACCCTTTTCTGGCAGGCAATCGCTGGCGCGACTGGTTATGAATACCAGCAGATGCTCCCGCAACCTGCAGACCTTGTAGAACTCGGCAATGTGATCTCGGCAACAGTCACAGGCTTGGAGCCAGGAGCATATTATGGATTCCGGGTCAGAGCGGTTCAGGGCAATGTAAAGTCCAGGTTCGGCAACGTCGCGGCGGCATATACCAAACCAAACGCGCCCGGGAATCTTTGTTTTAGCTTCTCGGGAACGACGCTCGTCGTGAGTTGGGATCCTGTTCCCACTAGCGAAGCAGAGACGCGTCCAACTGTTCCAGGTTACGAAATCCGGATTGACAATGGCAGTTGGGCAGATATCGGGACCGGCGCTTCGCATAGCTTCCCGAGTCGAACGCTTGGGACAACATACACCATTGATGTTCGCGCGGGCGTTCCGAGCGGCGCGCATTCGGCCACCAGCGCCGTCAGCACATTACAGGCAAATTCAAATAATGTGCCGGGCGCGCCCGGCAGCCCATCTACATCCGAACTTGCCGCGACCAGCGTCAAGCTCAGCTGGAGCGCCAGCAGCGGCACGGTTACAACTTACGAAGTCAGCAAAGACGGCGCGGACTGGATCGATTCCGGCAGCGCGGATACCGAGCACAGTTTCAGTGCTTTGAAGCCCAATACCGCCTATACCCTGCAAGTCCGCGCTCGCAACGGCGCCGCCAAATCCTCCGTCGCCGGGGCGCCCGCTGTGATCACCTTGCCGGAGGCCGTGCCTGGCAACCCCGGCAGTCTGGTCACATCCGCCATCAGCGCGAGCGGCATCACGCTGAGCTGGGCGGCTGGCAGCGGCGTGACCGATAGCTACGAGGTCAGTACGAACGGCAGCGACTGGACGGATTCGGGGGACGACACCGAGCATGTCTTCGGCAGCCTGGACGCCAACACCGCTTACACCTTGCGAGTCCGCGCCAAAAACCGCGTCGGCACGTCGGGCGCGGTCAGCGCGGCTGCGGTCAAGACCTTGCCCAACCCGCCCAGCGCTCCCACGACCTCCGCTATCAGCGCCAGCGGCATCACGCTAAGCTGGACAGCCAGCGAGGACGGCGCGGAAACCTACGAAGTCAGCAAAGATGGCACGAACTGGATCGATTCTGGCGGGACGGACACGACGCATATTTTCACCGGGTTGGACGCCAACACCGCCTATACCCTGCAAGTGCGAGCCAAGAACGCCAGCGGCGTCTCGTCCGCGGTCAGCGCGGCGTCGGTCAAGACTTTGCCCAAGCCGCCCAGCGCTCCCACGACTTCCGCTATCAGCGCCAGCGGCATCACGCTGACATGGACAGCCAGCGAGGACGGCGCGGAGACTTATGAAGTCAGCAGCGATGGCGGCGCTAACTGGGTTGACGCTGGCGGAACGGACACGACGCATATTTTCAGCGGATTGGACGGCAACACCGCTTATGTCTTGCAAGTGCGGGCAAAGAACGCCAGCGGCGTCTCGCCCGCAGTCAGCGCGGCTTCGGTCAAGACTTTGCCCAACCCGCCCACCGCTCCCACGACCTCCGCTATCAGCGCCAGCGGCATCACGCTGACTTGGACAGCCAGCGAGGACGGCGCGGAGACTTATGAAGTCAGCAGCGACGGCGGCGATACCTGGGTCGACGCTGGCGGAACGGACACGACGCATAGCTTCACCGGATTGGATGCCAATACCGCCTATACCCTGCAAGTGCGAGCCAAGAACGCCAGCGGCGTCTCGTCCGCGGTCAGCGCGGCTTCGGTCAAGACTTTGCCCAACCCGCCCACCGCTCCCACGACCTCCGCTATCAGCGCCAGCGGCATCACGCTGACTTGGACAGCCAGCGAGGACGGCGCGGAGACTTATGAAGTCAGCAAAGATGGCGGCGCTAACTGGGTTGACGCTGGCGGAACGGACACGACGCACATTTTCACCGGGTTGGACGCCAACACCGCCTATACCCTGCAAGTGCGCGCCAAGAACGCCAGCGGCGTCTCGTCCGCGGTCAGCGCCGATCCCGTCAAGACCTTGCCAGCCGGTGTGCCCGGCATTCCCGGCAGCCCGACGACATCGGCCATCTCCAAGACCAGCATCACGCTGTCCTGGACGGCCAGCAGCGGCGTTGTGGATACTTACGAAGTCAGCAAAGATGGCACGAACTGGATTGATTCCGGCGGCGACACCGAGCACGTATTCAGCGGTCTAACAGCCAACACCGCTTACGTTTTGCAAGTGCGCGGCAAGAATGCCATTGGCGTGTCGGCTGTGGCCAGCGCGGCTTCGGTCAAGACCTTGCCGACGGCTGTGCCCGGCGTTCCTGGCAGCCCGGAAACTTCGGCCGTGACCGCGAACAGCATCACGCTGACCTGGACGGCCAGCAGCGGCGTGGTCGATACATACGAAGTGAGCAGCGATGGCGGGGATAACTGGGTAGACGCGGGCAGCGACCTGGAGCATATCTTCAGCGGTCTAACAGCCAACACCGCTTATACCTTGCAAGTGCGCGCCAAGAACCGGACTGGCGTTTCTTCCGCGGCCAGCGCGGATCCAGCCACGACCTTGCCAGCCGGTGTGCCTGGCATTCCCGGCAGCCCGACGACATCGGCCGTTACAAAGACCAGCATCAAGCTGGCCTGGACGGCCAGCAGCGGCGTTGTTGATACCTACGAAGTCAGCAGCGATGGCGGGGATACCTGGGTTGACGCGGGCAGCGACCTCGAGCATATTTTCAGCGGTCTAACAGCCAACACCGCTTACACCTTGCAAGTGCGCGGCAAGAATGGCAGCGGCGTCTCGGCTGCGGCCAGCGCGGCTTCGGTCAAGACCTTGCCGACGGCTGTGCCCGGCGTTCCTGGCAGCCCGACGACATCGGCCATCACGGCGACCAGCATCAAGCTGACCTGGACGGCCAGCAGCGGCGTTGTTGATACCTACGAAGCCAGCAAAGATGGCGGGGATACCTGGGTAGACGCGGGCAGCGACCTGGAGCATGTATTCAGCGGTCTAACAGCCAACACCGCTTACACCTTGCAAGTGCGCGGCAAGAATGGCAGCGGCGTCTCGGCTGCGGCCAGCGCGGCTTCGGTCAAGACCTTGCCGACGGCTGTGCCCGGCGTTCCTGGCAGCCCGACGACATCGGCCATCACGGCGACCAGCATCAAGCTGACCTGGACGGCCAGCAGCGGCGTAGTGGATACCTACGAAGTCAGCAAAGATGGCACGAACTGGATTGATTCCGGCGGGGGTGACACCGAGCATGTCTTCAGCGGTCTAACAGCCAACACCGCTTACGTTTTGCGTGTGCGAGGGAAGAATGGCAGCGGCGTATCGGCTGTGGCCAGCGCGGCTTCCGTCAAGACTTTGCCGTCGGCTGTGCCCGGCATTCCCGGCAGCCCGACAACATCCGCCGTTACAAAGACCAGCATCACGCTGACCTGGACAGCTAGCAGCGGCGTAGTGGATACATACGAAGTGAGCAAAGATGGCGGGGATAACTGGGTAGACGCGGGCAGCGACCTCGAGCATGTATTCAGCGGTCTAACAACCAACACGGCTTATACCTTGCAAGTGCGCGGGAAGAATACCAATGGCGTCTCGGCTGTGGCCAGCGCAGACCCAGCCACGACCTTGCCGTCGGCCGCGCCCGGCGACCCCGGCAGCCTGGCCACATCCGCCATCACCGCGAGCAGCATCACGCTGAGCTGGGCGGCTGGCAGTGGCGTGACCGATAGCTACGAAGTCAGCACGGATGGCAACGACTGGACGGACGCCGGAAGCGATACCGAGCATGTCTTCAGCGGTTTGGATGCCAACACAGCCTACACCTTGCGCGTGCGCGGGAAGAACCGCGTTGGCGTCTCGTCCGCTGTCAGCGCGACCACCGTGAAGACCTTGCCCAATCCGCCCACCGCTCCGGAGACTTCCGCCGTCACCGCGAGCGGCATCACGCTGACTTGGACGGCCAGCGCGGACGGGGCGGAAACCTACGAAGTCAGCAGCGATGGCGGCGATAACTGGGTTGACGCCGGCGGGACGGACACGACGCATAGTTTCAGCGGTCTGACAGCCAACACCGCTTACACCTTGCAAGTGCGGGCCAAGAACGCCAGCGGCGTCTCGTCCGCGGCCAGCGCGGCTTCCGTCACAACATTGCCAGCCGCCGTGCCGGGCGTTCCCAGCGGCTTGGCCACCCCCACCATCACCGCGAACAGCATCAAGCTGACCTGGACGGCCAGCAGCGGCGTCGTGGATACCTACGAAGTCAGCACGGACGGCAATTCTTGGACGGATGCCGGAAGCGATACCGAGCATATCTTTAGCAGCCTTAGCGCGAACACCGCTTATACGCTGCGCGTGCGCGCCAAAAACCGGGCAGGCGTTTCCGCTGCCGCCAGCGAGGGACCAGTCACCACCGCCAGCGCAGTTACCCAGTCGCCGGATCCGCCTTCCGGCTTTGAAGCCAGCGACATCGACCAGGACAGCGCCACGCTTGTCTGGGATAAGTCCGATGGCGCCACCAGCTATGAAGTTCAAGGATGGGTGAATCCTAATCAGCCCGAAAGCCAAGCTGAAGCGGGCATCTTCAGCACTTGGCTCAATGTCGGCGATGTCGATTCTTATACTTTTAGTTCTCTCGATGCGGACACGGAATATACCTTTGGCATCCATGCCATGAATGACATTGGGGCATCTGCAAACGCCATGATCACCGCCCGGACTTTGCTGGAAAGAGGGGCTTCGCTCGATCAGAGTAATTTGGGGAGAGGCGGTCTGGTTTTCGACAGTTCCGAGGGCGACGAGGGAGATGACGGGTCCGAGAGTGACGGGGAGTCCTCCGCATCAGCTGCGCTGCCAACAGCGATTGTCGTCGCGCAAACGTTAAACGAGCTGCCGGATGAAATTGTCGTCCGCTATTGGCAGCTTGGCGCCCAGGGGCGGCGCGTCGGAGCGACTGAAATCAGCGATGCCACGGTGATTGCGCAGGGGGTTGTGGACGCGATTGATCTTTGGGGATATGTCACCCCGGGCATAGAGGTCTGTTTCCGGCGGCCTGGGGCTGGGCTGGTATTCCTGGACGCGGGCACAGCGCCGCGGACGAAGATTCCCTGGCTCGGCTATCCCAGCAATGGCATGACCTGTACGGTTGTCGACCGGCCCGGCACGCTGGTGCTGCTGGCTGGCGCCTCGCCGAGTTCAGTCCTGTTGTCCGGCTGTCTGGTGGAGCTGACGGAAATCTTGAACTTCCGCGAAGAGCCTTGGGGCGCCATCATTCAAGTACTCCCCTCGGGCATCCGGCTGACGGCGCTCGAGTACGCCGATGGCTGGTACAAGGTCGATTTCTATGGCCGGCAGGGCTGGATCTTTGGGGAAACGGTGATCCCAATCGGGAATTGCGCATTGCCCGATCCCGCCCCTGAGCCGCAGCCGGCCGCCACAGAGGAAGCGGCGTCCAGCTTGCTCACGGATTGCATGGTCGAGCTGACGGAAATCTTGAACTTCCGCGAAGAGCCTTGGGGAACCATCATTCACCAGCTCGCGCCCGGCATCCGGCTGACGGCGCTCGAGTACGCGGATGACTGGTATAAGGTCGATTTCCATGGCCGGAAAGGCTGGATCATCGAGGACTATGTCATCCCTATTGGCTCCTGCTAATCATCCGACGTGGACAAGACGCGCATACCGGCCTCCAGCGCCGCGGTGATCTTGTCCACGTCGTAGACGCAGCCGGACCAGACGCCGCCGCTGGCCGCTTGCAGCGCCGCCCAAAGGCGTGTGTCGGCCGGCAGATCCGGATGCGGCGCCAAGTCCGGATGGGGATCGCGCTCCTTCAAGAGTGCGGCTGCTGCTTCCGGCGACAAAGCGCCATCCCGCGCGCCCACCAGATTTACGTTGCCGCTTAAGGACACGCGGTCGATCTCGATCTCGATCAGGTCGCCATCGCGCAGCTTGCCGATGGCGCCGCCCGCCAGCGCCTCGGGACCGACATGCCCGATGCAGGCGCCGGTCGAAACCCCGGAAAAACGCGCGTCGGTTATGATCGGCGCCTGCTTGCCCCAGGGGATGAACTTCAAAGCCGAGGTGAGCTGATAGGTCTCTTCCATCCCGGTGCCGGCAGGACCGACTCCGATCAAGACCAGCACATCGCCTGCGCGGACGCGATCCTCGCTTAAACCCTTGACCGCGCGGATGGCCTCCCGCTCCGATGTGAAGACGCGCGCGGGCCCGCGGTGGCGGTAGAGGCCGTCGTCATCGACGACGCTCGGGTCGATGGCGGTGGCTTTGATCACCGAACCTTGCGGCGCGATGTTCCCAACCGGGAAGACCACTGTGCTTGTCAGCCCGCGCCCTCGCGCTTGATCCGCCGACATGATCACATCGTCCGGATCGACGCCGTCGCTGCTCCGCAGGCGCTCCCGAGCGAAGCGCCGCCGATCTCCCTCGCGCCACCAATCGAGCGTCGTATCGAGCGTCTCGCCCGTGACGGTCAGCGCGTCCCGGTTCAGCAAACCCATGTCGCGCAGGCGCAGCATCACTTCGGGCACGGCGCCGGCCATATAAACCTGCACCGTCGGATGATTGCGCGGTCCATTGGGCAAAGCGTCGACCAAACGCGGCGTACTGCGGTTGACGCGGATCCAATCCTCGACGCTCGGCGGCTGCAAACCGGCCGCGTGCGCGATGGCCGGGATATGCAAGAGCAGATTGGTCGAGCCGCCGAATGCCGAATGCAGCAACATGGCATTTTCCAGCGCGGCGGGGCTCAGGATGTCAGCCAGTGCAAGGCTTTTCGCCTTTAACCCGAGCAGCGCCAGTGCCGAGCGCCGGGCGATATCGAGCCAGACTGGCTGGCCCGATGGCGCCAGGGCGCTATGCGGCAGGCACAGCCCCAGCGCTTCCGCCACCACTTGCGCTGTGGCGGCCGTGCCCAGGAATTGACAGCCGCCGCCCGAGGATCCACAAGCTTTGCAGCCCATCTCGGCGGCGTAATCGACATCAATCAAGCCGTGGGCGAAGCGCGCGCCGATGGTCTGCACCGTGCCAGCGTCTTCCGCGCCTTCGGCCGGCAAGGTCACGCCGCCGGGCACGATGATGCCGGGCAGATCGCCGCAGCCGGCCAGGGCGATCAACGCGGCCGGCAAGCCCTTGTCGCAAGTGGCGATGCCCATGACGCCGTCGCGCGTGGGCAGGGAGCGAATCAAGCGGCGCATCACGACCGCGGCGTCATTGCGATAGGGCAGGCTGTCCATCATGCCGCTGGTGCCCTGGGAGCGTCCGTCGCAAGGATCGGAACAATAGACCGCGAAGGGAATGGCGTTCTTGCCGCGCAGAGTCTCGGCGGCTTCCCGCGCCAGCAAGCCGATCTCCCAATGCCCGGTGTGATAGCCGAGGGCGACCGGCGCGCCGTCCTCCGCCCGCAAGCCCCCTTGCGTGCTCAGGATCAGGTACTGCTCGCGGTTGACCTCTTCCGGATGCCAGCCCATTGCCACATTTTGCGTCATGGCGAAGAGGTTGCCGCTGGCTTCGTCACGCAGCATATCGGCATCCAGCGGCAGCTTGCCATCCCTGCCCTGTCCGCGCGTGCGGGTGGTCTTCAGCAATTCCGCGCCGCCGTAGATTTCAGCTTGCATATTCGCGCCCCCTCAAATCCGATAAAATCCTCAGCAAATCCAATTAAGTCGTGCAAAAAAAAATCAAAACACAGAGAACACAGAGCGCGCAGAGAAAAACCTACAGAGGAATCTATTTTGCGGGCGACCCGCCGGGTCGCCCCTACCGCCGACTATTATGTTGGAGTGCATTAGCATGACTTTGTTGGTTCGGCTTCTTTGTCCTTGATGGTTAAAATACCTGTATCATATCTATCAATCAGGGCGGATTATGGCACAGAAGCGATTTTCAAATCAAACCGTCATCGTCACCGGGGCCGGCGAAGGCATCGGCTATGAAGTGGCGCGGCAGTTCTGTCAAGAGGGCGCGGCCGTGCTGCTCAACGATATCCTGCCCGAGCGCGCGCAAGCCGCCGCCGAGCGCATCCGCGCGGGAACAGGCGCGCCCTGCCTCGCCGCGGCCGGCGATGTGGCGGATGTGGATTTCGTCCGCGGTCTGGTCGACAGCGCAGTAGAGGCCTTCGGCGGATTGAGCGTCTGCGTCTGCAATGCCGGGCTGACTTCCTGGGGCGACTTTTTCGAGTATCAAGCGGCCGATTTCGAGCGCGTGGTCAATGTCAACCTGCGCGGCAGCTACTTCCTGGCGCAAGCCGCCGCCCGCCAATTCCGCCGGCAAGGACAAGGCGGGCGGATCGTGCTGATGTCGTCGGTGACCGGGCATCGCGCCGTGCCCTACCTCAGCGCCTATGGCATGACCAAAGCCGCGCTGGAAATGCTGGCGCGGAACCTGGTGCTGGAATTGAGCGGGCACGGCATCACGATCAATTGCGTGGCGCCCGGCGCCGTTCTCACCCCGCGCAACCTCAGTGACGACCCCGACTATGAAGAGCGCTGGTCGAGTCTGATCCCGGTCGGGCAAGCCATCCAAACCGACGACATCGCGGAGGCTGTGCTGTTCCTGGCATCGCGGACGGCTGGCAAAATCACCGGACAGTCGATCGTCGTGGACGGCGGCTGGACCAGCGCCAGCCCCATACCGGACATGGATTACGGGAAGGACTATCGGAATCGCTGATAGCTAATCGACGGATATACTTATCAGGTGCAAATATGTCCGAAATCAAATCACCAAAAAACAAAACAATTGAGCTAAGCGAGAATGACCTCGTTCGATTGGAAGGCAAGCTGATATCACTTGATTGCCAACGCAGCGCGGAACAACTGCTCAATAGAACCATACTTGGAGATGCGCTTGAGGTGATTGATTATCTCCCGTTTCATTTCGTTGACGTGCTTTTCGTCGACCCGCCTTTTAACATGAACAAAGTTTTCGGAAAAGCCACTTTCAAGAAAATGGGCAGCGACAACTACGAAAACTGGGCGCGTTCCTGGTTGAGTAAGATTGTTGACAAATTGAAGCCCACAGCATCCATTTATGTATGTGGCGACTGGCGCTCGTCATCGGCTTTGTTTAGAGCGCTGTCGGATCACTTCAAGATTCGAAACAGAATCACATGGGAAAGGGAAAAAGGGCGAGGCGCAAAATCGAATTGGAAAAACGCATCGGAAGACATCTGGTTTGCCACCGTGAGCGAAGACTACTGTTTTCATGTTGAAGCAGTGAAACTCAAGAAAAAGGTGATCGCTCCGTACAGAGATGAGACTGGAAAACCAAAAGATTGGTCGGAGGAGGAGAATGGAAACTTCCGGCTTACGCATCCTTCCAATCTTTGGACAGATCTTACTGTGCCCTTTTGGTCTATGCCCGAAAATACCGGCCATCCCACACAAAAGCCGGAAAAACTTGTCGCCAAAGCAATTCTAGCAAGCTCAAACGAGGGCGATGTCATTTTCGACCCGTTTTTGGGCTCCGGCACTACCTCCGTGGTAGCAAAAAAACTGGGGAGACAATACCTGGGCATTGAAATTGACAAATACTTCGCCTGTTTGGCGGAAAAACGACTGGAGATGGCTGAAACCGATAAACGAATACAAGGCTATGCAGATGGCGTATTCTGGGAAAGGAACATCAATCCAGAGTCCAACTCAATCTTAAACTATGTCAATCAGCAAAGGTTGCTTCTATGAATAGAGCAGTCTATTCGTTGATTGACTACATTCGATCACGCGACGGCATCGCAGACAAAGCGGCTTTGGCCAAGAGCGTTCAAGAGAAATTTGGCCTCACGAAAGACAGATCGGTTTACTACTCTGAGTACATTGCCATTAGATTCAGTACCTCGCGGTCCCGTAGTTTTTCCAACACAGTTATAGCGCTCTCTACACTGCAAAAGTATGACGAGTTGCCATTTCTGGTATGTCAGGTCACACCATCTCAGAATATTCTCTACCTGGCAAACACAACTTTCTTGAGCAAGGTAAGCCATTCATCGCAGGAACTACGCGCCAACAATATCAGAGGCAGCGTGAATGGTTCTGACATCATCAAAGTGTTCAATGGCTTGGTCAATACACCGGAAAATTTCGAGGAGCTATTCAATATTCATGCAGCAGTCGGTTTCAATGAGAACCTGCCCAGGCTGGTGGAAGCCACGAATAATATTGCGCCATCTGGAAGCAAGTTTGCCGTATCCGGTATAAGTCTGGGCGCCATTCTGGAAGCGCCCGACAGAGCAAGCGAGTTTGTCGGGTCGTCGGAGTATCTGCAGTTGAAATCAGATCTCGATGCGCGAGTGAGCCATGTCACAGATGCGATATTGGTTGCTGGATATATCGAAAACGTCAACATTCGCGGCAGGGTGATTGAATACATGATTGCGGGTGAAGACGACGAACGAAGGAAGCAACTTGTCGACGCTGTAGTTCAAGGTAATGGAGAGATTCCCAAGTTTAGAACAACTAATGATCTGGGTGACTACGCGCGGGTATTCGACCAATACGAAACTGCCACAGATGTCAAAACCAAGATAATGATATTAAATTCCAATCCCAAAGCATACAACATTGACAAGCTCTTGGAATTCTTGTCAAAAGAGAAAACCGTGTTCATGTTTTATTTTATCGGGATTGAACCACACAAGATTGTCAATCAGGTTTTAGTATCCTTGTTTCAAACTGAGTTACTCGAATCTACGATTGTTTTGAAACATTGGGCGGGGCGTAATTCGAGAGGCGTAACTCAATTCCAAGGTTCGGTGTTGAACAAGCTAATTCTGACTCCAGACAATGGTATTGATAGAAAGGCGAGCAGGAATTTTTTGCAGGAATTGATTGCCTTGTAATTGTGACATTATTGACAAGACCTGAATGTAATATACTTCAAGACAAGAAACTCTGCCTTCTTTAGCCAGATGTCGGGGTATCTGAGCTTCCTCTAGCAGCCGCGGCTGCTGTTGCAGCCTTGCGCCGGCGCCCGCGCAGAATATCGCCCAGGAACCAGCCCAGGCCAATCAAAGCCAGACCCGCGCCGCCGACCACCATCATGTTGCGCTGGTCGGCCAGCAAGCGTCGCCGCTCGATATCGGATGCCATCAAGCCACGCGCCTGGTTTTTGCTCTCGATGGCGACTTCTCCGCCCTCTTCGTGGATCTGCGCCGCTTGATTGCTCGACAGTTGATTCGCCAGGTCGAAATAAGTCCAGCCGCCCGCAACCGCCATCAGGATGCCCAATACAATCGCCGTGAACAACAGCCGGTCGACGATGCCAGTGAAAATTAGATCGCGCATTCGCTCATCTCGCAAAGCCCTTGTTGCCGAATGGCACAGGAAAATCTACAATAGTCAGTCGATTGAATCAGGGACATTGTACGAAAGAGGCTTATGACAAGCAACATGGTAAATGTCGGTATGGTCGGCACGAGTTGGTGGGCGGATGCCATGCACCTGCCCGCGCTTGACAGCCACCCCAAGGCTCGAACGCTGGCAATTTGCGGGCGCAACCGGGAAAACGCGCAAAAGATGGCGGACATTTGGACGATACCGCAGGTCTATACCGATTACCGAGACATGATCGACCATGCCGATCTCGATGCCATCGTCATCTCGACCCCCAACGATTCGCATTATCCCATCACCATGGCGGCGCTTGACGCGGGCTTGCACGTACTCTGCGAAAAGCCCATCGCCATGACCTATGGGGGCGCGCGGGAAATGGCGGACCTGGCGCAGCGGAAGAAGCTCAAAACCTTGGTCCCCTTCACCTACAGCTTCATGCCCACGGCGCGTTACCTCAAGGAGTTGATCGACAGCGGCTATCTGGGGGCGCCCTATCATCTCAACATGCGCTACTACAGCGGTTATGCCCGCGAAGGCGATTATATCTGGCGCCTCGACCGCAAGATCGCCGGCAGCGGCGTCGTCGGCGATTTGGGATCGCATTTCATGTATCTGGCGGAATGGTTTTACGGCGAGATCAGAGCCATTACCTGCCGCCTGACAAGCATCGTCCCGCGCCCGTCAGTCGATCCGCAGGGCGAGCCATACGATCTCCTGGACGACAGTTGCCTGCTCACCGCCGAGTTCGCCAACGGCGCCGTTGGCATGATCCACTGCACCGCCCTCTGTTACGAAGGAACGCCTTTCGGTCAAACGCACCACATGGACTTCCACGGTTCGGGGGGCACGCTCTACAGTTACACGGACTGGGACAGGATCCAGCAAGTCAAAGGCGCGCGCCCCGGCGAAGGCATGCCGGTTGAACTGCCCATTCCCGAGCATATCTGGGGGGAGGCTCGCCGCGATACTGTTCACAATACCTATCGCGATATGTTCCGCCGCGAAGATTTCATGATTCGCGGCTTCATCAACAGCATCCTCGACGACAGCGACTTGCGGCCGAATTTCCAGCAGGGCGCGCGTATCCAGCGTTTGATCAGCGCCGCGGTCAAGAGTCACGAGACGGGTTCGCGGGTTGAGGTGAATTCAATCACCGAATGAGTGCCAAAAAAGACTTAGGTATGCCTGAACTGTGAAGAATATGGAGGAGAAAATGAAGGATGCGCCACTCTTAGTCCGCTATTTCCAGCCCGAAAGCGGCGCGCGGCTCGGCTTGTCGATTGGCGGCACAGTTCATGATGTGAGTCACCGCTATCCATCGCTGGCGGCCGGGTTCCGGGAATCATGCGGCCGGGTTGACGACGCCATCGCCGAGCTACGGTCCGCGGCGGCTGACTCGCAAATTAGCTTTCCCGCCAGCGCGCTGGACCAGGCGCCAGCGCCGGATGCGGCGCACTGGCTGCCGCCCGTCGACGAACAGGAAGTCTGGGCGGCTGGCGTGACCTATTTGGACAGCCGCAGAGCCCGGCAGGAAGAAGCCGTCGACGGGGGCGATGTCTACGCCCGCGTTTACCTGGCCGAGCGCCCGGAAATCTTCTATAAGGCTTCGCTGAAAAACACCGTCGGACCCTTTGCCAAGGTTGGCATCCGCCGCGATTCCAAATGGAATGTGCCCGAGCCCGAGCTGGGCTTGGTCGTCAATCCCGCTATGGAGATGGTCGGCTTCACCATCGGCAACGACATGAGCAGCCGCGACATTGAAGGCGCCAATCCGCTCTATCTGCCACAGGCGAAAGTCTACACGGCCTCTTGCGCGCTTGGTCCCGGCATCTTGCTCGTATCATCAGAGCAATCGCGGCAATGGCTCGATGCCACCATCCGCCTGTCGATCCGCCGCGCCGACGCTGAAGTTTTCAGCGGTTCTATCTCCACCGATCAGATCAAACGCAGCATTCCCGAACTGATCGATTATCTGGGACGCAGCAATAGCTATCCGGCCGGGGCGATCCTGTTGACCGGCGCCGGCATCGTGCCGCCGGCTGAATTCACTTTGCAGCCGGATGATGTCGTCAGCATCAGCATCGACGGAATCGGCAGGCTAGAGAATCGGGTGATAGAGGTCTGATATGATTTGGGAGTCTAATTCATCACAACGGGCTGAGTGGGCGTTTCGCTGTATGCGCGGCACGAGCTAGTTCTGTTGATGAGAGAACAGGTCGCTGTTGTAGCTGCCGCCTCTGCCTTCCGGGCGCGGCATATCAAAGCGCCGTCCTTCTAAAATATCGTTCACGGTGAGCAGTTGCATCCTGGCATATTCTTTGCCAGAAATCGTTACATGGCCTTCCATTGCCATCTTTTGCTTGAAATTCTTTATCTGCTGGTCACCTAATTCATGCAAAGTTATGAGTCCCGCCATTTGCACATTTTCATAGCGCAAGACGCTGGACAAATAACCGACATCAGCAATGCCGACATTTCGCCCACCTTTAACCTCTAAAGCCATGCACTGCAAAACTTCCTCGCCAGGCATGTCAAAATAGATGCGGCCGTCTATGCCATCGTCAGCGGTTTTCTTGATAGTGACGAAGCCCTCGACCTGCTCGACGCACCACTTCTGAAACTGATAGGGGTCTTGCCGCCACAGTTCCGACGCGCCTTCCCAAGTCTGCGGGACACCATCCAGTACATAGTCTTCCCCCAGTACCAGATGTAGACGCTCTTGAAGCCTGCGGCGCGCCACGCGCTTGATAGCGTGTATGGTGATGTCGATGCCAATCCAATTGCGCCCGTGTTTGCTGGCGGCTTCAATTGTAGTCGCGCAGCCGCAGAAGGGATCAAATACGACATCGTCACGGTTGCTGCTGGCTTTTACAATGCGTTCCAATAGCGCGACTGGCTTTTGCGTCTCATATCCCAAGCGTTCCGCCGCGTTCCGAGAAATAGGCTTGACGTCATCATCAATCCACAAATCATGTACGCGCGGGAACTGCGCCTCATGCAAATATCGTCTCCAAGAAGGCAAACCGCTGGAACTGAACTCAATGTATCCATGATCCGCAAGAATATCCAATCGCTCTCTAACGGCGCCTTTGAGAGGCTTGCCAGTCTCTCGCTCGAATCTGGCCGCCAACAGCCGAGGCACGACCCAATGGCCGGTAGGAGTCTTCCCCCGCCACGGCTGTCCGCTATCTCCTTTAGTGCCGCCAGCAGCCGTCAGCTTATGGTTGACATATTTCCCATGCTCGTCTTCGTTTCTGTACCATTGAGCGATAGTTTTCTCATTGTGTTGGGACAATCTTGGCGGGTTAAACACAAAGTCGGATGACATTGAATAAAATAACAATCTGTCTGAAGAACGGCCATATTGACCAGCGTCGCTTTTTCCCCCAACTAACCGGCGCCACACTATCTCATTTCGATAACCATTCGTTCCAAACAGGACGTCCATAACTATTTTCAGATAATGGCTTGCTGTAGGATCGCAATGAAGATATATGCTTCCGCTGGGCTTCAACATCCTTCTTATCCACAGCAATCGCTCCGTCATATACGACAAGTATGCAGCCATATCGGACTGTGTATAGGAAAGTCCCTTAAGAAACATCGCTAAAAAGTCGGCGCTGTGACCGTTTACGCCATGCTCTGAAAGTAGGATTGGAAGGTTGTTGATGACTCGCATGCTCTCGGCATCAAGTGTCCAGGTATCGGTAAAAGCTTCAACTTGGTCGGGCAAGGGGCGCCCGGTCTCGTCTTTATAGATGGCGTTATAGTCGCGCTTTGAATTAAAGGGAGGATCCAAATACACCAAGTCAACGGATTGCGGTTGCATCTGTTCGCGCATTATTGTGAGACAATCTCCATAATACAGAGTATTCATCAGCAACCTCGATTGCGAAATCTGAATCTATTCTCGACGAGAGGGGAAGCGGCGAATCCTAGCTGCCACTTTATCACATTGCGCTGCAAATGGTAAATCCGGTCTTCAAACGAATTTGACCAGCTTGCCGCCATGAATGCGATTTGCCCCCTCGCGTCAATCGTTCTCCACGCCCTATGTGTTAGAATCAACCTATGAAAATCACTCGGGTAGAAAGCTTGCAATGGAAGGCATATCCGCGCTTGATGACGGTGCGTGTCCATACTGACGGCGGCATTGTCGGCCTCGGCGAAACTGTCGACAAGATCCCCGGCGCCAAAGCCGCCTTGCATGGCACGATCGCGCCGCTGGTCCTGGGGCAAGACCCGCTTGATATCGAAGGGCTGTGGCGCTTTGTGATGGATAACATCATGTATCACGGCTATGCCGGCGCCGAGACGCGCGCGCTTTCCGCCTTCGAGCTCGCGCTCTGGGATATCATGGGCAAGCATTACGACGCGCCGCTCTATCACTTGCTCGGCGGCAAGACCCGAGACGAAATCCCCACCTATAATACCTGCTTGAGCTTTGGCGATATCCGAGACTATCAAGCCTGGCACGAAGACGCGGGCGCATTGGCGCGGAGCTTGCTCGCCGACGAAGTCTATGCCATGAAGATCTGGCCCTTCGATCAGTTCAGCGAGCGCAGCTTCGGCCAGCGCATCAGCGCTGCGGAGATCGAAAAGGGCTTGACCCCGGTACGACAAATCCGCGACACGGTCGGCGATCGCATGGAAATCGGCATTGAATGCCATTTCCGCTGGAATCGCGTCAGTATGGAGCGTATCGCGCGCGCCCTCGAACCCTTTGACATCCTCTTCCTGGAAGATGCGCTGCCGGCGGTTTATCCTGATGAGATCAAGGCGCTCTCGGAGCGAACGGCGATTCCCATCGTCGGTTCCGAGCTGCTGATGACGCGCTGGCAATTGCGGGAATGGCTGGAGAAGCATGTATCCCAAATCGTCATGACTGATGTTGTCTGGAACGGGGGCGTCGCCGAAACCCGCAAAATCGCCAGCCTGGCGGAGACCTTCGGCGTGCCGCTGGTCTTGCATAACGTTGCGGGAGCGATCTGCCATGCCGCCTGTATGCACCTCGCGGCGCATATTCCCAATCTGTTTTATGTGGAATCGGTACGCGCCTTTTACAAAGGGTATTTCCCGGCCTTAACAAACTTGACAGCGACGGTCCGGGATGGCTGCCTGAATATCCCCCAGGGACCCGGCTTGGGCTTGCAGCTGCTTGACTCGGCATTGGAGAGAGACGATCTCTTGCGGCAGGTCACGGAAGGTCCCGGTTTAGCAGGGGGCCGGCGCGCGATGGGCGATCACTGGGCGGTGGAAGAGATCCGCTGAACGCGGATCCGCGAGGCCGTTTCGCAGGGCAATCGCATCAAAATGAACATGCACTACAATGAAGATAATACAAACTTAAATACAACCACAGAGACGCAGAGAGCACAGAGAAAAGTCTTCCATTTCTTAGGAAACGTGGAATTTCACTTCGATTTTGGATTCCGCGACAAGCAATTTCACCCATTTGTACGTCATTCCAGAGAAGTTCTGCCCTGAAAAAACTTAAACTCTGTGCGCTCTGCGCTCTCTGTGTTGGAAAAAATATCATGCAATTGCACTGGGCCGTTTCGCCATAGCTGTTGAAGTCTTGCGTTTTTGCGTTATAATAGCGCGCACTAGGTCGTTCGCGCCGCTGCTGTGTGCGAAGTCGACCGATTGAAACCGGTCTCAACAGGCAATTGGCCTGAGACGATTTGACCATTAACGTTATTTGGAGGAGTCTCGTTATGAGAAAGCTAGTTCGTTCAATCCCTGTGCTGCTTTTGGCGCTGGGTATCATGCTCGCCGCTATTGGCGGCGTTGGCGCGCAAGACCAATTGACCTTTAGTATGGTCAGCCACGGCGGTATTGGTAATCCCTTCTGGGTTGTCGTTATCAAGGGTATGGAAGACGCTTGCGCTTTGCTGGGCGCCGATTGCGCCTGGTTGTCGGATCCCGTCGACAACATTGATGATATGGCTGGTTACTGGGACGACGCCTTGGCGCGCAACAACGACGGCATCGGCACCACGGTTCCGAATCCCGAAGTTATCCGCGACGGTGTTAACCGCGCTGCCGAAGCCGGCATCCCCGTGATCGTCTTCAACACGGCCGATCCCAACGCTGGCACGCCGGACGCGCTGCCGACCCTGTTCTACATCGGCGCCAACGAATTCCTCGGCGGACGCTCCAACGCGAATGCTGTGCTTGACGCAGCGGATGCTGCCGGCGTCGAGATCTCCCGAGCAGTTTGCCCGATCCAGGAAGTTGGACACAGCGGTTTGGAAGCCCGTTGCGCGGGCGTCCGCTCTGTCTTTGAAGAAGCCGGCATCCCGCTGGATCAGCTGACCATCAACAATGATGTGACCGCGTCCGCCGGTACTTTCGCCGACTACTTCAACGCCAACCCGGATACCAACGCTGTATTCAGCCTTGGACCGAATCCGGCGAGCTCACTGAACTTGTACATTCAGGAATCTGGCGTTATGGCTGGCGATATCTTCGCCACCACGCACGACACCAGCGCCGAGATCTATGAAATGATCCAGAACGGCTACCTGATCCAGGCGATCGACCAGCAGCCTTATCTGCAAGGTTTCGAGACGATCATGTGGCTCTACCTGAACAGCCAGTTCAAGATGGCGCCGGGCGGCGACATTCTGACCGGTCCTGGCGTGATTGATGGCAGCAATGTCGACGCCATTATCGAACTGACCGCGCAAGGGTATCGCTAAGCCGAAAACGGCATTCGTAGTGGGTGGGAAGCAACTTCCCACCCATTTCTTTGCAATTTCCACAGCAATTGTTACCCTTTCTACGTATTGGCCGCTTCGGGCTGATATGGACTCCCAATAAATTCTTAGTCGAATTCGAGAAACAGCTTATGATGCAAGCATATTTAGACGGCAAACGAGAAGCCTCCAACATCGGCATGCTCGTTGCAGGCTTGATATTTGGCTTTGCCATCCTGGGGTTCTTGATCGCATACGGAGTCGCTTACGGCTGGGTCCCCTTAGGCGAGCGGGTCGACATTCTGCGCAGCAACCTGAATGCCATCGAACATATCGTCATAGTCGCCTTTTTGATATACGCCGCCTGCTGCCTGCGAACCGCTTATGGTCTCTTCCAGCGCGAACAGTCCAGCCTGCGCTGGTCGCAGTGGATGTATTTCATCACGGCCATGGTCGGCGGCGCTATCCTGCTAAGCGTCATCATTCCCGTTGGGTTGAAGTTTTCGCTGCTGCTGGGCCAGGATATTGACCTGCGCGCCGTCATTAATGAAGATCCAAACGTTAGCGGCTTGGCGCCCATCGCGCTGTCAATCGGCGAGGCTTTGATCAGCGTCAGTCTGTTCGTGGTGGGGCTGCTGGCTTTGCTGTCGCTGCTGGTGTTTTTGATTCCGCCGCTGGATTTCTTGCGGCATACAGAAGGCATTCGCCTGATTGTCACGCCCCCGCGCAAATTTGTCGTCGCGATTCTCATCGTTTTGGGCCTTGGGGTCGTTGGCGTGCTGATCGCGGGGATCTTCGTGGTGCCGCTCTATCCGGGCATCACAACCATCCGCGATGTGGAAAATCATCGCCTGCTGGCCGGTTTCCTTTTCTTCTTGCCGGGGCTATTCGGTTATCGCGTGGCGCGCCAGGTTGAAGAACAGTCGGACGAATTGCGCCGGGCGATCGCTTTGACCCCGGGCAAATACATCCGCGCCAACCTGGCCAAGTCTCCGAGCGCAGGCGCCATCATCGGTTTCATCGCCATTTTTATGGGATTTACCATGGCGACTGATCTCTTCCTGGAGCCGAGCTCGGTTGCGTCCTTCCTCAGCAATGTCGCCACCAAGGGCGTCATCGCCATCGGCGTGACCTACCTGATGATTTCTGGCGAGTTCGACTTGTCGGTCGGCTCTATCCTTGGCGTCACGGCGCTTTCCTTCATGAACTTCATGACCCATGGCGCGCCGGTATTCGGTGTGATGGAACCGGTCCCGGCCGCTCTGCTAGCCATCTTCATGGCTTTCGTCCTGGGCGCCATCAACGGCGTTTTGCTGATCAGCACGCGCATACCCTCCTTTATCGTCACCCTGGGGACGATGCTGGCTTTCCGAGCCATCACGCTGGTGGCAATCGCGGGCGGTCGCATTCTGCGCTATAGCGACCATCACGAATCGCTGCCGGTAATTGGCATCAGCAATATCGTCTTTCTTGCGCTGGCGGTGATCGGCCTTGGCCTGGTCGCATTTACCGCCTACCGCATCTTGCCCTTCTTGTATCGCGGAGCGAGACATGCCTGGTTGATCCGAGAGGACAACGGCGACTTCGGCACTACCGGCGCTATCGTGCGAGCGTTTGCGGGTTTGCTGGTACTTTTCATTTTGCTAGTGGCGGTCGTCTGGCTGCTCGCCGTCTTTTCCTACCACGCCAGTTCCGGCGGCGGCGACATCGTGGAAGTTGGCTATTTCGACCTCTTCAACGGGCGCGTCCTGGCGATCGGCTCGGAGGGCGATTTCTTCCACATGCAGATCCCGCGCAACGCCAATGTGCGCCTGGCAATCGTCTGGTGGTTCATTTTCGTGGTGATCTTCCATGTCATCCTCACCAATACGTCCTTTGGCAACAGCATTTTTGCCACCGGCGGCAACGAGGGCGCCGCGCGCGCTCAAGGCGTCAACGTCGACCGGGTCAAGCTGCAAAACTTCGTCATTGTGGCGATGTTAACGGGCATAGCCGCTATCTATGAGACCGCGCGAAATCCCGGCGTGGATCCGCTCAAGGGCACCGGTTGGGAATTGGAAGTCATCGCCATGACCGTGATCGGCGGCGCGCTGCTCACCGGCGGCTACGGCAGCGTGGTCGGTTCGCTGCTCGGGGCGCTGATTTTTGGCATGCTGCAAACAGGATTGGTGCTGGTCGGCATCGAGTCGCGGCTCTTCAGCGGCACCATCGGCGTCATTATCATCGCCGCTGTGATCCTGAACACCTTGGTCCGCGGCGCGCGCCAGAATTAGCCGCGCGGCGCGCAACCGGCGAAAAGGTCGCCCCGCTCACGCAAAATCGCAAGCGTTCTCGTCGCATGAGCGGCGCGGTTAACGTAAACAGGGAGCGTGAAACATGCAATACGAGCAAAAGAACAGCGACGCATTGGTGGATATGATCGATATCCACAAGCACTTCGGCAGCGTGCAGGTCTTGCGCGGCGTCGACTTCCATGTGGATCGCCAGGAAATTGTCGGCTTGCTGGGGGATAACGGCGCCGGGAAATCGACGTTGATCAAAGTGCTGACGGGCTTCCACAGTTTGACGCGGGGCCAGATCTTCTTCGATAACGAAGCCGTCAAGATTGAATCGCCCCACGACGCGCGCGAGCTGGGCATCGAGACGGTGCACCAGGATCTCGCGCTGGTGCCTTTGATGAGCATCGCGCGCAATTTCTGGCTGGGGCAAGAGCCGACTTACGAGGTTGGTCCCTTCAAATTCCTGGACAAGAAGATGATGGCGCGCGAGTCGATACAAGCCCTGGCTGATGTCGGCATCCACATCCGCGATTCGGAGGAAACGGTCGGCACCATGTCCGGTGGCGAGCGGCAGTCAATCGCGATCGGCCGGGCTGTTTATTTCGGCAAGAAGCTGTTGATCCTGGACGAGCCCACCTCGGCGCTGTCGGTCGGCGAGACGCAGAAAGTGCTGGACTATACTATCGCCGCCAAAGAAAAAGGCATGAGCGTCATCTTCATCACCCACAATATCCGTCACGTATATGAGGTGGCGGATCGCTTTACCATCATCGAGCGCGGACACAAGCTGGGCGACTTCCACAAGAGTGAAGTGAGCGAAAACGAAGTCGCCGACATGATCGTCACGGGTCAGATTCCCGAACGCCTGCGCCTGTACGAAGAGGAAGAAGAGGGCGGGGATTAGCCATGAGACCAAATCCGCATCACCCGTTTCGATTATTGGCGCTGGCCTTGTTCTCTGTGCTGGTATTCGCCGCTTGCCGTCCGATGGACACGCTCGATATCACGCCGTCGCCGACGCTGACGCCGGAGCCAACCGCGACGCCCTCGCCGACGCCGCCGCCGGCCGACTTTGTTGATCCCTACGAAGTCAATTCCAGCCTCATGGAACGACTGATAGCGCTGCTGCCGGACCCGCTGCCGGCGGTTGAAGAGTGGAAGCGCGTGACTGATAGCGGCGCCGCCGAAGTGCGCAATATCCGCGGCATCCGCAGGCCAGCCATTGGGCGCGCTATCCCCTATACCACTCAGCAAGGCAGTAGTATGCTGCTCAACTTCATCATCTTCGCCGATGAAGCTGCCGCAGCTGCCGAATTTGAGCGCAAGCGCGGGCTGCGCTCTGCGGATGTGGACTTGGAAGAAGACGCCGCATTCCGCAGGCCCAATGCCTTTGGCTCGGGCTTGTATGGCTCGTTTGCGCTTTTCCAAATCGACAATTATTTCGTCGAAGTCTATGTGGAGATCTTCACCACCTCAGTCAGCCCCTTGGAGCTGCTGGCCAGCGAGACGATCAAATTCTTCGAGCGCAATCGCGAAGCCTTTGAAGCTGCCGCCAGCGGACCGGAAGAAGAGGACGGTTGAAGAGATACCTTGCAGGTTGTCCTTGATAGCCTGCCCAACGAGATCATCACCACCACGCAATGGCGTCGGGACTACTCGCGCTTTGACGAGGGCGTAGGCACGCCGCGTAACATCCAGAATGGCCGCGCCATCCGCGTCGCTTATATCGACCAGATGGCAAATAATTTTCAAATGACATTCGGTCAATTCGACAGCGCCGCTGACGCCATGGCGCATTACGAAAAAATCAAAGGCATCCGCGAGGGCATCGAAGACGAAAACTCGATAGAAGATTTCCCCAAGCCGCATGTGCTCGGCCGCGGACTTTACGGTTCGGTGGCGCTCTTTGTCATGGACGAATTCTTCCTTGAGATCTTGATGGAACGCGCGCCCGGCACCAGCGCGAACCCGACCGTAGCCATCGCCCGCCAAGCGCTGGCCGTTCTCGACGCGGCGCGGGAGCAATAACGTTCGTATTGCAAATCTTTCTTCCATAAGCTGACAACTGTTGCTGCCTGTAGCGCAAGTTACACCGCGGCAATTGGCTGTGCTATAATCCGCCCAAATCATCCAAAGGAGCGATTCATGCAAGCGCTTTCCAGATACCGTCGCTGGCAGCTATGGGCGATGGAAAAGAACCCGGTAAACATTGAACAAGTCCTCACGAGCATCAGCGACCCGGGCGCTTTCGCGCGGCGCGACGGCGGCGACGGCTGGACGATATCCGAAGTCCTCGGTCACCTGTTCGATGTCGACAGCGCCTTCCTGGCGCGGGCGCTGGCGCTGGCCGCAGGCAATGACCCGCCGCCCTCCTCCGGCAAAAGTCCCGACGAAATGGTCATAGAAGCCGGCTACGCCGAGCAGGACGCGCTGGCGCTATTGGAAAAGTGGAAGGACGCCCGGGCGCCCTATCACGCGTTTCTTTCCTCCCTGCCCGAAGACGACGCGGCGCTCTGGGAGCGCCCGGGTCGCGACGCCGACGGCGGCGGCTTCACGCTCAACGACCAGCTCATTCTGACCGCCTACCACGATGTCGATCACCTGCATCAGATTGTGAAGATTATCCGGGGTTGATCCTTTTGAGCGAAGTCTTGCAAGCGTTCCCGCAGCATTCGTACGTGCGCCCGCTGGATCGTCTAACTGCAAAATCAATTGAGGTCGATTCTTTGCGCTTGGCATCCGAATGGGGGCGCGATTGACATGCCACAGCCGCCCGCGCCTCTGCCCGAACGCATCCGCCCGCGCGACCTTTCCGGCTTCATCGGCCAGGGACACCTGGTCGGCGTCGACAAACCGCTATACCGCGTCTTGCAGGGGCGGACCATCCCCAGCATGATCTTCTGGGGTCCGCCGGGCGTGGGCAAGACCACGCTGGCGCGCATGATCGCGGCTGTCGCGGACAAGCCCTTCTACAACCTCTCCGCGGTCTCGGCCGGGAAAGCGGAACTGCGTCAGATCGTCGCAACGGTCCGCGCGCCGGGGGTGGACGCCAAGGCGCAGATGGCGCTCTTTGACGCGCCTGAGCAAGCGGCGCCGCCCGAAGGCGTCATCCTATTCCTCGACGAGATCCACCGCTTCAACAAAGCCCAGCAAGATTTCCTGCTGCCCTATGTCGAAGACGGCGCCATCATCCTCATCGGCGCCACCACCGAGAATCCCAGCTTCGAAGTCATTTCGGCGCTGCTGTCGCGCATGCAGATCTTCACCCTCAATCCGCTGACGGAGGAAGAGATCGAGCGCATCATCGTCCGCGGAACCGCCGCGCTGGGCGTCGAAATTGAGCGCGACGCCAGCCGCTTCCTGGCCAATTACGCCAATGGCGACGCCCGCGCCGCGCTGAATCTCTTGGAGAATGCCGCGCGGCTCTATAGCGTAAGGCGTATCGGCGTCGCGCATTTGCGCGAGACCTTGCAATCCAAGCACTTGCGCTATGACAAAACCGGCGAGGAACACTACAACACCATCAGCGCCTTCATCAAGAGCATGCGCGCGAGCGATGTCGACGCGGCGCTCTATTACATGGCGCGCATGATCGACAGCGGCGAGGACCCCAAGTTCATCGCCCGCCGCATGGTCATCTTCGCCAGCGAAGATATCGGCATGGCTGATTCGTCGGCGCTGACCGTGGCCAATGAGGTCTTCCGCGCCGTTGAGACCATCGGCTTGCCGGAATGCCAGTTCAACCTGGCGCATGGCGTCGTCTATCTCGCTTGCGCGAGCAAAAATCGCGCCGCCGGGGATGCCTATTTCACGGCTCTCGACGATGTCAAGGAACGCGGCAACTTGCCCATCCCGCTGCATATCCGCAACGCGCCCACGCAATTGATGAAGGAACTGGGTTACGGCGATGGCTACCGGGCTTATACCGACGAGAGCATGTTGCCGGAAGCGATCAAGGGACGACGATATTACCGACAACAGCGTTGACAGCGCCTTTTGGCCACCGGCGATGAAAAAAGGATCATGTCGAAAATGAACATCCTGTTGATCACCTCCGACCAGCAGCATTGGCGCACGCTAGGACAAAACAACCCGGAGATTCAAACGCCGGCGCTGGACAAGCTGGCCGCGGATGGCGCTACTTTCACCCGCGCCTATTGCCCCAACCCCACCTGCACGCCGACCCGCGCCAGCATAATCACCGGCAAATACCCATCCCAGCACGGCGCCTGGTCGCTGGGCACAAAACTGCCCGAAAGCGAGGCGACCCTGGGCGAGCATCTCCAAGCAGCTGGATATCGGACGGCGCTGGTCGGCAAGGCGCATTTCCAGCCGCTGCAATCCACGGAGGAGTATCCGTCTCTGGAGTCCTATCCCATCTTGCAAGACCTCGACTTCTGGGGGGACTTCGACGGTCCCTTTTACGGCTTCGACCATATCGAACTGGCGCGCAACCACACCGACGAAGCCCATGTCGGGCAGCATTATGCCCTGTGGATGGAAGAAAAGGGCTTGCTCAACTGGCGCGACTATTTCCGGGAGCCGACGGGTCACGTCGTCGAACAGCGGCGGAAATGGCTCATCCCCGAAGAATTTCACTATAACGCCTGGATCGCCGAACGCAGCAGCGCCTTGATTTCGCAGTACCACGATCAAGATCGACCCTTTTTCCTGTGGGCGAGCTTCTTCGATCCACATCCGGAATACCTGGCGCCCGAACCCTGGGATACGATGGTTGATCCGGTCGAGGTTACCGTGCCCTCCGTCAGGCCGGGCGAACATGAGGCCGGGGGGCGCGTGGACACTGCCCCGTCCCCGCCGCACCTGCAATTGACGCAGACGGCGCAGCCCGACTTCTCAGCCTGGCAGGAAGCCAATGGCAGCGGTTGCCACGGCTTTCATTCCCATTTGCACGACCGGCATGACCTGGCGAAGGACATCGCTTGTTACTATGGCATGATCAGCTGCATGGACAAGTACATCGGACAGATCATCGACCGCCTCGATGAACTTGGCTTAGCCGAAGACACGCTGGTAGTCTTCACAAGCGATCACGGGCACTACTTCGGTCAGCACGGGCTAATCGCCAAAGGCGCTTTCCATTATGATGATGGCATCCGCGTGCCGATGATCGCGCGCTTGCCGGGCAAAATACCGGCCGGGCAGATCAGCCACAACTTGCAGTCGCTGGTCGATTATGCGCCGACATTTCTCAGCTATTGCGGCATTGACATCCCCGAGGAGATGACCGGCGTCGATCAACGAGCCGTCTGGAACGGCGACGAATCCAAAGCCAGGGAGCATATCATGGTTGAGAATCGTCATCAGCCGACGACGCTGCACCTGAAGACCTATATCGACGATCGCTACAAGCTCACGCTGTATTTCAATCGCGATTACGGCGAAATCTATGACCTGCGCGATGACCCGGGCGAAGTCGCCAACCTCTACGCCGATGAAGTCCTGCGCGCCCGGCTGACGGAAGCGATGCTGCGCGCCGAAATGCGCAAGGAGGAGCCGCTGGGCGACGATAGCTTGCGCCACAAGTCGGCGGCTATGTACGTCAAGAGTTGCAATGTGAGGCATACGCAGATTAACTTTGACCCGGTGGCTGATCGCTATGAGTTGTTTGACTTGGCGGTCGATCCCGCCCGGAGCGATAATCTATGGGACAATGCAGCCTATAGGGACAGGCGCGCCGAGATGACGCGGGCGCTACTATTCAGCCGCTGGGGTCTGGAGCCGCTCTGGATGCCGCGGGTATCGGGAGCTTGAGGCTTGGGCGGCATTCCCAAAGATTTGGACTCTTGTACCTGTCTGTGTTATATGGTCATGGAAGGAGCCTTTATGCGAAGACTCGCATGCAACCTTTCGGCAATATAAATTGATAAGGAGATCTGAAGATGGTCGCAAGAGACAAGCAATCAAGAGGGCTGTTCAGCGTCGCGCTTCTCATCGTCATCGCGCTTCTGGCTCTACCTATGGCCGCGCAGGACAATGTTGAACTGACGCTTTCTATCGGCGCCCGCGGCTTCGGCGATGCCGCGCCGATTCTCATTGAAGCCTGCGAAAACGAGGTCGGAGGCATTAGCGTGGAGTGGGAGCGCATATCCGATGTGCCTAACGAGTCGCGCAGCATTTATGTCACCAATTTCACCGCGCGCAACTCCAAGCCCGATATCATCGCCGTTGACGTGATTTGGCCCGGCGACTTTGCCGCCCGCGGCTGGGTCGCGCCTATTGAGGATTATTTCGGCGAAGACGAACTGGCGGAATACCTCCCCGGCTTCCTGGCCGCGGCGCAAGTCGGCGGCAGCACCTACGCTATTCCGCTCTACATTGACGGCATCCACTTGTTCTATCGCGCCGACCTGCTGGAGAAATACGGCTTTGATGCGCCAAGCACCTGGGAAGCGCTCATCTCGCAAGCGGAGACCATCGTGGCCGGGGAAGGCAACCCCGATTTGGCTGGTTTTATCAGCATGTGGGCCAAGATCGAGGGCTTGTTCATGAATTGGCTGGCTTTCTTCCAGGGCGCGGGCGGCAGCTTCTTTGATGCTGATGGCAACCTGGGGGTCAACAGCGAAGCCGGCGTCAAATCGCTCTCGACAATGGTCGGCATGTTGGGATCCGGCGTGGCGCCGGAAAGTATCCTGACCTTCCGTCCCAATGACGCGCGCTTGCTCTTCCAGCAGGAACGCGCCGTTTTCCTGATGGTGCAGGACTTCGTTCTGGCGACGCTGACAGCGGACGATTCGCCAGTGAAGGACGCCGTGCAATTCACGCGCGTGCCTTACTTCGAAGGCAATGACATGACCGATACCACTGTCATCGGCGGCTTCCTGCTGGCGGTCAACAAGCACTCGGAGAATGTCGGGGCGGCGGCCGACTTCATCAAGTGCTTCACCAGCTATGAATCGCAAGTGCAAGCCAGCCTGATCCAGGGCAAGGTGCCGACCCGCCCTGCGGTCTACGACGATGAACGCATCGTTGAAGACGCGCCCGGCGTCGCTGCCCTGGGCGCCAATTTTGTCTATGCCTTCGCGCGTCCCTCGGCACAGACCGGCGCCGCCTATCCGGAAATCTCGGAGATCATGCAGACGGAGATCTCTGCCGCCTTGCTGGGCGAGAAGACGCCGGAACAAGCGCTGGCCGATGCCGAAGCGCAAATCCTGGCGATAATGCCCTAGTCGAATCAAGACACGGGGCGTCGGCAATTCAGCCGCGCCCCGTCCCGACAATAGACCAAGTCGATGAAATATGCCAATCGGGCCGGACCCAGCTTTCTCGCACCCGCGCTGCTGATCATCGCGTTTGTCTTGCTCTTCCCGATATTTCAGACGATTGTCCTCAGCTTCGGACGTAACAGCACTAGCATCTTCATCGGTTATGAATTCGCCGGGCTGGCCAATTATCAGCGCCTCCTTAATACGCCGCGCTTCATCACCTCGCTGAACAATACCATCCTGTTCACAGCCGTGACCGTGCCTATCGAGTTGCTAGTCGGCATCGGACTGGCGCTGATCCTGGACCGCAATTTTCGCGGCAAGGGGCTGGTGCGCATGGCGGCGCTCTTTCCCTGGGCGCTGCCCACGGCGCTTAACGCCCTGATGTGGCGCTGGATGTTTAATACCGAATTCGGTTTGTTCAACTCGATGCTGTCGGATATAGGGCTGATCGCCGAGCGCATCAACTGGCTGGGGGCGATCCCCAGCGCCATGCACGTGATGATGTTCGTTTCGATCTGGAAGACCAGCTCCTTCATGGCGCTATTGTTGCTGGCGGGGCTGCAAACCATACCCGACGATCTTTATGAAGCCGGCAGCGTGGACGGAACAACTCGGCTCTCGGAATTTCGCTTTATCACCTTACCATTGTTGAAACCGGCCATCCTGGTTTCGGTATTGCTGCGCACCATGGATGCCATGCGCGCCTTCGAACTGCCCTTCAATCTGACCGACGGCGGTCCTTTGACATCCACCGAAACCTTGTCGCTCTACGCCTATCGCGCCATTTTTCAGTACGTCAACTTCAACCTCGGTTCGAGCGCAATCCTGATTCAATTCATCATCATCATGACCATCAGCGTCTTCTATATCTTGATGATTCGGCGAGGTGATCTGTGACGCTATTTGGCGGATCTGCCACCGCGCCGGAAAGAGATCGGCGGACGCCGCGCTCGCGCCGGCGGAAGCCCGTTTCGCTCGGCTTTTACATTGTGGCGGCGATCACGGTCGTCGTGTCATTCTTCCCGACGGCGTGGATCTTCCTCACGTCCATCAAGACCGAAGCCGATATCTATGCCTGGCCCGTGCAATATCTGCCCGACCCGGCGACGCTGGAAAACTACCTGAACATCCTCCGCGAAACGCCGGAACTGCTGGGCTATATCCTCAACAGCTTCATCGTGGCGACGACCACGACCTTCGTGATTCTGGCCTGCGGCGGGCTGGCGGCCTACTCGTTGGGCCGTTTGACCTATCGCGGACGCAACTTGATCCTGATTCTGATTCTGGCGGTTTCGATGTTCCCGCCGCTGGCGCTGCTTCCCTCGCTCTTCAACATGTTTCTCGAATTAGGCATGATCAATACCTATTCGGGCCTGATCATCGGGCATGCCGGGCTCTATACGCCGATCGCCGTCTGGATCCTGACCAATTTTTTCAAGACTGTGCCTTATGAAATCGAAGACGCCGCCAGAGTGGACGGCGCCAGCAGCCTGCGTATCTTCTGGAGCATCATCCTGCCGCTTTCCGCGCCGGGCTTGATCTCGACCGGGTTGATCGTATTCATTTTCTCCTGGAACGAATTCCCGCTCTCCTTAGTCTTGATGAGCGACAATTTTATGCGCACGGCCCCGGTGGGCATCTCGCTCTTCCCGGGCGAATACTCCTTCCCGTGGGAGATCATCACGGCGGCGACCATGCTGACGATCTTGCCAATTCTGGTGATTTCCGGGGTCTTTCAGGACCGGCTGATCGGGGGATTGACCGCCGGCTCGGGGAAGTGAAACCAGGCGCGCGGCGCCTATCCCCGACGCACGACAAAGTACCCAATCACCAGCGAAATCACTGTCGCCACTTCTATCGGCAGCGCCGCTTCCATGAAGCGCAGCCAGAGCAAGTGAATCCCGATCAGGATAACGACGCTAATGAATACGCGGTCGAAGGCGTTGGTATAAAAGGGCAGGAAGCCGCCGATTTCTTTTTTCTCCTGCTGCTCTTGTCGCTCCTGCATCGTCCTATTCCTTTACCGCGCCAAAGGTCAAACCCATGACGATATAGCGCTGGGCCAGGATGACGATGATCGCCGACGGAATCAAGGTCAGCATCGACATCGCCGCCAGCTCGCCCCAGTTGGTGCCGGTGACGGTCACGAATTCCGCCAGGCCAGTGGTGATCGTGCGCGCTTGCACGCTGGTCAGGTTGGCCGCGAAGAGATATTCGTTCCAGGCGAAGACCCAGCTCAAAATGCCGGTGACAGCCAGACCCGGCGCCGCCAGGGGGATAATCACATGACGCAAGACGCCCCATAATCCGGCCCCGTCGATCATGGCCGCATCGTCCAGTTCAATCGGGATGCCGTCAATCACGCCCTTGAGCAGCCAGATGGCGAAGGGCAAGTTGAAAACGCAGTAGAGCAGAATCAAGCCGATCTGCGTATCGTAGAGCGTCCAATCGCCCAGGCGAAAGGTGCGCGTGAACATGATGTACAGCGGCAGCAAGAAAGCGGCCGGCGGCGCCATGCGGTTGGTAATCAGCCAGAAGAAGATATTGTCCCGGCCCGTCAGCTTGTAACGGGAAAGGGCATAAGTCGCCAACAGCGCCAGCGCCATCACCAGCAGGGCGTTGCTGGTCGATACCACCACCGAGTTGGTCATATAGCGCTGGAAGGCACTGTCTGTCAGCACATTGGCGTAATTCTCGACGAAGAAGCGACTGAGGCTGAGGTTGGGCCTGCCGAATAGTTCCACGCGGCTGCGCATGGACACGACAAACATCCACCAGATCGGCAGCAGCGTCACGATGGTCGTGAATATCCAGAAGCCGTAGGTCACGAAGAGGCGCCAAGCGCGCTGCCGCAAGCTGATCGTCATGCGACCTCTCCCTTGCGCCGCCCGGAGATCGCGATGAAGAGCAGCCAGCACAGGACGATAGTCAGGTAGAGTGTGATGAGCGAGATGGAGGAGCCGTAGCCGTAATCCGTGCGCGGGAAGACCACGCGCCATATATATATGCCGGTGAAGCGGGTGCCGGGTCCGCCGCCGGCCAACATCCAGACTTCATCAACCGTGCGGATCGCGTCCATGATGCGGATGAAAACCGTCGTCAGCAAGACGGGGCGCAAGAAAGGCAAGGTGACATACCAGAAGACCTGAAAGCGGCTGGCGCCGTCCACCTTGGCTTGTTCCACCGGCTCTTTGGGAATCGCAGATAAGCCCGCCAACATGGTCAGCGTGACAAAAGGCGTCCAATGCCAGACGTCCATAATCACGGAGGTCCACAAAGCTTGGTCGGGGTAGCTGCCGATCTGATATTTAAGATCGAACCAGCGATCGAGGAAGAAGGGCACCGGACCAAAGCCGGGAATGACCAGCAAGCGCCAAATCGCGCCGACGGCGATCGGCGCCACCATCAGGGGCAAGGTGTGGATGATGCGAAAGAGCGATTTTCCCGGGAAGTTGCGCGTCAGCATTTGCGCCAGCACAAAGCCGAGAACGATCTCGCTGCCGATGGCGAAGATGGCGAAGCGCGCGGTCAAGCCGACTGAATGAAGGAAGTCATCGTCAAAGACCAGGCGGCGAAAATTATCCAAGCCGTTGAAAACCAAGCCATCGTCGGCGGAAAAGACATTCCATTGGTTGAAGCCGACAAACAAAACGTATAAGAAGGGCGCAAAGCCAAACAAAAGCAGAATGATCAATGTTGGGCTGAGCAAGAGCCAGCCTGTCCGGGGATTACGCAAATTTGAATCCTGACGTGATGACAAATCAGGGTGACTAAACAGTCACCCTGATTCAAATCCGAAATCTTTGGCTTACATGCCGTAGCCGAGGCGGGACAATTCTTCATCAACGGCGGCTGCGGCTTGCGACAAGGCATCGGCCGGGCTCAGCTCGCCCAGGATCGCGCGTTGGATGAAGGGATCGATGACTTCGCGCACTTGCGCGTGGAAGGGGAAGGGCGGCGCGCCAGCGAAGAGCGGACCCTGTTCTTCCAGCAGCGTGTAATAGCCGTCAACCTTGGCGTCTTGTTCGGCGATCAGCGGATCGTCAAAGGTGGCGGTGTGGGTGATGCGCGCGCCAGCGGCAGCCCATTCCGCCTGCACCGACTGCTGGCCGATGAATTGCAGCCAGAGCAACGTGGCTTCCTGGTTCCGCGACGAATGCGGCACGCCAAAGGCGCCGCCATCGTAGTAGCCGATGTAGCCTTCGCCCATTGAGGCGGCTTCGATTACGCCAGGAGCGGTGACAGGCAGGCGAACGCCGACGTTGCCGGTGACGGCCGAGCGGCTGTCATCGGTTGCGATCCAGGCGGCGTTCTCGCCATAGACCCAGCCTTGGGCGGCGCGGCCCGCGGCGAAGCTGGACGCGACCTCGTCCCAGGTGCTGGACGTGGCTTCGGGCGGGGCGTAGGGCAGCATGCTCAGCCAGAAGGTCAAAGCCTCAACAGCGGTATCGCCATCCAGCGCGCCGCCATTGGCGCTCATCGCCGAGCCGGCATCCAGGTTGATGCCCCAGTTGTACAGGCCGAAAGAGGGACCGATGGATTCGAGGAATTCGTAGGTCGAGGCGGGATGTCCGGTCGAGCCCTGAACGGTGGTGCCCCAGAGGTCCATATCCATGCTTTCGCCATAACCCGTGAAGAACATGGCGTTGTCGCGGTATTGATCGAAGTTCTCGGCCGGCGCCAGCGCATAGCCGTATTCTTCTTCAAAGGCGGCCATGATATCAGCGTCTTCGAAGAGGTCCTTGCGATACAGATAGACTTTGACGAAGGCTTCCATGGGCACGCCGAAGAGATCGCCATCGGCGTTCTTGAAGTAATCGGCGAAGCTGGTGAAGGCGCTCTCATCGTAACCTTCGTAAGCCAGGTCCGGGTTGTCGGCGGCGAACTGGGTCAAGTTGACCAGGTAATCCTGAGCCAGGTAGGAGTAGATGATGTCCTGCTCAATATAGACGAAGTCGTAAATGCCGGTGTTGGCTTCCATGTCGTTGATGGCTTTGGAATACATCTGATCCCAAGAGGTCGTTTCAAACTCGACATTGATGCCGGTCAACTCGGTGAATTGCGCCGCCAGGACATCGGCCACGTAATTCGACGGCGGCGTGCTCTCGGATACGCCGCGGATGGTCGCGCCCGCGTATGGCGCGGCGGCGTCGGCCCACCAATCGTGCATGTCGGCCGATACCAAGCTCATGTTGGCCAGCAGCGCGATTGCGATAACGAGTAAAAAGGTAAAGCGCTTCTTCATGATTTGTCTCCGTAGACTGAATGGATGAAATTGTGGAACGACTTGCTCGATATCTCTGGCATAGGTCCTCCTGGCAATTGTTTCAACAGAGACTGATTCAATGCAGGTGTTCAAAGCCGAAGCATTGTAGCAGATCGCCGAAGTACCGCAATACTGCGTATGATACGCGCGGAATGGGGAGGGGACTTCTGTGGCTGCCGCAAGTTGTTCAGCGCAACGGTCGCAAAACCTAAGCGAAACGGTGGGCGAGCCAAGGCTCGCCCCTACATTGACCTTACAATTTGTTACAGTCGGATGCGACCTAGAGCCGGGCGAAGGTCTGCTGCAAGGTCGGGTAGAGCGACTGATAGATGCCATAGCGCTCGGCGTAGATAGCCGCATTCTCGCCGACGGTCACAGACTGGCCGGTTTGGATCATCGCCGCGCAGGCCGAGGCGACATCGTCGAAGGCTCCCGCGGCGACCGAAGCCAGGATCGCCGCGCCAAAAGCCCCGCCTTCGGTGGTATTGACATTGACCAGGGGCGCGCCCAGCACATCGGCGATGATTTGTTGCCAGACCGGGCTCTTGGCGCCGCCGCCGCTGATGCGGACCTCGTACTGCTCGGGCAATCCCACCTGGTCTATGAGGGTAAAAGAATCTTTCAAGCCAAAGGCGACGCCTTCCAGCACAGCGCGGGTCATGTGGCCCCGGCTATGGCGGCTGGTGATGCCGATGAAGGCGCCCCGAGCCAGCGGGTCGGGATGCGGGCTGCGCTCGCCCGTCAGATAGGGCAGGAAGAAAAGTCCCTCGCTGCCGGCCGGGACCGCCGCCGCTTCCGCCAGCAGGCTGTCGTAGTCCATATCGGCGGCAAAGGTATCCTTGTACCATTGCAAGCTGCCGGCGGCGCTTAGCATCACGCCCATGAAATGCCAGGTATCCGGCGCGGCGTGACAAAAGGCGTGCAAGCGCCCCTCCGGCTCGTAGGCGTAGCTGCTCAGCGGCGCGAAGACCACGCCGGATGTGCCGACTGTAACGCCGATCACCTCGGGCTTGACGCAGCCCATGCCGATGGCGCCCGCGGCTTGATCGCCGCCGCCGCCGACCACCGGCGCGCCGGCGCTGAGTCCGGTGGCAGCGGCCGCCGCCGCGCTAATCCGCGATGTCACCTCTGTGCCTTCGTGGACCGGCGGCATCCATGCGGCCGGGATGTCCAGCGCGTCCAGGACATCCTGCGACCAGGCGCGCTCGGCGACGTTGAGCAGCGATGTGCCCGACGCGCCCGCCAGATCTGTCGCGTAGACGCCGGTCAACTTGTAGCGGATGTAGTCTTTGGGCAGCAATACTTGCGCCGCTGCCGCGTAGACATCCGGCTCGTTGTCGCGCGCCCAGAGGATCTTGGGCGCGGTGAAGCCGGTCAACGCCGGATTGCCAGTCAATTCCAGCAGCCGCTGCGCTCCGATGGTCTCGGTCATAAAATCGCATTGCGCTCCTGTGCGCTGGTCGTTCCAGAGGATGGCCGGGCGCAGCGCCTCGCCCTGTTTGTCAAGCAAGACCAGGCCGTGCATCTGACCGGTCAAGCCGATGGCGCTGATGTCTTCGCCGCGCAAGCCGGATTCCGCCAGCGCCGCGCGTATGCTCTTGACCATGCCCTCCCACCAATCGACCGGGTCCTGCTCGCTCCAGAGCGGCTGGGGCTGGCTGATGGGCTGCGGGCTATTGGCGACGGCGATGACGCCGCCCGTGTGATCTATAATCAGCGCTTTGGCGCTGGTGGTGCTGATGTCGAGTCCCATGAGGTAGGGCATGGTGTTTCCTTTCTGTCCTATGCCCCCATCCCCCGGCCCCTTGCCCCCAAAATGAGGGAAGGGGAGACTTGCTATGTGATGGCCTTCGCAAGTCCCTCCCTCTTTATGGGGGAGGGATTTAGGGTGGGGGTGTCATCAGCGCACGCCCAGCAATATGTCGAAGGTCAGTTGATCCAACCGCTCGTAGGGCAGGTCCCGCGCGCCCAGGCCGGCGCGATCAAATGCGATCGCTTTCAGCTTGCCGGCCGCTTCCTTGCTGTAGCCATCGCCCAGCCAACTGTAGCTGCCATCGTCGGCATTGATCTCCGCAAGCAGCGCCTGGATTTCGCTATCCGCATTGAACTGCGCGGCTTTTTCTTTGAAGACCAAGTAGGAGCGCATGCAGCCGCGGGCAAATTCTTTGACGTCTTCGTAACCCGAGCTGCGATAGGCATGGGCGTCGAAATGACGGCTGCCGTCATAGCCGACGTCTTCCAGGAAGCGCACCAGGTGGAAGTTCTGCTTGAGCATCATGCTGCCAAAACGGAAGTCTTGATCGTAGCGGCCGAACATCTGGTCGTTGAGGTCAATATGGAAGAGCTTGCCGGCGTCCCAGGCTTGGGCGACGGCGTGCATGAAGTTCAAGCCGGCCATGTGCTCGTGCGCGACTTCGGGATTGACGCCGACCATGTCGGGATCGTCCAGCGTGGCGATGAAGCCGAGCATGCTGCCGACGGTGGGGAAGTAGAGGTCGCTGCGCGGTTCGTTGGGCTTGGGTTCCAGGGCGAAGCGGTAGCCGTAGCCATTGTCTTTGGAGTATTCGCACAGGAAGTTGATGGCGTCGCGCATGCGCTTGACGCCGTCGGCCGGGTTCTTGGCGCTGTCGCATTCAGCGCCTTCGCGGCCGCCCCAGAAGACATAGATCTCCGCGCCGAGCGCCGCGCCCAGGTCCATTGAGGACATGGTTTTTTGCAAGGCATAGGCGCGCACGGCCGGGTCATTGCTGGTGAAAGCGCCGTCCTTGAAAGCGGGGTCGAAGAAGAGATTGGTGGTAGCCATGGGGCAGACAAGGCCGGTCTCGTCCATGACGCGCTTGAATTCGGCCACGATACGGTCGCGCTCGGCGGCAGTGGCGTCAATGGGGATGAGGTCGTTGTCGTGCAAGTTGACGCCCCAGGCCCCGACCTCCGCCAACATGCGCAGGATGTCTAGCGGCGAGATGGTCTCGCGGGTGGGCGCTCCGAAGGGGTCGCGGCCGACATTGCCGACAGTCCACAAGCCGAAGCTGAATTTGTGTTCCGGTCGGGGAGTGTAATCCGGCATAAGTGCAGTCCTTTATCCTTGCGGGCAGGTTCGTAATTGTAGCAAAACGCTTATCGCTTGTCAGGCGGGTTTCCGGTAAACTAGGCTGCGTCTATTCACAGCAGGGATACGAGCGCGGACAATGGCATTACCCGAACGCGAATCACCGGTTGGCAAGCGCGTATCGCTCTTTGTCACCTGCATCGTCGACATGATCTATCCGGAGACGGGCATGTCCGCCGTCGACATCCTGGAGCATATCGGCGTGGAGGTGGACTTTCCCCTGGCGCAGACCTGCTGCGGGCAGCCCGCCTTCAACTCCGGTTATCGCGACGAGGCTCGCACAGTCGCCCGGCACTTCTTCAAAGCTTTCAAGGACGCCGAAGTCATCGTCACGCCCTCCGGCTCTTGCGCGACCATGGTGCGGCACGAGTATCCGCATTTGTTCACGCGGGCTGATGGCACGCTCTATGAACAGGCGCGGCGCATGGCGGCGATCACCTGGGAATTCAGCGAGTTCCTGGTAGAGGGCTTGGGCATCGCCGACTTGCAGTTGCAACTGCCCGAAAAAGAATCTTTCGCCATGCACGATGCTTGTCACGGTTTGCGCGGCCTGGGCTTGGGACGAGCCGCGCGGGAATTGATCGCGAATCTGGGCAACGCTGAACTGCTTGAGCTCAATGAATGCGAAGTTTGCTGCGGATTCGGCGGCTTGTTCAGCGTGAAAATGGCGGATATCAGCAACGCGATGCTGAAGAACAAAGTCGATAATATCAACGACTCGGCGGCGGATACCATTGTCACCGGCGATGTCAGTTGCTTGACCCAGATGAATGGCGGCTTGTCCCGCAGCAAGTCCCGCAAGCGCGTCCTTCATCTGGCGGATGTTTTGGCCAAGGGGCTGGGCGGAGGACGCGCATGACGATGGAGGTCGAATCCAATAACTTCATCGCCCTGGCCGATGTCGCCTTGCATAACGACGACTTGCAGCATGCGATCGGCGAAGGCACGCGCACCGCCTATTACAAGCGCTTGGATACCATGTTCGCGCACAGCGACGAACACGGCGAATTCATGCGGCAACAGGCGGCTGAAGCCAAACGGCGGGCGCTGCGTCACTTGCCGGACCTGCTGGAAAAAGCCGAGCGCAATCTCAAGAAAAACGGCTTCCAGGTAGAGTGGGCGGTTGATGCCGCGGAGGCCAATCAGCTGGTGCTGGACATCGCGCGCCGCCACGGCGTACAGACCGTGACCAAAGCCAAGAGCATGCTCAGCGAAGAATTGGGGACCAACCATGCGCTGGAAGCGGCCGGACTGCGCGTGGTTGAAACCGACCTGGGCGAATACATCATCCAGCTTGCGGGCGAAACGCCCAGCCATATCGTCGGTCCCGTCATGCACAAAACCAAAGCCGAAATCCGCGATGTCTTCGTGGATAAACTCGGCATGGCGCCGACCGACGATGCCGAAGAAATGGTGGCTTTCGCGCGGGGGATGCTGCGCGAAGATTTCCTGGGCGCCGATATGGGTATTTCCGGCGGCAACTTCCTGATCGCGGAAACGGGATCCATCGGCTTGGTGATGAACGAGGGCAATGGCCGCATGTGCGCCTCGCTGCCGCGCGTACATGTCGCGCTGGTGGGTATCGAGAAGCTGGTGGACACGGTCGAGGATTACGCGACCCTGACGCAAGTGCTGCCGAGCAGCTCCACCGGGCAGAAGCTGACGGTTTATACCAATATCATCAATGGGCCGCGGCGAGATGATGAAGATGACGGACCGGAGCATGCCTATGTCATCCTGGTGGACAATGGCCGCAGTGATATCTACGCCACAAAGTATGCCGAAGCGCTATCCTGCATTCGCTGCGGCGCCTGTCAAAACGCCTGCCCGGTCTACCGCACCATGGGCGGGCACGCTTATGGCTGGGTCTATGGCGGTCCCATCGGCGCGGTCTTGACGCCGCTATTCGTCGGTTTGGAGAATGCGACGCCCCTGCCGCATGCCAGCAGTCTTTGCGGCAGCTGCAAGCAAGTCTGCCCGGTCGATATTGACCTGCCGCGCATGCTGCTCGATCTGCGCTGGGACCTGGTGCGAGCAGGCGAGAGCGACGGCGCCTGGGATATGGCGATGAAGATCTGGGCCATCGGCATGACGTCGCCGACGCGCTTCAATTTGGGCGGCCTGGCAGCGCGGGTCGGCCAGCATATCATGGGCGAGTACATGCCAGGCGTCCTGGGCAACTGGACGAAACATCGCGATTTCCCCGATTTCGCGCCGAAGCCATTCCGCCAGCTATGGAAGGAGCGCAAACGTGGACGGGCGTGAACAGATCCTGGGCAAGCTGCGGAAAGCGCGGCAGCCTTTTATCGATGTGACGCCGATAGCGGACCGCCGGCGCATGATCCCGATGGAAGATCTGTCGCCGGCTGCGCGCTTGCGAAGATTCATATCCGAGGCGGAAGCGCTGGGTTGCCGCGTCTATCAGGTGACAGCCAGCGAAGCGATTGAACAGATCATGGAGTTGATCGGCGGCGACAAGACAGTCTTGTCTTGGGACGAGGCGGAGCTGCCCATGGGCGGCTTGCCGGGCATATTGGAGTCGCTGGGCGTGGCGGTGAGTCCGCATGACGACGGCGATGCGCGACTGGGCATCACCGGCGTCACGGCGGCGCTGGCGGCCACCGGCAGCTTGATCCTCGAGAGCGGGCCCGGGCGCTTTCGCAGCGCATCGCTTTTGCCGGACGCGCATATCGCGCTGATGCGCGCGGAGCAGATCCTGCCCGACTTGGAAAGCTGGGAAGAGGCGCAGCGGCGGGAGGGTTATCCGGCTTTCACGCGGTCCAGCAACACCACGATCGTCTCCGGTCCCAGCAAGACGGCTGATATCGCGCATCAGTTGGTCAAGGGGGCGCATGGTCCGCGTGAGGTGCATGTGATGATTTTGGCTTAGCTCTGGTATACTAACAAGGTAACGAGGGGAAGGGCTTTATTGCCTCCTCAAGCGAGCGCAAAGCGGAGAATAGAGAAGCGACGCCATGATGATCGATATTCCACAAGACCTTGCCCTTCGTTTAGAAGACTTGGCGGAAACTAAAGGCTCTACGGTAGAGGAATTGCTACGAACCTGGTTGGATGGGCAAGAGGCAAAAAAGCCTCAACTAACCATGCAGGATTTGGCGCGCAACGCGCGCGAAGCGGGATTGAAATCTGATAAGCCGGTGGATACTTCTGAACGCAGCCGAGAGATTCTTAATGCCGAATTTGCTAATTGGGTAGACAGACGTATACGTGAATGACACTCATAACCGATACCAGTTTTTTTACGCACTCTACAACGAAAATGACATACGACATCTTGATGCAAATCGCTTTGCTGAAACGACTACAGAGACGATGCTGATACCTTGTGTTGCTCTTCCTGAACTGACTTATTTGTTCATAAGGGATGCTGGCTACAGAGGGGTTGAGACATTCTATGCTTACTTTAAAGATATGAGTCCGCAACTAGTGTGGATTTTACCGGAAGATGTGTATAAGATTCACGAAATCATAGAAACCTACGCCAGCGCGGAATTCGACATCGTGGACTGTTGCATCATGGCGCTGGCGGAACGCTTACAGATCACAAGAATAGCGACATTTGACCGCCGCGACTTCAGTATATTCCGTCCTAGACACTGCGATTTTCTTGAGTTGTTGCCTGTGTAACAACCGCTCGGCGGCACGACTAGCCACCCGCCCGCTAACGCCCCTCCGCAATCCCCACTTCCGCCATCAAACCGCGCAGCGCATTCACCGCCATTTCCATGCCATCCGCGCCGCTGAATCCGCTGGAATGCCGCGCTTCCAGCAGATGCGGCTCCAGGGAAAGTACGCCGTCGTAGCCGCTGTCCCGCAAGTTCGCCAGCAACTCCTTTACTTGCCCGTCGCCTTGACCCGCCACCTTCACGGCTGAGCGCGCCTCTCCCTCGCCCCCATGCTTTGCGGTGCCCTCAGGTAAAAGCGCGTCCTTGATATGGATATAGCCGATGGTGGGATGCAACGCGTCCCACCAGGCCTCGACCTGCTCGGCGGCGCCGCATTGCACGAAATTGGCAGGGTCCCAGATAAAGCGGAAGTTTGGCGAATCAATCGCTTTCAGGAGTTGCAGGCAGTTTTCCGGCAGATCGCCGACGACGCCTTTTTCGTTTTCCAGGAGCAGTTGCAGGTCCATTGCCGTCGCGATATCCGTCAGCTTGCCGAGCCGATCAATGGCGCATTGCATGGCCGCTTCGTCGACGCCGGCCGCGGGGTAGAAAGAAAAGATACGGATGTTGCGGGTTCCCAGTTGGTCCGCGACCGCGCCCATAGCCCGCAGGCGCTCGCACTCGATCTCGATCGGGTCTTCAATGGGCGACTTGCCGATGGGGCTGCCCATGCAACTGACCGCAATCTCGTAGCGGGCGCAGAGCTCTTTGACGCGCGCGACATGATCGTCGCTGAATTGCGAGCAATTCACGCCCCAAGCCGCGCGAATATCAATCAAGGGGATTTTCAAGCGCCGCAACACCCGCAGCTGTTCTTCAAAATCGACAGCGATTTCGTCGCCAAACGCGCTGATTTTCATGATCTTTGCCTTCTCTCAGCTCAGTCCAGCTTGGTATTGTAGCAGATTGCCGCGGAGGCGCAGCGATTTTTTCGCCACAGAGGCCCCGAGGGGCGCGTAGACACAGCCCGCCGACACAGAGTATAAGTTTTTTCAGGGCAGAACTTCTCTGGAATGACGTACAAATGGGTGAAATTGCTTGTCGCGGAATCCAAAACCGAAGTGAAATTCCACGTTTCCTAAGAAATGAAAGATTTTTTTCTGTGCTCTCTGTGGTTAGATTTAAGTTGGAAATATCTTCATTGTATTGCATGTTATTTTGATGCAATCGCCCTGGCGGACGCGGCAATTTCTTGCGGACTTCGCTTGAGTGCGTTAGGATTTGAGTAGCGTACTGTCGAAAATACTTTCGATAGCGCTTATTTGCTGGGGCGCGAGGGCGTTTCGCAAGCGAAACTCAGTGGCTCGCAGCGATCATGCCCCCGCGCCTGCTTTCACACTTAGTTCAGTGAGGAGATTACAATGAAGAAGTTACTTGTATTGCTCGCCGTTTTGCTATTGATTATACCGGCTCACGCGGATGATATGGATCCCTGTGAACTGGATGCGCCGATGGAAGCGACCGAGCTCAACTTCATGGGCTGGGCATTCCCGATCACGGAGTTCTTCGCCGCCGAATTGGAGAAGTGCAACGAGGTCGATAACCTGACCGTCAACGTCCAGTTGCTCGATTCCGCCGCTGCCGAAGAACAAGCCAATCTGGCGCTGGCCGGCGGCGGGGATTCGCCCTGGGCGGTCCTGCATACCACGCCGGCGCGCATGGTCGCGCTTTCCGGTTTCGACGCGCTGCAGCCGCTGAACGACCTGGTTGAGCAGTATCGCGACGAATACAACCTGGACGATATCCCGCAGCCGGTTTGGGATGCGGCCACCATCGACGGCAATATCTATGGCGTGCCGTTTATGTCGAACACCATGCACCTCTTCTATCGCACCGATCTCTTTGAAAAACACGGCCTGGATGTCCCGACCACCTACGATGAAGTGATCGACGCTTGCGAGACGCTCAAGGGCGAACCAAGCATTGATTTGCCTTTCACCATGAATCTGCATGCCGGCTGGGCTTGGGAGATCGAGTTCATGCACTTCATACGCTCTTTCGGCGGCAAGTTCCTGGACGACGAAACCAATATGCCGACCTTCAATAGCGACGCCGGCGTCGCCGCCTTGACGAAGATGAAGGAAGTGGTCGACGGCTGCATGGGTCCTGAAGGGCTAACTTACAGCATCGACGACAGCGAAATCGGTATGGAGACCGGCACGCTGGCTTTCGTCCACATCTGGGCTAGCCGCGCCGCCAATATGGACGATCCGGAGAAATCGGACTACGTTGGCATCATCGGTTTCGCCGGCTCGCCAGCGCCCAATCCGGATAGCGGCATCTTGGCCGGCAGCGCCTGGATAGACGCCTACTCCATCGCCAAGCGCTCCGGCGTCGACCATGATCTGGCTTTCCGGGCCATCATGGAAACCTTTGACTTTGAAGGCATGGTCGGCGGCGCGGCGCACGGCGCGGTCATTCGCACCTCCGTCGCGGAAGCCGGTCACGGTGGGCGCAACTTGCCAGCGATGGCTGTTTCCCTCGGCCACGGCGTCGGCGCCCCCTCACTGAATCCGGCGGCGGCGCTAGTGAGCACGGCGCTGGGCAACTGGCTGCCGCTAGTCGGCAGTGGCGACCTGTCGCCGGAAGAGGCGCTGGACAGCGCAGCCGAAGAGTACATCGCCGAAGCAACGGCGCAAGGCTACATTGAGGGCTAGTTTGGCAAGCGACCGTCGGAAACGGTGAGAGTCGTCGTCTGCGGCGCTCACCGATTCTAACTAAGAGGCGGAGCGGCGACTGCCGCTCCGCCTCTGCCGCCGCCAGCGCGTTGATCGCCGTTTAGGCTGTAAAGGGTCCTGAGCGTGAAAAGGCGCACCTTCTATATGTTCATGTCGCCCAGCTTGCTGGTTATGCTGGCGCTGATGGTATTCCCCTTGCTGACCTCTATCTGGCTCAGCATGCAATACATGACCTTCCGCAACATCAACGCGCCGGAATTCGTCGGACTTGCCAATTACCTCGAGGTCTTCGATGACCGGAAATTCTGGCAAGCCTTCACCTTTACGATGACCTTTATCGCCATCGCCGTGCCGGCGCAGATTTCGGTCGGGTTCTTGATCGCGGTCTTGCTGGACCAAGTCTCCAGCCGCATCCGCGGCATTTACATCGCGGCTTTCTTGATGCCCTTCATCGTGGTGCCGGTGGTGGGCACGCTGATGGTCAAGCAATTGTTCGAGTCCGGCGGCATCGTGGCTTGGGCTTATCGCGCGCTGCTTGGCTCGCGCTTCATCTTTACCGAGCAGTCGGTCAAATCGCTGATTCTGCTGCACAGCCTATGGGCGGCGACGCCCTTCCCGCTCATCGTGTTTTTCGCCGGTTTGCAGACCTTGCCCGATGAATTGATCGAAGCATCGATGATCGACGGCGCCACGCGCTTGCGCCAGGTGCGGCATATTATGATCCCGCATTTGCGCTCGCTCTTTGTATTCGTCGGCTTGATCTCGATCATGGACGCTTACCGCGTCTTTGACAGCGTATTCGTGCTCACCGAACAGAACCCGATTTACAAGGCGGAAGTGATGATGCTCTACACCTTCCGCACGGCAATGAGCGTACAGCGGCTTGGCAAAGCCAACGCCATGTCGGTCATCACCGTCGTCATGATTCTAGTCGTTCTGGTGCCTTTCCTGCTGCGCACTTACAAAGAGCAGACCGAAGAGCGCTAGCATGAGAAGGATTGAAAATCGCTATGCGCTGATGGTCATCTATGCTTTGCTGACGATTTACGCGTTTTTCAGCGTCATTCCTTTCTTCTGGACGACTATCCAGTCCTTCAAAACCCCGCGCCAAGCCAACTCCCGCGTGCCGCTGTTCATCTTCGAGCCGACGGCGGACAATTACACCGATCTCTGGCTGAAGTCGATCCCGGATGATCCGCTCCTTGTCGCCGCTGCCCTGGTCGCGATATTTGGTTTTTTGGCTTTCCTGGGGATGCAGGCCGGGCGATTCCCCTTCCCGCGCGGTTACGTCTATTTGGGTATCCTTGCGGTGGGTTTCGCCGTCTTGTGGTCGATACCCGGCTTTATACGAACGCAGACCTTTTATGATTATTTCCTCAACACCATCATCGTCACTGTTGGCGCCATCTGTATTTCCATTTCTATCGGCTGTCTGGCGGGTTACGCCTTGGCGCGCTACAGCGGCATCGCCGGCGTGATTATCCTGGTGACCGCTTTGGGATTCCGTTCCTTGCCCGGCATGGCTTATATCTTGCCTTATTGGTGGTTCGGCCAGCGTTCCGGCTTGTACGATACGCATATCCTGCTGATTATCACGCTGGTGGCCATCAATCAGCCCTTCACCATCTGGATGCTGCGCAGCTTCTTCATGAACATCCCTAAAGAGATCGAAGAATCGGCCATGGTCGATGGCGCGAATCGCTTGACCGCGTTTTTGAGCGTGATCATTCCTATTATGTGGCCCGGCATCATCTCGACCGCCTTGTTCACGCTCTTGCTGGCTTACAGCGATTTCCTGCTGGTGCGCATCTTGACCCAATCGAATTGGACGCTTACCGTCGCCATTTCCAAATATGCCGCCGGCGAAGATCCGGGGCATATCACCCTGGCCGCGGCCGCCGCCGTATCCGCAGCCGTGCCGATCATCATCGTGGTTTTTATCTTCCAGAGCCAGCTGGTGAAGGGTCTGACCTCGGGCGCGGTGAAGGGCTAGCGGGCAAGATGGCGCCAGAGCGCAGCATCCGATGACTGCCGCCGCCAGCGACATGCCGGGGACCGGCGCGCGGGAGTATTCGCGCTACCGATTTGTCATCGCCGTATTGATTCTTTGGGCTCATATTTCGATTGGGCTGAACTTCTTCGCCGTCACGCCGCTTTTGCCACTCGCGATTGATGACTATGACATCACGCGCGCCAGCGCCAGCTTGCTGGTGGCGCTGCCGACCTTGGTGAAAGCTTGTATCGGCTTGCCAGGCAGCCTGATAATCAATCGTTTCGGATTGAATCGCGTCTTCACCGTAAGTTGGTTCATGCTGGGCATACTGGCGCTTTCGCCGTGGATAGAGGGATTCTACCTGATGCTGTTGCTGCGGCTCTTATACGGCATCGGGACCGGACTGATGATGACGGCAACGGCGTCCTTGATCATGCAATGGTTCCGCCCGAACGAAGTGCCCATCATCAACACGCTCTTGTTGATCGTGATCAGTTTGGGCATCGCCATATCGATCCCCTTGGCGGCGCCGCTGGCGAAGCAGACTTCCTGGGAAGGGGTGCTTGGCATCTTTGGCGGCATCGGCTTGTGCGGCGCCTTGGCCTGGAAGCTCTGCGGCCGCACGCAGTCGACGCATATACAAGAAGCCTCGTCTATATTCACCTTGCGCGAGCTCTGGCAGGTCTTTCGCGATCGAACGATCTTCCTGCTGGTGGTCGGCGATGCGCTGGTCTTCGTCAATTATGCCGCGGTGACGAGCTGGCTGCCGACTTTCTTGCATGAGTTCCGGGGCATGGACCTCGATCAAGCCGGCTATGTCACAGGTTTGCTGCCGGCAGTGGGCATATTCGCCGTGCTCTTGGGCGGCTTCCTGTCGCTGCGGGTGCAGGATCGGCGTCGGCTCTTTTTGGCGCCGGGCGTCCTGGTCGCGATCGGAGGATTTGGCGCTTTCCTGTTGCGCGATCCACTGGCGATCAATTTATCGGTACTTGCGCTGGGTTTCGGCACCTGGGTGTATCAGCCAGCGCTCTTGACATTGCCGATGCAGTTGCACTGGATGACGCCGCGCAAGATCACCGTGGTGTGGGGCGCTTCGCTGACCATCGCTGGTTTCGGCATGTTCATCTCGCCGGTGGTGGTGGGCGCCTCGCGCGATTTGTTTGATACCTTCGTCCCAGGGTTCTCCATTTGGGCAGTATTCGGTTGCGCCCTGATTTTCACAGGCTTGTTCTTGCCCAAGCAGAAGCGCAATCATTGAAAGCATATTTGATCGGAAGCATTAGAGAAAGGGAGAAATCATGTCCAGTGCGTTGAACCAGCAAAACAAGGAAATAGTCTGGGACTTTTGGCAGAAACTCAATCACGCCGGCGTGGACAATGTGCCGGACGTGGTCCGGGCTGCTGTCCATGAGGATGTGGACTGGAACGGATCGGCACCCATTGACCAAATTGTCGGCGTCGAAGGCTTGATCTCGGATTTCTGGCTGCCGCTGCTGCATTCATTCCCGGATCTCAAACGAGCGCCTTACGTCTTTATGGGCGGGATCTCTAGCGGCCAGTCCGAATGGACTGGCGTACCGGGCACTGAATGGGTCTCCGGCTGCGGCTATCTCAGCGGCACCTTTGTCAATGATTGGCTGGGCATCCCGGCGACTGGCAAGAAGACCAATATCTGGTTCGGACAATTCTATTTGATGCGCGAGGGCAAAATCGCCGAAAGTTTTGTCCAATATGACATTCTGGCGGTCATGCGCCAAGCGGGCTTTCAAGTCCTGCCGCCGGCGCCGGGCGCGGAGGGCGGCAAAGTTCCCGGCCCGGTCGCCCAAGACGGGCTGCTTTTGACGGAGCAAGACCCGCTGGAGTCGCGCAAGACCCTCCAGCTGGTAGAAGCGATGGGCAATGGCTTGATGCGTTACGTGCGGAGCCGCGACGGTGGCGATATGAGCCGCATGGAGCAGGACAAGTACTGGCATCTAGACATGAAGTGGTACGGACCGAGCGGCATCGGCGGCTGCTTCACGCTGGAAGAATTTGAAGACTTCCACCAGCGCAACTGGCTGCACGGCTTTGGCGACCGTCACCTGGACATGGATCGCGGCGGGCGCGGCATGGGTTTCGTCGGCGAAGGCAAATACGCCTGCGGCGGCGTTTGGGATACCTACTTCTCATACAATAACGGCGATTACGCCGGGATACCGGCCACGGGCAAGCTCATGACCATGCGCGATTTCGACTGGTGGAAGCGCGAAGGCGACTACTTGATTGAAAATTGGGTGCCTATTGATATGATCGACCTCTGCCGACAGATGGGCGTCGACTTGATGGAGCGGCTGCGCTCGCAGATCGAAGAGCGGAAGCGGATGCAGTGATCTAGTCGGCTGTGATCTGCATGACCACTTTGCCGAAGTGATCATGCTCTTCCAGAATGCGATGTCCCTCGTGGATCTGCGACAGGGGCAGAACGGTGTCGATGACCGGGCGCAGGGCGCCACGGTCCGCCAAATCGAGCGCGGTAACCAACTCGTTGTAGGTGGCGCCATTGGCGCCGAGGATGCTCAGTTGCCTATGGTAGATTTGCGGTATCGCCAGTTCCATTTGTCGCCCGGAATGCGAGCCGCAGACTACCATGCGTCCGTTGCGCGCCAGCGTCCGTAAAGACTCGGCCCAGGTCTTGCCGCCGACATTGTCCTGCACCACGTCGACGCCGCGCCCGCCTGTGGCGTCGATGACCTGCTCTACCCAATCTTCGTCGTGATAGTTGACGACGTGATCCGCGCCCAGTTCCAGCGCTTTGCGAGACTTGTCGGCAGTTGAAGTGCTGGCGATCACCCTGGCGCCGGCATACTTGGCGATTTGAATGCCCAGGCTGGCAACGCCGCCGCCCGCGCCCGGGATGAAGACGGTCTCGCCGGCCTTCAAGCTGGCCACGGTAATCAACATGCGCCAAGCGGTACCCGCCACGACTGGCAGCGCCGCCACCTCTGTATGATTGAGATTCTTCGGTTTCGGGACCAGATTGCGCGCCGGCACGACGACATACTCCGCCAAGCCGCCGTTGATGTGCTCGCCGATGATCTGATGCTGCGGACAGACCGTCACGTCTCCCTCCCGACAGAATTCGCAGTCGCCGCAGGTGACAAGCGAGTACACCGTTGCTTCGTCGCCGGCTTGCCAGCCGGACACGCCCTCGCCGACCGCGTCCAGTTCGCCGCTGATATCGACGCCCGTCGTCATCGGCAGCGGGATGGCGCCGAACTGAGGTCCCTTGCGTATGCCCACATCCAGCCAATTGAGCGCGCAGGCATGCACCTTCAGACGCGCCTCCCCCGCCGATGGTTGCGGGATGGGCACCTGCTCCAACCGGAGGACGTCTCTGTCACCATGCTCGTGTATGACCGCCGCAAGCATCTCCCTCATCGTGATCTTCCTTCCCAATTCCATTTTGCTTAGCGCGCAACTGCGCGCTGTTCGATGACAAGCGACCCCAGTGGCACGCGCGCGTCAATAAAGCGCCTGCCATCCGCATCGGTCGCCGGCACTCGCTCTTGATCGCCCATGCGATAGAGCCCGGTGAAGACTTGGTAGCGCCCGGGCGCCAGATCGGCCGGCAGCGGCGCCTGCCAGGTTTCGCTGTCGACAAGCCCGGGGTACCAGAGACGGGTCGGCAGGCGCGCGCCTAGCGGCTGCTGGTCGTAGACGACCCATTCGCCAGTCTCTACGTTGCCCAAGTGCAAAAACTGCGCGTGGTCTTCGCGACTATTTTCGCTGCTTCGCCAGGTAAATGATATTGCCAGATTCTCGCCAGGTCGCGCGACGTTGGGCAGGTCAACTGCGCCGAGGGAAAATCCGTTGTCGAACTGAGCGAGAGGCGCGGTCGTCGGCGTTGGCGCATTGGCCCGCAAGACCAGTTCGCCCAGGACGACTTGCGCGTCGCCCAGGAGTTTGAGATCGCTGGAGAGGACCTTTTGACGCAGAAACTCACCGTTGATATCATGCCAGAGCGTCAGTACCAGCCAAAGCGCGCGATTGGTCGCTGTCCCCGGCGGGATTTCAAGCTCCATCCACTGGCGATAAATATGGCTATAGCCCGGGGCGGCGAGCAAGCCAGCCTGACGACTCGCATGCCTGTCACGGCTGGCGACGGAGTCGCCGCTCACTTGGTCCACCAGATGCGCTGAAAAGCCCTTCCCGATATAATCGCGGCGCTTGGCGGAGGGATAAAGCCGCAGGACATAAGCTCCATCTTTCTTGTCAATGCGATAGCCATGCAGGCGCAGCCCTGACTCGAACTCTACGGAGGCGGGCTGTGCCAAGAGCGAGAGCTCGAGGCGAGGGACAAAAGCATTGTGGACAAGCAAGAGAATCCACAGCGCCGGCAAGGCGTAAAGGACCCGCCGGACGCGCGGCTTCAGCGCCGGAACTGCCAAGGAAAAATGGCCAAGCGCCCCCAGCAACACCAGCCAGATGCCCAGAAACTCAAGCGATTCTTCGTAGTTATGCGGCCAAAGGCAGCCGTATAGCGGCAAAAAACCCCAACGGTCACATATTGGCCCCCGCCCATTTAGTAATATGCCCCCGATCGCGCTCATTGCTAAACCGGTCAGCAGGCACAAGTGCCATATCCGCGCGCGCCGCGGCGAACGACGCGCCACAAGCGCCGTTGCCGCTGCCATCACCGCGCCGAGCGCGGCGTAGTATCCCTGCCAATTTGCGATACCTTCGTGAAAGCCAAAGTATTCATCCCAGGCTAGAAACAAGAAAACCAGACCGATCCCGCCCAGGTAGAGACGCTGCGGGGCGGATCGCGCCCTGGCAAGCCAGGCTGTCAACAGCGCAAAGCCCGCGGCCAAAGCCAATTGCGTGGATGCGAGGATATTGGGAATGTTCCATTCTTGATCCAAACTCCAGAGCCAGATCTCGTATTTCGATGCGGGCCGGAGGCCGATCGACAATACGATCACAATTATCTGCGCCGCCAGCATGAGGCTTGCCAGTCGCGCGCAGGGCGCCGCCAGATCTGGAATCAGTCTCCAGTAACTGACTAGACCAACCGGAACATAAAGCGCGAAGAGAAAAGCGAAGATCAATTTCTCGTTTGATACTGCAAAAGAGCCGCTGTTGATTACGTCCGTATCCATTTTTTGCGCGGGCGCCGTTTCATCCGGCGGCTGCTGGTCCTTCACGGCAGGCTCTCGGGGCGCGCTCTGCTCGAATTGATGAACCGACGCGGGCTGGTCCAGCAGCCGGACCGCGATATTCGGCAGCCATGAATGCCAGGAGAACAGGAGAGCTGTAAGAATCGGCAGTGCATAAAGGATTAGCCGGATGCGGGGCTGGGGCCTCGGCGCCGCGTCGGAAAAATGACCGAGCATGGCCAGCAACGTCAGCCAGTTGCCCGCAAACTCGAGCGTTTCTTCCAGGAAACGGAACTGCAGACATTCATAGACGCCATTAATTCCGAAAGGACCGCAGTATTCCGGAAAACCATCCAGCACGATGCCTCCCAGCGCGGTAAGCGATAGACCAGCGAGCAGGCATAAATGCCAGATTCGCGCGCGCCTGGGCGAGCGCATGGCGACAGCGATCGTCGCCACCACAACTGCCGCGCCGAATAGAAGATATGGTTCTTTTATCTCGCTCTGATCTAACAATTGCCAGTCGAAAAAATCGTCCAGCCCGATATAGGGGAAAACCAGTCCGATCCCGATCAGATAAAGACGCTGCCATGCCGAGCGCCCCACGGCCAGCCAGGCCGTCGCCAGCGCGGCGACCCCGACCAGCGTCAGTTGCGTGGACGCGAGGCTCGACGGGATATTCCTGGCGTGATCCAGCTTCCACAGCCACTCCTGAAAAACCGATGCAGGTTGGATTTCCAGCGACAGCAGGATCACGAGGATCTGCGCTAGGAGAAAGCCGCTCGCTATCCGCTTGGAGACGGGCGACAAGCGCGGGATCAGCCAGCGATAAGCGATCAGGCAAACCGGAACATAGAGCAAGAGGACGAAGACGCGATTCAATGACTCGCCTGAAGCTAGCAAATCAGGACCCTCCTTGGCTCCCAGTTTCCATTATGGCGGCAGGCTTCGAATGATCACGTATCCCAGTGGCGCGCGCGCGTCGACAAAGGGCTTTCCCTCCGCGTCAGCCGCCGACACCCGCTCTTGATCGCCCATGCGATAGAGCCCGGTGAAGACTTGGTAGCGCCCGTGCGCGAGATCGGCTGGAAGCGGCACTTGCCAGGTTTCGCTGTCGGCGAGCCCGCTGTACCAGAGCCGGGTGGGCAAGCGCGGTCCCAGCGGTTCTTGGTCGTAGACAAACCAGGCGCCGCTCTCCGCGTGACCCAAATGCAGGAATTGCGCGTGGTCTTCGGAGCCATTATCGTCGCTGCGCCAGTCAAATGAAATAATCAGGTTTTCGCCGGCTCGCGCGACGTTGGGCAGGTCAACTGCGCCGAGGGATAATCCGTTGTCGAACTGAGCGAGAGGCGCGGTCGTCAGCGTTGGCGTATCGGCCCGCAAGACCAGTTCGCCCAGGACGACTTGCGCGTCGCCCAGGAGTTTGAGATCGCTGGAGAGGACTTTCATTTGCTCATATTCGCCGTCACGCTCGCGCCAAAACGTTAGCACGACCCAAAGCGCGCGGTTGGCTGGCGTGGTTGACGGGATTTCCAGCGCTGCGTACTCGCGGTAAATGGGCTCATATTGACTGCCGAACATCAGGATTTCAAACTGCGGGCGCACCAAGGCGTTGCGGCTGACAAAGGATTCTCCGCTGGCTTGGTCAACCAGATGAAGGGAATAACCCACTTCCCTGCGACCGATATGATTCCAGTCCCAAGCGCTAGCGGTCGCATAAAGTCGGAGATTCAAAGGACCGCGCCCCTCACTGTCGATGCGATAGCCCTTCAATTGAATTCTCTTGTCAAATTTTACCGCTGCCGGCTGCGCCAGGAGTTGCATTTCAAAGCGGGGGATGAGGGGAACAAGGAAGATCAAAGCTATCCAGATAAATGGCAAAACATAAGGACTGCGTTGGACAGGGGCTGAGGACGCTCGCGTCGCGTCGGAAAAATGCCCGAGCATGGCGACCAGCGCGAGCCAGATGCCCAGGAATTCGATGATCTCCTCAGGGATCCTGTAGTCAAGGCAATCTTCCAGGACTATAATTCCCAGGTCGCCGCAGAATGGCGGCAAATCATCAACGACTACAGCGGCAATTGCAACTAGCGCCAGACCAGTCAAAAGGCAGAAATGCCATATCCTCGCGCGGCGTGACGCGCGCAGCGCCAGCGCAATCGTCCCCAGTACAATCGCCGCGCCAAGTATCGAAACGTTGATCTTCCAGCTTCTGGAAGATCTGAGGTCTTTCCAGGCGAAAAACTCGTCAAGCGCCAGGTACAGGAATGACAGACCGAGCCCGGCCAGGTAGAGACGAAACAAAGCGGGCCGCGCCCGGGCAAGCGAGGCTGTCAATAACGCCAGACCGCCAGCCAGCGCCAATTGCGTCGACGCGAATGTCGAGGGAATGTTGAACTCCCGATCCAAAGCCCAAAGCCTCTCCTCGAAGATGGAAGTCGGCTGGATTATTTCTGACAGCGCCACCACCAGTATCTGCAGAACCAGCATGCCAATCCCCAGCCGCTTGGCTGATGGCGACAGCCCCGGGAACAGCAGCCTGGCGCTAATCAAACAGAGCGGAACATAGGCAATAACAATAAAGATGCGTATGAATGACTCGTTTGAAACCAGCAACTCGCCGCTATTCATCAACGCTTTCCTCCATCGCGCGACTAAATTCCGCTGTCAGTGGCGAGCTTAACGGGTCATCGTCAGCCGGGCTCAGATTAGCTTGCCTCGATGATCAGACTGCCCAGCGGCACGCGGGCGTCGATAAACGAGCTGCCGTCCCGGTCCCTGGCTGGCACGCGTTCCCCGTCCCGCGCGCGATAAATGCCGGTGAAAGCACTGTATTGCCCGGGCGCGAGATCGGCTGGCAGCGGCACACGCCAGGTTTCGCTGTCGGCGAGCCCGCTATACCAGAGCCGGGTCGGCAAGCGCGGTCCCAGCGGTTCTTGGTCGTAGACAAACCAGGCGCCGCTCTCCGCGTGACCCAAATGCAGGAATTGCGCGTGGTCTTCGGAGCCATTATCGTCGCTGCGCCAGTCAAATGAAATGACCAGGTTTTCGCCGGCGCGCGCGACGTTGGGCAGCTCCGCCGCGCCCAGCGAGAAGCCGTTATCGAAGCGGGCGAGAGGCGCGGTCGTTGGCGTCGGCGCATCGTCCGGCAAGACCAATTCGCCCAGGACGACTTGCGCTTCGCCCAGGAGTTTGAGATCGCTGGAAAGGGGGCGATCGTAGACGATTTCCTCACCCTGTTTGTGCCAGAGCGTCAAGACAACCGAAAGGGCCTGGTTGGTCGGCGTCCCGGGCGGGAAGCGAATGCGCTTCCACTGTCGATAAACCGGAATATGTCCCGGCGCCAGATAGAATTCGAGTCGACGATAGGCATGTGTATCGCGGCTGACGATAGATTCCCCGGTGATCTGGTCGACGAGGTGAATGGAATAGCCCAGCCCGTTATAATCCCAGCGCTCTGGCGACAAAAAGAGACGGACCGTGAAATTGCTCTGTCTTTTGTCGATGTGGTAGGCATGCAGACCCGTGCCCGACGCGAAGGCTACGGCTGCGGGTTCGCCGCCTACCTGGCGCGCAATGGACCAAATGGGCGCGCTCGGAACAATTAAGACGATCCAAAGCGCCGGCATGAAGTAAAGAATCCGTCCCAGGCGTCCGGAAGCTGGCGATAAACTGGAAAAATGGCCGAGCAGCGCGACCAGCGCAAGCCAGATGCCCAGGAACTCGAGGATTTCTTCCAACTCCCATACGGTGTTGGGCGGACATGCGTCGATGTAGAGCAAGCCATAATCGCCACAGAAGCTGCCAAAGCGTTCGACATGGATTGCGCCCAAGGCGCTTATGGCCAATCCCGCCAGCAGGCAAGCATGCCATTGCCGGGAGCGCCGGGGCGAGCGCGCCGCTACAACCAGCGTCGCCCCCACAACCAGCGCGCCTAAATAGATGTAATAATTCCAAGATATCGGATATTCGTGCAGCGTGAAGAACTCATCGAAAGCCAGAAACAGGAAGACCAAAGCGATTCCGACGAAGTACAGACGCTGCAATGCCATGCGCGACCTGGAAAGCCAGGCGCAGCCCAGCGCCACTCCCCCGACCAGCGCCAATTGCGTCGAAGCGAGCGCAGCAGCCACATTCCATTCTCGATGGAGATCCCACAGCCAAACATAAAAACTCGAGGGTGATTCAATGTACAGCGCATTGAAGATTATCAGCGCCTGCGCCGCCAGCATGAGGCCCGCCAGACGGCGAGCCACCCTTGACAATTGGGGCATGAACCAGCGGTAGACGATCAAACCGGCAAGCGCGTAAGACGTTGGGAAGATGATGCGCGTCAGCGTTTCGACCGTTACGTGTACTGCTGCGCTCTCCATCAGCGCCAAGCTCCCCTCATCGCTCTACAATCAGCCTGCCCAGTGGCACGCGGGCATCGACAAAAGGCGCTCCGCCAGCGTTGCTGGCTGCTAGTCGTTCCCCGTCTCGCGCGCGATAAATGCCGGTGAAAGCACGGTATCGCCCGGGCGCAAGATCGGCCGGGAGCGCAACCTGCCAGGTTTCGCTATCGGCAAGTCCACTGTACCACAAGCGCGCCGGCAAGCGCGGACCCAAGGGCGGCTGGTCATAGACAAACCAGGCACCGGTCTCTTCGTGACCCAAGTGCAGAAATTGCACGTGGTCTTCGCGGCTTTCGGCTTTGCTGCGCCAGGCGAAGTTGACGCTCAGGGTCTCGCCAGCTGGGACGCGCCCCGGCAAGTCGACTGCCTCGAGGATGAATCCGTTGTCGAATTCAGCGAGCGGGACGGTCGGCAGGTTATCCGCTTCTGTTGGTATTACCAACTCGCCCAGCAGCACTTGTGTTTCGCTGAGCAGTTCAAGATCGCTGGCAAGGACCGCCCGGCGCGCATAATCGCCGCCGTTTTTCCTCCAGAGCGAGAGGACGACCCAATAGGCGCGGTTGACCGGGGTCTGCGGCGGGATCTCGAGCTCGATCACTTGTCCGTAAATTGGCGCGTACTCCGGCCCAAACAGCCAAAAGCCGTTCCTTCGATCTTCCCATTCGTCGCTCCGTGCCACAGAGATTCCCTTGACTTGATCGACCAGGTGAATGGAATAACCCAGCCGGATGCCATTCCCTTGTTTTGCCGATGCATATAGCCGAACGCGCGCAACCTCTCTGGACCATTCGATAGTGTAGCCATGAAGATCTAGGCCGGACTGGAACCGGACCGAGGCTTGTCGAGCGAAGAGCCTGAGCTCTAGCGCCGGGATCAAGGAAATGAGTAGAAGCAGGAAGATCCAAAGGCTCGGCGCTGGATAAAGAATACGCTGGACGAGGCGCGATGACGCCGGCGCCGAGACGGAAAATTGGCCGAGCGCGGCAACGAGCGCCAGCCAAACGCCGATAAACTCCAGCGCTTCTTCAATAGTAGAAAACAGCAAGCACTTATTAAGGCGGAAGAACCCTATGGTGTCGCAGACTGTCGGCATCAGTTCGACGCCAATTGCGCCGGCTCCGCTTATGGCTAAGCCCGCCAAAAAACAGACCTGCCATTTTCTGGCGCGCCGCGGCGAATATATCGCGAGAACTATCGTTGCCAAGGCGAGGACCGCGCCAAGCGCAGCGTAATACGCTACCCAATTTGCTATACGTTCATGTATTTTGTGATATTCATCGAGCGCCAGAAACAAGAATGCCAGCCCGACGCCACTGTGGTATAGCCGATGATAGATATGCCGCGCCTTGATAATCCGGGCTGTTAAAAGGGAGGCGCATCCGACCAGCGCCAATTGTACCGAGGCCAGCGTGGCCGGGATGTTATACTCTCCCGTTAGATCCTGGAGCCAGCGCTCAAAATTCGAGGCCGGTTCCCGCTCCATCGACCACACGATCACCAGAACCTGCGCCGCCAGCATCGCGGTTGCCAGGCGCCTGGCTGGCTGCGAAAGCCCGGGTATCAAGCGCCGGTAACTTATCAAGGCGATCGGGAGATATAATGAGATTATGAAGATTCGGTTGATTGTATCTGGCGATACAAATAACTCGCCGTTGCCCATGGACTCCTCAACCCCACAGTCCAGCCCGGAAACGCGTCGGTCAATTGATCACTTCGACTCGCCTCAAGGCTTCATCACTCGATTATCAGCATGCCCAGCCGCACGCGGGCGTCCAGCCAGCGTTCGCCCGTTGAGTCGCTGGCCGGCACGCGTTCCCCGTCGCGCGCGCGATAGATGCCGGTGAAAACACGGTATTGCCCGGGCGCGAGCTCTGGCGGCAGCGGCACGCGCCAGGTTTCGCTGTCGGCAAGTCCACTGTACCACAAGCGCGCCGGCAAGCGGGGACCCAAGGGCGGCTGGTCATAGACAAACCAGGCGCCGGTCTCTTCGTGACCCAAGTGCAGAAATTGCACGTGGTCTTCGCTGCCATCGGACTTGCTGCGCCAGGCGAAGTTGACGCTCAGGGTCTCGCCAGCTTGAGCGCGCTCCGGCAAATTGACGGCCTCGAGGACAAATCCGTTGTCGAATTCAGCAAGCGGGACGGTCGCCAGGTTATCCGCTTCTGCCGGTATTGCCAACTCGCCCAGCAGCACTTGTGTTTCGCTGAGCAGTTCGAGATCGCTGGTTATAATCGGCTGAAATAAATGTCCCTGGTCCTTCTCGCGCCAAACTGACAGCACGATCGAATATGCGCGGTTGACCGGCGTTTCGGGCGGCAATGGCAGCGCTAGTTCATCGCGGAATAATGGCGTGTAGGAGGGACCAAAGAGCCAAGCGTCTTGTGGAATATGCGCGAACTCATTTAGGCTGGCAATCGATTCTCCGCTTTCCTGGTCGACGAAATGAACAGAGTAGCCCATCCGGACGCCACGGCCGATATAGTCGCGCGACCGAGCGGATGTATATAGCCAAAGACGGGCAGCTTCGTCTTCGCGGTCGATACGGTATCCGCGCAAATTGATGCCTGACTTGAACTGTGCATCAACCGGCCGCGCCAGTAGCCGAAACTCAAGCTGAAGTACGAGGGGATCTAGAAGTAGCAAGAAAATCCAAAACGCCGGTAAGAAATAGAGGAGACTTCTTAGGTTTGGCTTTGGCTTTGGAACCGCTTCGGACAAATGACCAAGCATGGCGACCATTGCAACCCAGATGCCAAGCAGCTCGAGGGATTCTTCCCAAAACGAGAGTTGCAGGCATCCGTCGAGAGGCAGGAATAGGAAACTGCCGCAAAGGGGCGGCATCTTATCGATGACAATCCCGCCCATCACACCTGTCGCGACCCCCGCTAGCAGCCCAGCGCGCCATAACATGTTCTGACGGGGCGAGAGCGAAGCAGCAACGATCGTTGCGATCACAATTATTGCGCCCATCGCGCTGTAGGGAATTGCCAGTTGGCCAGATTCGTGTAGTTTGAGGTATTCATCCAAAGCGAGGTATGGGAATATCAGGCCGATGCTCACCAGGTAGAGCTGTTCCCAAACGGGTTTTTTCTTGGAATACCAGGCTGTCAAGAGCGCGATGCCGCCGACCAATGCCAATTGCGTCGACATAAGCGTCGCTGGGATGTTCCACTCTTGTTCTAGATTCCAGAGCCATACTTCAAATCCCGATTTTGGTCGGTAAAACAGCGCCGCGGCGATCGCCAGCGCCTGTGCCGCAAGAAAGCCGCCTGCCAGCCGCTTGTACGTTTGCGCAAGCCTAGGCATCAGCCGCCAGTAAACGAGCGCGCAGACCGGAACATATACCAGAATGAGAACGGCGCGGATGATTGAGTCTTCAGAAATAAGCAGTTCACCACTGTTAGTCATTGGCAATTGTCTCGCCTGCTTATCTTCTTTCTAGCGCGCATCGCCAAGTCATTTGCAGTCCTGCACTGAGTTCAGCGCCAGCGCTATGATGTCTATTTCACTCGATTATCAGCATGCCCAGCCGCACGCGGGCGTCCAGCCAGCGTTCGCCTGTTGAGTTGCTGGCTGCGACGCGTTCCCTGTCGCGCGCGCGATAGATGCCGGTGAAAACACGGTATTGCCCGGGCGCGAGCTCCGGCGGCAGCGGCACGCGCCAGGTTTCGCTGTCGGCAAGTCCACTGTACCACAAGCGCGCCGGCAAGCGCGGGCCCAGGGGCGGCTGGTCATAGACAAACCAGGCGCCGGTCTCTTCGTGACCCAAGTGCAAGAATTGCACGTGGTCTTCGCGGCTTTCAGCTTTGCTGCGCCAGGCGAAGTTGATGCTCAGGGTCTCGCCAGCTTGGGCGCGCTCCGGCAATTCGGCTGCCTCGAGGATGAATCCGTTGTCGAATTCAGCGAGCGGCGCGGCCCGGGATGCTGCGGCTTCGGCGGCGACGACGCGTTCGCCCAGCAGCACTTGCGCGTCATTGACAAGCTGGCGGTCGCTGGCGCGTACCTCATAGGGCTTGAATTGTCCGCCTTTTTTGCGCCAGAGCGTCAGCACGACCGACAGCGCGCGATTGACCGGCGCTTCCGGCGGGAGCTGAACTTCCATCCATTGGCCATGGAGGGGGGAATAGTTGGGACCGAAAAGCCAGAAGCCATGTTGGCGATCAGCCCATTCATCAAGGCTTGCGACCGATTCGCCGCTGACTTGGTCGACCAGGTGAATGGAATAGCCCAAGCCGAGAACCTCCCGTTGCCGGGCGGACACAAAAAGCCGCAGTCGTGAAAACTCGCTCAGGTTCTCCAGGGTGTAGCCATGCAGAAGGAGGCCGGATTCAAACTCCACCGCGGCTGGCTGGGCGATTAGCCGCAATTCCAGGCGGGGGACCAGGGAATTGAGCAATAGCAGAAGGATCCAAAGGACTGGCAAAGTGTATGGAAGCGCCCGGACCCGCGCCCTCGGCGTCAATACAGCTTCAGAAAAATGGCCAAGCATGGCGACGAGGGCCAGCCAGATGCCCAAAAGCTCCAGGGTCTCTTCCTGGAAATAAAACTGGAGGCAGCCGTCCAAGCGCAGCGATCCCAGATTGTCGCAAATTGGCGGCAAGGCGTTGAAGACCATCGCGCCCAGCGCGCTCAAAGCCAAGCCAAAAAGGAGGCAGCAATGCCAAATCCAGACAGTCCTTGTCGAGCGCCGAGCCACAACCAGGGTAGCGGCGACCACCGCCGCGCCCAGCGCAATGTAATAAAGTTCCCAAGCCTCGATAAACTCGTGCAGGGCGAGGTATTCGTCCAAGCCCAGGAAGACAAACACGCCGCCAGTCCCCGCCAGATAGAAACGGACTATGGCCGGGCTGGCCCGAGCCAGCCATGCTGTTGCCAGCGCGACGCCGCCGACCATTCCCAATTGAGTTGACGCCAGAGTAGCGGCGATATTCCATTCCTCGTGGAAGTCCCAAAGCCACTTGTCAAACTGCGAGGTTAGGGTTGCCTCCAGTGACAGCGCAACAACCAGCAATTGCGCTAAGAGCATGAGGCACGCCAAGCGCGCCGCGCTGCGAGACAGACGGGGAATCAGCTGCCAGAAACTGATAACGCAAACCGGCACGTATAGCAGGAAGATGAAGATCCGGATGATTTCGTCGCTGGAAAGCACGGATTCAACGCTGTTCATATACTCCCAAAGCAATCCCGCGGCGCTTTCAGGTCCGCAAGCGCCGCTAATGCGGCTGTTGCGCAGAAATAAATCATTCTATCATGATGCTGCCTAGCGGCACGCGCGCGTCAAGCCAGAGCCTGCCATCCGCTTGCCTGGCCCGCACACGCTCTTGATCGCGGGCGCGATACAGCCCGGTAAAGACGCTGTATCGCCCTGGCGCAAGATCCGCAGGCAGCGCAACCTGCCAGGTTTCACTGTCGGCCAAGCCAGCGTACCAGAGACGGGTTGGCAGGCGCGGTCCTAGCGGCTGCTGATCATAGACGAACCATTCCCCCGTCTCTTCGCGCCCAAAATGCAGAAACTGTATATGATCTTCGGCGCCGCTTTCGTCGCTGCGCCAGGAAAAACTGATCTCCAGCGTCTCTCCGGCGATGGCGCGTTCCGGCATGTTGGGGGCATTGAGAACGAACCCGTTGTCAAAGGCTGCCAGCGGAGAGGGCGGCGGCGCTGGAGAAGCGCTTGGCAAGACCAGCTCGCCCAGGATGACCTGGCTGTCGCCGAGCAGCGGGAGATCGCTCGAGAGCACTTTCTGGCGCGCATAGTCATCTTCTCGCGGGCGCCAGAGCGTCAGCACAACCCAAAGCGCGCGATTTACCGGCGGCGCCCCCGGCGGGAATGCAATTTCAATCTCCTGAACGTAAACTTGAATAAAATTATCGCCAAACAGTTTAGAATGGCGGTCGCGTTTCAGCAAATTATCTCGGCTGGCGACGGCGCCGCCGCTGCTCTGGTCGATCAGATGAATCGAATAGCCCAGACCAATGTCAAGCGATGCCCAAGGGTAACTGTAAAGTTTGACCGCTAGCTCTTCATCATCTGCCTCAATATAGTAGCCGTACAAGTATTCTTCCGATTCAAAGCCAACCAATGCCGGTTGAATGCCGTAGCCGAATTTCTGATAGGGGATATCCGGCACCGGGGATGCGCGGGCGAGCAGGAGGATCCAAAGCGCCGGCGCTGCATAAAGCGCGAGCTGAACACGAGGCGCTGGCCTCGGCGCCACCCGGGAAAACTGGCCAAGCAAGGCGATTAGCGCCAGCCAGACACCGAGGATCTCGAGAGATTCTTCGAAATACTCGGGCGCCAGGCAGCCTCCAACCGGGCGAACGAACCCGATAGCGCCGCAGAAATCCGGCGCCTTGTCTAACAATAGCCCGCTCGCCGCGGCTATTGACAGACCAAACAAGAGGCATATTTGCCAAATCCATGAGCGGCGTGGCGAGCGGACCGCTACAATGACCGTCGCCGCCGCCATCGCCGCGCCGACTATCAGGTAATGCCCGCGCAGATTAGGAATGGATGTTCTGAAGTCGAAAAACTCATCCAGACCAAGAAACAGAAAAACCAGGCTGAGCCCAAGCAAGTAGAGCCGCTGCCAGGCGGGTATCGCCCGCGCCAGCCAAGCGGTGAAGAGCGCAACGAGGCCGACCAGCCCCAGTTGCGCCGAAGCCAGGGCGCTGGGGATATTCCATTCCGCGTCTAACTTCCAGATCCATTCTTGAAATAGCGACGTTGGGCGGATCGCCAAGGACAAGACGATCACCAAGACCTGAGCCGCCAACATGCCAATTGACAATCGCCGGGACGTCGGCGAGAGGGACGGGCTCAGCCGCCTGTATACAAGCAGACACAGGGGGACATACAGCAAAAAGATATAGAGCCAGATCAAGTCTCTGGGTCTGACTTCAAACATAGGCTCATCGCTGTCAAGCGAGTCTCATTGGATCTGGTTGACCATGCGCTCAAGCAATCTTGGCATAGCTGTTGTCGTTGCGCAACTCAAGCTACGGCAGTTGGCGCTTGAGCTTGGGCGAATCTCGATATTCGCCGTAGAGGTGGCATTGAGCCCCGTGTTCGTTCTCGTCGATGATTTGCGGCGGGCGGACTGTGAGGCAGGCTTCCATCGCGTCGGGGCAGCGCTGGGCGAAGGGGCAGCCGATAAACTGCTCGGTGGGGCGGGGAACGCCTTCCTGTATTCGCAGGGGCGGGTTTTCAATGGTGGGGTCGGGCACCGGCACAGCCGCGATCAGCGCTTTTGTATAGGGATGCTGGGGATTGTTGATGACCTGGTCGCTGGGACCGATCTCGACAATCTCTCCCAGGTACATGATAGCGATGCGGTCGCAGGTGTATTGCAGCAGCGACAGATCGTGCGAGATATAGACTGTCGCCAAACCCAGCTCGCGCGCCAGGCGACGGGTGGTGTTCAAGATGCCGGCGCGCACCGATACATCAAGCATCGAGACCGGTTCGTCCGCAACTAAAAAGTCGGGATGCAATACCAGCGCCCGCGCCAAGACCACGCGCTGCAGCTGGCCGCCCGAAAGTTGGTGCGGGTACTTGTCGAGGAAGACTTCGGCCGGGCGCAAATTGACGCGATCCAGCGTTTCGATCACGCGATCCAGGCGCTCGTTCTCGTCCTTCCATCCGTGAATAATGAGCGGCTCGGTCAGCGAGCGATAGAGCGTGAAGCGCGGATTAAGCGCCTCGAAGGGGTTCTGGAACATCAACTGGACGCGGCTGCGGAAAGCCAGCAAGGAATCGTCATCCATGCCAGCCAGGTCTGCGCCGTCAAAGATGATTTCTCCGTCGCTGGCGTCGATCAGCTTCACCAACAGTTTGCCCGTGGTCGATTTGCCGCAGCCGGATTCACCCGCCAGCCCCAGGCTCTCTCCCCGTTTTAGCGAGAAGGAAATGTTGTTGACGGCGTAAAGCGTCTGCTCTTTGTCGCCGCGCAGCAGACCCGCCAAGCCGCCGCCGATCTTGAAGCGTTTGGACACGTCCCGCATCTCGAGCAGGATGTCGCTGTTTTCCTCCCCCCTTCCCCCTGCCCCTTCCCCCACAGGGAGGGAAGGCGTGATCGTCCCAGCACTGAGAGAGGGTTGTATAAGCCCCTCCCTCTCGGGGAGGGGGCTAGGTGTTGGGGCAAAGCCCTGCGCCACTTCGACGCGCTGCCACAGGGACGGGTCTTCCGATTGAACGCGCAGGGCATCCATCTCGTTGGAGCGCAGGCAAGCGGCGGCACGGCCCTCGCCGATCGCTTCCAGTTGCGGGTCACTGTCGTGGCATGCCTCCTGCACGAAGGGGCAGCGTTCAGCGAAACGGCAGCCGCTTGGCGGTTCGCGCAGGTCCGGCGGATACCCTTCGATGGAAACGAGCACATCGCGCGGACGCGCCAGATTCGGGAAGGCTTGCTGCAAGCCAAGGCTGTAAGGATGAGCGGGCGAAGAAAAGAAAGGTTCGGCGGCGGCTTGCTCGACAATGCGCCCGGCGTACATCACCGAAACTGAATCGCAGACTTGCGCCACCACCGAGATATCGTGGGTGATGAGCATGACCGTCAGGTTGAGTTCCTGCTCCAGCTCGCGCAGCACCTCCAGGATTTGATGCTGCACGATGACGTCGAGCGCGGTAACCGGTTCGTCAGCGATCAAGAGGCTCGGCTCCAGCGCCAGCGCCATCGCGATGACGGCGCGCTGTTTCATGCCGCCGGAGAACTCATGCGGATAATGACTAAGCCGCTCGGTATCCAAGCCGACCAGGTCAAAGAGATCCGCCGCCCGCTTCAGCGCGGCTTTTTTGCTGTATCCGCCGCGCACCCGCAGCAGCTTTGTCAGTTGACTGCCGACGCGCTGTACTGGATTGAGCGAATCCATCGAGGCTTGCGGAATCGTAGCGATCTCCCGCCAGCGCAGTTGCCGCATCTCGGCCGGCGGCAATTGCAGCAGATCCATGCCTTTGAACAATATCTGGCCGCCGGCAATCCGTCCGTTGCGCGGCAGCACCTGCACAATCGCCTTGAGCAGCGTGGTCTTGCCGCAACCCGATTCGCCGATTAAGCCGAGGCGCTGCCCCTCTTCGAGATCAAGCGAAACGCCGTCAACCGCCTGTACAGTCCCGTCCTGTGTGGCGTAGTTGACGCTCAGATCGCGGATGGAGAGGATGGTCATGGTCGCAAAATCCCCCACCCGAAACTCCTCCCCCAAGATGAGGGAGGGCATGAGAGGATTGAAAATCGCGCATTTCTTAAGGCCAACCCCACCCCCCAGCCCCCTCCCCGAAGCATCGGAGAGGGGGAGCGCTCCATTAGAAGATGGGATTTCATGTTCATTTTCGCGTCTTTCCGCAAGTAAAATCCCAATTTCGATGACGAGTCACCCTTCCCTGATGCTTCGGGGATGGGCCGGGGATGGGGTAGAAAAAAACCTGTCATGTTTTCAGCCCAAGATAAGGCAAGGGCTTTCGTCGATTCATCTAATGGCAACAGGATCGCCTCTTCCTTCCTTGTGGGAGCTAGGGTTGGCAGCACATAGTATAGACATTAATGTTTCCTCAGCGCTTGACTACATCCGCCGCAGACGCGGGAAGAGCACTTCCTCATAACCCCGCCCGATAAAGAATCCCGCCATCACCGTCAGCATGATGCAGAGCCCGGGCGGCACAATCCAATAAAAAGCCTCGCGCGAAAGCGCCAGGGAGTTGAAGGCGTCTTGCAGCATGAAACCCCAACTAATCGTCTCCGGGTCACTGAAGCCCAGGAAGCTCACGCTCGCTTCGGTCAAGATGGCCCAGGCAATGGCGAAGGAGCCATAGAGAAATGACAGCGGCAGAATGCTGGGCGCGATATAGACAAAAATGATGCGCAGGTCGCTGGCGCCGGACACCCGCGCCGCGCTGACGAAGGCTTGTTCTTTGATCACCAGCACTTGCGAGCGGATGACGCGGCCCGTATCGCGCCACAAGAGCAGCGCCATGGCGATGACGACATTCCAGATGCTGGGATCGAAAAAAGCGGAGATCACGATGATGAAAGGGATGAAGGGGATGCCAAAAGCGACGTCAGCCGCCCGCATCAGGATGGTGTCGATCCAGCCGCCGTAATAGCCGGCCAGCAAGCCGATCACCGTGCCGATGACCGCCACCGCCGCCGCCGCGGAAAAACCGACCAAAAGCGCCGAGCGCGAGCCGTGGATCAATTGCGAATATATGTCGCGCCCGATATTGGTGGTGCCGAGCAAGAAGGTGTTGCTATAGCCCTCGGCTTCGTCTTCTCCCGGTTCGGCCAGCCAATAGGGCATCGCGTCCTTGATCCAATCGCCTTCGTTGTTCTTGAGCGGGTTTAGCGGGTCGTTCGGGGCAATTTGCGGCGCCAGTATCGCCACGACGGCGAAAACTGCGAAGATGAAGAGGCCAAAGAGCGCCATTTTGTCTCGCTGAAATACCTCGAGGTTCGTCTCCCAAAGTTGACGGATAGCGGAGCCCTGCCGGAAGCGCGCCGTCGCCTTGCCGGACTGCCCCTCACGCGCCATCGCTTCTTGCTGCATTTCTATTTTCACCTAAACCCTTTAATGCCTGTTTAGTAGCTCTTGAACCAAATTGCGGATTTGCGGTATCCGCAGCAATTCGCTGACAAAGTATCTTACATTTGCTGGCCTATCCGCGCTACGTGTTGCAACTATCTCGTCATAGTCTAGCTCCAGCAACTCGCAGAATTCACGTCCTGTCATGGTTTCAGAAAGTTCTATCTTTCTCTTAAAACCGTCATAAATGACCGTCTTATCATCCTGATTAAACGCGCAGAAATGTGTAGAGATCATGAATGGAAGATGCAAAGCATTTCGTTCGATAAACGTATGTAGAGCAGTGTGTTCTGCAGCAGCCTTTTTGGTATCAAACACATGACCATCTTTCAGCTCTATAATGTGGCACCGTTGTTTCCCCTCGCGCCGCTTAAAGACCATAAAATCTGGCTCAGCCCCTTTATATTTCAGTGTTTTGGATTTCTTGATTTGTTGTTTGGTAGCAAGAAAAACACCCTCGGGCATTACATCTTGGTGCAGGAAAGTATCAAGATTGTCTACAGTCTCTACCATGGACGTTATAAGTCGTTCTAGTTCGCTGCCGGAAGATATGACTGTAGACTGGACTTTGCTCATTAAAAGTCCGAGCTCAGGTATTCCGAATAATCTGTCATATCCACCCGAGACATTTTTGGGGTTAGCGTCCTTAAGCTTTGCCATCATCCCTCCAAATCGCATCCAATAAAGTTTCGATTCCGCAGCATGGCGGAATCCATTACCGAAAACGATCCTGCGGCAGGGTCAACAATGAAATCACCTTCGTTACTGACTGCCGAAATTAGTCTACTCTGTAATTCTGTGGGCTTTTGATGTGGATGCTTCTTTGTCCCGACTTTTTCGCGCCAGACATCAGGAATATCGTGTATCCGCCAGACACCTTTTGCTCGCTTCGGGGATTTCTGCAAGACAACACAATACTCGCTGACCCGTCGAGTTCTATATCCCATTCCCATTCTGCCTTTATCCCAGGTGATTAAGTCGACAACTTCAAGTTGCGTTCCATTGAACCATTGACGAAAGTCTTGACAGAGATGGTACTTGTCTATCCACAAGAATAGATGCCCGGAGGGTATAAGAGCCCGATTGATACCATCGACAAAATCACGAATTGTATCTTCGTCCATTTGCAAGAGTTCACAGCGGCGTTTTCCTCGCTTGATGCCTTCGTTGCCATAAGCCAACTTGTCTAGCACCCCTCTATACTGTGGGTCGAAGAATACTACTGGAATGGTCGCCTCAGGAATAAATTCCAGCAACGATCGACCATCCATCTTGAGTCTGATGTTGGGAACTATCTCCTTGGGCAGCAAGAAATTGGGAGAGACCAGGTCGCGCGACGAAGCGAATACAGAATTCACGCCATTTACGTTAGTATCATTGGTTAGCTCGAACATAGGCAATGCTTTGGTCATATCGTTACTCCTCCTAACCCTGTTTCATACTCAAGCGCTTCCGCGTCAAGAGACCTGCGCCTGCGCCGATGCCCCCACGCGCGGGTCGAGCAGGCTGTACAAGATATCGGCGATGAAATTCATAAATACGATGATAAGCGCGATGAAGAAAAAGGCGCCCTGCGCCAGGGGATAATCGGCTTGCTGGACCGCCCGCACCAGCGTCCGCCCCAGCCCGGGCCAAGAGAATACGTGTTCAATCACCACATTGCCGCCGATGCTGTAACCGATGCCCAGCGTCAGCGCGGTCAGCACCGGCAGCATGGCGTTGCGGGCCGCTGTCTGGATCATCACCCGCCACTCGCTATAGCCGGCCAGCCGACTCATCGTGACATAGTCCTGGTCCAGCACTTCCAGCATGTTCGAGCGCATCAGCAGCAGCGGCAGCCCGTGCAAATAAAGCGCCAGCGTGAAGGTCGGCAAGATCATGTGCCGCCAGAAGACCGGCGACATCAACTTGTCCCATTCCGTTTCCCAGCGATAGCGCACGATAGCCGGACCGATGCCGGAAGACGGCAGCAGTTTCAATTGGAAGGCGAAGAACGTCAGCAATAACATGCCCACCCAGAATTGCGGCGCCGCCCGCGTCATCAGCGTGAAAGTGGTGCCGACGCGCTCCAGCAGGCTGCCGCGCAGCGCCGCCATGGCGATGCCCCCCAGCACCCCCACGGCATACGCCAGCAGCAAAGAACTCAAGGTCAAATAGATCGTGTTTGGCAGGTCCGCGCGCAGGATGTCCATGACGCTCTTGCCGGAATAGCTAAAGGTTTCGCCCAGATCGAGTTTGAGCAGATTAAACAAATAAATGATATATTGTTCGCCCAGCGGCTTGTCGAGGCCAAAACGCGCCAGCAGCGCCGCTTCCTGCTGCTTGGTAAAGTTGATGTCGATGTAGCTGGCCAAGGGATTGCTCGGCGCCAAGCGAAACAGCAGGAAGAGCAGGGTGACTATGATCCAGAGCACCATGACGCTCTGCAAGAAACGCCCCAGGATGTAATAGACGACGCCGCGGTTCATTTCGTTCCTCTGCAAGTAGCTTGCAGGGGCGACCAATCTGGTCGCCCGCCGCCACAGTGAATTGTGCTTTCGGGCGACTTGCTAAGTCGCCCACTATAAGGCTTGTCCGCTACTTCAAGCGCTAGCGCGTTTTTTCTACCCCATCCCCCGGCCCCTTCCCCGTAGCAACGGAGAAGGGGAGCTAACGTAGTGCAAGCTCGCTTGAAAACAGCAGTTATCGACGCTTGCATCAACAGAAAACTTGCGTTGACGCAACGTCGAAACAAGCTTCCCCCCATTGCTATGGGGGGATTGAGGGGGGTAGACCAAAGGCGGAAGCGAATCACCACAATACCAGACAAGCCCTACATTTTCTATGGAAGGGGGCCGCAGCCCCTTCCCACCGGTTAAACTTCCTGCGTTATTCAGCAAGTAGGCCTACGGGTAAAGCAGTCGTCCGTCGTCGCCCCAGCTGTAGCCGGCGCCTTCCAGCAAGGCGCGCGCGCCCTCGATGCTATAGTCATAGGTCGGCAGATCTTCGCATTGACGCCAGTATTCCAGCGCGGCCGAGACGAAGCTGTCCGCTGGCGCGGCCAAGCCATTGAAGATGTTGTCAATGATGAACTGCTGCGGGATGGAATGCGCGACCGCCTGACGGAAAGTTACATCGTCAAAGGGCGCGTAACGCACGTTGAAGGCGAAGTAGTTGAAGCCGATGCTGATGGCCGAGAACAGATCGAGATGCTCGTTGTCCGCCACGATTTGCTGCAGCACGCCGGGATCACCAGGCCACTCCCAGAGGAAGTTCATCTCGCCGGACTGGATCTGACCCAGCGTCGCTTCCTGGTTCGGCAGCACGTTCATGATCCAGGCATCGATCTTGGGCCGCGCCCAATGGTCATCGAAAGCCTCGAGGAAGACGAACTCGTTCACGTCAAAGGCGATGTACTTGAAAGGACCAGAGCCGATCGGCGTCTCTTCCTGGATGCTATCGACATCGGCATCGTCCTGCTCCAGCAGGTCGTTGATGATCGGTTCCCAGATATGCTTGGGAATCAAGTTCAGCTTGGCCAGCGAGCTGGTCTCGAAGGCCGCTGAGGGTGTGTTCAGCGTGAAGCGCAGCGACAGGTCGTCGATGATCTCGATGTTGGCGACATTGCGGGCGAAGGGATGGTAATCCGGCGCTTCGGGACGGAACTCTTCGTTGCCTTCCTCGTCGGTCTGAGTGGTGCCGGCCAGCGCCGCTTCGAAGGAATAAGCGGCATCATCGGACAGCACATCTTCGCCGTCATGCCATTTCATGCCCGCGCGCAGGGTGACGACCACGTTCAGCGGGTCTTCCCAGACCACGCTCTCAGCCGCCCAGGGCTCGGCCACGCCAATGGGATTGATGCGCATCAGGCGGTCCCAGGTCATCTCGGTAACGCGGCTGGGCGCGTCGCCGGCGATCTCCAGCGGGTTGAAGGAATTCAGGAAGGAGGTCGTCGAGGTGATCAGCGTCTTGTCATCGGTAGTCGGCTCGATGCCGATCCAGGTCCAGAAGTTGTGTACGCCGATGCCAGCCTGCGTCGTGATGCTATCTGGATTGAAGACAGCGGTATTGACGACCTGCGGCGTGAGCGGGTGAATGAAGTAGGCGTTGACCATGTCGTTGCGGATGATCTGCTGCGCCTCGCAGATGATATCCAGGCGCGCTTCCTTGTCAGCCACTTCCACGCGCTGCGCTTCTGCCAGGGCGTCGTAGTCGGGATTGTTATAGCCGACAAAGTTGTAACCGCCGTCGCGGACGCTGGAATGGAACAGGTTGTAAGTGAACTCGTCCGGATCCGAGCGTTCGGGGCGGCCCACCATGCGCCAGTGCGTCATCTGGAAGGGACGCTCGGCGCGGCCTGCGCCTTCGACGCGGCTGTACCAGATCTCGTCAATCAACTGCGCCCAAGGGATGGCGCGGTGTTCAACTTCCAGCCCCAGTTCGCGCATATTCTCGACGACCAGGCGTGTGGTCTCATATTCGATCGGGCGCTCCGCCTGCGTCACCGAATGCACGATGATCGGCGGCACAGCTTCGCCCGCGCTCTGCGACGATACCGGCACAACCGCTATCATCACCAGGGCGAGCAAGGCGGCAATCACTGAAATTCTTGCCAGTTTTCTGCTCATGATTCGTTTTTCTCCATTTCTTCGTTTTCTTGACAATTGACAGTCGATTCAAGTTCAGCGGCGCCTCCTTCAATTGCAATTCAATTCCTCAAATCTGAGAACGGGACTATGCGTATCTGTTAAACTACCGATAAATGCCCGATTCCGTCAACATGCGATATTGCCGCCTGTGGCGACATGGCATCCAGGCGCTTGATCAGCGCTTCCGCTTCTTCGCCTTTCAGCAACGCCGGATTGCCCAGGTCGTCCAGCAGGACAGGAACCAGACGATACGCGATTTCGCCCTCGTCGTCCAGTTCCGCGACGACGATGAGCGATTCCGACCAATTGCGATCCCGGCGCGCCAGGCTCAGTCCATAAGGCGCGTTGCGGCTGACGGGCGTCTCGGCAGCCGGTCCCTGGTTGTGATGAAAGACAAAATTGCCCAAACTGTAAAAGATCGGTTTGCCTTTGTAGATCTCGACTTCGCCCAGCGAATGCGGATGATGCCCGACGATGACATCCGCGCCGGCGTCGATCAGCGCGTGGCCGACCTCGATCTGATAATCCGCCAATCCATCCTGAAAGCGCGAACGCCAGAAGGGCGGCACGCCCCAGTGCATGGCCACGACGATCAGATCCACGTCATACAAAACTGCCTCGATAGCGGCAAGCGCGCGCTCAATATCTTCCTGCCAGGCCCGCGTATGCACATAAGGGGCGCTGCCCGGCTGCTCCATACTGGCGTGGGGATCAACCGCGTAGGATTCCGAGACGTGGATCGGCGCCACGCCCGGGCGGTCGGGCCCCGCCGCCGAGAGCGGACCCAGCGTCGAAGCCGCGCCCAAGAAAGCCACATCGAAATCGCCCTTGCCAACGATCTTGGCTTCCCAAGCCAGATCGATAGTCAGTCCCGCGCCGACATAGGTCAGGTCCCGCTGGACAAAATGCGTCAAGGTGTCCACGAAGCCGTATTCGCCGTAATCCATCATGTGATTGTTGGCCAGCGTCAAGACGTGGAAACCCATAGCCGTCACATCGTCCAGCAGATCCGGGGGCATACGCATGTTGATCCATTTTTCAATCGGCTCGCCGCCTTTGGTGACCGGGGTTTCCAGGTTGCCAAAGGCGAAGTCGGCCGACTTGAGCGCGTCAATAACTTCCGCCATTGCGCTGTTGTCGGGCAGGGGCTGCTGCAAGAATATGTCGCCCACCATCGCTACTGTAGCCATTGTCTTGCTGAGTCCTAAACTCTCGCGCCGCCTTTGTAAACGGCGGCGATATCGCGCAGGTTGCTGATATTAACCAGCGGATCGCCATTGAGCAGCAGCAGATCCGCGTATTTGCCCGCTTCTACCGTGCCAATCTCGTCATCCCAGCGCAAGACCTTGGCGTTGTTGCGCGTCCCGATACAGATCGCTTCCATGGCGGTCAAGTCATTCTCCACCAGCAGTTCCAGCTCGCGGGCCATGCTGAAGCGATGCGGCGCCAGGGGATTGCCGCCGGCGTCGGTGCCGCAGCCCAAAAAGACGCCCTTGGCGCGGGCCAGAGCGATGGTCTGGCGGATCTGCTTGACGCCCTGCTCGATCATCGGTTTCCGCCGCTCGGCATCGGCTTTTTGCACCGGACTCAGCGGATAGCTCTCCAAATCGGGATTGCCCACGCCAACGGTCAGCACCAGTTCTGCGCCGTTCGCTACCATCATATCGGCTGTTTCTTCATCGAGGTAGGTGCCGTGTTCGATCGAGTCGACGCCGCCCAGCATGCAATTGCGGATGCCGCCGGTGCCGTGACAATGCGCCGCCACCGTGCGCCCCATCATGTGCGCCACTTCGGTCACCGCGCTGATTTCCTCGACGGTGAGCTGGCTGGCGTGGATGTCCTGCCCGGGCGTGGCGCTGCCGCCGGTCGCCATCAATTTGACGATATCGGCGCCGGCTTTGATCTGCTCGCGCGCGGCTTTGCGCATCTCGTCCGGACCATCGGCTTCGCGGGCGATGAAGTGGGCATGCCCGCCGGTCATGGAAATGACGCGACCGGACAGCTTCATGCGCGGTCCTTGGATGAAGCCGCGGTTGATGGCATTGCGCAGCGCCATCTCGATGTATTGTTCGCCGCCGACATCGCGCACGGTCGTGACGCCCTGCGACAGCACGCGCTTGCAGATATCCACCGCCTCCAGCACCAGCTCATCGCGATGCTTTTCGAGCAGGGCGAAGACGCTCTCTTCGCCGTTGTAGCAGATGTGAATGTGGGCGTCGATCAAGCCGGGCAAAAGCCACTTGCCGCTGACGTCGATCTGTTCGCAGTCTTGCGCCGCCGCGGGCAGGTCGGCCGCGGACCCGACCCAGGCGATGCGCTCGCCTTCCACATATACGGCGGCGTTCGTCAGCGGCTCGCCTCCGTTTCCGTCGATGAGCGTTGCGCCGGTGAGTACAAATTTCATTACCTTCTCCTCCATTTCCAACCCCACCCCCGGCCCCTCCCCGAAGCATCAGGGAGGGGTGACTCTTCACTGTAGACTGTAACATGTTGAGCCTTGCGGGAAGGGCTTGGCATCTAATTGCTTTTCCGAACATTGTTCAGTGTCGATATGGTCAAGCGGGCTAATTCTTGCTGTGATACAAATCCGCCGGCGACGATGCCAAGCCAGATGCGATCTTGGGCGGTGTCATGTAGGCGCGTTTGGAATGGCTCAAGCCGCTGCCCAGCATCGCTTCCATGAATTTCAGCTGCACCCGCGCCGGATTCAAGAAAGGCACCCCCAGTTCGGCCTGGCAAGCTTCGGGGATCTCCAGAAAGCCCATGCTCATGCAGCCGACGATCAGGGTATCGGCGCGGTCTTCCTTGATGGCTTTGCGTCCCTCTTCGATTGTAACCTCAATGGCTTGTTCGCGGTCGCGGTGCAATTCCAGCACCGGGATGTTCACCGCGCGGACGCTGGCCAGTTTATCGCCGCCGCCGCTGTTGCGCATCGTTTCTTCCAGCGGTCCGATGACGCTGTCAGTCACCGTGATGACCGAGTAACGCCGTCCCAGCGCCGATGCCATGAGCGCGGTCGCTTGTCCCGCGCCCACCACGGGAATATCGACCATTTCCCGCAGCGCGCCCAAGCCGGGATCGCCATAGCAGCCCAGCAAGATGCCGTCCCAACCGTCGGCTTGCAGTTCATGCGCCTTCTTGACCGTTTCCGGGATGGACAGATATTCTTCGTACATGCTCTCGATGGAGCCGGGACCAGCCGGGATGTCAGTGATATCGACTTCGGTATGCGGCGCGGCGAAGCGCTGCAAATACTCGCGCCGCCGGCCGAGCTCGGCTTGACCTTCGGGACTGCGCCCCATGGGACCGGATACGAGGTAGATGAGTTTCATATGTTATCTCCGTTTTGTGGGCGAGCCACTGGTTCGCCCCTAAGATCTTGATCTACCCCACCCCCCACCCCTCCCCGAAGCATCAGGGAGGGGAGCAAGAGTTTCGCTGACTCTGCATCTCGCCGAATCCTTCCCCCCATTGCAATGGGGGGACCGAGGGGGGTAAGACATAATTAAATCTTTTCCAGGGCGGCGCGGGCGATATTCGCCGACGTCTCAAAAGCCCAAGCCACGCGATTGACGCCGCGCAGCAGATGCGTGCGCGTGACGCGGCGCATGTGATGATCGGCCTCGGCCAGGTCCAGCGCCGGCGCCAGATCGGGCAATTCCGGCACGCGCACGGCCGGCTCGTTGCGGAAGCGCCCTTTGCGCGTGTAGTTGATCAGCACCAGTTCCCGCGCCATGCCCAGCAGGGCGTCGTTGTAAGCGCGGACGCGCGGATCGTCAACGGCGGCATCGGCCAGCCCGGCTGACTCGGCATACAGACCGTCGAGCGCATCATTCAAGTCGGCCAGCGCCGCATAGGCGGGACCGAAGTCCGCGTCCGCGCCGGCCGCGGACGCGTATTTGTCCAGGGTCGCTTTGAACTCGGCGGCCAGATCGCGGAAGTCATAGGGATGCAGCGGGTTGTTGAGCAGGCGCTGCAGCGCGGTGGCATAGACCCGCAGGTCCCGCATCAAGTTGTCTTTGTCGGCGATCTCCAAGGTATCATTTTCCGTATGCCAGGCGATATTGGCGCCGCAGCCGCCGACCCCGTAAAAGCCCATTTCATCGATTTTCGCTTGGGGCATCGACGAGAGCAGCATGAACAGGCTCGAGATGCCGATGTTATTGAAAGAATAGTCGCCGGCTTGATGCGGTCGGTCGCCGCTGAAGCCCTTGCCGGTGGAGTCCTTGACGGAGGTCGCCGCGAATGCTTCTACCTCGCTCATGACCGTGACGCCGCGATATTCTGTCGCCCAGCGACAGCCGGGCGAATCGATATTCATCTGCGCCACGCAATCTCGCGCCAAGTCGAGCCCGAAGGCGTCGGCGTACCAGGTCGAGGCGCCGTAGCGGCCGGTGGAATGCCCGGACCACCAAGCCACGCGCAGGCTGCGCGCCATGCCGTCTCGATTGTCCTGGAAGATGCGAGCCAGTTCCAGCAGGGTGGCGTCGCCGACGGCGTTGTCGCCGATGCCGACATCCCAGGAATCGAGATGGCCATGCACCAGCACGAAACGCTCCGGCTCGATGTTTCCCTTGATCTCCGCCACCAGGCAAGGGCACTCGAACCAGCCCTCTTTCAGTTCAGTGTGCAAGGTGACATTGAGCGCGCCCTGTTCCATCTGTTTCAACAGGTCTTCGCCATCGGGGCGATTGATCGAAAGGACCGGGATGGTCGGCTGGCGATGATAATTGTCCAGGTCGGGCGCGCCCCAGATGGTCGTGCAAATGCCCCAGTGGATGTCGACGCCGGGGTTGATGAAGATTGCGCCCTTCGCGCCTTTATTCTGGAAATACCAGACCGGCGGCGGACCGCCAAAGCCATCGACCACCACGATCTTGCCCTCGACATCCACATCGGTCGTCGGCGAGAAATCGAAGAAGTCGACGCTGCGTCCGGCGGCGAAACCTTCAATGCGGACAGCCTCCCCGCTGATGCCGCCAGCCGGCGTGCTGATGGAAAAGCCGGGCGTTTTGGCGTGATAAGATTTGCCGCCCGCGGCCAGCGACGCGCTGACCGGCACGCTCAAGAAAAGCTCCGGCATGTGCATGGTGTGGGGGACGCCCAGCGCCGACAAGCGCTCGGCGATGTAGTTGAAGGCTGTCCGCTCGTCCTCGGACGACGATTCGCGCACCAGGCTGGTGAAACGTTCGATCAATGACCAAGGCTCGCGCGAGTCCAGCGCATCGAGCAAACTGTTTTCCAGATCGGCCTGCTTGGATTCGTAAAGTGCTTGCATATTCGGTGATTCCTCCGTTTTCAAGTTCAGCCCGCGCCTGCCGCAGCCTGCGAAGATGACAAGGTCGAGCGAACTAAGTTATAGTCAGTGAGCGCTATTGTAACAAACCATTGGCGCCAGTTGCGAGTCGCGGGCAACACTCTATTCTTTATAGCAGGGAAGAAAATGTGAGGCGCGCAGCCGTGACTGATCGGGAGTTTATCATTGAATTGTTCTGTCGTGTAGATGATCGGATGAAAGCGAAAAAATCGGCGCGATTGCTCTGGCTGATCTTGCGCTTCTCCACTTCTTGCTGGCGGCGGATTATGTTATGGTCATTCCGCTCTATGAAGGATTGATCCGAGTTGAGAAAACGAGACTTTTGAAACCATGATCACGGTATCCGCGCTAACCGCCTTTATCAGAATACTGCTGCTCGGGGCTTTTTGCCTCTGCCCGGTGCTGAACGCTGCCAGCGGCGAAGAATCGGGATCATGCGCCGATGATGCCCTCGACTTCGGTTTTTACGCCTTCTTCGATCCGGTCAGCTACAGCGCCGACGAAGACCCGGAGTCGGAAGGATTTCACAGGCATCGCGGCTACGAAGCCGATTTGCTGACCGCCCTGGAAGCGATGCAAGGCGCCGGATTGTCTTTCTCCCGCCATCCGATCCCGGTCTTCGATGACATTTGGCTGCAATCCGCCAGTCCGGAATATGATATTGTCGGCGGCGGCATCACGATTCTCGACTCCCGCAAGCGCGACGCCACAGGCGAAGAAAGGGTCATTTTCACGTCGGGGCATATCATCTTTCGCCAATCGCTGCTGACGCGCGCCGAAGATGAGGAGCGTATGAACAGCTACGACAAGCTGAGCAGCGACTTGCGGGTTGGCGCGCTCGCCAGCACAACGGGCGAGTTTCGCCTGCTGGAATTGACCGGATTTGTCGATGACAAAGGCCTCCTGGCGGCTGGTGTCCGGGTCGATACGCCGCAGGGTCCCGTGATCGCCGATGGCAGCGCTGATTACGTCATCACGCCAGCCGGCGAGTCGCCCAGCCTGGCGGAGCGCAGCGCGCTCCACCCGCCGGCCGCTGCGATGCCCCAGGTCATCTACTTGGGCCGCGATACCGGCGAAAACGAGTTGATTGACGCCCTGCAAGCCAAGACAATCGACGCGGTCGCCAGGGGCGATCTCGGCAATCAAGCCGCCGCTCACGCCTCCGGCGGCTCTCTGGTTGTGGCTGCCCGCGATGACAAAATCGAATATGGCGGCTTCACCGTCGATATCAATGCGCCGGAGCTGGCCGCCTGCCTCGATGAGAAAATTAACTGGCTGACGGACAACCGCCGCATCGGTTATGGCCAATGGGTGGAGCACCCGACGGTTTTCCTGGGTCGCGCCGAGATCTGGAACGAGCGGCCAGCCCAAGAAAATTAGCCAATACAATCACAAGTCTTACTGAATCCGAGAAAACGAGGAGTGTCTAAATGCCTATTGGAAACAAGAACAGCAAGATCGCCGGCTTGGGTACGCATCACATCGCCGTGCAAACGCAAGACTACGAAGCCTCAATCGCTTTCTACACCGAGGTCATGGGCATGGAACAAGCCGTCGAGTTCAGCGCCGGCGGGCGCCGCATCGCCCTGCTTGATATCGGCGACGGCAGCCACCTGGAACTCTTCGAGCCGCTGCCGGGGACGAGCCCCTGCGGCGACGCGACGGGCAATGTCGTTTTCCACTTTGCCCTGACGACCAGCGATATAGAACCGGCGCTGGAGCGCGTCCGCGCCGCCGGCATGGAAATCACAGTCGAGCTGAAAACTGTCGACCTGGGACCGCTCAATGTCAGCATCGCTTTTTTCAAGGGACCCGGCGGCGAGGTCGTTGAACTGTTTCAAGTCAACAATTAGCGCCTAGACTTCGACATAGATTTCGCCATCGCGGATCTGCACCGGAAAGCGCTTGAGCCGGCGGCGGTCGGTCAAGCACTGCCCGCTGTGCAAGTCGAATTCCCAGCCGTGCCAGGGACAGCGCAAAATCTCGTTTTCCCGCCCCCAGACAAATTCACCGGCTTTGGAGGGCAAGGTCGTCCCGCCCAGCTTGCCCCGGCAGATCGGCGCGTAGGCATGCGGGCAGATATTCAACACAGCCACAATCTGATTCCCCGTGTTGAACAAGCCGATCGACTTGCCATTCACTTGCAGGAGGCGGACTTCGCCAACCGGCAATTCCTTGAGCGACGCGACTCGCGCTTCTTGTTTAGTTGACATGCTGCTGCTCCTTCAGCTTAAACAGCTCCAGCGCGTTGCCGTACATGACCGCTTCGCGCATGGTTGGTTCCAGGCGCCGCATGGCGAAATCGGGCATGTCGCCGTCCCAATGCGGGTAATCACTGGAAAACATCAGCATCTTTTCGGCGTCGAACATCTCCAGCACCTGGCGGAAATGCCCGGGGTCATCCGGCTCTTCAATGGGCTGCGTCGTCAGGTAGATATGATCCTGAATAATCTCGCTGGGGCGGCGCGTCAACCAGGGCGTCGTGGAACGCAGCGCCTTCCAGTTTTTGTCCAGACGCCACATAATAGCCGGCAGCCAGGCGACGCCGCCTTCCACCAGGATAAACTTGAGCGAGGGAAACTTTTCAAAGACGCCCTCGACAACCATGCTCACCATCTGCGTCATATAGGATGTCGCCAGCAGGGTATGCCATTCCAGATAACTGGAGGCGAAGCCGGCCGTGCCGCCCGATCCGGCGATGCCCACCCCCTCCAAACCCGGATGAATCGCGAAAGGCAGATCGTATGCCACAGCGGCTTCATAAATGGGATGAAAATAGCTGTGGCCCAGCGGGAAGGGCGATCCGCTGACGCCCAATACTTGCACCACTCGCGGATGCGCACCCCAGCGATGGATCTCACCCACCGCTAGCTCAATGTTGCTGAATGCGACCATGATCGACGCCAGATAGCGCTCGTCGGCCGACAGCCAGTCCTCCACAAAGTGCCTGTTGACCGCCGTCAGCGCCGCCGCCGAGTAATGCGCGTCCGGCGACACGCAATGCTCCATCGCCTCCATCGGATTCATGACAGCGTAGTCAATCTCGTAAACATCAAGGAAGTGGCTGGCCATCGTTTCCGGGGATCGCTCGATGCGCCGGCCGTCTTCGGTGACCGCGTCCGAGCGCATCACGCCACCGGGGTTGAAGTAATTGGGATGCCCGGCGCCATGATCCCCCCGCAAATAGCGGGAGCGCCAGGGTTCTTCGAGGTATTCGGCCACCTGCTCATGGACCGGAACCGGATGCAGGTCGGTATCGATAATCATTTTCGGTTTCGTCATAAGCCGCTCGTCCGCGTGTCTCTTCCTCTGAAATATAGCACATGGTTTGCAAATTCTCATTCCATGTGTCAAACTAGCCTTGTTGAATACTGATACATCAAGCGAAAAAGGTTAAAGAAAGGATGGATCATGAAAGTTAAGCTGCTTCTCGTACTGCTGATATTGGGTCTGCTCGCGCCCTTCGCGGGAGCGCAAGACCCCGTCACCGTCAAGCTGTGGATGCACAACCACACGCCGCGTATCGCGATTGACGAAGAACTGATCGCCGAATTCATGGAGGAGAATCCTCATATCACCGTCGAATACGAGATCGTGCCGGATTACTTCACCGCCTTGCAGACGGCGCTGGCCGCTGGCGCCGGACCCGATGTATTCAACCAGTTCACGCTCTTCAACGCGCAATTCTATGCCATGGGCATGCTGGCCGAAGTCGATCCGGTTGCCATGGGCTATCAAACCATTGAAGATGTTTACGCCCGCTATGGCGAAGGCATGATCGGCGAGACGGTATTGGCTGGCAATACCTTCAATGGCGTGCTCTATGGCTTGCCCACCGAATTGAGCAATTACGCCTGCTACGCCAACGACGATTTGTGGATGGAAGCCGGTTTGGATCCCGCCACTGATTTCCCGAGCACCTGGGAGGGGCTGGTTGACGCCGCCCTGCAATTGACCAAGCGCGATGACAGCGGCGCGCTGGTGCAGCGCGGCTTCGACTTCAACTGGTCGGCGCCCATCTATATGATGCTGCACTTCGACCCCATGGTAACGCAATTGGGCAACAGCATGATTGACGAAACCACCTACACCGCGGACATCAACAACGAGAACGTCAAGCGCGTCATGCAATACTGGAGCGATATCGTCAATGTGCACGAAATCGGCGGACCGCAATACACCGTCTCGCGCAATGCCTTTAACGCTGGCGAACTGGCCACCGAATGCACCTTCGGCAACTGGGGCACGCCGGGCATGGACGAAGCCGGCATCAACTACAGCATCCACAACATCCCGCGCTGGGAAGACGCCGTCAACGATCTCGGCTTCGCGACTTACGCTTTCTACTTGCAGGTCAATGCCGATTCCCCGCGCGAAGTGCAGGATGCCGGCTGGAAACTCGTCGCCAAGCTGACCAGCGCGCCCGATCGTTACCTCAACGAAGCGGCGCTCTTCCAACCCATTGCCGACTACCTGGCGACTGACGAATTCGCTGCCAACGAGATCATGCCCGTCTTCCTGGACGAGCTTTATCGCGGCCAGTATCACCCACGCTTCGCGAACTTCGCCGAAGTGGGCGATGCCTTGGGCCGCGCCCGTGACCGCATCGTCCTCGGCGGCGAAGACATGGATGTCGTCTTGGCTGAAACCGAAGACGAGGTCAACGCTATTCTGGAACGCGCTCTGGCCGACATCGAGGCCGCCGGCGGCGGTTGATAAGTCGGTTGCCTAGCATCCAATTCAAAAGACGGAGTCGCCCAAATAGGCGACTCCATCGCGTAAACTTCCACTTGTTGTAGGTGCGACTCTGTAGAGTCGCCCGCCACAGGAGTAATTACGACGCATGATCAGCCTCTACCGCCGCGTCTGGAGCGAAAAAAACGTCATCGCCCGCCGCCAGTATTGGGGGCTGATCTTCGTTTTGCCCTGCGTCATCTTCTTTATCATCTTCTTCCTCTACCCGCTCGTCACCGGCTTTTATCTTAGCTTGACGAAATATACCCTCTTGCGTCCGCCGGTCTTCATCGGCTTCGACAATTACGCCAATCTGCTCAAAGATCGCCTCTTCCTCAAATCGATCAGCGTCACCTTGGGGTTCGTCGTGGGCAGCACAGCGCCAACAGTCGTGCTGTCGCTATTTGTGGCGCTGCTCTTTTATCAGAAGTTCCCCGGGCGCGAGGGCTTAAAGCTGATTTTCTTCTCGCCGCTGCTGCCGTCAGTAGCCGTCGTCTCCGTGATCTGGGTCGTCCTGCTGCATCCCAGCGGCATTCTCACCAATGTCGTCCGGCCGCTGACCGGCAAAGCCGAAATCACCTGGATACATGATATTACGCTGTCGCCCATTGTGATCGTACTCGCCCGCATCTGGTCGGCTATGCCCTTCTACATGTTGATATGGCTGGCTGGGTTGACCGCCATCCCGCAGGAACTGCGCGACGCCGCCCGCGTCGACGGCGCCAACCGCCTGCAATCTTTCTGGCGCGTTGAATTGCCGCTGCTGCGCCCGACCGCGGTCTTTGTCATGGCCGTCTCCACCATCTCCGCTTTTCAAGGCTTTGCCCTGCAGTATGTCATCGCCCCCAATCAAGGCGGACCGGTCGATGTCAATACCACCCTCGGCATCGTCATTTGGAAATACGGCTTTCAATTCTTCCGCATGGGCGATGCGGCGGCGGTTTCGGTCTTCTTGTTCATCTGCATCATGGTCGTGACCGGCACGCAAATCACGCTGGGCCGCAGCGATCGATATTCCATTAACTAGCGAGCGCGATTTATGGCACGATCACGGACACCCTACGAAAGCGACGCCGCTTTCGAAACGCGCCTGCGCAAGCGCATCAGCAAGCTCATCCTGTTTTCCACCGCCGCCCTGGTCGCGCTCTTGTTCGGCTTCCCGATGTATTTCATGGCGGTGTCCGCATTCAAGGCGGAAGCGGAAATTCTCTCGACGCCATTCAACTGGCTGCCGCAGGAATTCGTCGGCTTGTACCATTTTGAAAGCGCATTTGAGCGCGCGCCCATTGGTCAATGGTATTTCAACAGCGTCTTCATCGCGGCGGTGCAGGTGACGGCGGCGATTTTCTTCGGCGCCATGGCCGGTTATGGCTTCGCCAAATTCCACTTCCGCGGCAAGCGAATACTTTTCGCCCTCATTTTGAGCATCATGGCCGTGCCCTTCCAGATTCTCCTGATCCCCCTTTACGTGGAGATCCGGCAGTTCGGCTGGCACAATTCATACGCCGGCTTGATCGTGCCCGGCTTGCTCAGCGCCTTTGCCGTCTTTATGATGCGCCAGTTCGCCTTAAGCATACCCGATGAATTACTGGATTCAGCGCGCATCGACGGCGCATCCGAGTTCCGCATCTTCGTCTATATCGCCCTGCCGCTGCTGGCACCGGCCTCCGCCAGTCTCGCCATCATCCTTTTCCTTGGCAGTTGGAATAACTTCCTCTGGCCCCTGGTCGTCGCCCAGGATCGCAATCTCTGGACGCTGCCTGTCGGCATGACCGTCTTCTCGCAGCCCTATCGCGGCGAACCCTCCGTCGGACCGTCAATGGCGGTCTCCACACTCGCCACCTTGCCGGTCGCCCTGCTCTTCGTCTTCTTCCAGCGCTACTTCATAGAGGGCATGATGGTCTCCGGCATCAAGGGATGAAGCCCGAACGAATAGCCGAGCTGCGGGAGATCTACCGCAGCGAACTATTTGATTCGGTTGTCCCCTTCTGGCTGCAACACTCGCTCGATCATCAGCGCGGCGGCCAATTCAACTCCCTCGACCGCGATGGCAGCGTCTTTGACACGGACAAATCAATGTGGCTGCAAGGCCGCGCGCTCTGGATGTTCGCCAAGCTCTACAACGAAGTGGAGCGGCGCCCCGAGTGGCTCGAGGCCGCGCGTCACATTTACGATTTCATCACGCGCTTTGGCTTTGATGCTGACGGTCGCATGTTTTTCAGCGTCACGGCGGACGGGGCTCCGCTGCGCAAGCGCCGTTATCTCTTCACCGAAACCTTCGCCATCATCGGACTGGCCGAATACGCGCGCGCCACTGGCGACAGCTCAGCCCTGAATCGAGCCATCGACACCTACCGCCTGGTCATCGACCATCTAAGGAATCCGGGGGCGCTCGAGCCAAAGATCTACCCCGAGACGCGCCGCGCCAAAGCGCACAACGTTTCTATGATCATGCTGGCGACCACGCAAGAACTGCGCCTCGCGGCGCCGCCCGCTCCGCTCTATGAGCAAGTTGTGGATGACGCGCTCGATCAGATTCTGAACCATTTTCTGGATGAACGAGCCGAAGCGGTATACGAAGTTCTTGGCGCCGAAGGCGAAAGGCTCGACACTGATGACGGACGCCGCATCACACCAGGCCACGCCATGGAATCGGCCGCCTTTGTCATGCACGAAGCCCTAGCGCGAGGGGACGACGCCCTAGTTCCACCCGCGCTGAAAATGATCGACTATTCGATGAAACGCGGCTGGGACGACACCTATGGCGGCCTGCTCTATTTCGTCGATAGCCAAGGCAAGCCGCCGACAAGGCTCGAGTGGGATATGAAACTGTGGTGGCCCCATGCCGAGGCGCTTTATGCCCTGCTGCTGGCTTATCGCCTCAGCCGCGACGACAAATACGCGCGCTGGTTTGAAAGAATGCACGACTATACATTCGCGCGCTTTCCCGATCCGGAATACGGCGGCTGGTACGGCTATCTCCATCGCGACGGCAGTTTGTCAACGCCGCTCAAAGGCGGGATGTGGAAAGGCTTCTTTCACACGCCGCGCGCGCTTTGGCTCTGCTGGAAGCTGCTCGGGGAACTGCTTGATTGAAGCGGACTTCACTGTCGCGCATGAATGCGCGAACTCCAGCGGATGCTCAGCCCGTTCATCAATACGAAGAAGGCCACCACCAGCATGATATTGCGATAACCAACTGTCGCCTGCAGGAAGCCAAAACTAAGCGTGGATCCAAACCAGCCCAGATTCCATAACACCAAGCCCACACTGCTCGCGATATTGTGAAAATCTTCTTTCAAGGAATCCATCAGCAAGGGCTGGAATAATGGCTGCATGGTGTTGCGGAGGCCGATCGCCAAGACGTAGAATATCACCGCCGCCAGCAACGGTCCCGAGAAACTGAGCCCGACAAAGGCGATCGCGCTTGCGACCATCAAAGCCGACAGCGCCATCGCCCGGCCCATCCGCGCCTCCCAGAAGGGATTGAGCATGGGCATGATGCCCATCACCAGCCAGCCCAGGCCGATGATGCTGCCGACGGCGCTGTCATTGATCCCGAAGACATCGCGAAAAAACAGATTGAAAAAAGGAAAGGTCAACCCGCCGGAAATGCCAAACACGAACAGAGGAAAGGTCAGCCGCAAGATCGCCCGCCAGGGCACAGCGCGCAAAGCCAGTCTTTTCCTCGCCTCCCCCGCGGCGCTCGCCGCGGGATCGCCGCGCAAGGCAAGCACTGGCAAAATACTAAACATGATTGCCAGCGCCGCAATGACGATGCCCCCTTGATATGCCAGCGGCATCTCCTCCGGGCGTACCCCGGCGGCGCCCTCAAGCCCGACCAGCTTGCTGACAAGAATCGGCAGAAAGCCCCCCAATGCGCTGCCGATTGACACCGCCAGCATACTGACCAGGTTGTGATAAGAAAACTGCGCGCTGTGCTCGCTGCGGTCGGTCAGCGTTACCATGAAAGGCGGTTTGACCACCTGATTCGCGCCAAAACAGGCGCCCCAGCAAAAGCGGCTTACCACCAGCAGGGGCAGCGCCTGTGTGAAGGCTGTCGCCGCGACGCTCAAGGCGATGCCAGCTGTGGAAAGCGCGATCAAGCGTCGATTGCCGACCCGGTTGGCGACCCAGCCAATGGGCAAGCCGATCATAAAGCCGCTCAAGCGGGGCAAGGACTGCAGCAAGCCGATTGTTTCCGCGTCGATGCCGATACTCACCAGATAGAAATTCAACAGAATATCGGCAATGCCCAACAAGCCCACGTGGAAAAATAAGCTGTGGCACAAAAACAGCAGCACCTGCCCGTTCAAACCGGGCAAGCGCCCTATGCGCATAGGCGCGGTCAAAACCTTGTCCGCTTTCTCAACCCAGCCATCGTCCGGCCACACCGATTTCTCTAACACATGCCCGGCGCGGAATCCAAAATAATAGTCGGCGGTAGGGGCGAGCCTGGGCTCGCCCGCAAAATAGTTTCTTCTGTTGGTTTTTCTCTGTGCCCTCTGTGTTCTCTGTGGTTATATTTAAGTTTGCATTGTGTTCATTGCAGTACATGGTCATTTTCATGCGATTGCCCTGTCGCCAAAGCCCAAATTCTTGACAGGCGATTTTCGCGGACATATAATCCTTTGACAATTGTCGACATTCTTGAATATTATACGCTGCATCGGCGTTTTCACAGTTCGCGGACAACAGATTAGCCCGATTTTGCGGGGGCTGCCGCTGTCTGTCCATCACATTAAAGGAGAGTTCAGTTTGGCATCAAATACCAAAAGCGCAATCTTGGCGCAGCACCGGGCAAATGATGATTTGAACACCCCCCTCTTGTCGCAGGTGGCGCGGGCTGACAGCGACCTGGCGGCTGACGGCATGCGCAGCCCCCTCGCCGAACGGATCATCGCCGCCGCCTCGGCCGCGCTGGAAGACGGGCAAACGCATTATGTCGACGTGCCGGGTATCGGTCCCCTGCGCGCCGCTGTCGCCGACTATCTGAAGGTCTCCTCCGGGGCAAATTATCGTCAAGGCAACATCGTCATCACAGCCGGCCTGCAAGAATCGCGCTTTTTGAGCATACAGATGATCGGCGAACAATACGACAGCATCGCCCTGCCCGCTGTGGTCCATCCCGGCGTCCGCAAAGCCTTGGGCGTACGCAGCCGGAATCCCAGGACAATGCCCGTAGACCCGGCGCGAGGCTACCTGCCGTCGATTGACGCTATCGCCGAGACTGCCTCCGATGGATGCCGCCTCTTTTACCTGGAATCGCCTTCTCGCTTGAGCGGCGCCGCATTTACCGCCGGCGAAGTCGCCGCCATCAGTCAAATTCTCGCGGACAAGGACGCCGCCCTGATCTGGGACCAAGGACTGGCGCCCTGGGTCGACGGCGCTTATGCCTCGCCCGCCGCGCTGGACAGCGATTGCGCGCGCGTTGCCGCCATCGGCGAAGCCTATAGCGGCATGGGCTTGGCAAGCTGGTTCGTCGGCTATATCGCCGCGCCGGAAGCCTGGGTGCCTGCCCTGCAATCGCAAAAGCAGATCATGGCGATCTGCACCAGCACCGCCTCGCAATATGCCGCGCTGGAAGCGGACCAACTCTACAGTGAAGCGCGGACGCGACAATTGTCGTTGCTGGGCGGGTTGCGCGCCGATTTACTCAGCGCGGCCAGCCAAGCCGGCTTGCGCGTCGTCAAGGGCGGAGCAGTCAACCTGATAGCGCTGCAATTGTCGGCGGACAACATGAACAGACTCCGCCGCGTGGGGATCGACTTCGCCGCCGGGCGCCTCTTCGGCGCGCCGGATCTGGTCCGCCTCAATGTCAACCATTCAACCGCTGCTGCGCTGGCTGCGCTCAGCTGATCAGAAACCGAGGAATCTACCAACATGAGCCAGAAGAAAAAATCCGGCACCAGTCTGCTCTATCAGCTGATCGGCGAAGCGCGCGGCTATGATGACGCTATTATCATGGGGCGCGGCGATCCCGATTTTGATACGCCGCCGCATATCGTCGCCGCCGCCAAAGAGGCCATGATCCACCACCACAACGACTATAGTCCGCCGCAGGGACTGTTGCCATTGCGCCAAGCCATCGCTGAGCGCGTCAAGCGCGTCAACAATATCGATGTCGATCCCGAAAGCGAGGTCGTCGTCACCAACGGCGGGCAGGAAGCGCTCTTCCTGATGGTGCTGGCTGTTACTTCCCCGGGCGACGAAATGATCGTGCCCGAACCCAACTATAATACCTACGCCGACTCGCTGGCTTTCGCCGGCGGCGTCAAGGTCGAGGTGCAAACCTATGCCGAGACCGATTTCCGCGCCGATCCCGGAGTTGTCCGGCAGCTGATCACGGACAAAACGCGCTCGCTGCTGCTGGTTTCGCCCAATAATCCCGCCGCCAGCGTCATCTCCCCTTCCGATATGCGAGAGATGCTGGACATCGCCATCGAACGGGATCTGATGATCCTGGCCGATGATATCTACGACCTGTTTGTTTATGACGATTTTCAACACGTCAGCCCGGCCTCCTTGCCCGGCGGCAAGGAGCGCGCGCTCACGCTCAACGCCTTGTCCAAATCCTATTCCATGACCGGCTGGCGCCTGGGCTGGATCGTCGGTCCAGCCGATCTGATGGCTCGCGTCGCCGAACTCAAGGCCGCCATCAGCGGAGGGACCTCGGTCATTTCTCAGTACGCCGGCATCGCCGCTTTGACCGGACCGCAGGACGCCGTCGAGATGATGGCGGAAGCCTATCGCAAGCGGCGGCGCATGGTCCTTGACGCGCTTGACGAGATGGGTATGCAATACGGTATGCCCCAGGGCGGCCAGTTCGTCTTCGCCGATATCGGCTTCACCGGCCTGGACAGCGCCGAAGTCGCCCAGCGCATGCTCACCGAACAGCACGTCCTGGCCTATCCGGGCTCGGCATTTTCCAAAGACCGCAAGGATTACCTGCGCATGACCTTCCTGCAACCGGAAGACCAATTGCTGGAAGGGCTGGAGCGCATGAAAGTCGTCATGGACAACATCATGGCGGAAAAGAAGTGACATCAGCATCTGCGCAATTCAATGTCGACCGACGGGCAGGCCATCGCATCAAAATGATAGCGGCTGAAATGGTGGGAATCTAAACTGAATATTAACCACAGAGAACACAGAAGTAAGTGCAAGTAAGTCATGCAAATTTTGCAAATTTTGCAAAAGCAACGATCTGTAGGGGCGACATACCATGTCGCCCGAAACCACAAGTCGCGGCGGCAACGGGCGACCAGATTGGTCGCCCCTACAAGGCTCGCTTTAGTTGCATGACTTTATTGGTTTTACTGAGGGCACAGAGAAAAACATAAATGTCTTATTTCAACTGTGTTTTCGAGTGAAAAAACGCGTTTAGCTTATCACTCTTTCTCATGCTTAGTCTCGGATTTTAGAAGAAATGTCGTCTGAACACCAAGTAACTCTGCGCGCTCTGCGCGCTCTGTGTTGAAAAAATTTGATGCGATTGCCTTGGGCCGACGAATGGAATGAGCGATGAAAAAGCCATTGGAAGATAAAGTAGCGGTCGTCAGCGGCGCGAGCAACGGATTGGGACGAGCAACGGCGGAGCGCCTGGCGGCATTGGGCGCTCATGTCTGTCTGCTGGCTCGGCGCATGGGCCCCTTGCAAGAGACGGCGGAGGCAATCAAAAGCGCCGGCGGCGCAGCCAGCGTCTTCCCTTGCGATGTCTCCGACCCGGCACAGGTGCAAGCCACGGCTGCCGCTATCCAACAAGCCTTAGGGCATGTCCATATCCTGGTCAACAATGCCGGCATTCCCGCGCCCCGCAGCTTCGCCGAAACCAATTTCAGCGATTGGGACGCGGTCATCGGCGCCAACCTGTCCGGCGTCTTCTATCTGACGCGCGCGCTTTGGGAAGCGCTGATCGCCGCCGATGGCGCCTATGTGATCACCATATCCGGCACGGCCGGTTTGCGCGGCGGCGGCAGCCCGGCTTATGGCGCCGCCAAGTTCGCTTTGACGGGCTTGAACCACGCCATCGCCAAGGCTGGCGCAGACCATCAGATCCGCGCCACGATTCTTTACCCGGGCGGCATCGACACCGGCTGGCGCGGCGCGCCCATCGGACTCAAGCCGCGCAGCGAAATCATGGATCCGGCTGTCATCGCCGAAATGATCGGGCAACTGGTCACATCGCCGCCCGAATTCGTGGTCAACGAAGCCGTGCTGAACCCCCTGGATCAACCCTACATGTAAGGGCGCATTCATGGCATACGAAGTTCAAGACGCATCGCTCGTCAACCACTACTCGCCGTCGACCCTGAAGGACTTCGCATGTCGCTTCCTGCGGGCTCTGGGCGCGACGGCCGAAGAAGCCGACATCATCAGCGACGGTCTGATGACGGCGTCGCAATGGTGGCACCCGGGCCAAGGACAAGGGCTGGAGAAACTCTTCCGATATCATCGGCGGGTCAACAACGGCGGCATCCAACCCGACGCGCCCATGCGCTGGCTGCGCGACGCGCCGGCTTTTGCCCTGCTGGACGCGGCCAAAGGCTTCGGCTATGTCGCCGCGGACCGCGCCATGAAGCGCGCGGTCGCAAAAGCGGAATCGTCCGGCATCGCCATGGTCGGCGTGCAGCACAGCAATCACTTCGGCATCGCCGGCTATCACGCGCTGACCGCCGCCAAAGCCGGCTTGATCGGCTGGTCCTTCACCAACGCCAAAGCGGAAATGGCCCCCTGGGGCTCGGCCAAGCCCGTGCTGGGCACCAATCCCTGGGGCATCGCCATCCCCCGCAGCGACGATCAAGCCATCGTTCTGGACATGGCTTTGACCATGTCCGGCAAAGGCATGATGCGCTGGTACGAGCAGGAAGGGCGCCCGATGCCCAACAATTGGGCGCTGACGCCCGACGGTCAAATCACCACCGATCCCGCCGCCGCCCGGGACGGGCCCATGCTGCCCATCGGCGAATACAAGGGTTACGGCTTGAGCCTGGTCACCGATGTGCTGGCCGGCGTCATGACCGGCGCGCGCTTCGGCTTGAATGTCTTCCAGGACGACCGCAATTTCGATGTCGGCCACATGATGATCGCCATTGATCCGGCGGCGCTGATGAGCCGAGAGGATTATGACCAACGGCTGGCGCAGCTGGTCGCCCAGGTCAAAAGCGCCCCAGCCATTGATGAGAGCAGACCCGTCCTGCTGCCGGGCGAGGTCGAGTTCCGGCGCATGGACGAGCGGCAAAAGAAGGGCATCCCGGTCTCGCGCGAGACGGTCGCCGGCCTGAGAGATCTGGCGGCCGACCTGGACCTGGACTTCACTTTATGAGTTATCCGAGGCAAGGTGGAAGAGACAGTAAAGGCTGATTCAAGATTATTTGAGGACAAACTTTATGGACAATCGCTCGCAAATTGACGTGGCGCGCCGGCGTGGTCTCATCCCCGAAGACTTGCTGAACTTCCGCTGGCTGGCTGAGCTGGCGCTCTCGCCCTCCGGCATGCAGATCGCCTACACGATTCGCCGCCCCGATGCCGCCTCCAACGACTACATTTCCCACCTTTACTTGCACGACCTGGGCACGGATTCAGCGGCGCGCCTGACGGACGGCGACGGCCAAGTCTCTTCAATCGCCTGGAGCCGCGACAGCAGCCGCGTCGCCTACAGCTACAGCGACAGCGAAGGCGCTTCGGTACGCGTGATCAACGTGCAGGACGACTTCGAAGATGTCTACCCGACTGACGGCGCGTCCATGACCAGCCTCGATTGGTCCGCCGACGGGGGCAAGCTGGTCGGCGCGCGCTGGACTCCCATGCGCAGCGCCGATGATCGCGGACCCGCCGAAGGCATACCCAAGCCGACCATCAAAGTGGTGCGCCGCTTGCGCTACAAGCAGGACGGCGTCGGCTGGGTCCATGATCGATTTCTGCAGATCTGGGTGCTGGAACTGGAAACCGGCGACCTGGTTCAAGTCACCCACAGCGAATGCGACTATTCCTCGCCCAGCTGGAGCAACCGCGGCGACCGGCTCGCTTTTGTCGGCATGGCTCGCGAGCAGAATACGCCGCTCGGATACGGGCAGATCCTCATCTGCGACTATCCCGACAGCGAAGCGCGCTTGCTGCTGCCGGGCTGGCAAGGCACCGCTTTCAGCCCGGTCTGGGGCGACAACGATCGTCATATCGCCTTCGCCGGGCACAACCTGGCGCCGCCGGTCAATCGGCGCAACTTCTGGCAGCCGCACCTGGCCGATGTCGCCGCCGGAACCGCCATCAAGCTGGGCGCCGATATCGACGAGGAAGTCGGCAATTACGGCGTTTCCGACCAGCGCAAGGGTCTGACCAACGTGACCATGAAGTGGGCTGTCGGCGACGAATGGATCTACTTCCTGATGACCGAACAAGGCGCCAGCAACCTCTATCGCATCAACACCGCCGGCGCATACGAGAAACTGGTCGGCGGCGACAGCACCACCTTCGACTACAGCCCGGCCAAAGGCGGCATGGTCGCTTACGGGCAAGCCGACCCTGCCAACCCGGGCGAGCTGTATTTTTGGCAAAACGGCAGCGCGCGCAAGTTGACCAATCTCAACCCCTGGCTGCGCGATCATGAACTGGCTGCGCCCGAATCTTATTGGTACGACGGCGTCGACGGCGCCAAGGTGCATGCCTGGTCAATCAAACCACTAAACTTTGAGGAAGGCAAAAAATACCCGCTCGTCCTCTATGTACATTGCTCAATGTTTTCCTGGGACTTCAATCACGAGTTCCAGATCTATGCCAACGCCGGCTATGCCGTAGCCTATTTTAACCAGCGCGGCACCACCGCCGGTTACGGGCAAGCCTGGACCAAAGCCAGCGAAGGCGATCAAGGCGGCAAAGACTATGAGGAAACCATGCTGGGCGTCGATGAACTGGTCGCGCGTCCCTATATCGATAGCGAGCGCATGGGCATCACCGGCGGCAGTTGCGGCGGCTTTATGACCAACTGGGTCGTCGGGCATACCGATCGCTTCGCCGCGGCCGTCACGCAGCGCTCGATCGTCAACCAGATCAGCTTCTTCGGGACCTCGGATATCGGTCCCGAATGCACCGGCGGCGAGACGCGCACCGATCCCTGGCGCGATCTGCAGAGCAGTTGGGCGCAATCGCCCGTCGCCTATATTGACAATATCAATACGCCGCTGCTCATCATCCATAGCGACCAGGACCATCGCTGCGCGCTGGAGCAAGCCGAGCAGATGTTCGCCGCCCTGCGCTGGCGCGGCAAACCAGTCGAGTTGGTCATTTTCGAAGGCGAAAATCACGACCTGTCCCGCGGCGGCCGCCCGGGCAATCGCATCGAACGACAGCATCGCCTCCTGGGCTGGTTCAAGAAATACCTGGGGACGAACCCCACCCCCACCCCCCAGCCCCCTCCCCAAAGCATTGGAGAGGGGGAGCGTAATGAGGCGGAGTGATAATTCTGGCGTACTTGCGCGTGCAAGCAGTTTGACGCACGACGCGTATCGCAAACGCGAGAACAAGTCTCCCCCCATTGCAATGGGGGGAGATTTAGAGGGGGGTTGAATTGTCATTTAGGGCTGACCTATCAGGTCGCCCGAAAAATGATCGAAACTACGGGGGCGACCTAAGAAGTCGCCTGAAAAGGAGAAACTGCATGTTAAAAGTAGGCAATCTAAGCGCCAGCGCCGGTGAAAAGACCTTCGGCTATCTGGAGACAGCCCAGTCGCGCTCCGGCATCCGGCTTGATGTCCCCGTGCATTTGATCGCCGGGGCGCAGCCGGGACCCACGCTCATGCTGCAAGGCGCGATCCACGGCGCCGAAATCATCGGTTCCATCGCCATTCTCGATTTCGTCGCCAAAGCCGATCCCGCAGCCATCCGCGGCAATGTCATCGCCGTGCCCGTCGTCAATCGCGCCGGCTTTGAACTTGGCACCCGCGGCTCCAACGTCGACGACAAGGATATCAGCCGCCTCTTCCCCGGCAAGAAGGACGGCAGCGTCTCCGACCAGACCGCTTATATCTACTTCCAGGAAACCATCACCCAAGCTGATGTTCTGATCGATTTCCACGCCGGCGCCCGCACCGCCTATGAGCGCTATGTCCTGTTTACGGCGGAGGAAGACCCGGACAACTTGACCTTGATGGAAGAGCGGCGGCGCAAGCTGGTGGTGGCATTCGGTCTCGATCAAGCGGCTTTCTTCCCGCCGGGCACCTTCGGCAGCGGCGCCTCCAAAGTCGCGATCGAGGAGGCGAATACCCTGCAGATCACGCTCGAATTTGGCGGCGGCACCGGCTGGTTCAAAAATGGCGAGGACAATGTGCGCGATGCCGAACGCGGCATCTGGAATATCTTGAAAGCCATGGGCATGATCGACGGCGAGCTCGAAGCCGACGGTCCCCTCTGCACCGTCTACGAAGCCGGCGTCGTCATCTGGAAACCGGCCGTGGACGGGCTGTTCATCCGCGACAGCAAATTCCGCGACGAGCTCAAAGCCGGCGATGTTTATGGCCGGCTGGTCGACCCCTACACCGGCGACCTGCTGGCGGAAATGCCGACGCCTAAAGACGGCATCGTGATACCGAGCGGGCAAGAGTGGCCCACCGTCGGCGCCACCTCCATCGGCATCCTCGGGTCCATCGACCGCATCGAAGATCGCCGCGCGCTGGACCTGTCCGTCTCATTCGATTGATAGACTAACCCCTCCCCCCAACACCCTCCCCGAGGCATCTGCGCGGGGACTAAGGAAGTGGGCGATGCGAGTGGCTTGGATTTGAGAATAGCCGAGCAAGTATCGAAATCACCTTCAGCCGAGTCGCACGCACGAGGCGTCACCCCTCTCCATTGCTATGGGGAGGGGCCGGGGGTGGGGTAGAATACAAAGGAGAAAACACAAAAATGAAACTAGGAAATATCGAAGCGGGGCGCGGCGAAAAGACCTACGGTTTCTTCAAAACCGGCCAGACGCATGGGCGCTTCCCGGTGCATATTCCGCTGCATCTGGTCGTCGGCGCGGGGGACGGTCCCATGCTGGTGGTGCAAGCGGGAACGAGCGGCTTGGAAATCGAACCCTCCCTGATCCTGCCTCATGTCGTCAAGGAACTCGATCCGGCGCGGATCAAGGGAACGCTGGTCGTCGTGCCGCTGATGAACACATCCGGCTTTGAATTCGCGCAGATCAACAGCGCCTGGGACGACAAACATCTCAACCGTCTGGGACGCGGCGACGCCGGCGGCAGCGTCAGCGAGCAGTTGATCCACCAATACTACCAGGCTGTCATCGCCAAAGCGGACGCCCTGGTTGACATCCGCACCGGATCGCAATGGAGCTATCATCACTTCGCCGGCGTCAACAACGAGGGCGATGTCGATGCCTCAAAAGCGCTGGCGATTGCCCTGGGACTGCCCCAGGTCGTGTTGGGTAAAGACGAAGACAACTCGATGGCGCTGGCAGCCGCGCGCGATGGCAAGGCGTCGGTGGCGGCTTTTATCGGCGGCGGACCCGGCTTGCGCGATTATCGCGATCAAGACCTGGGCTACATGCGCAACGCCGTGCTTAACGCCATGCGCCACCTGGGCATGCTGGACGGCGAACTCGTCTCTGATGTGGAATCCGTCGCTGTCATCCAGGAGCATACGATGATCAAGCCCACCGGGGAACGCGGCTTCATCTTCATGGACAAAGGCTTGCGCGGCGCGCAGGTCAATGCCGGCGACAAGCTCGGTTATGTGCGGCATCCCTTCTCGGGCGTAGTCCTCGAAGAGATCACAGCCCCGCGCGCGGGTGTTATGGTCCATGCCGGCGCTTCCTGGCCCGTGCCGCCCGAAGGCGCTGTCCTGGCTATTCTGGGCGACCTGGTCGAGGAGATTTCGACAGGCTAATGACCGTCAAGCAAGACAATGGCTAGGGGCGACCCGGCGGGTCGCCCGCGCTTCAATCAGGCGGCGCTGACATGATCCTCGCGATCTGGAACCGCAGCAGCTTCCGCGTTGGCGTTTACCGCTGGTATTGGGCGGCAAATGTCCTCGTGCATATCACCTATCTGCTGCAAGCCGTGGCGCTGGGCTGGCACATGCTGGAAGTGACCGGTTCGCCCTTTCAAGTCGGTTTGGTCGCCTTCGCTTATGGCCTGCCCTTGCTCGTCGTCGCGCCTTTTTCCGGGCTGGTGGCCGACCGCGTGAAACGGCAATGGGTGGTGCAAGCGGCCATGGCTGTCGCCCTGCTGACATCGGCGGCTCTGGCGCTGTTGGTGAAATCGGGCGCGACCGAGCCGATTGCATTTCTGCTCGCTTCCGCCATGCTGGGCGGGACCTTCGCCTTCTACGCGCCGGCGCGCATGGCGCTGCTGCCGAACCTGGTGCCGGATGCCATGATCTTCAACGCAACGACGCTGAGTTATTCCGGCACGCGCCTGATGGGCTTTTTCGGCCCGGTGCTGGCGGGTTATCTCTTGCAGTTCACCGACATCTTTGTCACCTTCTGCGTACAGACAATTCTCTTCGTGCTGGGCGCGTCGCTCTATCTCAAAGCCACGCGCTACTTGCCGCGCCCGAAAAGAAAAGTTGGAGCGGGCGGCAGCATACTGGAGGGATTTGGCGAAATCAGCGCCTACTTTCGCGGCAACCGGGCGCTTTTGGCTTTGCTGCTATTGAGTCTGGTATTCGTGCCAATCGGCATGCCCTACCAAAAGCTGATGCCCATATTCGTCGCCCAGGCGCTCAACGAAGGTCCGGCGGTGCTTGGATTGTTGGTGGGCAGCGCCAGCCTGGGTTCGGCGCTTTCCGGCTTCGGCGTCGCCATCGTCGGCGACGTCTATCCCAAAGGCAAAGCAATTCTCGTCTTTTCTTGTCTTTTCGGCCTGGGCATGGTTGTCTTCGCCTTCATTCGCCAGCCGCTCTTCGCGCTCGGCTGGATCTTCCTGGTCGGCGTCGCTTCCGGCTTGTTTCTCACCTTGATCAACGCCCTGCTCTTGATACAGCTGCCCGACGAACTGCGCGGACGCATGATGAGCCTCTGGGGCATGGTCTGGGGTCTGATCCCCCTGACGACGCTGGTGGCGGGCGCCGTCGCCGAGTTTTGGAATATCTCTGTGGTGCTGGTCTTCGCTGGCCTCTGCGTCAGCGCGACTTGCATCACATTATGGGCGCGGTCTTCGCCGCTGCTCGATTTATAAGGAACGGAGCCCGATGGTCCTGCTCTTGCACAATCACGAAATCCGCGGACTCATGGACCTACCCGAGTACATCGACGCTGTCGAAGCCGGTTACCGCCAATATGGTACAGGCGCGGGCGTCGCTTTCCCGCGCGAGAACCTTTGGATCAAAGGCGAAAAGAGCGAGAGTCGCGGCGGCGGTCACCTGCCCGCCGGCAGCAAAGCCTCTTTCAAGTTCAAAGCGGGGCTGCTGCCCGGCTTGGGCGGCGCTGGCCTTAACGCTTACACGGCCGGCTTGCCGGGCGGGCTCGAGACCTTCATGTTCCTCTTTGATACGGACAGCGGCGCGCTGGTTGCGATGATGGAAGTCATGTACCTGAGTTGGCTTAAAACTGCAGCTGTCTCCGCATTGGCGACCCGCTTTCTGGCCCCGCCCGACAGTTCAATCCTGGCGCTCTTTGGCGCCGGGCGCCATGCCCGCTCCCAACTCTACGCTATGATTAAGGTCGTCGATATTCAACGCGTGCAAGCCTACAGCCGCGACGCCGGCAAGCGCCGAGCTTTCTGCGAGCAGATGAGCGCCGAGCTCGGCATCGAGATCGTGCCCGCCAACTCGGCAAAAGCAGCCCTGCGCGACGCCGATATCGTCATCGCCATCACCACCTCGCCGACTCCCGTGTTTGACGGCATCGACCTGCCGGACAAACCATTGCACATCAATGGCCTGGGCGCGCATTACCCCTGGGTGCGGGAGCTCGATGAGTATACGGTGCTCAATAGCCGCGTCTTCGTCGATGTATGGCAACAGGGTATCAGCGAAAACGGCGAGCTCGCTATGCCGATCCGGGAAGGACTCATCAGTGAAGACCATGTCAAAGGCGATCTGGGCGCGCTCGTCGCCGGTAGGGTGCCAGCCCGCGCCGACGATGCCAAATGGACGGTCTTTCTCTCCGGCGGCGCCGGCGTTGATGATATCTCCGTGGCCGCGCGCCTGTACAAAAAAGCGCTGGAGCGCGGCGTCGGGACAGAATTCCAATTCAATCAACCTTATGAATTCGAGTTATAGGGCATCATGGTTCTTTTCTTGCGTAATCACGAAATCCGCGGACTGATGGACCTCTCCGAGTACATCAAGGCCGTGGAAGACGGCTATCGCCAAATCGGGATGGGCGCGGGCGCCGCCTTCCCGCGCCAGAATCTCTGGATCAAAGGCGACAAGACCGACGATCACCGCGGAGGGCATCTGCCGGAAGGCAGCAAAGCCTCTTTCAAGTTCAAAGGGGCGCTTTTGCCGGGCTTGGGCGCGGCCGGATTGAACGCCTACACCGCCGGTTTGCCGAGCGGCTTGGAAACCTATCTCTTCCTCTTCGACACGGACAGCGGCGCCTTGGCTGCCGTGATGGAAGTGCTGTATTTCGACTGGCTCAAGACCGCCGCCGTTTCCGCATTGGCGACCAAATATCTGGCGCCGGCGAATAGCTCGGTCCTGGCTTTGTTTGGCACGGGACGGCACGCCCGCTCTCAACTTTACGCCATCGTCGAAGTGGCGGAACTCCAGCAAGTGCGGGCTTACAGCCGCGACGCCCGCAAACGGCGCGCCTTCTGCGAGCAGATGAGCGCCGAGCTCGGCATTGAGGTGAGCCCGGCCGCCTCCCCCGCAGCCGCCTTGCGCGACGCCGATATCGTCACCACCATCACGACATCAGCGGAGCCGGTCTTCAATGGCCGCGACCTGCCGGACAAACCCGTCCATATCAATGCCCTCGGCGCTCACTATCCCTGGGTGCGCGAGGTCGATGACCACACTGTGCTCAACAGCCGCGTCGTCGTCGATGAATGGCGGCAAGGCTTGGCTGAAAACGGCGAACTCCGCATGCCCATGGCCGCCGGCTTGATCGACGAGACGCATGTCGCCGGCGACCTGGGCGCGCTGGTCGCGGAAAAGATCCCGGCCCGGGAACCCGACACCCGCTGGACGCTTTTCCTTTCCGGCGGCACCGGCGTCGAAGACGTCTCCGTGGCGCGGCGGCTCTACGATGTTGCGATGCAACGCGGCGTCGGCACAGAATTTGCCTTTAACCAACCATACGAATATGAAGTATAAGGAGCGAAATTCATGTTAACGCAGGATGCACTCAAGCGGGACACAGCGCGGCGGGTCAAGCGCCTGCAAGCGATGATGAAAGAAAATGATCTCGATGCCATGATTATCACCGGGCAGGCGATGCCGGGCGGCATGGGCGCCATCCGTTACATCACCCACGCCCATCTATGGGGCGGCGTCGCTTATGCCATCCTGGGAGCGGATGATCCCTATCCCTGGCTGCAAGTCTGGAGTTCTTACCAAGCGGTCTGGAGCCGCAACGAGACCACCACCCTGCCCGAGCGCGTGCTTTCGCCTTACGAAGACATCGTCCGGGCCACCGCCGATACCGCCAAGGAATACGCCACCGGCAGCAAGCGCATCGGCATGGTCAATATGAGCAAGCTCATGAGCCTCGGCACCTATAATGCCTTCGCGGCGCAGCTCGAAGGCTACGAAATGGTCGAGGTGACCGACGCCTTCAACGCCATTCGGCAGATCAAATCGCCATTTGAGCTGGAAGCCATCCAGCAGAACGGCGCCATTCTCGATTCGGCCATGGACATCTTCAAGGATATGTCCAGCGTCGGCGCGCGCTATTGGGATGCCTGCGCCGCCGTCGAAGGCTATATCAAGTCCTTCGGCGCCTTCTGGGGACGGACCAAGCTCGCCCTTGACGGCACGCCCTACACTGTGCCGACGCCCAAAGACCTGCGCATGGGGCGCGACGACATCATCAACTTCGAAATCGTCTACGAATCGCCCTACGGCTACTGGCTGGAGATGACCACCGTCTTTTCCTTTGATCCGCTTCCGGCCGATGTTCAAGCGCTCCTGGACGGCTATCTGGCGGCGGTGGAAGCTTCTTCGGCAGTGGCGAAGGCCGGCAATACCTTCCGTGACATCTCCGACGCCAACGACAAGGCATTGAGCGATCGCGGTTTCCCGGTCGCTGGCAAGCATACGCCCGATTGTCACAGCACCGGCTTGGACGGCAGCGACGGTCCCAACTCGCTCGGCGCGCCCGATTTCGTGCTGCAGCCCAATATGGTACTCTCATATCATCCTGGCACCGTGCTGGAAAACGACCGCGGCTTCTTGATCTCGGACAATTTCCTGGTCACGCCCGAAGGCGCTTTCCGTCTCTCGCCGCACCACGCCGACCGCTATTACATGCAATTGGAGGCATAGTCTCTCCTCCGCCGATGCTCTCCCGATGTATGAGTGACGAGGGCAATTGCTGGACAATGATGCCTGACGATGAGATCCGCTTAAGGGAGTTGATTCGAGATGCAAGCAAACTACAGACATGAAGACGAAGTCTCCCTCCAATGCATTGGGGGGAGATTTAGAGGGGGGTAGAAAAACCATGACTGAGCAAACCGCCGTTTCCGTCATCGGCGAATACGCCGCCGCCCGCAAATACGAAGACCTGTCCGAGCTGACGATCACGCGCGCCCGGCAAGTTACGCTCGACTTTATCGGCGCCATGCTCGGCGGCTATCAAACCGAGCTCGGCAAACTCGCCGCGGACTATGCCGCGCGCATGCTGCCGGGCGGCGACGCCTCGATCGTCGGCGACGGTCGCCGCAGCACGACCGAAGGCGCCGCTTGGGCAAACGCCGTGATGGGCAAGTTCCTCGGCATGGACGACTCCCATCGCACCGCGGGCCATGTCGCTTCTCAGTTGGCGCCCGCCGCGCTGGCTCTGGGGGAAAAATTCCGCCTCAGCGGACGGCAGATCGTCACTGCGCTGGCCGTCGGCTACGACGTGATGGACATGGTGCATTCCGCCGTCGACGCCTGGCAGCGCGAACGCGGGCTCGATCACAAGAGTCAAGCCGGCACCCTGGCCAGCGCCGCCACCGCGGCCGTCGCCATGGGCTTGCCCGCGGAGAAAATCACGCATGCGCTGGCGCTCTCGATGGACCTGGCTTGCGGCACGGAGCAGTACGTCTGGGATGCCGGCGCTTGCGATACCAAAGACTTGCTGGCGGGCTACGGCGCACGCAATGGACTCTATTGCGCGGCGCTGGCCGATTTCGGCTTCCGCGGACCGCCCGGCGCGCTCGACGGACCTTACGGCTACTTCCACGCCTTCGGTCCCGGCTACGATAAATCGATTCTCGATCGGCTGGACAATCAAGCGCTGGCGCGCACCGGCTTCAAACCCCATGCCGGTTGTCGCCATGTGCATTCCTGCGTCGACGCCACGCATGAATTGTTAAAGCAGGGTCAACCCGAGCTCGACGCCATCACCGCCATCGAAATCGATACCTATCACGAGGCGATCACGCCCGCCTTCCGCGTCAACTACGAGCCGCAGACCGTGGGGCAGGCTGGCTTCAGCTTGCCGGTTACAGCCTCCGTCATCCTGACGCGCGGCGCTTGGTTCCGCGATGACATCGAAAGCTACGACAAGCCCGAAGCGCGCCGCCTGCGCCACTTGGTCAAGGTCGGGCTGGACGAAGCGATCCAGGCTGAACACCCGCTGAAGAACGGCTGCGAAGTGCGCATCGCCACCGCAGACGGGACGCAATACAAAGGACGCGTCGAACATGCCAAGGGCGAGCCCGAAAACATGCTGACCGAGGCAGAGTTCGAGAATAAATTCCGGTATCTGGTCGGCGATCTGCTGCCGGAGGAGCAGATTGTCCAGCTGCTGGACTGCTGCAATCGCTTGGAGCAGCTTGATGATGTGAGCGAGCTTCTGCGCTTGACGGTTCCGCAGCGGATGCCAAGCCCTGCCTAAGCATAAGAGGGAGAAAAAAGCCCCTCCCTCTCGGGGAGGGGTTTAGGGAGAGGGCAATGAAAATCACCAAGATTGACGCCACCATCGTCCGGATCGCGCGCAGCCGCGATCTGGCGACGGCTTACGGGGTCTCGACCGACACCAACACCGTGGTGGTCCAAGTGCATACCGACGAAGGCATCACCGGCCTCGGCCAGACGGTCGCTCCCGCGCCCTGGGGCGGCGACCCGGTCGAAGTGATCAAGCTGCAAATCGAGCGCTACCTGGGGCCAGCACTTCTCGGCCAAGACCCCTTCAACATCGAGAGCCTGCATCAGCGCATGAGGACCGCCCTGCGCAATGCCAACAACGCCTACACCGCCATCGACTTCGCGCTCTGGGATATCAAGGGCAAGGCGCTGGGACTGCCGGTTTACCAATTGCTCGGCGGCGCAGTCATGCCCGGCGCGCTTTGTCATGGCTTCGTCGAGCGCGAAGAACCGGAAAAGATGGCGGCGCGCATCGAAGAACTGGCGGCTGATGGCTGGAACTGGTTCAAAACCAAGATCGGTTTCAGCGTCGAAGAGGACATAGCATGGTACGGCGAATTGCTAAAACAGGTCGACGGGGGGATTCGTTTTCAATTGGACGGCAATACGGGTTATACTCTGGGCGATGCCGTCAAAGCCTTGACATCTTTGGAAGCGCTGGGCGGCGTCGCCTTGTTCGAGCAGCCGGTGCGCTACCTGGACGAAATGGCGATTTTGGCGACGCGCTTGCGCAGTCCCTTGCAAGCCGACGAAGCGACAGCCGACCCGCGCAGCGTATACGAAATTGCCGAGCGCCGCGCCGCGCATGTTTTGCATTACAAATTGCATCGTTATGGCGGCTTGCTGCCCGCGCAGCGGATGTCCGCCGTCGCGGAAGCGGCCGGTTTGGAGATTTCGATCGCGCCCTACTTCGATATCATCGCGGCTGCCGCAGCGCACCTGGCAGTCGCGACGTCGATCGCGAAATGGCCCGCCGGCTTCTCCGATATGACCGATTCCATCCTGGCTGAGCCTTACGAGCCGGATGGTCAAATCCTGAAGCCGCCGCCGGGCAATGGTTTGGGCGTAGCCATTGATGAAGATAAACTGGCATACTACGCTTCATTGGAATGAGTTGCGTTGGGGGGATAGCACATGAAGGTGGCAATAAAGGAGGTGAATATCGCCAATGCCAATGTATGACTCATCAGCTACTATCAGAGTGAAGTTTCACACAAAGGAGTGAACCGTGAAAACTGTAAGACTTTTAATCCTGCTTAGCCTGATCGCCGTGATCGGCGCTCTGGCAATTGCCCCCGCCGCGGCTCAAGACGACATGTCCGAATTCGTCTTCGCCCACAGCGGTCCCATCCGTCCCATGGACCCGCACTCGCACTGGTACGGCTCCACCCACTGGATGCTCAATTTGTACTACGACTGCCTGATCTGGCGCGCCGCCGACGGCAACGGCTATGTGCCGCAAGCCGCCCAAAGCTGGGAAGCGATCGACGACACCACCTGGCGCTTCCACCTGCGCGAGGGCGCCACCTTCCACAATGGCGAACCGCTTGATGCTGCAGCCGTCAAATGGAACATCGACCGCGTCCGCCACCCGGTCGGCGATATCCCGCTCTACCAGCAATGGGATTTCGTCCAGGAAGTCGTCGTGGTTGACGAGCTCACCGTCGACATCCTCACGCCCCAACCCCACGCCTTCGTTGAGTGGGACGTCAGCTATAACGGCTGCGAGCTGATCCCGCCCGCTTACTTCGAAGAAGTGGGACAAGAAGAGTTCAACCGCAACCCGGTCGGCTCCGGCCCCTACAAGCTGGTCGAATTGAGCGAGAACGATCGCTATGTCTTTGAGGCTTGGGACGACTATCACAGCGGCCGCCCCGAGGTTGATCGCGTCGTTTACCAGGTCATCCCCGAGCCATCGGCACAGGTCGCCGCCTTGCTCGCCGGCCAAATCGACATGATGATCGGCGTGCCCGTGCCCGACCGCGAACGCCTCGAAGCCACCGACGGCATCAGCCTGGTCAATGAAAGCTCCAACATCATGCACCACTACTACGCCCGCGTCGATACCGACAGCGGCGCCTTCCCGGAGACTTTCCCCGAATATGAGCCAGCCACGCTGGACATCAATGTGCGCAAAGCCATCACCCACGCCTTTGACCGGCATCTGCTGGCCGAGGTGCACGGCGCTGCCGAGCCACGCCTGGCGCGCGTCTGCGCCCACTATCCCGAAGGCTACGCGGACAAATACGCCGATCCCGATATCATCGCTGACTGGTACAACCCTGAACTGGCGAAGGAATACCTGGCGGCAGCCGGCTACGCCGAGGGCGAAGGTCCCACACTCTACCTGGACACGCCTGTCGTCGGGCGCGGTGGCGGCGCGAAAGAAGTGGCGGAAGTCGCCGCCGCCATGCTTGAGGACGTCGGCTTCACCGTCGACCTGACGGTCCGCGACGCCTCCGCCTTCGCTGTAGAAGTCCAGCGCAGCGGCAACAACCGCGATCTGATGCTGGCCACGCTCGGCTGCAGCTATGCTGGCGTAACGCGCTACTATCAATGTGACTGGTCGGCAGTTGCCTACAATATATGCAACGAGGAATGGGACGCCGTAGCCGACGCCATTCAGGTGACGATCGACACCGATGAACGCCTCGCCCTCTGGGAGCAATGGTGGGAGTTCTACATCGACTATTCCCAGACGATCACGCTCTTCGAAGTCACCAATGTGATGGCGCTGAATACTGCCGATTTTGCATACGCGCCTCGCAAAGACGGCTGGATGACCTTCCGCGACGTCCAAGTGGCGGATATGTAATCCAGCTCTCGTAAACTAGCGTTTGCATTAGCTCCTCCCCTTCTCCCTTTATGGGAGAAGGGGACCGAGGGATGGGGGTAAACCTTGCGCGGCTTCATAATCAGCCGAATGGTGCAGTTGGTCGTGACCATGTTTATCGTCTCCGTGGTCGTGTTCTTCATCCTGCGCCTCAGCGGCGACCCCATTCTGGTCCTGGCGCCCGATTTCTTCAGCGAAGAGCAAATCGAGCAAATGCGCAAGTTCTGGGGCTTCGACCGCCCCTTGGGCGAACAATACATCACCTTTGTGCGCAAAGCCATTACCGGCGATTTCGGCAAATCTTATTTGGCCAAACGTCCCGCGATGGAGTTAATCATAGAACGTCTAGGTTACTCCTGGCTCCTGGCGGCCGCTTCCGCCGCCATCGGCCTGACTGTCGCCATTCCCCTCGGCATCCTGTCCGCTCTCAAGCGCAACAGCTTGCTTGACCTGATCATTACCGCGATGTCTTCCTTGGGCACAGCCATGCCCAACTTTTGGCTCGGTCTCATGCTCATTATCATATTTTCGGTGCACCTGCGCCTCCTGCCTGCCTTTGGCGCCTTGGAGCCAAAAGCCATCATCTTGCCCTCCGTCACGCTCGGCGTCGGCATGGCGGCCCGCCTTTCGCGCATGACCCGCTCGGCTATGCTGGAAGTGCTGAATCAGGATTACGTCCGCACCGCCCGCAGCAAGGGTTTGATGCAGAAAACTGTCATTATGCGGCATGCCCTGCGCAACGCCCTTATCCCGATTATCACCGTATTTGGCTTGCAGCTCGGCTGGCTCCTGGGCGGCTCTGTCGTGGTCGAAAGCGTCTTTTCCTGGCCCGGGCTGGGCCGGCTCATGATCGACTCGATCAGCGTCCGCGATAACACCGTCGTTCAAGCCGGTCTATTGTTCTATGCCTTATCCTTTATTCTGATCAACTATGCCATTGATGTGATTTACATCATCCTAGACCCGCGCATCAAGTTCCAATAGACAGCGACGATGGAATCCCAGAGCAATCAACTTTCCCAAGCAGCGACAATTGCCGAGAGGCGCGCGGAGACAGCCGTCTTGCCGGCCCGCCGCAGCGCACCCCTGCGAATCTTGGCGATCCTCGCGCAGAGCCCGGTCGGCTTTGCCGGCAGCCTGATCGTGACAGCCGTGGTGGTATTGGCTTTTATCGGACCCGTGATTTCCCCTCACGATCCCTTGAACAGGAACATCCGCGCCCGCTTTAAGCCACCGGGTTTTGTTGACGAAAGCGGCGCCTTGTATTCGCTTGGCAACGATCAACTCGGCCGCGACATCTTAAGCCGCATCATCGCCGGCAGCCGCGTATCCGTGCTTGTCGGCGTCGTGTCCGTCCTCATTTCCGGCACGATCGGCGTCATCTACGGTCTCATCAGCGGCTTCGTCGGCGGCATCGTCGATACCGTTCTCATGCGCATCGTGGACGGCTTGCTCGCCATTCCCTTCATCATCCTCGTCATCGCCATATCCGGCGTCGTCGGCGCCGGCTTGTCCACGCTCATCTTGATCCTCGGCTTCACGGGCTGGATCACCTATGCCCGCGTCATCCGCGGCGAGGTGCTCAAAGTGCGGGAAATGGAATATGTCATCGCCGCCTATGCCCTGGGGCAGAGCCGCCGCAAAGTCATGCTCATCCACATCCTGCCCAATGTCGTCTCCTCCGCAATCGTCCTGGCAGCCGTGCAGGTCGGCGTGACCATCCTCGCCGAATCCTCGCTCAGCTTCTTGGGGCTAGGCGTCAAGCCGCCCACCGTTACCTGGGGCTTGATGCTCTCCGATGGCAGACAATACATCAACAGCGCCTGGTGGATGACCGCCTTCCCCGGCATCGCCATCACCATCACCGTGCTCGGCGTCGTCTTCCTCGGCGACTGGCTGCGCGACTTCCTCGACCCCAATGTCCGCGGCCGCGCCTGATGCCGGAAACTTTTCGCGTCCCGCGTTCCCGCGCCAACCAAAGTCATCAAACGCTGCGCGGCGAGATCATGGCCGCGCTTGAGCCCATCCTTTTCGACGACTACCGCAGCAGCTACGCGATTCGCGCCCAATTGGAAGCCGCCTTCGCATCCGCAATGGAACAGCGCCATGCCGTCGCCGCCCACTCCGGCACCATTGCGCTCTTGCTGGCGCTGCGCGCCTGCGGCATCGGACCCGGCGACGAGGTGATTACCGTCGGCAATTCCGATATCTCAACCACCGGGGCCATCAGCCAATGCGGCGCCATCCCGGTATTATGCGATGTCGCCCTCAGCGACTACACCATCGCCGTCGACCAGGTTGAAGACCTGATCACCGGCAAAACCCGCGCCATCTTGCCGGTGGACCTGCACGGTCACCCGGCAAACGTCCAGGCGCTGCGCCCGCTTGCCGACCGCCACGACCTCAAAATTGTGGAAGACGCCGCCCTGGCCAGCGGCGCCTGCGACCACGGGGCGCCGCTGGGCGCCTTCGCCGATGTGGCCATGTTCAGCTTCGCCCCCTTTAAGCCCCTGGGCAGCGCCGGCAATGGCGCCATGCTGGTGACGAATGACGACTCGCTCGCGGATCAACTGCGCCTGCTGGTCGCATACGGTCATGTTCCCCCCTCTTTAGCGGAGGGCAGCGCGCAAGGGGAGGCGCTCCCGCCTGGATACCAGAACTACATCGCCGAAGGCTACAATGCGCCGCTCGATGGCTTGCAAGCGGCATTGCTGCTGGTTAAACTGCCTTACCTGGGTGAATGGACCAGGCAGCGCCGCGCCATCGTCAGGGGGCTGGAAGCCGGTCTCGCCGATACCTCGGCGCGCCTGCCGCGCTTCCGCGCCGAATCGCGTCCGACCTTCCGCTCCTACGCCATCGCTGTCGAGCGTCAGCAAGAAGTTTATCTGGGGCTGCGCGAGGCCGGCATCGAAGCCGTGATTCACTATGCGCCGCCAATTTACGAGTATGACGTCTACGCCGGCCTGTTCCCGGAGCGCGGAAACTTGAGCGCAACCGAGCGCCTGGCTGGCGAAATCGTCAACCTGCCGGTCACGCCGGAGTTGACAAGCGACGATGTTGATTACATGATTGAAGTGACGCGGCGACTGATAAACAACGGATAAGTAGAGGCGGCGATTGCGTCGCCCGCGACAAATGGGGTAGATTCAACGAAGTAATTGAAATCCGATAATTTACGAATTGTAACGGCGTTTGACTGTCAGTGTCTACGCGACCCGCCGAAACGCCCAAATAATCAATCATCTTCTCCGATTTTCTCTGTGCTCTCTGTGTTCTCTGTGGTTAATTTTCGTTGCATGACTTACTTGGTTCTACTAAGATGACAGGATAAGTAAAAATGTCAGATTCAAGAAACCTTTTAGAGCAAATCGTCGATTACGCCATCAGCCTGCGTTACGAAGACATCCCGGCCGAAGCTGTTGAACTGGCCAAATTGATCGTCTTCGATTCCATTGGTACTGGCCTCGGCGGTTATCAACGGGAATTGGGGTCCAAAGCCCTCCGCTATGCCGAAAGCCTGATGGCGGGCGACGAGGCTACCCTGCTCGGCAGCGGTCAGCGCGTATCGACCGAAGGCGCAGCTTTCGCCAATGGCGTCATGGTCAAGATTCTGGGCATGGACGATTCGCATCGCTCCGCCGGGCATATCGCCTCGCAACTGGTCCCCGCCGTACTGGCGGTCGGCGAAGCCTGTGACAGCGCCGGCGAAGAGATGATCGTCGCCATCGTCGCGGCATACGACTTTGCCGTCCGTGTTGGCCGCCTGGTCCGCCCCGTGCAGCGGGAGCGCGGTCTCGATCTCAAAGGCACGCTGGGCGCAATCTCTTCCGCGCTGGCGGTCGCTCGCTGCGCGCGCCTGGATCGCGAAGCGATGATCAATTGCGTCGCGCTGGCGGCCGACCTGGCTTCCGGCACCGAGCAATACGTCTACGAAGGCGGGCTCTGCGACACCAAGGACTTGATCGCCGGTTTCGCCGCGCGCAATGCCGTATTCGCCTTGCGCCTGGCGCAATCAGGCTTTTACGGTCCTCGCGGCGCCCTGGACGGGGAATACGGTTTCTTCCGCGCTTTCGGCGACGGCTTCGAGCCAGACCTCTTCGCCGATCTCGGCCGCAACTTCGCCATCCTCGGTACCGGTTTCAAGCCCCACGGCGGTTGCCGGCACACCCATCAAGCCATCGACGCCGCGCAAGCGATCCTGCAAGACGGTCCGCTGGACATTTCGGCGATTGAGTCGATTGAGCTTGGCACCTACGGCTATGCCACCCGCCCTGTCTTCCGCGTCGATCCCAACCCGCCTTCCCGCGAGGTCGCCGGCTTGAGCATTCGCGTTTCAACCGGGGTAGCGCTGCAACGGGGCAGCGCCTGGCCCCATGACTTCAATTCCTGGGATGACCCCGAAGTTCGGCGCTTGCGCAATCTGATTGATGTCCAAATTGATAGCGAGATCGAAGCGGATTACCCGCGGCTCAATGGTTGCCGTCTGCGCGTCACCCTTGATACGGGCGAGGTCCGCCAGGCATACCTGCCAAATATGAAAGGCGAGCCGGAATTCCGCATGAGCCGGGATGAAATGCGCGAGAAATTCGCCGTCTTGACGCGCGACCTCTTCGCGGTCGGGCAGGTCGACGAGATTTACCAGCGCTGTATGAACCTGGAATCAGCCGGAAATATCACGCAATTGCTGCAGTTATGCGCCGCGGGAGAAGCCGTGCCGGTTTAAGCGGCTGCGATTTCACCCTGCTTCGGCTGCTCTGGGGAGCGCGCGCTCCATCACATACCAGCTCGCCCCGGCGTCGCGGACAAAATCCACCGCATGATAGCCCGCCCCCAGCAGCGAGGTAATCGACGCGCGCGCGTGAAGTTGCCAGGTCTGGGCGCGCTGCAGATTTTCGGCCTTCAATACCGCGATGCTGGCCGGGATCTCAATCGCATACCGCGCCTCGTCCAGCGCTGCCGGCTGTTCAAGCTGCGGGATGCCGTGATCGTCCAGGAACACGAGCTTGGTCGTTTCCGAGATAGCAGTCCGCGGCTGCCGCTGCCCACCCCGCGCCAAGGCAAGCACGCGAGGATGGTCGAGATGCCACTGCGCTTCCAGGCGATCGCTGGCCAGCCCGGCATTCAGCTCGTCTTGCATCGCCCCGTAGTGATTAACATAGTAGGCTCGCGCCGTCGCCCCCAGCCGCCTCAGGTTGAAATTGGCGTTCCCCGCCTGCATCGGGTCGAAGGTCCAGGCCATCACGCGATAGCCATTTGCCAGCGCCCATTCGCGCTGCGCTTGCTTGAGCGCGAAGCCGATGCCCGCATTCTGAAACTCGGGGCGCACCGCTGTCATGTGCGACCACAACCAGACATCGCCTCCCCGTTTTGCCGCGATGCCAAAACAGAAGCCGATCAGGCGTCCGCCGGCTTCCGCGCCCAGCACGCCCCCGCCGGTCACGGTCGCCGCCTTCATGGTATGGGGCGAGGTCGTTTCGTGATCGTGCATGCCCCAGACGTCTTTCTGCAATTCGACCAAAGCAATCAAATCCCGCATGGCATGGAGTTCCCTGATGATGAAGTTCTTGGACATGGCTCATCTGTTGCTAGCGGCAGGACGCCTGCAATGATAGCAAGCCGCCTTGCAAAAGGCAAAACTCGCTAGAGCCAATTTGCAATCTACCAGCCTCACCCTATAATCAGTGCATTGTCCGCCAAGACTGAGACAATGGATGTCTGCTGAACCCCATCTGGCCGCATCGGCGCTCGATACGATTGGCAATACGCCCCTGGTGGCATTGTCGCGCGTCACGGAAGGGCTCGACGGAATTGTCTTCGCCAAGCTCGAGTATCTCAATCCCGGTTATTCCAAGAAGGACCGCATCGCCCGGCAGATGATCGAAGACGCGGAGGCGAAGGGCGAGCTCCGCCGCGGCGATACCGTTGTCGAACTGACCAGCGGCAATACCGGCACGGGCTTGGCCATCGTTTGCGCCGTCAAGGGCTATCGCTTCGTAGCGGTGATGTCGCGCGGCAACTCCAGCGAACGCGCCCGCATGATGACCGCCCTGGGCGCCGAAGTCGTCCTGGTCGATCAATGTCCGGGTTCACAGCCGGGTCAAGTATCGGGCGCGGACCTGGCCCGCGTCGAAGCAAAGGCGCGCGAGATCGTCGCCGAGCGGGACGCTTACCGCGCCGATCAATTCGAGCTCGAGGGCAACCGCCGCGCGCACTATCTGCACACCGCGCCCGAAATCTGGCGGCAGTCCGGCGGCATCGACGCCTTCTGCGATTTTATCGGCAGCGGCGGATCTTTTGCCGGCTGCGCGGGCTACTTCAAAGAGCGGGATCCCGCCGTTCAATGTTATATTGTGGAACCGGCCGGCGCGGCCGCTTATGCCGGTGAACCGGTCACGCGGCCTAATCACAAGATACAGGGCGGCGGCTATGCCATGGCACAGCTCCCCTTGATCGATCGCGATCTGGTCGATGGCTGCCTGCGGGTCAGGGACGACGAAGCCACGCGCATGTCCCGCCGGCTGGCGCGCGAAGAAGGCTTGTTCGCCGGTTACTCCTCCGGCGCCAACCTGGCTGCGGCGCTGCAGCTGCTGCGGACAAGCCACAGCGGCGGACGCGTCGCCATTTTGCTCCCCGATTCCGGCTTGAAATATCTGAGCGCAGATCTTTGGGATTGAACTCATGAACGCCAATGAATCGCGCGACGATATTGTCCGCTGGATCCGCGCCAACCACGAGTCCCTCTCCCCCAGCCAGCAGAAGGTGGCTGAATTCCTGCTGGAAGGCGGCATCAACGTCATTCATTTGACCATCACCGAGATCGCCGACGCTGTCGGCGTTAATTCCTCGACGGTGGTGCGGACAGCGCAAGCGCTCGGTTTCGACGGCTTCCCGGAGTTGCAGTCGGTCTTGCGCAGCCAGTTCCTCAACCAAGCCAAGATCGCGCAACGCATGCAAATCGGATCGCAAAAGCTCATCGAAGACCTGTCCGCCGGCGAACCGGAGAATCAACATCTGCTGAATACGGTGCTGCGCGACGAGGTCCAGACCTTGCTTGATCTGCCGCAGCATGTGCCCACCCTGCTATTCGACCGCGCCGTCGACATGGTGGACCGCGCCAAACACGTTTACATCATCGGCTTGGGCGATTCCTTCCCGCTGGCGCTGAATTTCGGCATCATGCTGCGCTACATCCGTCCGCATACCACCGTGCTCACGCCGGGCATCGATCCAATCGCCGCGCAATTGACGCCGCTCAAGGAAGGCGATCTGATCTTTTCGCTTTGCTTCGCGCGTTACACGCGCGAGACCTTGACGGTAATGGAAGTCGGCAGGCAGCGCGGGGCCTCCGTGGTCACCGTCACCGACAGTCATGTCTCGCCAGCCGCCAAACGCGCCGACCGGGCGCTGATCGTGCCCTTCCGCCTGCGTCTCTACAGCAATACCGTCGCGCTCTTCGCCTTGCTTGACGCCATCCTGGGCGCCTTGTCCCTGCGCTATCCAGAGAAGACCCGCGCCCGCCTCGACAGCCTCGAAGACCTCTACAAGCAGTTTAACCTTTTGACCACGGACGATGACTGAACTCAAGCGCGCACGTTAGGGTCAAGCGCGTCGCGCAAGGCGTCGCCGATGATATTCAATATCAGCACAACCAGGGTGATGGTGATGCCGGGGAAAACGGCGATCCACCACTGCGTCCGCATATAATTGCGCCCGTCAGCCAGCATCGCGCCCCATTCCGGCGTCGGCGGGCTGACCCCAAGGCCCAGAAAGCTCAAACTGGCGCCCGTGACGATAGCGCCGGAAACGCCCAGCGTCGTCAATACAATCAAGGGTCCCAGCACCCCGGGCAGAACGTGGAAAAACATGATGCGGGGCGAGCCCGCGCCCATACTGCGCGCCGCCATCACATATTCCATCTCGCGGATGGACAGGGTGATGCCCCGGATGAGACGGGCATAGGTCGGCAGGGAGAAAAAAGCGATGGCGAAGATCACATTCGTCATGTTCGAGCCCAGCAGGCTCACCAGCCAAATCGCCAGAATCAGCCCCGGGAAAGCCAGGATCAAGTCCATCACGCGCATGATGAAGTCATCGACCAAGCCCCCGACGAAACCGCCGATCAGTCCCAGCGGCACGCTGACCAGGGTGCTCAGCGCGATCGACAGGAAGCCGACCTGCAAGGACACGCGCCCGCCGTACAAGACGCGGCTCATGATATCGCGCCCCAACTTGTCGGTGCCAAAGGGATGCGCCAGCGATGGTCCCAGGTTGCGCTCCGGCGTATTGCGCTCGATGGGATCATAGGGCGTGACAACATCCGCGAAAAGGACTGCCAGCAAAATCAACGCCAGGCAAACGAGGCTCAGCACCGCCACGCGATTCCTGACAAACTTCAGGATAGCCAGCTCGTACAAGCCGGTTGGGCGCTCGCCGCCCCCCAATCGCTTCACAGACAAGCCCTATTCGTAGCGAATGCGCGGATCGACAAGAGCATAGATGATATCCACCAGCAGATTCACAAAAACAAAGGAAGCGGCGACCAAGATCACCGCGCCCTGAATCATCGGATAATCCCGATTGGAAATGGCGTCAATCGCCAGACTGCCGACGCCGGGCAAATGGAAGATGCTTTCCGTGATCACCGCGCCGCCCAGCAAGCCGCCGACCGACAAGCCGACCACCGTGATCACCGGTATCAACGTATTCTGCAGCGCATGGCGCACTAGCACGCGCCGTTGCGCCAGGCCCTTGGCCCGCGCCGTGCGCACGTAATCGGCGCTTAAGACCTCGATCATGCTCGAGCGCGTCAAGCGCGCGATCAATGCGCTTTGACCCAGTCCCAGCGTCGCCACCGGCAGAACGAAATGCTTCCAGGTGCCGACGCCCTGTACCGGCAAAATGCGCAACCCTACCGAGAAAATGAGTATCAGCATCAAGCCCAGCCAGAAGGTGGGAATCGAGTAGAACAGCACCGCCACGACAATGCCGAAATTGTCAATCCAGGTGCGCTGATACACCGCCGTCGCCACGCCGATGACCAAGCCTAAACTCGTGCCGATGGCGACGCACAGAAAGGTCAATGTCGCCGTGAAAGGAAATGCCTTGGCGATCACGCCCGCGACCGGCTCGCGAAACTTGACCGAGCGCCCCAGATCGCCCTGAATGAAGTTGCGCAGAAAGATCAAGTATTGCTCGATGAGCGGGCGATCCAAGCCCAGATTATGGCGAATCTGCTCGATCAATTCCGGCGTGGCGCGGTCCCCCGCCATCACCTTGGCCGGGTCGCCGGGCAATGCCACCCGCAGCATGACAAAGACGACCGTTGTCACGCCCAGGATCAGCGGAAAGGCGATCAAGATGCGGCGCAGGATATACTTGCTCAAAGATCAGCCCTTCGATAGTTGTTGCCCCGCTTTAGCCCCTCTCTGGTGGTCCGCGCCGGCAGGCAGTGCCTGCGCGACCTCACTGAAAAGGCGGAGACGCGAATGCAATGAAACCAGCAAAGAAAGTCCCTCCCCCTTTATTGGGGGAGGGAGCGTAAGGTGGGGGCCTTATTCCGTCTCGAAGTAAGCGTTCCAGTACAGGAAGCTCAAGTCCGGATGGATGCGCCAGTTTTCCAGTTCGGCGCGCACGCCGGTCAGCGCCGGCGGCACAGCCAAATAGACCCAGGGCGAGGCTTCGATGATGTATTCGCTGACCGCTGTCACCGCTTCGTAACGCAGGTCCGGGTCCAATTGCGTGTCGGCGGCGTTCAGCAAGCCCGTCAGCTCGTCGGTGGAGAACCAGGCGCGGTTGCTGCCGCCCTTGCGCTCCGGATCGAAGAAGTAGGTCAGGATGCTGGGATCGCTGTAGCCATAGAGCAGCAGGAACAAGTCGTGCTCGCCGGTCGTGGTCAAGTCGATCAAAGCCGAGAATTCCAGCAGTTGGATCTCCAGCGGGATGCCGACATCGCGCCACTGCGCTTCCAGCACTTCGGCTTGGCGGCGCCATTCGTCCGGCGAGGCTGTGGCCAGCGGCACCGACCAGGCATTCCCGTCGGGGTCTTCGCGCAAGCCATCGCCATCGGCATCGACATAACCCAGCGAATCGAGCAGCTCGCTGGCTTTGTCTGGGTCAAAGCTCGGGGCGACTGCGTCCAGATCGGGGTTGTGGCCCCAGATGGTCGGCGGCAGCGGCTGATAAAGCGGCTGCGCCAGATCTTCCCAAGCCAGGGTGACGAATTCTTCGCGGTTGGTGGCATAAGCGAAGGCGCGCCGCAGATCCGGGTTGGTCCAGGGGTCCTTCGAGGTGTTGAAACCGACATAACGGATCTGGTTCAGCTGCGCGATGTCCACGTCAATATCGGGATTGGCTTGCGCGTCCGCCAGGTTTTGCGTCGGGATGCCCGCCAGCGAGACTTCGCCAGTCTCCAGCGCCGCCAATACGGTCTGCTCTTCGCCGATGAACAGGATCTGCAATTCCTCCAGGAAGACCGGACCCGGGTGATCATACAGTTCTTCCGGCGCCCAGGTGAAATCGGGATTGCGCTCGAAGAGCACATAGTTGTCCGTGACCAGTTCCTTGAAGATGAAGGGCCCGCCGCCGACCGGGCTGGTGCCGAAATCGTCGGGTCCCAAGGCTTCATAAGCCGTTGGCGAAACGATTTCCAAGCCCGACAGCACGAAGAACAAGGGCGCGTAGGGCGAGGCAAGATGCATGGTAAAGCTGTAGTCGCTGTTGATCTCGACCGCTTCCAACAAACCGATCAGATCGCGACCCTGCGAAGCCCCCGTGTCCGGATTGGCGTATCGATCCAGATTCCATTTGATCGCTTCCGCGTCAATCGGGCTGCCGTCGGTGAAGCTGGCAAAGTCGATCAGGTTGATGGTCAAAGCCTTGGAATCTTCCGATACTTCCCAGGTATCAGCCAGGAAGCCGATATAACTCATGTCCTCAGCCCGCGAGAACAGGGTCGGATAAATGGCGTAATGTGGCCAGCTATGCCATGACGATACAAATGGATCGAGCGAGGTGTTGGAATTGGCATCGGCTACGACCAGGCGCCCACCCCTGCCTTCCATCATATCTTGCGCCATGACAGCGCCGCCCAGCATCACAAATGCGAGCAGAATCAGTACAAAAATTGCCAGTCTTGACTTAAACACGTTCACTTCCTCCTGAAATAGACAATTCGATTAAAAGCGCCTTGCGCTAGATCTCTAGCGATAAGTCCTCCTTTTCTGAACAGCCAAACTGCTTATAAACCCTTGACTTGCGCCTCGGTTCGGCGCCAAAAACGCGACATTCCTTGGCGCTCCTCGCTGCCGCGGGGCGGCTTCATCCAGTTCAGTCTGGCGCTAGAAACGCCTCATAGACGGCGATGCCAATCTCGCCCATCGCGCTCTCGACTTCGAAAACGCGCTGATGATGCGCCGCCGGCTTATTCCAGTAGGGCGCCTCGTCCCATTCGGTGAAAATCGTCAAAATCACATGATTGCTTTCGCCAAGCATGATGATGCCGCTGTCATTGCGGATGCCGCCGATGGTGCCTGTCTTGTGCGCGACTTTGACGCCGGGCGGCAAGAAGCGCGACAGACGGACATTGAATTGCTGCTTGAGCAGGATATCCATCGCGATTTCTCGCGCGTCGCCATCGAAAAGTTCCCCGTTATAGATCTTGTGCAGCAGGCTGTTCATGGCATTGGCTGTGCAGACATTGTTCTCCGGTCCCTTGCTGAAAGCCATGCCATCGCGCAAAATATCATGCTTCGCGCTCCAGGCGATCAACTCCTCCAGCGGCAGATCCAGGGCCTCTGGCGGGAACAAATAGCGCAGCAATTCCTTGCAATTGTGCTTGAAAGCGATCTCGCTCAGCCCGATCTCGCGCATATAGCCTTCGATAACCGCCGCCCCGCCCAGCGCCTCCACCATCATGTCGGTCGCGGTATTGTCGCTGATGATGATCATCAAAGTCAGCAAGTCGCGCACGGTCGGCTGCAAGCCGCTCTCGAAATAAGGCAAGATGCCACTGCCCAAGCTCTTGTCCTCGTCGCCGAGCGCGAGGCGACTGTCGAGGCTTAGCTCGCCCCCAGCCAGCTGCCGGCAGGCGGTCGCCAGTATGGGGATTTTGAAAGTGCTGGCCATCGGGAAGGGCTCGTCGCCATTCACATCGGCTTGCCTGCCCGATTCAATATGCCAGACTGCCACGCCGACGTGGATCTCAGCCGCCTCTGCAATGCCCGCGATTGTCTCGGCTAGGCTCATGATTAGGCTCCGCCCCCGTAAGGATAGTTGTCGCGCCAGGCTTGCTTCGCTTCTTCCAGGCGGTCCCGCTGCACGTCGACGCCGATGCCAGCGCCATCCGCCACAGCCAGCGTACTGTCGTCGCCGAGCGCAAATGGCGGTTCCGTCAGATCGGGATCAAAATAGCGGTCGGTCGCCGAGATATCCGACGGCAAGTTGACCGCGGGTAAAGCCGCAAAAGACAAATTCGCCGAGCGGCCAATGCCGCATTCCAACATGCCGCCGATCCAAAGCGGCAGATCATTCTCGACGCAGATGCGGTAAATTTCCAGGCATTCGCTGAAGCCGCCCACCCGCGCCGGCTTCAAGTTCAGGATGCCTATCGCGCCCACTTGCAGCGCCACAAGCAAGTCGCTCGCCGATTTGACGCTCTCGTCCAGGCAGATCCGCGTAGCCATGCGCGACTGCAAAAGCCCGTGCTGATAGATGTCATCGTGGGGCAGCGGCTGCTCTATCATCAGCAAGTTGAACTGATCCAAAGCCGCCAAATGCTCAGCATCGCCGATGTCATAATCGCTGTTGGCATCCAGCATCAGCAGAATATCGGGAAATCGCGCCCGCACCGCCCGCGCTACCTCGATATCCCAGCCGCGCTTGATCTTGAGCTTGATGCGGCAATAACCCTGATCCAGGCGCGCGGACACCGCCGCCACGGTCGCGTCCAGCGATTCCTGAATGCCTATGCTGACACCCACCGTCGCCCGCCCCTCCGTTTCGTGACCGTCGGGCGCGTAATGGGCGAAGCAATCGGTCAGCCGCAGATCGTTTTCTTTGGCAAAGGCGTCCCAAACCGCCGCTTCCAAGCCAGCCCGCGCATGATGATTGCCGCGGAAACGCCGAATCAGCGCCGGAAAATCGGTCGGGTGATCCAGCCTCTGGCCGATCACCGCCGGCGCCAGGAACTGTGACAAGATATGCGTCGCCGTCTCGGCCGTCTCCTGTCCATAGCCGGGCCACAACTCAATCGAGCATTCGCCCCAGCCTGTCACGCCGGTCCCCGTGCTCAACTCCACCAACACCGCCACCTTGTGCGTTTCCGCGCCGAAGCTGGTCTCAAATGCTTGTAAATAGGGCAGCAGCACCGTGTGCAACTGAAGGGATTTTATCGTTATCGGCTTCAAATCATCGTCCTTTTCGCCGCGCTTATGCCTCGCAAAGATGAAAACCTGGCGCTTGTCAGCGCAGCGGCCTATGAGCAAAGTTTATCAATTATAGCAAGCCGACTTGCCTTTGTAAAACTTGGCGCAGAATAATTTGCGCATCGCCCGGCGAAAGTCTATATTTGACAGTATTCAAGTGAATGGACGGTCCCTAATGAAAGTATTCGCGGGCGGAATCGAAACAGAGACCAACACCTTTTCTCCGATGCCGACCGGCCTGGCTGACTTCGAGGTCATCCGCGCCGCCGACTTGGACGAGACCATGGACCTCGGCGGCTTTGGCGGTCCCTTCAATATCTTCCGCCGCCGCTGCCGGGAACGCGGCTGGGACTACATATTCAGTCTCTATGCCTTTGCCCAACCGGCCGGCACAACCGCGCGCGCAGCCTACGAAAGCCTGCGCGATGAGCTGCTGGCGGCGCTGGAAGCGGCGCTGCCGGTCGATATCGTCCTGCTCCCGCTGCACGGCGCGATGGTCGCGGAAGGCTACGACGACTGCGAAACCGATATCGTCACCCGCGTCCGCGGCATCGTCGGTCTCGATGCCAAGATCGGCGTCGAACTCGACCTGCACTGCGATCTCACGCAAACCCTGATCGACATGACAGACGCCGTCGTCATCTTCAAGGAGTACCCGCACGTCGACATCAACGACCGCGCCGAGGAACTCTTCAGCATCATCGCCGACGCCGCCGAGGGAAAGACGCAGCCAACTATGGCCCTCTTCGATCCCAAGATGATCGGCCTCTACCTGACGCCCTTCGAGCCGATGCGCTCTTTTGTCGACGCCATGATCGCGCGCGAACAGGAACCGGCTGTGCTCTCGCTCTCGCTGGCGCACTGCTTCCCCTGGGGCGATGTGCCCACCTGCGGCACGCAAATGCTGGCGATCACCGATGACGACCCCGCTCTGGCGGCGCGACTGGCGAGTGAATTCGGCAAGAAACTCTTCGCCATGCGCCACGAGCTCGCTCCGAATTCCCTGCCCTTGGAGGAAGCGCTCGACCGGGCGCTGGCCCGCCGATCGGGCTTGGTTGTCATCGCCGATCAATCGGACAATGCCGGCGGCGGAGCGCCTAGCGATTCCACCTTCGCGCTGCGGGCCCTGCTCGAGCGTGGCGCGACCGACGTCGCCCTGGGCATGATCTGGGATCCCGTCGCCGTCCAGGTGGCAATGTCCGCCGGCGCCGGCGCGACGCTGGATCTGCGCCTCGGCGGCAAGATGGGTCCCATGTCGGGTGATCCGCTCGACCTGCGCCTGACCGTCGCAGGCATCATCCCCGATATGAAACAGCAGTGGACGCAGACCGAAGGTCCGGTAGCCATTGCCTGTGGAGATGCCGTCGCCCTGCATTGCCAAGGCATTGACATCATCGTCAACAGCCAGCGCGGTCAGGTCCTCAGCCCCACGGTCTTCTCGAACTTCGGCATTGATCCTCAATCGAAACGGCTGCTGGTGGTCAAATCGACCCAGCATTTCTACGCCGGCTTCTCCCCCATCGCCGACGAGATCATCTATATGGCCGCCCCCGGCGCGATTCCGCCGCTCTTCACGGAAATCCCATATCAGCGCGCCGACCTCAACAAATATCCCTGGGTGGACGATCCCTTCGCCTGAGTGCTACTGCATATCGCGATACCAAAATCAGAACAGGAAAATCGCGCATCGGAGTAGGACCACTAAGTCACGCCACTCCAAAATAAAAGTCGGCGGTAGGTGCGACCCGGCGGAGCCTGTTGAAAAAGCGCTAAAACCCCCACCCCAAACCCTATGCCCCCTCGGTCCCCCGCTGTCGGGGGATGCTTCCCATAAAGAGGGAGGGGCTTTAACGGCTTATTAGGGTTCAAAAGCTCCCCTTCCCTCATTTTGGGGGTAAAGGGCTGGGGGATGGGGGCAGTATTTCAACAGAGTCCGCCGGGGCGCCCGCAAAATGGAGACATCTACTAAGGTTTTCTCTGTGCGCTCTGTGTACTCTGTGTTTAGATTTTTGCACGACTTACTTGGACTTACTTCATGTGTCCTCTTATTTAATGAACTACGATCTGCGGTAGCCGAGCGGGTTTATTATTTTGTGTGAGCGCGGTAGCCCAAATTCGCCGGTTACGCCCGAGCGGCTGTGATTAAATTTTGGTTCTGGTGCGATTGCTCTGCAATGTGATATCCGAGAGCATGTCATCACGCGCTTTAACGATACCGTATCAATACATCAACTCAATGTTCAGCAAGTTTTCCATCGGCTCGTCAGCAAGATAATGGCGCAGGTTGCGGATGAACAATTCGGTCAATTTGCCGTTTTCGGTATCGGCCGTGCTGGCGGAGTGATGGCTGATGATGACGTTGGGCAAATCCCAGAGCGGGTCGTCGGCCGGCAGCGGCTCGGGATCGGTGACATCCAGCGCCGCGCCCCCAAGCTGCCCTTCCACAAGCGCCTCCGTTAAAGCCGCTTGGTCGACCAGAGCGCCGCGCGCGATATTGATCAGATAGGCGCCCGGCTTCAACAGGGCGATGCGTTCAGCATCCAGCAAGCCATCCGTTTCCGGCGTATGCGGCAGGCATAGCACCAGAAAATCGACTTGCGGGAGCATCTCCTCCAGTTGAGAAAGGGCGAACAGGAGGTCGACGTCATCTACTGCTCGACGGACATCGCGCCGCGTGCCAATAATGCGCATGCCGAAAAACCGACAGACAGCCGCCAGGTCGCGACCGATCTTGCCCAAGCCGAGGATGCCAACGGTCATGCCGCGCAATTCGGTATTATTGAAGCGTTGCCAATGGCGCGCGCGCTTCTGTTCATCCATCAAAGGAAAGTTTTTGACGAAGGTCAACATGGCCATCAGGCAGAACTCCGAGAGAGGCCGGGCGTGGACGCCGCTGGCGGTGGTGAAAATCCAGCCCGGCCGGTCATAGCCGTAACCTTTGACGAACTGCCCGATGCCGGCGCTGGTCGTTTGGATCCATTTCAGATTATGCGCGAACTGCGGCAGATCCTCGCGATGTGTGTGGTCGAAGTCGAAGAGGATGTCGGCTTCTGACAGCAGCGCGCGCCATTCAGCTTCTTGTTCGGCGCTGCGCTCGATGACAGCCGTATGGTGCGCCTGAAATAGCGGCGCGCCGATCAGATCGGGACGGTAGACGACTTCAACTTGCGGGACTGCCTTGCGGATGCGGTCAATGTGTTCGGGTTCCAGGTAAGACGCGATCAAGACCTTGAGCGGCATATCGTCTGCTCCTTGTGCGACTGCCTGCGGACTGTAGCCTAAAGCGCTGCTGATGCAATGGTATTCTGATATGGTAGATGGTTGCGATGCAAGTGTCGATTGGAGGCAAGATGCCCGACTCGCGAGTGTTCTGCAGCTACTGCGGACGGCTGAGCCGCCGCTGCGCCTGCCACGAGGCCGGAAGCGATCTCCAGCGCTTTATGGAACGCGGCGGCAAATCCTATGTCCCTTGCTGGCGCGGCTCGCCCTACAAACGGGGCGTGCCGCCACAAATCAAGCGAGCTGAACGGGGGAATCTTCAGAAGCAATATAAAATCTGGTACGCAGCCCTAGCAGAATCAAATGGCGAATGCTGCGCCAATTGCGGCGAGAGGAAAGACCTGGTATTGGATCATGTCCTGCCGATCGCAAAAGGCGGCTTGTCTCGGCTGGACAACCTGCAATTGCTCTGCGCTGCTTGCAATCGCATCAAGGGCAAATTGGCGATCGACTGCCGTCCGGCTAAACATCGAGAATGAAGCGCTGAGCCGGGCTGAGCCGCCCCAGAGTCCGCTCGCTGAGAAAGGCTTTCTGGTCCATTTGCTGGGCATTGTGGCGGCGCGTGAAATAAGAATGCAAGGCATAGCGCGGCGTATCGCTATGATTGGCTGTACCGGCATGCCACAGGTGCGAGTTGAAGATGACAACCGTGCCCGCGGCGCCGGTCAGCAGGATTTCCTGCGGGTGCTTCTCCCAAGGGTTGTCCATGACGTCGCTTGGCAGCTGACCCGACCGATGGGAGCCGGGCACGACCCGAGTAGCGCCATTCTCGGCGGTGAAATCCACCAGCAGCCAGATGGAATTGCAGACTTGAAAATCGCTCGGATCGACGCTGCTGGACCAATCGGCGTGGAAAGCTTGCAAGCCATCGCCGGGCACCGAGGCGCGACCATTGAGCGATGACAGCTTGAAGTCTCCCTTGAGAACGTGTTTCATGGCGGCCAGGACACGAGGATGGCTGAAACAGATTTCGAAGAGCGGATCCTTGTCGACCAGATTGGCGAGGCGGACAGCGCCACGCTCTTGCCCGAATTCGCTGCCAGCCTCTTCGCCTTCTTCTGCCATCAATTCCCGCACCCGTTCGCGGATGGCGCTTACTTCCTCTGGCGACATGACAGCGGGCAAGGGCAAGTATCCGCGTTCGTCGAGATGCTGAATCTCGTCGCCGCTCAACGTGTCGTCGCTGACGCCGAATGTGGAAAGCGCAGTTTGCATATCCATGCCGGGGGACTCCTGATGCTGGGACTATGGCCCTCAATTAGAACATAGCTGCGTCAATGGCGCTACTGATCGAAGCTTGCGGCCAGGGCAATCGCTTCAAAATGAGTCTGCGCAATGATAAACTTTATTCAAACTAAAATATAACCGCGGAGAGCAAAGAGAAAACTTAAACTCTGTGTTCTCGGCGCCTCTGTGGCGAAAAAAATAATTTGATGCGATTGCCCTGCCTGAAAACAGCGAGCCGACGCGCGGCAGCTTAAACGTCATTTGATGTATAATGTTCATCGTTGTCTCCGCGAACTCTGGAGGGAATGACGATGCTCAATCGAACCGTTATGCTGATCGGGACCGCGCTTTACGCCATTACGCTGGGAGCTGTGTAGTGGTTCACCAGAACTGGGCACTTTTTCCCAGAATTTGAGGGAGGGTTTT
>JAPPMO010000104.1 GCA_028873975.1 Chloroflexota bacterium
AGGGTGACTCTACGGGGGGATGTGTAATATTAGGCAAATTGGCATTGTGAGCGACTCTATGCAAGGAGTTCGCAGCATGCGCTCCCCCTTCCCTAGCTCGCTGGGGCAAGGGGGTTGGGGGGATGGGGTAGAATACGGCAGTGGCTCGCGTCAGTAGCGGACAAGCCTTGTAGGGGCGCCCTACCATGTCGCCCGAAACCACAAGCGCGGGGGCAACGGGCGACCAGATTGGTCGCTCCTACAAGGCTCGCTTTAGTTGCATGACTTACTTGGATTTACTGAGAAAATCGAAGAAGACGATTGATTATTCGGGCCTTTCGCCGAAACGCCCCTACAATTCGTAAATTATTCGGATTTCAATTACTTTGTTGAATCTATTGTGATGATCGCTGCTCATCTGCCCTATCCCAAGATTTGCTTTTATTGACATCAAGCCAGCCCTGCCATACAATGGCAATCGCCTCGTCCAGACCGAAGGCTCCAATATCGCCCTTGCTAATTCGAATACAGAAGAAATGATAACCGAGAAAACCATCGCCACCCTGGAACTGCACAAGATCCTGCAAGAGCTCTCGGCTTATACCACCTTCGGCGCCGGCGAGGAGTTCGCCATCGAACTGCAGCCCTCCACCGAGATCGAAGAGGTGCGATTGTGGCAGCGGGAAACTGCTGAAGCCCTTGCCCTGCTCGAAGAAAAGTCCAACATCACGGTACAGGGGGCCCGCGATGTTCGCGATCCGGTCATTCGCTCTCAGCGCGGCGCCATCATCGAACCGAGCATCCTGCTCGATATCCGCTATACCTTGCGCCGGGCAAGTACGCTCAGGCGCACTCTGGGACGGCTGAAAGCGAGCTTCCCGCTGCTTTCCGACCTGGCGAACGAACTGGAAGAGTGCGGCGAACTCCAGTTGTCTATCGAAAAGTCCATCGACGACAATGCCGAAATCAAGGACACCGCCAGCGCCAGGCTGGCCATCATTCGCCGCGACTTGAAGATCGCCTTCGAGCGCTTGCAAAACAAGCTGAACCGCATCGTCAGCAATCGTGCCAACCATGACAAGCTGCAAGAAGCCCTCGTCACGATGCGCCACGGCCGCTATGTGATACCCGTCAAAGCCGAGCACAAGGGCAAGATCAAAGGCATCGTTCACGACTCGTCGTCCTCCGGCGCTACGCTATTTATCGAGCCGCTGGACACCGTCGAGCTCAACAACAAATGGCGCGAACTGCAGATCGACGAAGAAAAAGAGATCCGCCGCATACTCAGCGATCTGACCGAAGAGGTCGCCGGCGAATGCGAAGGCATCGTGCGCACTGTACAGCTGCTGGGCTATCTCGACCTGGTCTTTGCCAAAGCGCGCTATGCGCTGGAGCATAACTGCATCCAGCCCAAGATGGTCGCGATGGAGCGAAATGAACAGGGACCGTCGGGAACAAATCACCCCGGGTCGACAATACAACTGAAGGGCGCGCGCCACCCCTTGCTCAAGGAACAGGTAGTGCCGCTCGATCTCAGCTTTGACGACGACGCTTGGGTGATGGTGATCACCGGACCCAACACGGGCGGCAAGACCGTCGCGCTAAAGACCGTCGGATTGATGATTCTGATGGCGCAGTGTGGTTTGCACATCCCAGCCGCCGAAGCGAACTTGTCCGTTTTCCGCGGGATATACGCCGATATAGGTGATGAACAGAGCATTGAACAGTCGCTCTCCACCTTCTCCTCGCACATGACCAATATCATCGACATCCTGCAGCGCTGCGACGGACGTTCGCTGGTCATCCTGGACGAGGTTGGCGCCGGCACCGACCCTACCGAAGGCTCGGCTTTGGCGCGGGCGCTGCTTAACCGGTTGAAGAGCAAGGGCGTCACGACCCTTGTGACCACGCACCACCCCGAGCTCAAGATCTATGGCGTGGAAACTTCGGGCGTGCGCAACGCCAGCGTCGAATTTGACCTGGAGACGCTGCGCCCCACCTACCGCCTGATCGTCGGCTTGCCCGGCCGCTCCAACGCGCTGGCAATCGCCGAACGCCTCGGACTGAACAAAGAAATCATCGAAGACGCGCGGGGCATGGTCGCGACCGAAGAACTGGCCGCCGACGATCTTCTCAACGAGATCCAGCGTAGTCGCGCCGACATCCGCATCCAGCACGAAGAGGTCAACCTGCTGAGGGAGGAACTCGCCGGGCAGCGCGACGAGCTGCAAGGTCGCCTGGACAAGATCGAGGACGAGCGCCGCGATGTCATTCGCGCCGCCCGCCGCCATGCCGAAGAAGACCTGGCGGATTTCAACAAGGAGTTGCGCAAAATGCGCAATGAGCTGCGCGCCGCCGGGATGCCCGCGCAAACAATTATCGCGCTGCAAGCCGCCGCCGAAAAGATGGCGAAGTGGACCCAGGCGCCGCTCGACGGCGCCGAAGAAGTGCGGCAACTCGACGATGCCGACTGGCTGCCCCGAATTGGAGACACGGTCTTTCTCGACACGCTCAATGCCGAGGGTGTCATCGCGGAGCTTGATGGCAAGGGCGCGCAGGTGCAGGTCGGTTCCTTGCGGGTGCGGGCCAAATTCACCGACATGCGCAAGCGCAGCCGCAGCGAGATACGGGCGAAAGAACGCGGTCATGCGCGCGAATACCAGCCGATCAACACCGTGCCGCTGGCGGTCGAGTCGCCGGGCATGGAACTGGATATCCGCGGCAAACGCGTGGAAGAAGCGCTGGAAATCCTCGACCGTTATGTCGACGCGGCTTACACGTCGGGGCTGCCCTTTGGCCGGATCATCCACGGCAAAGGCACGGGCCGCCTGCGTCAAGCGGTTCGGCAATTCCTGCGCGAACACAGCCTGGTCAGCAAAGTGACGCAGGGGCAAAACAACGAAGGCGGCGCCGGCGTCACCGTCATTCACATGGTACCTATCACCTAGCAAGGAAGTCCGTCTGTTGAACACGGAACAACACCAACGTTTCAGTGAGCGTTATGCGGCGGGCGACATGCCCTGGGACAGCGGCCTCACACCGCCCGAGATCTTTGAGATCCTGTCGGAGTTGCCGCCGGGCAAGGCGCTGGACCTGGGCTGCGGCACCGGCACGGTACTGCGCGATCTGCTCAGGAGAGGCTGGCGAGCCGACGGCGTCGATTTCGTGGGCGCTGCGATCGACCTCGCCCGAGACAAACTGCAGCCGTTCCCCGCCGAAACTTGTCGCCTCTTCCGCCACGATGTCGCCAAGCTCGCTGAGTTGCCGAGCCTGCGACCGCCCTATGATCTCATCATCGACATCGGATGCGGTCACTGCATCGACAAGGATGCCGCGCCTCGATACGCGCGGAGCATCGCGCAGGCGCTCAAGACCGGCGGGGCTTTCATGCTTTATGCCAGTCATCCGCGTCCCGATTCGACGGTGGGCTGGACGCCGCAAGAGGTGGAGCGACTATTCACACCGGGATTGAGTTTGGTCTGGCAGCGACAAGGCAGGGATAGGACGATTGGCGCGGCGTCAAGCTGGTATCGAATGGAAAAGCGAGCTTGACATTTTGTCCTTGAATGACGGTGTAAGGCTTGTCCGGTACTGCAAATTGTACCTAATGGAAACTAGGACAATACCGAATCGATACAAAAAAGATGGAGATCCTTGCGAAAATCAACAAATTATTACGAAATCCGACAAGTTTAGCTCCCCTTCCCTGATGCTTCGGGATGCTTCCCCCGTGAGGCGGGGGACCGAGGGGGCACAAGCCGGGGGATGGGGTAGAAAAAGCGCGTCAGCATGACCCAGTACCGGACAAGCCTTGTAGGAGCAAACTGAATTGAGGACAATTCGCGAAGATCATTCGTCGCTTGCGCCGAGCGAGAAGTGGTGGTGGATCGCGCTGGGACTGCTTCTGATTCTCGCTGGCTGGCTGTATCTGCGTGGTTACAATGTCAGCCTGCCCTTCATCGAACACCACGACGAGGCGCAAAACTTGCTTGAGGCGCAGCACATCATCGATTTCGGCCATGCGCGCGGCGTATTCAGAGAATCTTATCCGCCGGGCTTGCGCTCCGTGATTTATCCTTTCCTCAAACATATAAAACCCGAAGGCGCGCATCATGGCGAGATGCTGCCGCCGCTGCGCCTGATTACAATTGGCGCGTGGATGCTCGCTGTCGTCTTCGTAGCGCTGCTCGGCGCGATGATAGCGCATCCGCTGACCGGGCTGATGGCGGCGGCAATCTGGATTGTGAATCCCTGGGTCGTCGATCGAGCGCATTTTGTGCTGCCGGACGGATACCTGACTTTCTTCACGCTGCTGGCTATTTGGCTGGCGCTGGTCGGCAGTTTGCAAGGGCGGCGCAGCTTCAGCACGGCAGCGACCTATACCATTATGCTCGGCATCACATTCAACACGCCGGCAATTTTTGTCGCGCCGTTCGTTCTTTTCCTTCCCTTACTCAAAAAACACGGCCCCCCCCCCCCCCCCGCATCTGCAGCCGTCAATCCGTCGCGAGGCGCTGCGGCAGGCCTTTTGGAATTGCCTGCGCTTTTCGGTATTCATGTTTTGGCTACTGGTGCTGTATCCCACGCTCGACGCGCCCGATGAGATTTACTTATTCCCAGTCCTCGAACTGCGACTGACCGTTCCGTCGCCGCAGACCTTGTGGGAGGGCTTGTCGCAGCTCCTGCTTGTATTTCAGCCGCTGGAGCTTTGGCTCCTGGTTGCGATTGGGGGCGCCATTCTCTGGCGCTATCGGGGACAGGTCAATGGCATCGCGCTGTTCACAGTCATACTGTCGACGCTCGCCTGGCTGGTCGGGACGCACTTGCTGCCGACGCGAGGGTTTCACTTGCGGCAGTACTTCGGTATGGGCGCGCTGCTGGCCATTCTCTACGCCTGCGGCCTAACGGGATGGCTCTTCGCTGGGCGAGAGGCGCTGGCGCGGCTTCGCTGGCCTGTCATGGCGGCGAGCTGGCGCGCATTGCTCGTGGGAACGGCGCTGACGGGATTGCTGGCAGGTCAGCTTTTGCCCGCCTACCGAGAGTCGGATGCGCTGGCGCATAACTTCACTTTGCCTGACCGCCGCAACGACTTGATGCGCTATATGGACACCTCGCTGGAACCGGGCAAATACATCACCGACAGGAACAGCCCCAACCATAAAACGTTGAACCGCGCCTGGGGAGGCTATACGGGAATCCACGACTATCCTTTGGCGCAGAATGAGTGGAATCTGCTCAAGAAGCCGCTGGAAGTCTGGCGGTCCCACGGCGCCGTTTACGCAATCGTTCCATACGAGCCATTGCTGAAAGACCCCGACTTCTACTTCCTGGGCGAGACGACGCTCCTAAAGAGTTACCCGCCAGACCCTAACTTCCGCGGGCCGGATATGGCGGTGTTGCGGCTGTATCCCATAGAAAAGCCGCTTGAAGCGCAGCTGGGTTCGATAGCATACAAGGGCTACGACATCAATCCCTCCGATGTGTCAGCCGGTGATACGGTGGTTTTCCGCCTCTACTGGACTGCTGTTGCCCCAACCGTCAAGCCGCACCAAGTATTCAATCACCTGTTAAACAGCGATGGAGATATCGCGGCGCAGGTCGACGGCATCCCGCTTTGGGACCCTCGGAGAGACACCACCACATGGGATGATCCCAAGGAAACATTACTGGGGCGCAACTACATACTTAATTTGCCGGCGGAGCTGCCCGCCGGGCGCTATTCGCTGATCAGCGGATTCTACGATCCAGAGACCGGGCTTCGGCTCGTCGCGGCAGATGGGGTTGATCACGCCCATATCAGCGATATTGTCGTCAGTGTATCCGACTGAATCACCATATTGCACCAGGGCAATCGCATCAAAATGATAGCGGCTGAAATGGTACGAAACTGGACTGATCATTAACCACCGAGGGCACCGAGAACACCGAGAAAAGCAACGGAACATAGCTCATCTTATGTTTCAGGCTTGCTTTTCAACTACAAATGAAGTTTCGCTGGTGACCTCGCCGTATTCATGTGACGGAATTAGAGGGAAAGTGGACAAAGGACCCTAAACTCGGTGATCTCGGTGTCCTCGGTGGTGAAAAAATAATTTGATGCGATTGCCCTGCATATTGCACTTCCTACATAGCGCTAATCAACATTCAGGTATACCATTATGGCTGGTTGTTCGATCAACGAGCAGAGTACCATGAATCGACTGGCTTTTTGCAGCCTGCTAGTCATCGTTGTCTTGGTCGGCTGTGGGCAGCAAGTCGAGGACTCGGCTGCGCCCTTGCCCACCGTACAGGCGGGCCCTACCACCGCGCCCGATCTCGAATCCGCAGCCAAGGTAGCCAATTCCTTCCTGACCGCCTGGCAAGAACAGAACTTCAACCAGATGCACCGCCTGTTGACTGTGCGTCTGCAAGAGGCCACGCTTCTCGGCGACTTCCGCCTGGCCTACCAGCAGGCGCAGTCCACGATGACGTTCCAGCGGCTTGAATACAAAGCGGAAGCGCTCTTCGCCACAGACGGGCATGTTCTCGTTTTCCAGTATCAGATGACCTTCCACACGCGCATCCTCGGTTCCTTCGTCGACCCCAATCGCCGGCTGCATCTCGTCGTCGACCCAAGCCTGAATCAATGGCGCGTCGCCTGGTCGCCGGGCGATATCTTTGCCGAGATGGGCAACGGCGCGCGTCTGGTGTTCCAACCGCAGATACCCGGCCGCGCCAACATCTACGACCGCAACGGTGAATCGCTCGCCGACCAATACGGTCGCATGGTCCGCATACTTGTCAACAATGCCGCAATCCCCGACAGAAGCGCATGCTTCCAAATGCTGGCGGAAGCCCAGAACAAGCCGGTCAGCGAGCTTAGCGATCTGTTTGACCGGCGCTCGGGCGCCGACTGGCTGGTTGACGCGGGCCTCCTGGAGCCGCAAGTTTACATCCGACATGGCGACAAAATCGAAAACTCCTGTCAGGCTGAATTCAAGCAAGAAGCCACCCGCCGTTATGTCAACGGAACGCTGATGCCCCATATCCTGGGGCATGTCGGCTATCCGGATACCGAGCAAATCCCGCAGCTCGAAGCGATCGGATATAACGCCGGGACCATCATCGGAAAAGCAGGTATTGAAGCGAGCTGGAACGACACGCTGGCTGGGCGCCCGGGCGGCAAGCTGTCGCTGGTCTCGCCGAGGGGGGCGCGCCTGCGCCTGTTAAGCGAAGTCGGGTCACAAGTGCCGGAAAGCATCTGGCTGACAATCGACGCGAAATTGCAAGAGCACATCGCGCGCGTCCTCGACGAAGCCTATCGCAGCAACGCCTGGGGCAGGATCTCCTATGGCGCCTCGGTCGTCGTCATGGACGTCAACAACGGCGAAGTGCTGGCGATGGTCAGCTACCCGTCCTTCGACGGGAATGCCATGAATCCTTTTCCCGTTGTCGGACGGGAAACAGCGAACAAAGTGCTGGAAAAACTGGCGCAGGACGAGCGAAAACCTCAAATAAACCGGGCGACGCAGGGCCTCTATCCGACCGGCTCAGTCATGAAGGGACTAAGCGCGATCGCCGCGCTTGAGAGCGGCGTCTACGACGAATCGACCCGCTATTATTGCACCGGCAGCTGGAGCCACGGCTTCGATACACGTTACGATTGGCTGCCTGGCGGCCATGGCAGCATGTCGGCGCAGACGGGCCTCACCCACAGCTGCAATCCCTTCTTTTATGAAGTTGGCTTCCGTCTCAACGCGGAAGATCCTAATTTGCTGCCCGCATTCGCGGCCAAGTTCGGCTTGGGCCAACTCACCGGTATCAATGCGATAGCGGAATTGCGCGGCGGCATTCCCTCACCCGACAATGTCTTGCAAACCGCCGGTCTGCCATGGTCTTACGCTTTTGCAGTCAACTTGTCAATCGGCCAGGGCGAAGTACAGATAACGCCCTTGCAGATGGTTCGCTTGTATGCCGCCATTGCCAACGGCGGGTACCTCTTGCGCCCCCTGTTGGTGCGCGAGCGAGGCATCCTCGCCCAGCGCGCGTTGGTCGCCCAGCGCGATGTCATGAACGATACCCGCGTTTCGCCTGATAACCTGGCCATCGTGCAAAGAGGCTTGTGCGGCGTCATCAACGATTATGGCGGGACGGCAGCGCACCAATTTCTCTATTCCCCGCTGCTGGATGTGGGGGTATGCGGGAAAACCGGCACAGCGCAGACACACGGCGACGATGAACTGCCGCACAGTTGGTTCATCGCATACGCCCCGGCCAAAGATCCGCAGATCGCCATTGTCACTATGGTGGAAAATTCCGGCGAAGGCTCGGCCATCGCCGCGCCCATCACGCGCAACATTTTGGAATACTACTTCTTCGGCGCCTTTTGAGCGCTAGGAGCTTCACACCGCGACGGCTCGGCTCAAGGCGATAATGCCGATTTCCACCAGCAAGATCAACAGCAGCCGTTTGCGCGTCCGCGCTTGCGCCAGCCGCTTGAAAAAGTAATCGAAGCCGCCAATGGCTAGACCGACCAGAAGCGCGCCTCCGCCGATCAGCCATACGTTACGCACGGTTATCAGCGCATAACGCCCGCGCACTGAACTGTCCACGCCATGATAGATGAGGGTTGCGGCAGCCGTCAGCAATAATTCCTGTATGGCAAAAAAACAGAAAAACGTCGTAACCGCGCTTAGCAACAGCAGCAGCAGATTGATCAGCTTCGCAAAGACGGACCGCGCCCTGGCTGACGACAGAATATTTTTTCGATCCAGTTTTTGCATCACAGCCCCATGATACACGAACTCCCTTGTCGCGCTCAAGCGACAAGGGCGTTGAGCCAGGACAATCGCATCAACATATAATTCACCACAGAAGTAGATTCAACAAAGTAATTGAAATCCGAATTATTTTCGAATTGTAGGGGCGTTTCGCTGAAACGCCCGCAAAATATATTCCTCTGTTGGTTTTCTCAGTAAATGCAAGTAAGTCATGCAACTAAAGGGAGCCTTGTAGGGGCGACCAATCTGGTCGCCCGTTGCCGCCGCGACTTGTGGTTTCGGGCGACATGGTATGTCGCCCCTACAAGGCTTGTCCGATACTGCAAATTGTACCTAATGGAAACCAGGACAATACCTAATCGATACAAAAAAGATGGCGATCCTTGCGAAAATCAACAAATTATTACGAAATCCGCCAAGTTTAGCTCCCCTTCCCTGATGCTTCGGGGAAGGGGCCGGGGGATGGGGTAGAAAAAGCGCGTCAGCATGACCCAGTAGCGGACAAGCCTTACAGATCGTTGCTTTTGCAAAATTTGCATGACTTACTTGCACTTACTTCTGTGTTCTCTGTGTTTAGATTTTCGTTGCATGACTTACTTGGTTCTACTTCTGCGCTCTCGTGGTGAAAAATAATTTGATGCGATTGCCCTGCGATTGCGCTGAACATGCTTGTAATGCGGCGACCTTTTCGGTAGAATTGTGAAAAATTAAACAAGCGCGCCCGACCGACCCAGGAAGACCTTCGCGGCCTCGGTCGCGGTTCGCTCGCAAAGGTTGATATCCGCGCCTCTTGGCAGGCGCGCCGGCGCGCCATCCAAGCTGCGAAAATCAGGTGGAAACCCGCTATGGCTAACAACTATGGAAACAGGCCCTCGATAAGCCCGACAACGATCGTCGTTGCCGCGGTTTATCTGCTGGTTAGCGTCATCGGCATCAACTGGTTTACCACATTCATTCCCGGCATTTTCCCACCGCAAGCCTCGGCGGAATCCAAGAGCGTGGACGAGCTCTTCTTCATCTTGATGATTGTTGGCGGCATCGTATTCTTCTTGATCCAGGGCATGTTGCTGATCTCGGTAATCGCATTTCGCGCGCGCGGCGGCGATACCAGCGACGGTCCTACTTATCACGGAAACATGGCGCTGGAAATCGTCTGGACAATTATCCCGGCGCTGGTGGTCGTCTTTCTGGCTGTCGTCAGCTTCAATGTCTGGAGCCAGAATTCCGCGCCCAAAGCCAACGTCAATATGGTCAATGGCGCCTCCGTTCCAATCAACGTGATAGGCGCGCGCTATGCCTGGACCCATACTTACGAGACCGGACGCCTGACGCCGAATGGCGATCCAATCATCATCAATAGCGGCGCCAATTTACATACTTACATTGGTCAGAACGTCGATCTGAGTTTGCAGACGCAAGACGTCATCCATTCCTATTGGGTGCCGGCGATGCGCGTCAAGCAGGATTTGCTGCCGGGCGATCCCAGGCAAGGCGGACGGCCCACCGAACTGCGCTTCACGCCGGTCCGCATCGAGGGCGTTGCCTACCCGACCGAGTACCCCATCGTCTGCGCCGAATTGTGCGGGGATGGTCATGGCCGCATGCGCGGCGCGGTAATCGTATACGAAGACGAGGCGCAATTTCTGGAACAATTCTTTGAGCCGGCGATCCACGCCATTCTCAATCCGCCGGCCGATCCCGTGCTGCGCGGCGAAGTAGAAATCCAGAACTATATCTGCAACAGTTGCCACGTGCTCGACAGCTTGGGATGGACGGGTCTCACAGGACCGCCCCTGAACGGGATCGCCGAACGCGCCGGGGAGCGCGTGCCGGGTCAATCGGCGGAAGAGTACATTGCCAACTCGATCTGGAACTCCGGCGCCTTCAGAGTGCCGGGCTATGACCAGCAGATGGCGGCTTTTGGACCGGATGTGGTCGACGCCGCCAACGTGATGACGCCCGAACAACTTTATTCGATCGTGGCTTATCTCTGCACAATCGGCGAACAATCCGACTGCGATATGGAAAACAGCGTAACCGCCATTCCCGACGCCATCAGAACCGTCTTCAGCATGGAGGTCGATATCACCTTTGGCATGAGCGATGACGCCGCCACGGATGATGGAGCATCGGGCGCTGGGGCAGTCGAAGAAGCGGCGGAATCGAATACACAGGATGAATCCGCGTAACGCCGGCGCGATGGCGCAGGCGGAGAACGCAGCGAAGCAGCATAATTGACGCTGAGTGAAGAGGCGAGACAATGGCGACAATTGCCGTACCCCTCGGGGGGGCGCAAGCAAGACAAGAGGTCCAAGCGGTTAGACGCCCCGCGCTAAGCGAATACCTGCGCTGGAGCGTTGATCACAAGATCATCGGCGTCCAATACGGCGTCACTTCTCTGCTATTCTTTATCATTGGCGGCGCGCTGGCCATGGGCATCCGGCTTGAGCTTTGGACGCCCGAACTGGACTTGATGGTATCGGGCGCGGCTTATAACAGCCTGTTCACCATGCACGGCACGATTATGATCTTCCTCTTCATCATTCCCATGTGGGCCGCTTATGGCAATTTCGTCGTGCCTTTGCAGCTCGGCGCCAAAGACATGGCTTTCCCCTGGCTGAATGCCTTCGCATTCTGGCTGATACCGCCGGCGGGCGTCGTCATGCTGCTGGGTTACTTCGTCAGCCCCGCCGAAGCTGGCTGGACCTCCTATCCGCCGCTTTCGACGCTTTTCAGCGGCGACGGTCAAACGCTTTGGGCCCTGGGCGCGCACTTGCTGGGGCTGTCATCAATTCTTGGTTCGATCAACTTCATCGTCACCATTCTAAACATGCGTCCGCCGGAGATGACCATCTGGCGCATGCCGCTGCTCTGTTGGGCGGTGCTGGCGACGAGCATCATCGCCGTCATGGCGACGCCCTTCCTGGCCGGCGCCTTGACGCTGCTGCTGCTCGATCGCATGACAGGAACCACTTTTTTTGACGCCGCCGGCGGCGGCGACGTCCTGTTATGGCAGAATATATTCTGGTTTTACAGCCATCCGGCCGTGTACATCATGGTTTTGCCGGGCATGGGCGTGCTTTCCGAGGTGCTCTCAATCCACAGCCGCAAGCCCGTTTTCGGTTATCGCATGGTCGGGCTTTCCAGTATGGCCATCGCGATTGTCGGCTTCACCGTGTGGGCGCATCACATGTTCACCAGCTTGCAGCCGGAACTGCGCATTCCATTCATGATCACCACCATGATCATCGCCGTGCCCACCGGCATCAAGATGTTCAGTTGGCTGGGCACCATCTGGGGCGGCAAGATCCGTTTCACCAGCGCCATGCTCTTCGCGCTCGGCTTTATGTCGATGTTTGTCATCGGCGGCATCACCGGCGTCATGCTGGCGGCGCTGCCCTTTGATATTCACGTTCACGATACCTATTTCGTCGTCAGCCACTTCCACTTTGTGCTATTCGGCGGCAGCGTCTTCGCCATCTACGCGGCGCTCTATCATTGGTTCCCCAAGATCACGGGCCGCATGATGGATGAAACCTTGGGCAGGATCCATTTTGTCTTCACCTATTTGGGCTTCTTGATCACCTTTTTCCCAATGCACATCGTCGGGATGCTGGGCATGCCGCGCCGCGTCGCGGTTTATGACCCGGCCTTTACCGACTTCAACCGGCTGATCAGCTTTGCGGCATTTGTCCTGGGTTTCTCGACCTTTATCGTCCTTTACAACATTGTCCGCAGCTACTTTCATGGGCCGATCGCCAGCGCCAATCCCTGGCGCGCCTTGACCCTGGAATGGGCAACGACCTCGCCGCCGCCGCCGACCAACTTCCATGACGATCCGATTCCTTACGAAGATCCCTACGGTTATGGCACCGAGGCGGCATCGGCTTATATTGAAGCGATTGATATGGCATTCGACCGGCGCGACCCAGCGCCTTCCGGCGCCGACTAGGCGCGAAGCGCAAGCTGCGCAATCAGTAGAGTAGAGCATGACGACTTACACCGAGCGGGCCGAGAAACAAAAAACAAGCGATCAGCGAGCCGCTGCAATTCGCTTGAAGAATAACCGGCTCGGCATGAACATCTTCCAGGTCAGTTGGATCATGGCTTTCGTCGCTTTGATCGTAGTCAACTGGCAGCTGCGCTTCAACTATTCGCAGTGGCCCCCCGCCGGCGTCCCGCCTTTCGACCTGATCCTGCCGAGCGTCGCCACTTTGGCCTTGCTCATAAGCTCAGCGCTGGTCGTACAGGCGCTGAAAATACTGCGGCGCGGGCTTGCCGCGGCATTTCTTGTGAAGTGGCGGCTGGCGATTGGGCTGGGCGCCCTGTTCCTGGCGGTCATCGTCTATGAATTTCTGAACGTGTCCGACGCCGCGATGGCAACGCAATATGGCAATACCTTTCGCTTGATGACAGGATTTCACTTTGTGCATGCCCTGGCCATACTCGCGATCATGTGTCGCGTTTATCAAGAGGCAAACCAGGGCAAATACAGTGGCGATGAACACGATTCCTGGGCCGTGGAAGGCGCGGCCAAGTTATGGTATTTCGTCACCTTCGCCTGGATGCTCTTTTACCTGGTGCTCTATTGGATTCGCTAATATGCTCGCCGGAACAGGTGACCAAACGGAAGAACGGGTTAGGACAAGCTTTCGGTCGTAGCCGCTCAGCGGCGACAAGGTCTTCCCCGCTCACGCAAAATTGCAAGCCGTCTCGCCGCTTGAGCGACGCGGTTTACGTAAACAGGGAGTAGCAATTCATGGACAAACCCGGTCTCGCGCGGGCAATACCTTACATGATCGCTGTATTCGTCTTGTCGCTGGCGATTGTCTACGGCATTCGCAGTCTGCAAGACATGGATCCGGTCTGGATGAATGCCGATACCAGCGAAGGCGCGCAAGTCGGGCTGGTCTTGGCGGCATTTGCGTCCATGTTCGCCTTCATGTGGGGGGTGGGCGCCTTCGACCCCAAGATGAGCGAACATGGCGACGGCGCGCATGAAGAAGACAGTTCAGCGCCGGAAAGGGAATTCGCGCTGCGAACCAGCGGACCCGTCTTTCGGCTGGGCAAATGGCTCTGGGACCTGGCTTGGCGGATTATCAACGACGCGCCCAAGCCCATGCAATTCCCCTACTTGAACTTGGGGCTGCTGCTGATCCGCTGGATCATCAATGTCCTCTGGTTCTTGATCTGGCTGGCGATCTTCGGCGGCTGGCGCTTCTTCCTGGGCGCGATTGCCGGCATCCCCGGCACGCTGGGCGCGGTCTTGATGAGCTTGTCCTGCTTGTGGCAGACCATGGCCTTTTACGCGGGTCAACTCTTCCTGGTTCTGACGATTTCGGTGGTCAGCACCATCATATTATTCGCTTTCGCGCTTTTCCCGCATGGCTTGCGCTTGCAGACAGCCATGGAACCCAACGCCGATGCCGCCGCCAACGGATTTGGCGACTTTGTCATTCCCATACAAGACATCCTGGGCTTGCTCTTGCCGCCCGATGACTTCTCGAACCAGACCATTGAAGGCGCCAGCCAGTTCACGGTTCTGCTCGGGTTCATTTTTGTCATCTTTATTTCCCTGGCGCTGGCAGCCGGCGGGATCGCGGTATTCTTTTATCTGGCGCATCGCGGCGTCAAGCAGGCGCAAGAAGTTGATCCCACCGAGGGCGACCGCACACAGATCCTTCCCGTCCGCGAAATGGGCAAGATCGCCGGCGGCGCCGCGGGTGTGATTCGCGCGATTCCCCGCGCCATTGGTTACGAAAAATAAGGCGAGTGACAGATCATGGCAGACTACAGCCCTTACCGTGAGTTTACTCAACGGCTTAAGTTGCTTATCAGCAAACACCCCGCTCTCATCACTACTACATTAAGCAACATATTTACAATGAGACTGATTGGGAACAAAACGCACGGAGATCTAGCTGAGATTGCTATTCCAGAGTTCATCAATCAATACATGTATGACTATTCTTCAATCCATGTTGGGAAGGATCTATATCGTGCAAAAGAACAAGAAGAAGACATCACAATAATAAATGATATTACCGAGCAAGAAGTGGCTGTTAGCCTTAAGGCCTACGGAAATGAATTTCTTCAGTTATCTACTGATAAAGAATTTCGCATGTTTCCATTATTGTCCTCACAGGGTGAAGACATTATCCGTGGCAACACTCGAATTAAATCAATTCTCGAGTCCCCAGAATTCAGCGCATTCGAAGAGATAAACACTCTCGCGTTAATTTATAATGAGAAGCAAATGAAATGTAACATGTTAGTATTTGATGCTGATCTAGCAAAGACGATGATTGAGACAATTCGTTTTATTCCTCCAGGAGGAAGAAGAAAACATCCAGTATTCAGGTTTTTCGATGCTGAGGACGGATACATTTGTGAAGTAAGATATGGCGATGCTACAGCCAACGCACTGCAAAGAGGACTATGGACGCATACAAAAAACGCTATTACGTACTTCGAAAGCCTAACAGGCGGATGGGTCGACTATTCCCACAACCTTATTCTTGTAAATGTATTTTCACATGCTCTTGTAGCTTCAAAGAAAGGACATATTGAAGCGCTTGAGAGTGTGAAAAGTGATATAAAAGAAATAATCCAAGGTGAGGGATTGTGAACCATTCACCGCGTCAAATTGGGCTGTTTGCTGACGAAAAGATTACACAGGCAAACACTGAGGGAATCAAATACATCGGCTCAAAAATGCTTATCATTCCCTATATTCTGGAGGTTGCACGGAGAATAAACGCTCATACGGTATTGGATGGTTTTTCAGGTACTACTAGAGTTTCACAGGCGTTTGCCCAGAATGGCTACAATGTTTTCTCTTCTGACATTTCAGTATGGTCAGAAGTATTTGCCACCTGCTATTTGAGAAAATGCCCCGGCAATCATTTCGGAGAATTAATCGCGTATTTTAACGACATCAAGCCGACCGACGGCTGGTTCACTGAGCATTACGGTGGAGACGTTACAGAGTCCGAGAACGTCAAAATCAAAAGACCCTGGCAAAGACACAACACCAGAAAACTGGATGCTGTAAGGGAAGCGATTGACGAAATGTCTCTTTCCCTGGAAGAAAAAGCAGTGGTATTGACTAGTCTTATTTTGGCGCTTGATAAAGTTGACAGTACAATGGGACACTTCGCATCATACTTAAAGAATTGGTCTCCTCGTTCGTACAAAAGTCTTGTACTTAAAGAACCCTTGTATATTGAGACAAATGGAAAACATGCTGTTCGACGTGGCGACATTTTCCAAGTCTTGGATGACTTGCCGGAAGTTGATCTTGCTTATTTCGATCCGCCCTATGGTTCAAACAATGAAAAGATGCCACCTTCTCGCGTCCGGTATGCGGCCTACTACCATATATGGACAACGATCTGTCTTAATGACCGGCCAAAATTATTCGGGAAAGCAAATCGTCGAGTCGATACCCGTGATAAAGACGCAGCGTCGGTCTTTGAAGATTATCGACGCAGCCTGAGTGGGCGCTTACGTGTAGTCGAAGCCATCGATAAACTAATACGCAATGTGCGCGCGAAGTATGTGCTCTTGTCATACAGTTCCGGAGGGCGTGCAACGTCAACTGAACTATTGGAGGTTTTGCAACAGGCTGGTGAAGTTGTTGAAATTCAAGAAATTGAATACAAGCGAAATGTAATGTCCGGCATGCGCTGGACTAACAAATGGGTGCGACCGAAAGAAGGCAAGAATTTGGAGTATCTTTTCTTGCTACGAAAACACTGAATAGGGAATAGTGAGAGTCCAAGCATGGCAGAAATGACCGCTAATCAACTGAGCGCCACCGCCCACGACGATCACGGCCACATGAGCGTCGAAGAACATAACGAGAATATGAAGCTCGGCATGTGGCTCTATCTGGCATCCGAAATTGTCATCTTCTCGATGATGATCGTCGGCTATGTGCTTTTCCGCATCAACGAGCCGGATGTGGTGGAACTGGCGCATTCAAAGCTCGGCGTCGGCTTGGTTACCGCCAATACCTTCGTCTTGCTCGCCAGCAGCTTCTTCATGGTGATGGGCTTGCGAGCTATGCAGGGTGGCAATCGACAGGGCATGCTGCGCTGGATCGGCGCGACAGCTTTGGGCGGCGCGGTGTTCCTGGCCGGTCAATACATCGAATACAGCGAACTGGCGCACTTGGGCATCACGCTGGGCTACGACATCGAGTCGCAGTGGCAGACTTTTGGCATGCGCTTTTATGCACCGACCTTCTTCCACGGCGCGCACGTCCTCGTCGGCGTGCTGTGGGCGCTGGAAGTGATGCGGCGCGGCGCCAAAGGACGTTACGATCAAAACCCGATCGGCATTGAAATGTTCGGCCTTTACTGGCACTTTGTCGACGTGGTCTGGATTATGCTCTTCACCTTGATTTATCTGGTATGATGAACCGCCAGCGCGGCAGGACCTTATCGCCGATTACGCGCCGAGCGGCTAGGAGCGTGACACATGGTTGAAGCTTCCCAGGAAATGACACCGGGCGATCACGGACATCACAGCAATACCGTCACGCTGCTCGGTCGCGACATCACCGTGGAAGGCGGCATATACACTGTCGTCTTTGGCGGATTGGCCATCCTGACCGTCATTGAAGTCCTCAGCGCCGAATTCCTCAAAAGCGCGATCCACGACGCGCCTGGCGCGGCGGCTGCCCTTACCGCGATCAAGGCGATCCTGCTTCTGGGGATCGCGATTGTCAAGTCAAGCCTGGTTATCTGGTTCTATATGCACTTGAAAGATGAAAAGCGCATCCTGGCGGTTGTGCTTCTGCTGCCTCTGCTGATCGCCGCGCTATCGGTGATGTTCGTGCTGGCGGTCCCGCCGACCGGATATTCAATCTAAGCCGCAGCTCCGCCTTCAATGACACTTCCCGCGCCTCTTTTATTATAAACCTCCTTGCTCTTTCAAAGTCAGCTCGTTATGCTTTGTGAGCGTGGCGGAACTTTTCGCTGACAGCCGAGCGGCTGTGATATACTTGGGCAAGCGAAAGCATAAGGTGTAACTTCTGATGGTCGTTCAAGAGCGCCTGTTTGATGTGGATGATGTCTGGAGATTGGCGCACAATCCCGACAACGAAAATGTCCATTTCGAACTCATCGACGGAGAATTGTTCACTATGGTACCGCCCGGTAGAAAACACGGATTGCTCGCGACCGAGATAGCATTCTACTTAAGACTTTTCCTCGGTACACACGACATTGGTGAAGTAACGACCGATTCGGGATATTATTCGGAACATGATCGGCACACATTGCTGGGCCCCGATGTGGCTTTTCTGCGCTACGACCGGCTGCCACAGCCGCCAACAGACAATTATGTATCGGTAATGCCGGACCTGGTGGTGGAGATTCGTTCGCCTTTTGACACGCTTGCCAAAATACGCCGAAAAGCGGAAGTTTATCTACGGCGCGGCACGACCATAGTTTGGATCGTTTTGCCTAAGCAAGAAGGCGTCGAAGTGTGGCGCCTGGATGAATCAGGTCAATTGAGCTCCGAGTTTCTCGGCGTGGGTGACAAGCTGAGCGGCGAGGAGACTTTGCCTGGATTTGAATTAGAAATCAGCCTCCTGTTTCCCAAAAAACAGGACTGAAGCCAGAACCTACACAGCGCTCTAGGCGAATGACATAAGGAGGGCGTCATGCCCGTTGAAATCACGCTGCGGGGTGATACCCGAACCACAATCAAAGTACGCGGCCACGAATGGCATATCGACGAACCGATCGAAGATGGCGGCGGCGACACGGCGCCCACGCCCGGTGAAATGATGCTCGGCGCGCTCGGCTCGTGCATGGCAATCACTTGCAAGATGTACGCCGAGCGCAAGGGCTGGGATCTACAGGCTGTCGATGTCCAAGTCGATTATGAGCGATTCAAGGGTTCGGACTATCCCATGCACGGCGGCGAAGACCTCTATGTACACGAGGTGCGCAAGGCTTTGACGTTTCATGGCGATCTGGACGAGAAGCAGCGGCAGCGCCTTTACGATATCGCCGGCAAATGCCCTATCCATCGTCTGCTAGGCAGTCCCACTTATTTCGTCGATATGGCGCTGGAGGAAGGATAGACGGGACCCGTGCCCGGTTGCCCGGCTTCCTCTACTCAAAGCCCTGGCATGGTGGTTTACCGATCGGCGCGCTGGCATGAGGCCTATGAGCGAGGCGCGATGGTTTCCAATCCTAAAACACTTCTCGAAAGTTACGAACTCTTCCCCAAAAAGAGCCTGGGGCAGAACTTCATGCACGACCCGCAGGCTCTGGACAAGATCGTCGATTGCGCAGGCTTGACAGCCGCAGACGCGGTGGTGGAAGTCGGGGCAGGCACCGGCTCGCTCACAGCGAAATTGGCGGAACGCTGCCGCGAGGTCTTCGCAATCGAAGTAGACCAACGGCTGCAACCTGTACTTGAAGACCGCTTCGACGATGTGTCTAATGTCTATCTCGTTTTTGATGACGCGCTTAAGACCGACGTCAATACGTTGGTGGGGAATCAGGCATATATCGTGGTTGCCAACGTGCCTTACTATATCAGCAGCGCCATTCTCTGGCGCTTCCTCGAAGCCGATTTGCCGCCGCGGCGAATGGTACTGACGATGCAATACGAGGTAGCGGAACGAATCGTTGCGGGCGATGGCGTGATGAACCTGCTTGCGGTCGCGCTTCAGTATTATGGCGCCGCGCAGATTGTCGGCAAGTTGAGCCCGGCCGTCTTTTGGCCGCGCCCCAACATCCACAGCGCCATCGTGCGGATCGAAACGCATAATGGCGTTCCCGTCGCCGTGCCTTCCACCAAGATATTCTTCCGCGTGGTCAAAGCCGGCTTCAGCATGAAACGCAAACAACTTAAGAACGCGCTGTCGGGTGGACTAGGTATTAAGTCAGCGCGGACAAGCGAGCTGCTGCGCGCGGCCGGCATTGATCCTCAGCGCCGCGCCGAGACGCTAACGCTGCCGGAATGGGCCCGCTTGACCCGGACCATTCACCAGAGCGGCGATGTACTGTTCATGTAAACCGCGGCGCTCATGCGACAAGCGGGCTCCATGCGGGTACTTTTCGCCGCCGTCGAGCGGTTCTGACGAAGATCTAATGTCGCCGTAGGAATTCAGCAATAATCGGCGTCCATACTGTAAGCGAGACCAACGGGACGGAAGGACAAGAATCATGGGCAAGGAAGTAGCGACCTTGGGCGGCGGCTGCTTTTGGTGCGTGGAAGCGGTCTACAGTCAGTTGACCGGCGTTGAATCTGCGATATCAGGTTACATGGGCGGCCACGTCAACAACCCAACTTACGAGCAGGTCTGCGCCAAGACCACTGGCCATGCTGAGGTCGTCAATGTCAGTTTTGACAACGAGATCATTAGTTTCCAGGACCTGCTGAACATCTTTTTCACCATCCACGATCCCACCACGCTAAACCGACAAGGGAACGACCGTGGACCGCAGTATCGCTCCGGCATTTGGCACCACTCGGAAGAGCAGCGCCAAATCGCTGAGGATACGATCAAAAGACTTGAAAATGAAGGCCTCTATCCGAACAAGTTCGTGACCGAGGTCACGCCGGCCAGTACCTTCTGGGTTGCCGAGAACTACCACCAGAACTACTTCGCCAACAATCCCGCACAGGGCTATTGCGCCTACGTCATCGCGCCAAAAGTCGCCAAATTCCGCAAGCAATACTTCGAGCGCCTCAAAGCCTAAACGCTTCGATGCTTCAATGTCAGCCGATGCAAAGTAAAAGGGCGAGCCGCGGGCTCGCCCTTATTGATTGGCTTCGGTCTGCCTCGCCTAGATTGTGCCGTCGACGCGGACGCCAGGTCCCATCGTTGAAGTTAGCACAACGCGACGCACAAAGGTCCCTTTTTGCGATTCCGGCTTGGCATTGCGCACCGTATCCACCACGGCTTGCAGGTTCTCCTGCAGTTGTTCCTGCGAGAAGCTGGCTTTGCCAACGGGCACGTGCAAATTGCCGGTCTTGTCATTACGGAACTCGACCCGTCCCGCCTTTAGCTCGTTGATCACGCGCGGCAAGTCATCGGCTGGCACGACTGTTCCTGCTTTGGGATTGGGCATCAAGCCGCGGGGTCCCAAAATACGCGCGATTTGACCGACCTTGCGCATCATCGGCGGGGTGGCGATGGTGGCGTCAAATTCCAGCCAGCCGTCGTTGCGTATCTTGTTGATCACTTCATCCGTCCCAATGATATCCGCGCCCGCCGCCAGCGTTGCATCCGCCTCGCTTTCATCCACAAAAGCCAGGATTCGCACGCTCTTGCCCGTGCCATGCGGCAGCATCACCGTGGTGCGCACTTGCTGATCGCTGTGTCGCGGATCGATGCCCAGGCGAAAATGGATTTCGATCGTCTCGTCAAACTTGGCAGTGGCGTTGCTCTTGACGATGCGCAAGGCTTCTTCCATCGGATAGTTCCTCTGCCGATCGAATGCCCCCGCCGCTGTTTTGTATCTCTTGCCCATGATCTCCGCTCCTCGTGGTTAGCGGGCTCCCGCCCTCCCACAATTTCAAAAAATGAATCGCAAACTTGTTGCCGGGCTAATATCGCTGTACTGCCGCGGTCATTCGGCGACTTTGATACCCATCTGCCGCGCGGTGCCTTCGACCTGGCGCATGGCGCCTTCGATATCAATGGCGTTCATATCGTTCATCTTGACTTGGGCGATTTCCCGCACCTGGTCGCGGTTCAAGACAGCGACGGTCTCCAAAGCCGGGTTGGAAGCCGCCTTTTGCAAGCCAGCCGCCTTCTTGATCAAGAATGACGTGGGCGGGCTCTTCAGCGCAAACTTGAAAGAACCATCAGCGAAAACCGTAATCTCGGCCGGTATGATATCGCCCATCCGGTTCGAGGTGCGTCCGTTGTATTCCTTGCAGAACTGCATCAAGTTGATGCCGTGCTGCGCCAGCGCCGGTCCAATTGGCGGCGCGGGGTTGGCTTTGCCAGCGGGAATCTGCAGCTTGACGATTGCCTTGATCTTTTTTGCCATGTCCCTTACCTCATTCTCTTTCAGGTATCGCCTTTGACGGGGCAAAGCCGCCTGCGACGCCTGTTGCGGCGGTTGCCTTACATGCGTTCCACTTCCATAAAGCTGAGCACAACAGCAGTTTCGCGCCCGAAGAAATCGACCATGACGCGCACTTTCTCGCGACCGGAATCGATCGAGGCCACCGTGCCGGGAAAATCATTGAATGGTCCCCCGACGATGCGCACGCGCTCGCCGATCTTGTAATCGACCTTGACCACCATATCTTCGGAATCCATCCGATCCATGATGCGCTTGACCTCTTCGTCGCGCAGCGGCGTGGGCTGATTCTCCCCCCCGACAAAGCCAACCACGCCCGGCGTATTGCGCACCGTGTACCAGGCGTCCTTGTCCAACTCGGCTTCTTCCTTATTCCAGCGCATCTGTACCATGACATAACCGGGGAAGACGCGTTTCTCCACGGTGCGGCGTTTGCCGTCCTTGACCTCGATTTCATCTTCGGTGGGGATCAGCACATCGTAGATCTGATCTTGCATGCCCATGCTGTCAATGCGCTGCCGCAAGGCGTGTTCGACTTTCTTTTCATAGCCGGAATAGCAGTGGATGAAAAACCAACTGCGCTTGGAATCGTCCTCGTCGCCGCCATCGTCAAGTACGATGTTCAGTCCTTCGACGTCTTCTTCCAGCCCCGTCGCATCATCCATATAGACCGGATTCGGATCGTAATCGGTCCTTTGCTGTCTGTCTTGCGATTGTTCGCTCATAATTCTCTTCTTCAATTGGCCCGCTCGTTCGTCCCAACTGCGGGCTTGATTCCCTGCCTTTGAATGGCGCGATATCGCTCCGCCAGCCTAAGGTTATAACTGACCCGACACAAGCGGCGCTGTATTGCCTAAATCGAGCCGCGGCGGATCATTAGCAAGGCGAAACCCACCATGGCCACAATCACCGCCAGTAGCATCCAGGCATAACCCGGGTTAAGCCCGATGCGCATGAACTCGGACCAGATCACAGCCAAGATGCCCAAAAATATGGCGGAGGCAATCGTCACGTTGATGCAAAGTATGGTCAAGCGGCGCGTATCTTCGCGGTTGGGCCAGGCAACCTTGTTCAACTCCGACCGAACATTGGCAAAATAGTCTACCATCTGGAAGACTGGCCGCGTCATGGCATTGCCCTGCGGCTCTGGCTTGCCCTTCTTGATCTTGCGCGTCCGGCGCCCCGGGGTCGCGGTACCCTTCCGTTCGGTGATTGCGCCCTCGCTCTTGTCCGCTGCCATGATTCCGGCCTCCTCGCAACTCCTGTTTCACAAACCCCCTTGCTCATGCAAGGATTAGGCTTGTTATTATGTGTGAGCGCGGCAGAACAATTCGCTGCCGCCGAGCGGCTTTTCGGCGATTGCCGATAATAAACACCGCCGCAGTGGACGGTGTTTAGATCTCGTCAGGGGCAGAAAGACTCGAACTCTCGACCTACGGTTTTGGAGACCGTCGCTCTACCAACTGAGCTATACCCCTATGATTCGCTTTCCAATCCAGCCTAGGGCCGCAACGACTATACAATAATACGCAGGCAAAAGCTACTTGGTTTCCCGATAGATCACATGCCGGCGCAAATAGGGATCATACTTGCGCAACTCAAGACGTCCCTGCGTATTACGACGGCTCTTCTCGGTGATATAGATGTGACCGCTCTCGGTGCTGCGCATCTTTACAACAATGCGCTGTCCCTTCTTCGCCATGTTAGCTCCTGTACTCTATCCGCCGCAGGGCTCCTCACCCTGGCTTAGCAGATTAGAGCCTCCGATGAGATTTGAACTCATGACCTCGCCCTTACCAAGGGAGCGCTCTACCCCTGAGCTACGGAGGCCTGCAACCGCATACTGTCTGAACAAGCATTGCTTCGTCAAAATTGCAAAGCGGTTTGCAACGATAGTGGGCCGGACTGGATTCGAACCAGTGTAGGCTCTCGCCAGCGAATTTACAGTCCGCCCCCTTTAGCCACTCGGGCACCGACCCGCATAAGATTTGCTTGTTAAACCAGAGCCACCACTGGGACTCGAACCCAGAACAACCTGTTTACAAAACAGGCGCTCTGCCAATTGAGCTATGGTGGCATAGCCCGCGCAGTATAGCACGGCGGCAGAGCTTGCTCAAGGACATTTCCCGGGAGCGGTAGCGTCGAGTATTCTACGACGGCGCCTTGGCCCTGTCAAGTGCGCGTGGCCGGGCGGGTGCATTTCAGATTATTGGTAATTGACCACCGAGAGCGCCGAGATTTAAGCTCTTGCCTGCCACAAAGGAGGCGCTGTAGGAGCGTTTGTCGGTCAGTGTCTACGCGACCCGCTGAAACGCCCGCAAACAGAAATGATCTTTGTATTTCTCTGTGACCTCAGTAGAACCAACAAAGTCATGCTAATGCACTCCAAAATAATAGTCGGCGGGTCGTCCGCAAAACCTAGCCCGCAACGGTGGGCAAGCCAAGGACTCTGTTGAAATACTGCCCCCACCCCCCAGCCCCTTACCCCCAAAATGAGCTGAGGAGCGGACATGTTATTCTACCCCATCCCCGGCCCTTCCCCGAAGCATCAGGGAAGGGTGACTCGTCATC
>JAPPMO010000077.1 GCA_028873975.1 Chloroflexota bacterium
AAGGGGGTTGGGGGGATGGGGTAGAATATGGCAGTGGCTCGCGTCAGTAGCGGACAAGCCTTACAGGCTCGCTTTAGTTGCAGGACTTAATTGGAATTGCTTTAGCGCTTATGTAGTGAAATTAGTCGATAAGGAATCTCATGTCCCAAGCAAACATCATCTTGATACTGGCAGACGATATGGGCTTCTCCGACATCGGCTGTTTCGGTTCGGAGATCGCCACGCCCAACCTCGACCGCCTGGCGGCAAACGGGGCGCGTTTCTCGCAGATGTACAGCTTCGCCCGCTGCTGTCCCTCGCGCGCGGCGCTGCTGACAGGCCTCTACCCGCATCAAGCCGGCGTCGGGCACATGGTGTCGAATCGCGGCGCGCGCGCTTATCAGGGTTATCTGCGCGATGACGCGGTGACGATTGCCGAAGTGCTGCGGGGCGCCGGCTATCGTACATTGATGTCTGGCAAATGGCATACTGGCGGCGAATATGCGGCGCGTTATCGCGACGACTGGCGCCCGGGCGCGCCCGGCTACCCTACCCCGCTGGATCGCGGCTTCGATCAATTCTTCGGCACACTGGCCGGGGCTGGCAGTTTCTTCCATCCCCATGCCCTGATGGCGGACGGCGAGCTTGTCGATGAACATCGCGACGGTTTCTACTACACTGATGACATCACGGACCAGGCAATAGCGATGATCGACGACGCGCGCCGGGATAATTTGCCGTTTTTCCTGCATGTCGCCTATACCGCGCCTCATTGGCCCCTGCATGCCCTGCCCGAAGACATCGCCAAGTATGAAGGCGTGTACCGCGCCGGCTGGGACAGGCTGCGCCAACAGCGCCACGAAGAACTCAACAGCCTGGGCATCCTGGATCCAGTCTGGCGGATTTCCCCCCGCGACGAGGACTCGCATCCCTGGACGGAGGAAAGACATAGCGACTGGGAAGACCTGCGCATGGCCACCTACGCCGCCATGATCGACCGCATGGACCAAGGGATCGGCCGCATCCTCGCCAAGCTGGACGAGCAGGCCATAACCGACAATACCTTGATCATATTCCTGTCCGACAATGGCGGCTGCGCGGAATATCTGGCGGAGGATGGCTGGATCAATTCTTATGTGCCGGCGCTGCCCGATGGACGTCCGGTGCGGATCGGCAATCGGCGCGATTTGCTGCCCGGGCCCGCCGATACCTATATGAGCTATGACCTGCCTTGGGCAAACGCCTCCAATTCGCCCTTCCGCCTCTACAAGCATTGGGTGCACGAAGGCGGTATCTCCTCGCCTTGCATCGCGCGCTTTCCGGCTCAGGTCGACGCCGGGACGCTGGTCCATAGCCCGGTCCAGTTCATTGATGTGCTGCCGACTTTCGCCGAGTTGGCGGGCGCGAAATATCCGACCGAGTATGGCGGGCAAGCGATACAGCCCGTCGAAGGCGAAAGCTTCTTACCGGCGCTGCAGGGGAGCGACTGGCAGCGCGAGAACCCGCTCTACTGGGAGCACGAGGGCAACCGCGCCCTGCGCATCGGGGACTGGAAGCTGGTCAGCAAGCACCCGGGTCCTTGGGAACTCTACAATATGATCGAAGATCGCACGGAATTGAATGACCTTGCCGCCAGCGAAAAGGAGCGCGTCCGCAACATGAGCGCAAGCTACGCTGCCTGGGCCCGGCGCTGCGAAGTGCGGGACTGGCCGCTGGATTAGCCTATGCAGTGATATTCGCGCGGCCTGATCGGCAGCGAGGACGGCGCCCGCGGTTGCATGGCCAGCCACACCTGTACCGACGACCCTGCCCGTTAACAATCGCCACTGAATCTTAATGGAATCGGGGCAGAGCAATCGCACCAGAAAAAACATCGCTGCAACTTAGCAAAAGCAGGCTCAAGTTTAACCACCGAGGACACCGAGAACACCGAGAAAATCAAGTAAAATCAATGCTCTTGTCTTGTTGCAAACATGTTTTTGAGCGACAGATGTGGTTTCCCTGGCGACTTTGCGATATACAGGTGGCGGATTTAGAGAATAAGTCGTCAAAACACCCTCAACTCTGTGACCTCAGTAGATTCAACAAAGTAATTGAAATCCGAATAATTTACGAACTGACGTTACGCAGAGAACTGAATAGGCTGCAATGTTCCCAAAGTGTGAAATG
>JAPPMO010000116.1 GCA_028873975.1 Chloroflexota bacterium
AGCGAGAGAGCCGCGCCCCGTCCGGGGCCTATGCGGCAGCCCGAAAACAGCGAGCCGCTGCATTTCAGACTATTGGCAAGTCAAGCGATTACTTGCCCGGTCGAAAGCATGACCAGCCACAGGTCGCGTAGACACTGACCGTCAAGACACGAAGAACACAAAGTATATGAGGCATTTCTCTGTGCGCTCTGCGTCTCTGTGGGGAATTTTCAGTTTGTTCGTTGCATTGCTCCACAAGATACCATTTTTGAAGCGATTGCCCGGTGGACATCTGCCAAAATATTGAAATACACCTCTCAATGAATCGCGTTAAAATCAGAGAGAAGGTTCTTTCGTCTCGCCTGGCGGGCTTGGGGGCACCGGCAAAGTCAGCTTGGCATATAAAGGAGATCGCAGCCATGTCAACTGTTACGAACGCGCAAGCGCTGAACTATCACCTGACGCACCCGGGCGAAGACAGTTCGCCGGGTGATCCCAATGCCGCTTTCTACCTCGACGGGCTTTATCATTTGCATTATATCTTGCGTCATCCCTGGCGGGGCGCGGCTTCCTACTCCTTTGTGCATGTGACCAGCCCGGATATGCTGCATTGGAGCTGGCAGAGGACGAAATTGCAGCCGTCCTTCACCGGGCACGGCATGTTCAGCGGCACCGGTTTCCTCACCAAGGAGGGCATACCGGCCGCCATCTACCATGGCCAAGCCTCGGGCAGAAATCACATCGCCATTGCCAAAGACCGGCGCCTTTCAGCCTGGCGCAAACCCTATGCGGTGGAACCCTTGACCGCCGAGGGCCAAAAGCCGGAAATGGTCCATTGGGATCCCGACTGTTTTTTGGTCGGGGATACTTATTATGCGATATCCGGCGGCCACAATCCGCCGCTGCTGCGTTCGGCCGACCTGTGTAATTGGACCTATGTCGGCGACTTCTTGAGCGGCGACCTGCCGGGCACAGCCATCGGCGAGGATATCTCTTGCCCCAATTTCTTCCCGCTGGGCGACAAATGGATGCTGCTCTGCATCAGCCATCCCTATGGCTGCCGCTATTACCTGGGCGACTGGGACGCGCAAAACGAACAATTTGCGCCAGAATTTCACGGCCGCATGAACTGGCGCCGTCCGGAACAATCGCTCTATGCCGCGCTGGATCGGGATTACTTCGCGCCGGAATCGCTGCTCGCCGCCGACGGCCGCCGCGTCATGTGGGCTTGGCTGCGCTCGATGGACGACAAGATCGCCGAGCGCAGTATCCAATCGCTGCCGCGGGAGTTATGGCTGGGGCAGGACGGGGGCTTGCGGATGCGCCCGCTGCGAGAATTGGAGACGCTCCGCCACGATCGCGTCCAGCTCGATCAGGTCGAAGTCTCGGCGAGCAACAGCGACGCGCAACTGCTGGCGAGCGCGCCTGTCGCCGAGCTGGATGGCGACGCTTATGAGATCGAAATCCTGGTCGAGCGCTCACAAGCCGAACGCAAGCGCTTTGGCCTGCAGCTCTTCGCCGATGAGACGCGCGCCGGACTGCCCGTGCTCTTCCTGCCGGAATACGGCCGCCTGCGCGTCGGCGATACCGAAGCGCCCTTCGCCCTGGCCGATTTGCCCGCCGGGGAGGACATTCGCCTGAGAATCTTCGTCGACAAATACTTGGTGGAAGTCTTCGTCAACGACCGGCAGGCGCTTGTCGCCTGCGACATGGATTACCGCGCCGCCAGGAATCTGCGCGGCTACTCCTTCTTTAAGCCGACTGTACTGCGCTCCGTCAAGATCTGGCGCATGAAAGCGAGCAACCAAGGCTTTTTTGAAGCCCGGGACAGCCGGATATGGGAGGTCGACAGCGAATAAGGACCAATGCGCGCAAGCTGACAATTGGCGCGCCTGGTCTGGCTATTGGCACTTCGAGCTTGTAGGCGCAGGGCAATTGCATCAAATCATTTTTTTTCACCACCGAGGGGCGCGTAGACACTGCCCTTCGACACCGAGAGCACCGAGTTTAGGTTCATTTGTCTGCTTTCCATCTAATTCCGCCACCTGAATACAGCGAGGTCGCCAGCGAAACTTCATTTGTGGCTGAAAACAAGCC
>JAPPMO010000011.1 GCA_028873975.1 Chloroflexota bacterium
AGTTCGTCCTTTTGCTCATTGGAAACAGTGCCATTATAATCCAGGACTATACATGTAGGGGCGCCCTATCAGGTCCCCCGCCAGAGCGCAAAAAGATGTAGGGGCGCCCTATCAGGTCGCCCGGAAACACGACTAAAGGAACGTTGAGCGAACATGAAACACCTCACACGACGCGAAAAAGAAAAAGAGATGCGGGCTGCGGGACGACTGCCAAACGGGCAATCGCTGACGGAGAAATTCCCGGTGCTGACTTACGGACCGACCCCCAAATTCGATCCCCAAAGCTGGGACCTGCGCGTCTTCGGCGAGGTCGCGGCCGAAAAACGCTGGACCTGGGAGGAATTCCTGCAACTGCCGACGGGCCAGATGACAGTGGATATCCACTGCGTCACCCGCTGGAGCAAGTTCAATACCAGTTGGGAAGGCGTGATGTTCAAAGACTTCCTGCGCGAACTGGACGTGAAGCCATCAGCGCGCTACGTCATCGCCCACTGCGAATACGGCTATACCACCAATTTGCCGCTGGACACAATGGACGATGACGATGTCATGCTGGCTTACAAATACGAAGGCGAGTTCCTGCATGAACCCGAGCTGATGGAACACGGCGGTCCCCTGCGCACGGTGGTGCCCAAGCGCTATTTTTGGAAGAGCGCCAAGTTCCTGCGCGCCCTCGAATTCAGCCCCGTCGACAAACCCGGCTTCTGGGAGCAAGGCGGGTATCATAACGACGGCGACTTCTGGAAAGAAGAACGCTTCCAACGCCGCGGCTTCTTCTAAAACCCTAACCCGCCCCGCGCCTGACTTCCGCCCGGTCGATTAACCCGGGTTATGGGATTTCCGTCCCTCCGTTGAGCGAGCTGAGGAGCGGACACCTTTTCACCAAGCTCGATATCGCCAGTAGAACCAACAAAGTCATGCTAATGCGCTCCAAAATAAAAGTCGCCGGTAGGGGCGACCGACCCGCAGTGTCTACGCGCGGCACCGGGTCGCCCGCATAACCTAACCGAAACGGTGGGCGAGCCAAGGCTCGCCTCTACAAATTGTTCCTTTTTCCGGGATTTGCATGACTTGCTTGCGCTTACTGAAAGCGTAGAAGTAGATTCAACAAAGAAATTGAAACCCGGGAAATTACGAATTGTAGGGGCGTTTCGGGGAAACGCCCGAAAATCAATCGTCTTCTCCGATTTTCTCTGTGCCTCCGCGCCTCTGTGGCAAAATACCTTGTGGTAAAATCCTCCAAAAAAAGGAGCTGCCCATGACCAACCAACCCAACTGGCGCGACAATGGCGTCCGCATCGTCCGCGGCAGCGAACTCGATACCAACACCCCACAGACGCCCGGCATGACGCGCGCCGCCGCCATCAACCAAGCCAAAGCCGGTGCCGAGAAACTCTGGGCTGGCACCGTCAATATCGAACCCGACGCCAAAACCGGCGCCCATCACCATGGCGAATTGGAAAGCGTCATCTACGTCCTCAGCGGACGCGCGCGCATGCGCTGGGGAGACAAGCTCGAATACATCGCCGAAGCCGCTGCCGGCGATTTCATCTACGTGCCGCCCTATGTGCCCCACCAGGAAATCAACGCGGATCCAGACCAGCCGCTCATCTGCGTCCTCGTCCGCAGCGATCAGGAAGCCATCGTCGTCAACCTCGATATCGAAGCGACCGAGAGCTCGGATACCACCTGGATCGGTCCCAATCATCCAAATCCATAGACCAGTAACCGACAACAATCAATGGGGCATGGCAAATACCGAGACAGACATCAGCTCGCCATGTCGAGATCTACAGTATTCTTGGGATTCGCGAATACGAGTCACCCTTCCCCATTGCAATGGGGAAGGGTCGGGGATGGGGTAGACAACACGAGGCGCCACTCCAATTCATACGCTTTGGGGAGGAATCGGGGGTGGCTGGTTCCTACCCGAGCAAGCGCCGCGCCGCATCCAGGCTCCGCGGCACGCCAACGCTCACCGGATCAGCCGCGCCTTCGTATTCCAGCGACAGCCAACCGCTGTAGCCAATCTCCTCCAGCAGCGCGATCATCGCCGGCAAGTCCACCAAGCCCGCGCCGATCACCGAACCGGTCAGCAACTGTCCATCAGGATCGGCGAAAATATGACCCGGCTCCTCAGCCGTTGCGCGGCGCATGTCCTTCAAGTGAACCAGCGCGATCAAATCAGCCAGGTCCCGCGCCGCCTCGAGCGGGTCCTGCCCCATCAGCAGGAAGTTCCCCGTATCCAGGTTGACGCGCAGCGCCGGCGAGCCCACGCCCGCGATGATGTCGCGCGCTTGATCGCTGCGCCCGGCAAAGCGCCCGTGATTCTCCAGCGCCAGCGTGACTCCCTGACGCTCGGCATAAGCCGCCCCCGCCGACAAACCCTCGAGGATCCAAGACATGCCCTCCTCTTGGCTCAGTCCTTCCAGGTAACTCCCGCTAAACACGCGCATCAGGTTCACGTCCAGAGCCAGCGCAATGTCCACGCCGCGCTTGAGCGCGTCCAGTTCGCGCCGCCGGTCAGCCTCGTCCAGACGGATGAAGTTGTTGCTGATGGAATAAACCGCCATCTCCAGACCGGCATCGGCTATCCGCTCCTTGACCAGCGGAATCTCCCGCTCGGCATCGCTCCAAAAGACATCAAGAAGTTCGACGCCTTCGACCGCTTGCGCCGCGGCGAAGTCGATGAAGCCCATCAAGTCCATCTGACCGGCTTTCACCGCCGCTACCAGGCTCCACATGCTCAAGCTCAGTTTCATGATTGGTCCCTCGCAGATTGATATGCGCTTTCGATCACCCGCATCACCGCCAGCCCGTCCGCGCCGGAAACTAGCGGTACTTGCCCGGTTTCGATGCAGCGCAAGAAATGATCGGCCTGCGCGACAAAGCGATCGGGACCGTCAAAGCGCCGCGCCGTCCAGTTTTCGTCCCCAGCCAGCCGATAGCGCAAGCCGGCCTCGGCATTATAGTCGATCACCGCCTGTCCTTCGCTGCCATGGATGCGCGCGATGGCTTCCGCGACCGGCGTCACCCAACTGCAATTCAAGGAGCCCATGACGCCGCCCTTGCTTTGCACGAGCAGGGAGGCGCTGTCTTCCACCTCAATCGGCAGCGTCGAGGACAGAGCAGCCCGCGTCCGCGCTATTTCGTCGCCCGTCAAGGCGCGGAAGATGTCGATGCTGTGCACCAGCGTGTCGATCAAAATGCCGCCGCCGGCGACCTCGGCATCGGTGAACCAGGACAGCCCCGCCCGCGCAAAGCGAAAAGCGAAGCGATTCTCGATCTGCGCCAGTTCGCCCAGCTTGCCACTGCGAATCAGATCTTGCGCCGCTTGCAAGGGTCCATGAAAGCGATGGCAAAAGGCGAACTGCAGGAGGCCGCCTCGCATAGCGTCGACGATGGCCTGTGTTTCGGAAAGCGTGCGCGCCGGCGGTTTTTCGCACAAGACCGCAATCCCCAGCGCCGCCGCCGCTTCCACATAGGGCAGACGATACTTCGGTGGCGTGCAGATGCTGACGGCATCGGGCTTCAGGACATCCAGCATGGCTTCGCCATCGCTGAAGACCGCCCCGCCATAGGTCGCCGCTTTTTCGCGCGCCGCCGATTCGAGCGCATCGGCGATGCCGACAATCTCGCAGCGCTCGGCATGGGCGGCATAAGCGCGCAAATGCGCCCCGGCGATGCCCCCCGCGCCGATTACCGCCACTCGTATTTTTGCCATTTGTTACCCTTTGAGACCAGTTAGCGCGATGCCGCGCACAAAAGTCTTCTGCGTGAAGAAAAACAGCACGATCGTCGGCAGCATCGCCAGCGTCGAGGCCGCCATCATCAATTGCCACTGCGCACCGTACATATTCTGGAACAGCTTCAAGCCCAGCGAGATCGTCCAATCTTGCTGATTCTGCAAATAAATCAAGGGACCCAGGAAGTCGCGGTAAGTCTGCACGAAGGTGAAAAGCGCCACCACCGCCAGTGCCGGGCGCATCAGCGGAATCATCACATGCCACAAAATGCCCAACTCGCTCGCCCCGTCAATCCGCGCCGCGTCGCTCAGTTCCTGCGGGATCGTCAGCAAGAACTGCCGCAAAAGAAAGACATAGAGCGCGCTGCCGAAGAAATGCGGGACCACCAGCGGCAAAAATGTACCCACCCAGCCCAGGTCTCTGAAGATCAAATACAGCGGAATCAGCGTAACCTGGGACGGCAGCATGATCGTGCTCAGGTAAATAAGAAAGACGATATTGCGCCCGGGCCATTGAATCCGCGCGAAGCCATAAGCGATGAACGTGCAAGACAGCACCGTGCCCAGCACCGTCAAGCCAGAGATGGCAATCGTATTCCACATATAACGCCAGAAGGGAATATAGGTCGTCGAATCGGCGAAATTATGCCATTGCGGGTTCGGCGGGATGATCGGCGGCGGCTGCGCGAAGATCTCCACATCCGTTTTCAGCGCCGTCACCAACAGCCAATACAGCGGGAAGATATAGGCGACCGCCATGATAATGACAATTGTATAAGCGATCGTCCGCTTGATGCGATCTTGAATGATGCGGTTTTCTTGCCAGCGGATTGCTGTCGTCGCCAAGTTTGCAAGCCTCCAATTTACGGTAGCCCAGCGCGTTTACGGCTTCGCCTTTGCCTGCTAGCCCTAATCGCCGCCGCCGAGCGGCTAATTCTCCGCATGATAATAGACCCAGCCGGCGGTCTTAAACAAAATCACCGTCGCAATCAGCACAATCATGAACAGAATCCAGGCTTGCGCGCTGGCATAGCCCATCTTGAACTGCTGAAAGGCAGTTTGATATAGATACATCGAATAGAACATCGCCGAGTTGGCGACGCCGCCCGCCGAGCCATCGCGCGTCGCCGTCATCACCCAGGCTTCCGTGAAATATTGGAAATAACCGATCACGTTGACGATGATCGTGTAAAAGATCACCGGGCTGATCATCGGCAGCGTGATCCTGAAGGTCTTCTGGATCGCGTTGGCTCCATCGAGCTCAGCCGATTCCAACAAGTCATAAGGCACATCTTGCAGGCTCGCCAAATAGATCAGGATCGTGTTGCCGCCGAACCAGGCCCCCATGAAGATCAACGACGGCTTGACCCAGTTCGGGTCGGTCAGCCAGCCGATAGGCGACAAACCGATAAACCTCAAAAATTCGTTCAAAATGCCGAACTGACCGTTGAAGATCCACAACCAGACAATGGTCGAGGCGACCACCGGCGTGATCGACGGCACATAGAAAATGCTGCGATAGATCGACAGCCCCCTGATCTTGGTATTGAGCAGCAGCGCCATCAACATGTTGAAGACCAGATGAATCGGCAGGCCGATCAAGACCATGTACAAGGTATTCTGAATGCCGATTTTGAAGACGCGGTCTTCCAGGAGGAATAAATAATTGTTCAAGCCGACGTAGCGCGGCGGCTGCAAAATGTTGTAGCGTGTGAAGCTGTATTGCAACGATTGAATGATCGGACCGATATTGAAGACGAAAAAGCCGACAATAGCCGGCGAAATGAAGAGCAAGCCGACAATCAGCGAGCGCCTTTGCCGCTTGGTGAGTCTAAGGCGTCCTGTTGAAATGGTCATTCACAACGAGCGTTCAAGTTCGCGGCCGCAAAGCCATGCCCTTGCTTGCTACCTATGAAACCTATACAGAGCGCAAAGGACATGGACCTTGCGGGTCGCCTGAATTATCCGCTTCTGAAAAATGGGCGATTCACAGGACTCTGTTGAAATACGCCCCCATCCCCCGGCCCCTTACCCCCAAAATGAGGGAAGGGGAGCTTTCTGAACCCTAATAAGCCGTTAAAGCCCCTCCCTCTTTATGGGGGAGGGGTTTGGGGTGGGGGTTTATGCGATTTTCAACAGAGTCCATAGAATCGCCCCTAAAAATTGACATGCAAAGGTATGGACAGCGACCTACATCATCGCCATGTCCAGCTCGCGCTGAACTTCTTCGGTAACGCGATCCAGCGCTTCCTGCGCCGTCAGTTGACCGGCTTTCACCGCTGTCTCCGCCTCGCCCAGGCGCGAATTGTAGAAGTCGTTCACCGGAATCTTGGGCGGACCAAAGGCATTCGGCCCATTCAGCAAGTCCAGCGCCAGTTGGAAGCGATGATCGCTGACGAAGCGCTCCGCCGTCGCGGCTGCCACCTTGGGCGGGATGTTCTGGATATTGAAGCAGAACTCGCCCATGTGCTCGTCTTCGCTCAGCCAACGGATGAATTCCCAAGCCGCGTCCGGGTTGATCACGCCGGTCGGAATCGTGAAGACACTGCCGCCGAAGGTGGTGGCGTTGGGCCGCCCGCCATCGGGGTAGGGCGCCGCGATCATATCCATCTCGAGATCGGGCGCGAACTTCTTCTGGAATTGGATGAACCATTCGCCGACTTGCTTGAAGCCTTCCTTGCCGACGAAGAAGGGATTCTGCGTGCTGAGGTAATCACCGAAACCGCTGGTGAAAGCCGCCACCTTTTCCGGTCCCAGCCGCGACCAATAACCAGCCATCCACTCCAATGCCGCAACATTGGCCGGATCATTGGCTGTGATGGTCCCGCTGTCTTCGTCATATAAGTTGCCGCCGAAGACATGCGCCCACCAAGTGAGATTGGCTGGCAGCAAGCCGACGCGCTCGATATTGCCATCGCTGTCGATGACCTCAAAGGCTTGCGAAACTTCGTCAAGCTCGTCAATGCTGGTCGGGGGCTCGCTGAAGCCCAGTTCTGCCATAGCCGGCGGCGAAAATGCCAAAACGCGGGCGTTCGAGGTGCACATCAAACCCCAAAGCTCGCCGTTATACCACCAGTTGTCCCATAGCTGCGGGAAGTACCCCGAACCGTCTATGCCAGCCGCTTCCGCATAGGCGGTCAAGGGGGTCAGCGCGCCTTGCGAAGCGATCTGCACCAATTGGTGCAGCCAGACTGCCGAGACCACATCCGGCGGATTGCCGCCAGCGATAGCCGTCAGCACCTTTTCGTATTGGCCGAAGACAGTCGTCATATTGACGTAGATATTCCCGCTCTCTTCGTTGAATTGATCGACCAGACCCTGCAAAACATCAAACTCGAAGCCGCTCCAACCCGTCCAATAATTGAGAAATGCCTGCTCTTGCGCGTAGGTCAAACCGGCCGGCATGGCGGATATGCCCGCTGCCGTACCCGCCGCCAAGCTCGCCCGCAGGAAGTCCCGCCGCGAAATTCCTTTGTCACTCATAGTTCACTCCTTCATTTATGTTTTACGTAAACGGTGAGCCCTCCCGGGCAATCACTGCCTGAATTGAGCGAATTGCAACCTTTCCTATCCTATTTGTACTAGAATAAGAAGCGTAACCGCAACTATCGCTGATTTTGACCCGAATCTGCGATTCTGTCAAATGCCGTTGTCGTTGACCAAGTCGGCGCCAACGATTCGCGCAATCTCGAAGACAGCCCCAAAGTCAAATCCGGCGAACTGGAAAAACCGCATGAACCTTGAGAGCAAGTCCCAAGAAAATCAGATGAAGCAGGAGTTCATGAATATCGCGCTGGCATTGGTGAGCCTGGCGCTTTGGACCTTTATCGCGCTGGGCGATCTGCTGCCCGGCAGCCTGCCCAATATCATCATGTTTGATGCCGTCATCATGATCGCGATCTGCGGCATCTGCTTTTTCATCAAATCGCGCAGCTTCAATTTCGCCTGTTTGTTCTTCGTCTTTTGCATCGCGCTTATCGCCGTCCAGATCTATATCGCCAGCAGTTATACGCCCGTTCTGTATCTGATCCCGGCCAGCCTGATCATCGCCGTTATCTTGCTGCCCCTGCCCTGGATCGCGCTATCGGCAACGGTCAACGCGCTCTTCGTCCTGGCCTTCGCGCCCAGCCAGCACGCCTTCTTTCTTCTGGTCTTGATGACACTGCAACCGGTGATCGTCGGCACGCTCAAGCGCTACTTCGTTAAAGAGTTGGAAATCAGCCAGGGCTTTCAAGACTACGCGGCCGATCAAATGCGCGCCGCCCGCGAAAGCCGCGCTGAACTGGTGCTGATTTCCAAGCAGCTGCAGGAAACGCAAGAACGTCTGCGCGTCACCAACAAGAAGTTGGAAATCGCCTTTGAACAAGCCGAGGAATCCCGTCAACTCAAGGCGCGTTTCGCCGCCAACGTCAGCCACGAGCTGCGCACGCCCATCAACCTTATCGTCGGCTTCAGCGAGGTGATGATCCTGGCTCCGGAGCTCTACGATCAGCCGCTGCCATCCAGCTATCGCGCCGATGTCCACGCTGTCTATCGCAACGCCAAACACCTGCAAAACCTCATCGACGATGTGCTGGATATCTCCCAATTGGAAGCGAGGCACCTGGCCATCGTCAAACAGAAAGCCAGCCTGGGCGACTGCCTGCGCGAATCCGCCAATATGGTCGCCGACTTGATTGCTAAAAAGGGTCTGGATTTTCAACTGGATATCCCCAACGACCTGCCGGACCTGTGGTTCGATCCCGTCCGCATTCGACAGATACTGCTGAATCTGCTCGTCAACGCCACGCGCTTCACCAGCCAAGGCGGCATCACAATTGCCGTATCGGTCGAAGACGGTCAAGTGCTCACCAGCGTCATTGATACCGGCATCGGTTTGAGCCAAGACGATATTAAGCGCGTCTTTGAGGAGTTCTATCAAGTCGAGGGCGGCGCGCCTTTCGTTGACAGAGGCTCCGGCTTGGGGCTGACGCTCAGCCGCGAGCTGATTCGCCTGCACGGCGGCGAAATGAGCGCGAGCAGCGCTGGCGTCGTTGGCGGGGGCAGCCGCTTTTCTTTCTCGCTGCCGACCACCAGCAACCTGGTCTCCCAGATGCCGATCTGGAACGGGCCGAGCAAGGCGACGAGCGCTGAAAAGCGCGTCCTGGTGGTCGATGACGACGAAGCGATCACTACTTTTTTTGCGCGCTATCTGAAGGCGCATAATGTCGTCGCCTGCAATAGCGAAGCCCAGGCGCTGCGCAACATCGACGAGTTCGAGCCGGACGTGCTGCTGTTGGCGCGGGATCACCAGTATCAGCGCCTCAAAGAGCGAATCGACGCCTTTGATCTTGCGCTGGACGTCATCACCTTGCCCATGCCCAGCGGCCGCGCGGCCATCCGGCAGCGTGGCATCAGCGATTACCTGGTCAAGCCGGTTTCCCGCGACATGCTGCGGAAAGTGCTCGCTCGCTACGGCGAGGCAGTGCGTTCGATCATGATTATCGACGATAACCGAGACATCGCGCGCCTCTTCACGCGGACGCTCCGCAGCCTCGATGAGCGCTACCGCGTCCGCGCGGCTTATGGCGGCGCCGACGGCATCGCCATGATGGAGCGCGAGCCGCCCGAACTGTTGATTCTCGATGTGCTGATGCCCGGTATGGACGGATTCGCCGTGATCGAAGCCATGCGCGGTGTGCCCAGGCTGTGCAATATCCCGATTATTCTCGTATCAGCCAAGGGCGCCAGCGAATCAATCACCCCCAATATCTACGGCGATATTACACTCGCGCGCAAAGGCGGCTATTCGCCGATCCAGTTGGTCAGCAGCGTCCAGGCGCTTATCGACGGCATCCGACAGCCGGCGAATCCGGATCTGACGCGCAGGCAAGGCGCGGTCACAGTCGGCTTAAATGGAGGAGGCAAGCTCCGATGACCATCCAATTGGGACTGGAAGTCTTTCTGGAAGAAACAGCCGCAGGGCTGGCACGCAAGCGGCTGGGGCTCCTGGCTTGCCCCAGCAGCGTCGATCGCGACTTGCGCAACAGCGTCGAGCGCCTTTATCGGCATCCCGCTATTGACCTTGTCGCGCTCTTTGGTCCGGAGCACGGCCTGCGTGGAGAAGCGCAAGCCGGCGCGCCCGTAGCGACTTATCAGGACGCGCTGACCGGGCTGCCCGTCCACAGCCTCTATGGCGAGACCCGCCGGCCCAGTCCCGACATGCTGCGCGGTCTCGACGCCATCATCATTGACTTGCAAGACGGCGGCGTGCGCTTCTATACCTTTTTGGCGACCGCGCTCTATGCCATGGAAGCCGCGGCCCCGGCGGGCTGCGCGGTCATCTTGCTCGATCGGCCCGCGCCCATCACCGGCGAACGCGTCGAAGGACCGATGCTGGATGCGGATTTCGCCTCCTTTGTGGGACCCTGTCCCATGCCCATCCGCTATGGCATGACCATTGGCGAATTGGCGCAGATGGCAAATACGGAATACGGCATCAACTGCGACCTGACGGTGATCCCGATGGCCGGCTGGACGCGCGAGATGTGGTACGATGACACGGACCTGCCCTTCGTGCCCTCATCGCCCAATCTGCCCACGCTGGATGCCATGATCCTTTATCCCGGGACTTGTTTGATCGAGGGCAGCAATCTATCCGAGGGGCGCGGCAGCACCAAGCCCTTCGAATACATCGGCGCGCCCTGGATTGACGCCCTGCAGCTTGCCGACCAACTGAACGACCTGGACCTCGACGGCGCGCGTTTTCGCCCGGTTTACTTCGTCCCGACCTTCAGCAAGTATCAGGGCGAGCTATGCGCCGGCGCGCACATTCATGTGACCGATCGCGAGCGTTTCCAACCGGTCGCGATGATCCTGAACTTGTTGCAAGTGCTGATCGCGAATTACCCGGAGGACTTCGCCTGGCGCGCGCCCTGGGCGGCCGGGTCAAAAGCGCCGATTGATCTGCTCGCTGGCGGGACAGCAATCCGCGAAGGCTTGGACGCGCGGACCCCGGTTGAGGAACTGATGGCATCCTGGGGACCCGGAACCGAAGCGTTTCTGCGCGCGCGCCAGAAGTATTTGCTATACTAGGTGCTGTGACGGCTGTCTAGCCGTCAGGTCCAAGTATTCTTAATTGGGAGGAAAAGATGTCCTTAAAACGTTCTGTTCTAGTATTCTTGAGTCTGGCGCTGGTACTGAGTTTCGGCGCTGCGACGCTCGCGCAAGACACCACCTTGACCATGCTGACCCACTGGGGTACCGAGGATCAACTGGCCGCGCAACAAGCCATCATCGACGCCTACATGGCCGAGCATCCCGATGTCGTCATTGAACTGGTCACGGTCGACTTCGGCGAGCTGCGCGCCAAAATCATCACCGGGCGCACTGCTGGCATCAGCGCCGACGTCTACCACTTCTATCATCTCTGGCTGCCCGACTTCGTCAACGCCGGCGTCCTCGCCGAGCCGCCGCAAGACTCGCTGACATATATTGACGAGAATGTAGCCCAGGGCACGATCGACGCCGTCAGCACCTCCGACGGCCAGACCTGGGGCTATCCCACCGAGGTCAATCCCTATTTGCTGGTCTATAACAAGCGCCTGCTGGCTGAAGCCGGTTATGACGCGCCGCCGGCCAATTGGGAAGAACTCAAAGAAATCGCCGCCGCCATCACGCAAGTTGATGACAGCGGCGCCATCAGCCAAGTGGGCTTGGGCGTCATGCCCGGTTGGGATTCCGGTATCGTACACCCCTTCAGCGCCTTGCTCTTTTCCAATGGCGGCAATTACCTCAGCGCAGATCGCGCTATGGCCGAATTCAACAGCCCGCAGGGCATCGAGACCCTGCAACTATACGCTGACCTGGTGGCCAGCGGCGGCACCGACGCCAGCATCAACGGCTTGGCCAATTTCCCCAGCGGCACAGTCGGCATGGTCATCATGGCGCCATGGTGGCGGGCAACCCTGCGCGCGGCTGAGGGCGTCGACTTTGAAACAGAAGTCGGCGTTGCCGAGATTCCCGTCGGTCCCAGCGGTGATGCCCCGTCCAGCATCGCCTATACCTGGCTCTTCGCCGTCGATTCCAGTTCCCCCAACAAACCAGCCGCCTGGGACTTCATCCACTGGATGAACGCGGAACACAATGACGGCGCGGGATCGGCTATTGGCGATTTCCTGGTCAATGCCCTGGGCGCGATTCCCAGCTTCAATCACGATCAAGCCGCCTTCGCCGATTCGATGAGCGATCATTATGTCTCGGCTTTTGTCGCGGCTTCGGCTTACGCGCGCCCCGAACAAATCGTCGCCGGCGGTCAGGAGATCAAGACCCTGCTGCAAGCCGAGATTGAAGCGGTCCTCGCTGGCATGACGACGCCGGAAGACGCCCTGGCGTCGGTGGAAATGCAAGCCAACGCCATCCTGGAAGAACAGCGCATGATGGCTGAGGAATAAATTCGTCCCGTAGCTCCTTGTGATGAACCATAGGGGACCCCAAAGGTTGCCCGAACCTGACCCGGGCATCGCCCCTACAGATGTCATTTATGTATGATGAATGTAGGGGCGACCTATCAGGTCGCCCGACAATTATCGGATTATCTTGTAATGCGGCGAATTCGCGCCTGATATACGGCTGTCATCTCCCTGTCGTCTTGCAGAGGGGGCTGGGCAAAGCATCTGATGTCATCCCGGGCCATGAAGTCATCCTGGTGGATGCCCGACATTCCCAAGAGCGCGGTTTTGCGCCGGCGCATGTTCTGGGCATACGTCTTCGTCGCGGCGCCCGTCGTCGCTTTGCTGGTCTTCCTCGCTGGTCCGATCCTGTTCTCCGGCTGGGTCAGCCTGCACCGCTGGGACATGCTTTCGCCGGTCGGCGACATGCCCTGGCGCGGATTGCAGAATTACGTCTTCCTGCTGACCCGGGACACCATCTTCATCAAGGCGCTGGGCAACACATTTCTTTTTGCAATCGGCGGCGTCGGCGCCAATACCATACTGGGGCTCGGTTTCGCGTTGCTGCTGAACAGCCGCATCCGTGGCCGCACGGTCTGGCGCGTCCTCTATTTCATGCCGGTCATTACAGCGCCGCTGGCATTGGCTGTCATGTTCTCTTTCATTTTCGATCGTAATTACGGCGTCGTGAACAACGTCATCACAGCCTTGGGCTTGCCGCGTCAGCCCTTTCTTAGCGGACCCCATCAAGCGTTGATGACGCTCATTTTCATCGCCATCTATCAGTACGTCGGCTACTATATCGTCATTTTTCTGGCGGGCTTGCAGGGCATCCCCCAGGACTATTACGATGCCGCCCAGGTCGATGGCGCCGGCAACTGGCAGGCTTTTCGCTTTGTCACGCTGCCCTTGCTGCGCCCGGTGATGCTCTTCGTAGTGGTCACGAACACTATCGGCGCGCTGCAGGTCTTCGATCTGGTATTTGCGACCACCGGCGGCGCGCCGGCCAACAGTTCCATGACTGTGGTACTGCACATGTACAACACCGCCTTCAAGTTCTCGCGCATGGGAAGAGCCTCCGCCATGGCTTTCATTCTTTTCGCCATCATCATGCTGATCACTGTCATGCAGGTCCGGCTCTTGCGCGACCGCGCTTATCAGGACTAGGGGCGCGCATGTCTAAGGACGAACACAGCTTGCCGCAAAGCGCAGCTCGCGCGCTTAAGTACCTTGTGCTGGCTGGCGGCGCTTTCCTCATGGTCTTTCCCTTCGTCTGGATGATGATCGCCTCGGTGATGACAGCCGGCGAAATCCAGATGCGTCCCCCCGTCTGGCTGCCGGCGCAGCCGCAATTCGACAACTACAGCGAGCTGGCGCGCTCCATTCCCATTGGTCGGCTCTACTTCAACAGTTTGTTCACTTCCGGCATCATCGTTCTCGGCGTTTTGCTCAGCAGTTCGCTGGCTGGCTTTGCTTTCGCAAAATATCGCTTCCCGGGTCGTGAACTGCTCTTTTATCTGATCCTGGCGACCATGATGATCCCCTTCTTTGTCACGCTGATACCGGTCTTTTTCATCGTGCGCCAACTAGGCTGGATCGACACCTATCAAGGGCTGGTCGTGCCTGGGCTCGCCTCGGCTTATGGCATCTTTCTCATGCGACAATTCATGGTCACCGTCCCGGATGAATTGCTCGACGCGGCGCGCATCGACGGCGCCTCCGAACCCATGATCTACTGGCGCATCGTCATCCCGCTGGTCAAGCCAGCTTTGGCGACCCTGGGCACCTTTACCTTCATCGGCGCCTGGAACAACTTCTTGTGGCCCCTGCTGGTGCTCAACAGCCGCGAACTCTTTACCTTGCCTCTGGGCATCAATTCGCTGCGCAGCCTCTATGCCGACAACACCAACCTGCTGATGGCGGGGACTGCCGTCGCGGTTGTGCCGATGCTGCTGCTCTTTGTCTTCTTGCAACGTTATTTCATTAAAGGCATCGCGCTTACTGGATTGAAAGGATAGATCCCAGCCATGCAAATTCGACCCTATCAAGGCCGAGACGAAACGGAATTGCTTGATGTCTGGCGCCGGGCGATGTCCAGCGACCGCATCAGCGAAGACCTGTTCCGCACGCAGGTCCTGCTTGATCCCAATTTTCATCCCGACAATCTGCCGGTTGCCGTCATCGACGGACGCGTGGTCGGGTTCATCTTGTGCCTGGCGCGTCAGGTGCCCTATTTTCTGCAGGGCTTGGATCCCGCCGAAGCCTGGATCACCGCCTTCGGCGTGCATCCTGACTATCGCAGGCAAGGCGTCGGCAGCGCCCTTTTCGAATCGATCATCGGCAAGCTGCGCGGGGAGCAGCGCAAAATCGTCGACATCTCGCCATACGTGCCGAATTACTTCGTGCCCGGCATCGACACCCGCGCTTATCCGGATACGATCCGATTCTTGCAAGATCGCATGGGCTTTGAAACGCTCTATCATGCCATCAGCATGGGCGCCGATCTGACTGATTTTCAGATCCCGCCGCAGATCCAGGCGCGGATCGCGCGCGCCGAAGCGGAGGACGACCTCGTCATCAAGCCCATCGAGCCCGCTGATATCCCCGACCTGATGCCCTTTCTCGTCGAACATTTTGGCTGGGATTGGTTCCGCTTCGCGCAGAGCTACCTGCTCGAGTATTTTGGCGATAGTCCGCATCGCATCTGCTTTCTCATCGCGCGCGAAAAAGGCGAGGTCGTGGGCTTCTGCCAGCAGCGCAACGAACGCTATGGACCCTTCGGCGTCCGCCCCGATTGCCGCAATCGCGGCATTGGCCGCATGCTGCTCTTCAAATGCCTGGAGATGATGAGCGCCAAGCACGTCTTTTACGCTTACTTCCTCTGGACGGACGAAGACGCCGCCCGCTTGTATTCGCTGGCCGGCTTCAAGCGCCGCCGCGAGTTCGCCGTGATGCGCAAAACACTTTAACGTTGACAAAAGGAGAAGAGAAAATGGCAGGACACTTGATGGTCGTAGGCGGGCATATTTCCGATGCCGAAAACATGGCGGGGGCCGTCATGCTCAAGCACAAGCGAGCCGGCTGGGATATCACCATCGTGCACGCGACCACCGGGGAAAAAGGTCATCCCACGCTCAGCGCGGGGGACTATCTCAAAATGCGCCTGGCCGACGCCCATGCCTCGGCCGAGTTCATCGGCGCCAATATGGAACTGATGCCCTACGGCGATGGCGAGCTGCCCGTCAACGACGAATCGATCTGGATCATGGCCGATCTGATTCGCAAATATCAGCCCACGCTCATCATCACGCACTGGAAAGGCAGCTTCCATATCGACCACAACAATACCCACGACGTCGTCATACAAGCGCTCTTCCGCGCCGGCTTGCCCGCCTTCGAGCGCGAATATGCCGCCCATTCGCCGCAAGCTTTACTCTTTTCAGAGAACTGGGAAGATATGGAAGGCTACCATGCCGATATCTATCTCGATGTCAGCGAAGTCTTTGACGACTACCTCGCTCTGTTGAAGACCCACGCGCTCATGCGCGAAAGCTATTCCAGCTTCCGCTATTGGGACTATTACAAGGCGCTGGGCGAAGCGCGCGGCGCCCTGGGCGGCTACGACCGCGCCGTTACCTTGATGCGCCCGCGCAGTCTATACTCCTTCGAGCGGCAGCCGGGATTGTTGCTGGGCAGCTAAGGCGCTCGCGCCGACCGGCGGCTTACTCCGTCCACTCCCGCAAGACCGCCAGGAACGCGTCGCGCGACGGCGGCTTCTTGATATAGCCATCCGCGCCCAAAGACGCCGCCAGGTCTTTCATCTCCAGCACCGAGCAAATCAGCACGGGAATGTGCTCGGTACTGGGATGGCTCTTGTAGGTTTGCAAGATCTGCCAGCCGTCCTTTTCAGGCAGCATGATGTCAAGGATGATGCAGGCCAGCGGCGTCTGCCGCGCGATCGCAATCGCATCTCCCTCGTCTTGCGCGGACAAGAGTTGATAGGGCAAGTTCGCCAGGTAGCGCTTGAAAAGACTGATGGTATCAGGATTGTCATCCACAATCAGGATCTTGTGTATTTCCCGGTCAAATCGCAAGATTATTCCCGCGGGACCTTTCTCGTCCCCACAGGCGCGTAGATCCGCATTCAGGCGTTTTTTCAACTCGCGGAATGCAGCGTCAGTTTGCAAAGCGCCCAGAAAAGCCGCATAATCCGGGATCAACTTGTTGCTCTTGACCTCAATGATCGGCGCGCCTTCGCGAGCGCGCAAAGCCACTTCAATCATGCCACCCCGGTTCGTCGATTTGATCAATCGATTCAAGATCAAGATGAAGAATTGGCGGAAAACCGGCAGCGCGACATGCAGCGCAATCTCGTCTCGGGACTCCACTAAGCTCAATGCCAAGCCCCTTTGCTCCGCAATCACTCGCGTCGCTTGCATCGCCGACAAGATCACTTCCGTCGGATCAAATGCCGTGTTCCGGGCGGCAAACTGTAGATAATCCAGTTCCTGGATCAAGGTCGACGGCGCCTCCGGCTCCGAGGCGGCGTCGGCATAATGTCTGTCCCAGATGATACGGCTGATCGTCTGGATCGCCCGCTGATGCTCCCGATAGTACTGCCGCTCGCTCAAAGCCAATTGGCTGAGTATTTCGTTCGTCGGCTGCTCCTCTACATAGCGCAAGAGCAGGATGTTATAGAGCCTGTTCTGCCGTGCTGTCAGCTGAGCGCTTGTCTCCGACTTCATATCTTCAATCGCGGCCAAAACCATTTGCCGCGCCCTCTGCGCGCGATCGCCGTCCGGCGAGCCCGCAGCCAATCGCTTCGCCACCGCATTATCGATCAACTTCAGATAGTCGTACAAGTTGACCAGCAGATCGCGCATATTGTCTTCAAAGTCTTCCGGATAGGTCGTCATCAGCATTAGGCCGCCTGTCATGGCAGTGTTATGGCAGAAATCCGCCAGTCCTTTTCTGCTAGGCTGGAGGGAGGGTAAATTCAAATATATCAGACGATGACCATTCCTATCAACAAAGCGTTCATTCCGGATTCAGGCCGGGCGCACGTCCCCGCGTTTATCCTGAGTAAAGGAACCAGAACTGTGTCATCGCAGAAATGGTGGCTTATTCACCTGTTCAATTGTTCAATGTAACGACGAGTTAAGGAATGGAGGTGCCGATAAGCAATGGATGGTTCCCAATTCCGTAAACCTATTGGTTGATTCGAGGTGCAAAAATGCTACGCTCATTCAAGTTTTTCGCATTTCTTTCCGTTTGCATCCTGCTGCTGACGACTGTCTCCTTGGCGCAGGACGACGGCCTCAAGCTCACCGGCTGGCCCTACCAAGTGGATGTCGTGACCGAGAACCTGGGCCGCTTCACCGAACAGTCGGGCCACGATGCCGTTTTCCTGCCCTTCCCAAGCAACGAATACCGCGACAAGATGGTCGCCAGCTTCGTCGCCGGAACCGAATTTGACGTCGCCTACGTCCGCGACAGCTACCTGGCGGAATGGGCGGCTGCCGGCTGGATCCTGCCAATCACCAATTTGGAAGGCGCCGACGAGCTGCTGGCGGATTTGCCCCAGGGCATTATCGACCAAATGTCCTACGAGGGCGAGGTCTATGGCTTGCCTTACTACTCTGGCACGCAGGTGCTCGCATACAACCAGTCTCATCTTGACGGCGCGGGCATAGAAGCGCCGCCCGAAACCTGGGACGAGATGGCTGCGCAAGCCCAAATGATCAAAGACGCCGGCGTGGTCGAACATCCCATCCTAATGGAATTGCGCAGCGGGGAAAACTACTTGCTTCGCTCGCTGGAAATAATCACTGCCGCCCATGGGGGGCGCTTCTTCGATGAGAGCTACAATCCAGAATTCCACCTGCCAGACAGCCCCTTCCGCCAAGGCTTGGAATGGATCAAAGCCAACCTTGAATCTGGGTTGATTGACCCCGCTTCCTTGACCAATGCCGAAGTCGATACCTTGATGATGGCTGGCACCAACTCCTTCATGGCCACCACCGACTATACCCTCAAAGCCATGAACGACCCCGAACAATCCAACGAAGCCGGCAACATCAAAAACGGCCTGATTCCCGGTGCCAACGACCAGCGCAGCGGCACTATTGGCTATGTCCGCCTCTACTCCATCACCAACGGCGCGCAAGACATGGACGCGGCCTGGCAGCTGGTGCAGTTCCTGGGCGGCAAGGACGCCACCGGCGAGTACTACGTCGGCAAGCGCTGGGCTTTGGAATTTGGCTTGGGCTTCTCGCAAGGCGGGCTCTATGAAGACGAAGAAGTGCGCAATTCCATCTCTGGCTGGATTGATCCTGACCTGCTGAGTGAACAAGGCAACTACGCCATCTCCCGCGCCTATCGCTTTGTGCCCTTCTTCTCCGATTGGGAAATCGGCAGTTGGGGTCCCTTGCAAGCGATCATCCTGGGCGAGGCTGACGCGGACGATGTTTTGGACGAACTCGCCGAAGAATGGATCGAGCTGAAAGAAGACTGGGGCTACTAAGGCATTCTCAGCCCAGCCCCCATCCCCCAGCCCCTTCCCGAAGGTCAATGTCTACGTGACCCCACAAGGAGGGAAGGGTAGCAAAGGGCGGGTGAACTGGGGCAAGTAAAGTCCCTCCCTCTTGATGGGGGAGGGATTTAGGGTGGGGGTAAACGAGCTTGCAATCCAAAATCGCCACACCACGCAAAGAAATGTCACCGGGCTTGCTGGCGATCTTTTTCAGCGCGCCCGCTGTGCTCATCATCGCCGCCACTATCCTCGTGCCTTTCGGCATGGCCGTCTTCCTCAGCCTGCACAACTGGAACTTGAAAAGACCGGGCCGCGAACGATTCATCGGCTTGGAAAACTACGCCGACTGGCTTACCGACAGTGATTTTTGGGAACCCCTGCGCATTACCTTCACCTTCGCTATCGGGGCGGTCATCCTGATTCTGATTGTATCCCTGTTGATCGCGCTGCTGCTCAACGAGAAATTCCCCGGGCGCGGCGTCGTGCGCGCGCTGCTGCTCGTCCCCTGGGCGATTCCCTCGGTCGTCAACGCCCTGCTGTGGAAGTGGCTGCTGGACCCCAATTACGGCTTGATCAATGCCCTATTCCTGGAGTTTAGGCTTATCGAGACCTACCAAGCCTGGTTAGGAAGCATGCCGGGGGTGATGATCTGGCTCACCATCGCCTATTCCTGGATTCATATTCCCCTGGCAACACTGCTGTTGCTCTCTGGCTTGCAAACCATCCCAGACGACATCTACGAATCCGCGATTGTCGACGGCGCCAGCGTCTGGCAGCGTTTTGCCTTTATCACCCTGCCTCTGCTACGCCCGATGCTGTCCATCGTCATCATCTTCGAGATGATCTTCGCTCTAAAAGTCTTCGATATCATCTTCGTCCTCACCGCCGGCGGACCGGCCGACGCTACCAATGTGCTCGGCTGGACAATCTATACCGAGACCTTCCGCAAGCTCGATTTCGGCGCCGGCAGTTCCATCGCCATGCTGCTGGGCGCGATCACCTTGGCGCTGGCAATCCTCTTCTATGTCTTCCTGGACCGGGGGGTGGAGCAATAATGAAAGCGCGCGCCCGCCTCCGTCTCGCGGTCATCTACATCGGCGCGGCAATCGTTATGCTGGGCACGGTGGGCCCTTTTCTCTGGCTGGTCAGTTCCAGCTTTCAATACGAGCGTCAACTGCTCAATATCCCGCCGCAATGGCTGCCCAACCCCGTAGTGCTCGATAGCTACCGCGAGATCTTCGAGGGCGCAGTCTTGGGCGAAGAATCGGGCGTGCCTTATCAATCGCGCATTTTCCTGCGCTCCTTCGCCAACAGCTTTTTCGTCGCCGGCAGCGTCGCCGCCATCGCCGTGATGACCGGCGCTTACGCCGCATATCCGCTGGCGCGTCTGGACTTCCGGGGCCGCAGCACCCTGCTCTTCGGCATTCTGGCCAGCCGCCTGATCCCCGGGCTCTCTCTCGCCATACCCATCGTGCTTGTCGCTAGGCAAATTGGCATGAGCGACAAGATCGTCACCCTGGTTTTTATCAACCTGTCATTCATTCTGCCCTACGTCATCTGGCTGCTGCAGTCATATTTCAAGAGCATCCCGGTCGAGCTCGAGGACGCCGGGCGCATCGACGGCTGCAGCCGCCTGCAAGTGGTTCACAAGATCATCCTGCCGCTTTCCCTGCCAGGCATGACCTCGGCCGCCATCCTCGCCTTCATGCTGTCCTGGGGCGAATTCCTCTTCGCGCTGCTGCTGGCAGAAACGCCGGCCTCTTACACCAGCACGGTGATCGTCTCGCTCTTCGCCACCGATGTCGATGTCAACTTCGTCAGCATCATCACAGCCGGTGTGCTCTCGGTCATCCCGCCCATCTGCTTCGCCCTCATCTTCCAGCGCTATATCATCAGCGGCTTGCTTTCGGGTTCGCTCAAGGGTTAGGCGCGTTCACATTACCTGCAGGGGTGAATCCAGCAGGCCGCCCGCGCACGCTTCAAACAAGCAAACCACGACCATACAGTCGCCACCTCATACCCCAACCCCGCTAACCTACGCGCAAACCGCGCCTTAACAACTGCATACCGCATCGGCAAGTCCCGCTAACTCGCAGGCGGCGCAGAACGGTTTTCGGTAGAAAAAACATCTCCGATTCCCATAAAACGCCCATAAATCTGCCAAAACGACCGCTCTGCTCGAAAAAGCGACCGTCGAAAGCCCAAATTCGACCGCAGTCTCTGCCATAAGCGCCAAATGGCTTTTCATAATGTTTTTGGTAGAACGAATAAATGGCAGATGTCAAAGACTTTTCGAAAAAAACCGTCCTTCCACCAGAATCTCGCTGCCCGCGGTGCTTAAAAACTTCGCGTTCTTTAGTGCCTTTGTGCTTGGACTCCCGCAAGTGGCAATTTTATCTCCGCAAGTCTATCATTACGCTAACCGAAAGATTCAGGAGAATCGCCCATGCCCAATGACGAGGGCTTCGACCGCCGCAACATGCGCTATATCGATAGCCCGCCCTGGATGCGCCGCGCCATCCTGGGCGACTGCGAACGGCCCGACGCGCCCTTCGCCGGCGGCGTCCCGGAAATTCCTTTCGAGGAATGAGCCATGCCCCTCGACATCCTGACCATCGGCGAAGCGCTGGTCGAAGTCATGCGAACGGACATCGACCAGCCGCTCGACCAGCCCGGCCCCTTCACCGGTCCCTATCCCAGCGTCGCGCCCTTCATCTTCGCTGTCCAGGCCGCCCGCCTGGGCATGCAGACCGCCGCTATCGGCGCAGTCGGCGCGGACGCCTTTGGCGATTGCCTGCGCGATCAAATGCTTGCCGATGGCGTTTCCGTCCTGGGCTTGAAGCGAATCGCCAATCAACCGACCGGCATCGCCTTCGTCGCCTACCAGGCCGATGGCTCGCGCGATTTCGTCTTCAGCTTGGGCACCGGCGGCTACCTCTCGACTGACATGCTCGATCCCGAGCTCTTCGGGGGTTTGCGCTGCTTCCACCTCATGGGCTCGACCCTCTCGATGAGCCAAAGCGCGCTTGAAGTCTGCCGCCGGGCGCTGGAAATGGCGCAGCATGAAGGCGCGCTCATCAGCTTCGACCCCAACCTGCGCCCGGAACTGCTGCCGCCTGAACAAGCGCGCGTCGCCTTCGCGCCTTTCATCGCCACCGCCGATGTGCTCATCCCGACGGAAGAAGAACTGCTCCAGCTCGCGGCCGCCAGCGCGTTGGATGAAGCCATCGACCAATTACTGACGGAGCGGCCGGGGCGCGTCATCGCCGTCACGCGCGGGGCGGCGGGCTGCAGCGTTTACACTTCCGACGGTCGTATTGACGCCGCCGGATTCCCGGCTCAGGAGATTGATCCCACCGGCGCCGGCGACTGCTTCGATGCCGGCTTCCTCAGCGCGCTATTGGAGGGCAAGACCCCCGCCGAAGCCGCTCGACTGGGCAATGCCTGCGGCGCGCTCACGGTCAGCGCCAAGGGTCCGATGGCCGGCGCCAAAAGACGCGAAGAGCTGGATCGTTTCATGCAGGCTCTGCCACCGCTGCAAGACCTTGGGCAATAAAACGCTTGCTCAGGCAGGTTCAATTCGTTATATTCACGAGCGCGATAGACTTGGAAGGATTCTATTATGACACCGAACGCAAGAAACGAGGATCGACAAATTGAAGATATTCCCGAGGCATTGAAGTTGACCGACCAAGAACAATATGTCGAAGACGTACGTGTTGGCTTGCAAGAAATGCGAGAAGGGAAGGTAAGTGATTTTGCGGAAAGTTTGCGGGGAATACGAGCGGAACTAGATCGCAATGCTGATCCGCATAACCGCTGTTGATAGCTTTCTCGCCCGCCTTCGAAAATTGGCGCGGAAGTACCCCCTCGGTATTAGAAGATGTAGACAAATTATCGAATCAGATCAGGCAAGGTGAGTTTCCAGGAAAACTATATCGCCGCGTCGGTGGGGACGTATACCAAGTAAGATTGCCAAACCGTTCAGCGAGGCGCGGCAAAAGTGCTGGATTCCGCGTTTTATACCATGTCTATGACAACATTACTGTAACCCTGATCGCTATCTGCTTGCGAAGTAAATGTCACGAGTTGACAGAAGCGGAAATACGCAGTCTGTTGCGGGAAGCCAATTCATAGCGAATTCATGGCATCGTCTATCAGCCAGGTTGGTGATAGGCAAGTTAAGCGTTTCATTGCAGCGAATCAGCGATGCTCCTGAAACAGATTGCGCGTCCGCAGACCGCTTTCGATGCGCCAGTTGAGCATCCGCCCCAGCAGCGCCCGCTTGACCGGCGCCAGCGCCGCGTCATCCCAGCGATTGTCCAGCTCGCCGGGATCCGCAGCCAGGTCAAATAGCTGCCCGTAGTCTTGATCCAGAAAATGCGCCAGCTTCCAGCGCTCGCTCCGGATCATCGTCATGTAAGGACCGTGGTAGACGCCATCCGGCGGATGCTCGGCATAGACGAAGTCCCGCCCCGGCCAAGCCTCGCCGCGCAACGCCGGCAGCAGCGAAATGGTCTGCATGTCCTCGCGCGGCGTCACCCCCGCTAATTCCAGCACGGTCTGGCCGATGTCCATCCACTGGCAAAGCGCATCTACCCGCGCCCCGCCCGCGAAGCGCCCGGGCGACCAGAAGATCGCCGGCACGCGCGTGATGATGTCGTACATCGTCCATTTCTGGATCTGCCCGTGATCGCCCAGGCAATCCCCGTGATCACTGGTGAAGATCACCACGCTGTTTTCCAGGTAACCCTGCTCTTCCAGCGCAGCCATGATCTGCCCGACCTGCTTGTCGATCATGCTCACGTTGGCCGCGTAATAGGCGCGCAGACGCTGCAATTGCGCCCGCGTCGGCTCCTCCAGGTGCACCACCGAATCGTGATCGACTTCCATATTGTGCGCTCGCAATTCCTGGAAGGGCGGCGGCAGTCCTTCCAGTTCCCGCCGCGTCACTTGTGGCAGCGGCAGCTCGCGGTCGATGTACTCGGCCGCAGCCTCAGGCGTCGGATCGTAAGGCGGGTGCGGACCCGGGAAGCCGATCTGCAGGAAAAGCGGCTCGGCTTTGGGGAAGCTGCGCAGCCACCACTGCGCCATCCCGCCCACGAAGTTATCCGGATGCGTATCAGCGGGCAAGTCCCAGGTGAACGCGCCCATGCGCTCGCGATAGTCGTCGCGTTGCCGATACAGCGCCCGCTGCTGCTTGACCAAGCCGCGCGCCGCCAGCGCCTTGTCCCATTCATCGAAGTAATAGCGCCCTTCCAAATAGCGGTCTTTGTTCTCCACCACGAAGCGCTGGTGGAAACCCAGCGGCGCCTCGAAGGGTTTCGTGTGCATCTTGCCGATATTGACGCAGTGATAGCCGGCTTCGTTCAAATCTTCCACCCAGGAGCGCGTCCAGCGGTCAGCGTTGCGCATGATGCCGGTCACATGCGGGTAGTAACCGGTGAAAAGGCTGGCTCGCGCCGGCGCGCAGGAGGGCGCGGTGATATGACAGTTGTCGAAGCTCAGGCCTTCGTTGACCAGCCGGTCGAGGTTGGGCGTATCCATATAAGGGAAGCCCAGCGCATTGATGGTGTCGTAGCGCTGCTGGTCTGTGATGATGAGGATGATATTGGGTTGGCTCATCTTGTCCGCCCGTTCCTGGCTCGTCTATACATACCTGGGATTATCGACCAGCGCCGGCCGACCATCCCGCAGCAGGACCAGCACCCGAAAGCCGTCGCGCTCGATCGTGCCGTAATCGTGCCCAGCCCGCGCTTCCCGCTAAGACTAGTTAGATCTGGCAGGCAGCTCAATTATCTTATGTTCACAGGTTTCACAGGTGAAGCTATATTGGCTCCTTATTTTGATAATGGAATCTCTCGAAGCATGTATGTCGAGGGGTTCATTTCCTTCAAATATTGTGTCGGCAATTTCCAGGAGATAGACATTGAAAATTGCTGCGCCAGAGTCTTGATCCGTTGCCCTATTGTTTTTGATTGTGCTATCGGTGATAAAGATGCTACCAGCAATATTGTCTATCGCACCTGCAACAAATGTGGCGTGATTACGATCGAATACGGTATCGGTTATGATGACGATTCCTCCAGCGTTGTATATCGCGCCACCCCTACTCGTGATGTTTTCAATGAAATGACTTCTGCTTATGTCAACATCGCCACCATCGTTGTTGATCGCGCCTCCAAAACTTTGTGCGTCATTCCTATCAAATGTGCCACCAGTAATGTTGACGATTCCAGCAAAATTGAGTATCGCCCCACCACTTGTTCCTGAGTGATTGACATTAAATGAGCTATCGTTAATGTTGACACTTCCAGCAAAGTTGTGTACCGCGCCTCCGTGCCTTTCGGAGTAATTGCTTTCAAATACGCTATCGATAATTGTGAGATCACCACCATTATTTTCAATTCCGCCACCATATTTGGCGCGATTAGCAATCAATTGGCAGTTGCTCAAAGTAACAGTTCCACCATCATTGCAGATCGCGCCACCTCTGTCTCGATACTCTATTCCGTCAGATTCAACAAAACAGACTGAACTTTCTTTGTTCGCAGAACCGCGCATAAGCTTCAATTCGTTTAAGTGCAAGTTCCCAGAAGATTCAACAAGAAAAATGCGATGATGATTTATGCCATTAATCGCATGCAATCCGCCCTCGATGGTTATTGCCGAGGTGATAGCAGGCAGTTCACCTTTCAGGATGATATCCCGGGTCAGGGTAATCGTATCCATCCCGTTGCCGGCTGGGCAACCACCTTGGGATGTGTCGCGATTGGCGGCGGCGATAGCATCGGCGAGGATGCAGGAGCTGTCCAGGGTGATGCTTGCGGCATAGACGGGCTGCGCTGAGAGCCACAAGAATAAAAGCAGAGGTACAAAAGCAAACCAGAACGGCGAATATCTCGTGATTCCGGGCATCATGACGCATGCTCCTTGCTTGACTTCAAATTGAATGATAGCGTCAATGCATATTCTTAACCAAATCCGGGATTATCAACCACGGTCGGCTGACCATCCCGCATGATAACCAGCACCCGGAAGCCGTCGCGCTCGATCGTGCCGTAATCGTGCCCAGCCCGCGCTTCCCAGGCCGAAAAGAAGACAAAGTCCTCGTCGCCGATGTTGACTGTGCGGTGCGCCCAGTAGGGCGGTACGTATGCCGCGCTGCCGGCGACCATCTCAATCTCGCTAGTCTGGCCGCCATCCGTTTGCAGCAGCAAATAACCGCGCCCGGACAAGCCAAAATAGACTTCGCCCTGTTCGCGCCGCGCGTGATAGTGCCCCTTAGTCATGTGATACTCATCGCCGATACGCCCAGGCAGAATACGCGTCGTACAGTGCGGGATCTGCCCTTCTTCTTCCGGCAGTTCGACGCCTTGCACTTCGTAGATCAGGCGGTCGCCTTCTGCCGACAAGATTCTCTCGGCTTCATCCCGGTCCGCGTACATCAGGCGCATATTACTGAGCCTGCGCTGCATGATGTTGCGCTTTGGCGACAGGGCTCCCGTCGCAAAGTCAATCTCGGTCTTGAAAGGCTCGATCAAGTTCATTTCCGCTCCTGCTCTGATTATGCCGTGCGGTGTGCTGCTGCAGCCGCCCTCAATTGCTCAAATACCACCTCAGACAGCTCTATTTGAAAAACTTCAGCAATGACCCCCGTCCAGCCATGCAAGAAGTAATTCCAGCCGTCTTCAATCGTCAGATCCCGCTCCGCGGCTTGCGCCTCGGCTTGCCGCATGAATTGACGTTGGCCGCGGTAATTCAACTCCCAGACCAAGCTGTCTTGCGGGAAGCGCGCCGCATCAGTGATCGGCGAGCCAGGGCGGTCCTTGCCCAGGCCCGTGGCGTTAATCACCAGCGATGCCGCTGGCAGTTCGCTCAACAGAGCGTCGTTCTCGACGGCGTCGCTGTTCAGATAATAGTCGAATTGAATGGCTGTATCCAGCTTGTCGTGGATGCGGCGAATAGCGTCCAGCCGCCCCGGAAAGATGTCAACGAGCAGGAACCGTCGCGGATGCGCGGCACTGCGCGAACGATCAGCCAGGCAAACGCTTACCGCCGTGGCGGCGCCCCCCGCCCCCAGGCACAGCACATCGCGCTGACCGCCTTCCCAATGATCCGGGGGCACAAAATGATCCAAAGCCATACCGGAGGAAATCGTATCCTTGGCGAATCCCTGCAGAAGTCCGCCGACTTTTGCGATACAGGATAGCTCGTCGCAGATCCGCGCATGGGGATCGAGGAAGTCAAACATGTCGCGACAGGCTTGCAAGAGGTCAATTTTATGCGCCGTCACCAGCGCGCCGCGTACTAAGGGATCGTCCCGTATTTCTTGTACGATGCGGCGATAGCTGGCAGCCGGGGCGTTTAAGGGGATATCGCGTCCCAGTAGTTTGGCCTTCAACCCGAGGATTTTCGCCCACTCCGGAAAGATCTTCATAATGGAAGACTGCCCGGTGCTGACGCCGACAAATATGAAAGTCTCAATGGGCATGGATAAAATGTTCTGTAGTCCGCTTCACAGCGCGGCAATCTCATCGTAGGCCGGCGCCAGGGCATCGTAAAGCTGGTTGAAGACCGGCAGCATTTTGTCGTAGGTCGCTTGCGCTCTGCTGTCAGGCATGACAGTGACAGCGACCGCATTCATCGTCTCAATCATGGAAAAACCCGGGTACAAGCCGACGCCGACGCCGCCAACCAGAGCTGCTCCCATCGAGGTCGCCTCCTCCAATATTGCCAGGACTTGCACGGGCATACCGTATACATCCGCCATGATCTGATTCCAGATGCGTCCGCCGGCGCCGCCGCCGATCAGCCGCATAGACTCGATCTGTGTGTCCTGATCGCGAAAGGCGTCGAGGATGACTCGCAAGTTCATGGTCACGCCCTCCAGGACCGCGCGATACATGTGCGCCCGCGTATGGCGGATCGTCAGCCCGACGAAAGCGCCGCGGGCATGCGGGTTCCAGCGCGGGCTGCGCTCGCCCATGAGATATGGCAGGAAGAACAGTCCATCCGCGCCGGGAGCGACTTGCGCGACTTCCAGGTTGATAAGCTCGTAAGGGCTGATGCCCAGCCGCTCGGCGGTTTCCTTTTCGAAGAGCGAAAGCTGATCGCGCGTCCACTGATACGATGCGCCGGCCGCTTGCATGGTGCCGGTTGGCATGAACATATCGGGGACCACGTGCGCGAAAGTGAAAGTTCGATAGTCGGGATCGTAGACTGGCTTTGCTGCGGAGATGGCGATCCACGATGACGAACCGACGTAATTGTAAGCCGAGCCTTCTTCAACGACGCCGGCGCCTGCGGCCGCGCAGGCGCCATCACCACCGCCAATGACCACCGGCGTTCCCGCAGCCAGGCCGATGTCTTCAGCAATTTCGGCGCGGACCTCGCCGACGACATCAATCGACCGTCGTATTTCCGGCAAGACATCCACCGGCAGATCGACCGCGTCCAGTATCGTCGCGGACCAGGCGCCGCTGTTCAGATCGTAGAGATTCATGCTCGACGCGTCCGAGGGATCGGTCGCGAAATTGCCCGTCAGCCGCGCGACAATCGCGTCCTTGGCATGTACGAACTTGTGCGTTGCGTGGAAAATGTCCGGCTGATGATCGCGAATCCAAAGGATTTTGGCCAGCGAATATGACGAACTGAGACGGTGGCCCGTGATTTGGTACACGTCCTCGAAGGAAACCCGCTCGCCGATCCAACGTTCTTGATCGAGCGCGCGTTGATCAGCCCAGATGATGGCGTTGCGCAGGGGACGGGCGTCTTTATCAAGCGGAACCGCGCCCATCATCTGCCCGCTAAAGGTGATGCAGGCGATGTCATTTTTCCTTACGCCTGTCTCGCTCAAGAGGCGGCGCGTCGATCCGCAGACCGCGTCCCACCAATCGGCCGGGTTTTGTTCCGCCCAGCCGGTGTGGGCGTATTCGGTAGCATAAGCATGGAATGAAGCGCCGACCAGTTTACCCTCACGGTCGTAGAGGGTCGCTTTGTTGCCGGTGGTACCCAGATCGTGCGCGACGACATAATTTGGCATAGGCGGTCGTTCCCCTGCTGAAAATGGGACAAGCATACAGAATACGCCGGCTGAATACAAGCAGACTGTTAGATCACGATTTTTGCCGATACAATGTGTGTGGGATATTTTCCCTCTGGCGGCGGTTGCCGCCTGAACCTGTTGGTTCAGTATCGTATCCAAATTATAGCGATGGAGTAAAGCAATGCGTAAACTTTCTCTACTGATATTGCTTGGTCTGCTGACAATGGTCATGGCAGCTGGGGCAAGCGCGCAAGATTTCTCGGGGCAGACTGTCGTCGTGGTAACACAGACGGGGTCAGCCATCGGCGGTCCGGTCCTGGACAAGGGACCGATTTGGGAGGAGGCAACTGGCGGAAACATCGAGTTGCAGACTTTCGCATTTGGCGAGCTATTCGAAAAGATCGTCACCGCCCTATCCACAGGCTCGGGCGATTATGATGTGCTGATTTACGCCGCCGACTGGGCGGGGGACATCATGGCGCCGGGTTATGTGATGGCGATCCCGCAGGAAACGCTGAACGCCATCGAATCCGACGATGTGATTCCGCTCTATGCCGACCGCATTACGACCTGGGGCGGCGTGCCCTATGCCCTGCCATACGATGGCGACGCGCACATGCTGTATTATCGCAAGGACCTGGTCGACAACGAGATGTACGCGGCAGACTTTGAAGCGGCATACGGTTATGCCCTGGGCGAGCCGAGTACCTGGACTCAGTACCGCGATATCGCCGAGTTCTTCAATGGCATGGAAGTGGATACCGCCGGCTCGATGGCGCCGATCTATGGCGCCCTGGAGGCGCAGCGCCGCAACGCGCAATCTTACTGGGTCTACCTGTCCCGCGCCGCGGGTTATGGCAAGGTGCCTGGCAACCCATGCTTCTTCTTCAGCTGCGATGACATGACCCCACAAGTCAACAATCCGGGCTGGGTCCGCGCGCTTGAAGAGTACATTGATATCCGCAACGTCGGCGACCCGGAGATGATCAACTACGATGTGGCTGATACGCGCACGCTGATGGCGACCGGCACCGCCGTATTGAACCTCGACTGGGGGGATGTCGGCACGATCTCGGTTGACGAGAATGTCTCGCTGGTCAAAGGCGCGGTTGGCTTCGGCGTACTGCCCGGCGGTGATTCCTACTGGGACTATGAAGCTGGTGAATGGGTGATGGAAGAGAATCCGGCGCCATTTATCGCCTTCGGCGGTTGGATTATCTCGATCGCGTCGGACAGCGATGTGACCGAAGCGGCGCTTGATTTCGCTTCTTTCCTGGCGAGCAAGGACGTGGTAAACGAACTGGCGGTTACCGGTGGCACGGGCATCAATCCCAGCCGCTTCAGCCAATTGGCGGATACCGCGCCCTGGGTCGCGGCCGGCTTCGATGAAGAAAGCGCGGCCGATTACCTGGACGCGATTCAGAATACCATCAACCACCCGAACGCCGTGCTCGACATTCGCATCACCGGCTCGGCTGAGTATCTGTCGACGCTGGACGCGGAGATAGCGCGGGCGCTGGCCGGCGAGATCAGCGCGCAAGAGGCGCTGGATAACGTGGCTGAATTGTGGAATGCCATCACGGACCGTCTGGGACGTGACGCGCAAGCGGAGCAATATCGGGCAGCCGTTGGCTACATGGGCGACATGTAACCCCCATCCCCCCGATTCCCGAATCATCGGGGAAAGGGAGATATGAACGCAATTCCGAAATAAGTAAACCCCTCCCGCATTTTAAGGAGGGGTTTGACCCATCCATGCAAAGCATAAGCACCGTGCGCGAAGACAGACTCATGAAGCGGGTCTTCCTCAGCCCCGCTGTGGTCATCCTCTTTGCTTTGTCCGTTTTTCCGCTCATCTGGTCGCTCGGCATCAGCTTCACGGATATGCAGCGTGGCGGATCGACCATCGCCCGCCAAGCGGAAGCCGAAGGCATCACCGAAGGCGTCGGCTTTTTGGGCATGGGCTTCGAGTTGACCGGGCGGAACTATCAGCGATTGATCGGCGATACCCGCCTGCATAGCACCGTTCGCAATACCATGATCTACGTCTTCTTCGGCGTAACGATTCAGTACGTCGTGGGTTTGGGTCTGGCGACCGTACTCAACCAACCATTCCACGGACGCAACTTGGTGCGGGTGATCTTCCTGATGCCGATGATGATCACACCGGTCGCGGCGGCTTATACCGGACGCATGTTCTTCGATTCCAACGCGCTGCGCTCGCCGTTGGCGCATTTTCTGCGACAACTCTCCAAGACATTGCAATTGGAACAGACGATTTTGGTACCCTGGTTCACAGACATCAACTGGGCGCCTATCGCCATCCTGTTGATTGACGCCTGGCAGTGGATTCCCTTCATGACCTTGATTCTCTTGGCGGGCATGCAATCCATCCCCGAGGATATCTATGAAGCCGCGCGCGTAGACGGCGCGAATATCTTGCAAATCTTCTGGCGTATCACTTTACCTATCCTATTCCCCATCTCGATGACAGTGATACTCATCCGCGGCTTGGAAATCTTCAAAATTATTGACGTGATTGTGGTGACGACTGGCGGCGGGCCGGGCTCGGCTACCGAGTCATTAACCTTGTACATATTTGAACAAGCGCTGAGCAACGGAAACTATGGCTATGCCAGCGCCATTGCCTATATCTTATTGATACTCGTTATCATCTTCGCTTCTGTTTTTCTGGCTGTTGGCCGGCGCTGGTCCAGCTCCTGGGAACGGTGAGAGCCATGCCGAAGCCAAGGCGAAAGAGATTGCTGCCGCGCTCCAGCCGGCGCCCGCTATGGCAATCCGCCATACTCTACCTCATCGTCATTGTCTGGTGCTTTATCGTCCTATTCCCCTTTTACTGGCTGGTTACGACATCGGTCAAAAGACCGATTGATGTCAGCCGCGGACCCAACTATATCCCATACGTCGACTTTGATCCGATTCCCGACCATTGGCAGGAGATGTTTGGCAGCCAACGCGAGTCGACCTTGCGGCATTTCCGCAATAGTCTGATTGCGGCCGCAGGCAGCACCCTGCTGTCAGTGATCATCGGAGCGATGGCTGGATACGGTTTGTCGCGTTTCAGGTACTATTGGGGGCGGCTGGGCTGGGACAACGACAATATCGCCTTTTGGATTATCTCGCAGCGATTCCTGCCGCCGGCGATTTTCATCGTGCCTTTTGTGCTGCTCTACAATCAGTTCGGCTTGATCGACACCTACGCCGGATTGATACTCGCCTATACCATGTTTAACATCCCCTTCGCCGTTTGGATCATGCGCGATTTCTTCAACGGCTTGCCGATCGACCTGGAAGAAAGCGCGCGGGTCGATGGCGCGACGCGCTGGCAAGCCTTCTATCGCATCGTTTTGCCTTTGAGCGCGCCGGGTCTGGTAGTGGTGGCGATTTTCTCCTTCATCTTCGCCTGGAACGAGTACCTTTTCGCCCTGATGCTGTCCAACTTCAACGCCATCACCATGCCGGTTCTAATCGCCGGGCAGAACAATACCCGTGGCATCGAATGGTGGTTTATCAGCGCCTTAACACTGACGGCAGTGGCGCCGGTGATCATAATCGGCTTGCTGTTGGAGCGCTTTATCACCCGCGGTCTAACCGCAGGCGCGATCAAGGGTTAGCTATTCCAAATTAGCGTGGCGCGCGTTCATGGCGCTTTCGGCCACCCCGAGCGCCTGCTTAAGTCGGATGACAAGCAAGTCGCAGACTAAACCCAAACAATGCTCGAAAAGCGATCCCATCACCAAGACAGATTCTTCGCCACTTTCCGCGCCGGCTTTGAAGTTGCTGGCGGGGATATGGACAAGCGTCTGCGCAGCAGCGGCGATCGGAGACTCGAGGTTGCCGGTGAAGGTCGCGATCGACGTACCTGTCTCTTTGGCGGTATCCACATGTCGCAGCAGCGAGGCGGTACGCCCCGATGATGAACCGATGAGCAGAAGATCCGCTGCGGCGATCGATGGCGTGGTGACATCGTCAACAACATGGACGGTCAAACCCAAGTGCATCAAGCGCATGGCGAAGGCTTTCATCTGCAAGCCGCTGCGCCCCTTGCCCGCGATGAAGACGCGATCCGCGGAAAGAATAGCCTCTTTCAGATGCTCAACCTGCCTCGCGTCTACCTGCCGTAATGTGCGTGACAGATCGGCAAGAATGGCCTCGAAAAGCTCAGGCGTCTTCATACCGGCGCATCCCTTCATGAAATAATCGAGCCGCCAAGCCAGGATCCGCCGCCGCGGTAATCGCGGAGCCGACGACGACGATTTGCGGTTGCAGCGGCAGTATCTGTGGCAGCAGCTTCGAGCTGATGCCGCCGGCGATGGCCAGGCTCAGCGCGGGATAAGCCGCGCGCAGTTGGGCTAGCTGCCGCCAAGGGGAGCCGCGCTTGGCTTGCTGATCGTGGGCGGTGTGAAGGCAAAGCAAGTCGCCGCCAAGCTCAATCAGCTCGGCGGCGCGCCCGAGCGGATCCGCCACCTCCATCATATCGATCATGACCTGACCGCTGTGCTTCTCCGCGCTGGCTAGAGCCCCCTGTATTGTCTCGTCCCCGCTGAGGCCCAGAACCGTGACGAAATCCGCGCCGGACCCGAAGGCGATATCGGCTTCCGCTTCGCCGGCATCCATAATCTTAAAATCGGCGAGCAGGCGCAAACCCGGGTAAGCAGCGCAAATCGTTCGCAGGGCGCGCATGCCCTCGCGGAAGACGAGCGGCGTGCCTATCTCAACGATATCGACAGTCGCATGCGCCCGTTCCAGCACAGCGAGTCCTTCGGACAGGTCTCCATCAAGAGCAAGTTGTAATTTCGCCATGGCTATCCTTAAATAGTAGTCGACAGGAAAAAAATCGAACACAATAGAGTATATAGAAGAAGACCGGGATGACAAAGGATAGGGGCATGGCGGCGAAAATCGTAGTTGTAGGCAGCTTCAATACCGATCTGGTGTCTTATGTGCAGCGGATGCCGCGCCCGGGCGAGACAGTACACGGCGACAGCTTCATGACCGGCGCCGGCGGCAAGGGCTCCAATCAAGCGGTGGCGGCGGCTCGCCTGGGCGCGGACGTCACCTTCATCGGACGTCTGGGCAAAGATGTCTTCGCCAATCTTGCTTACGAGATCTGGGATGCCGAGGGCATCAACAGCGATTATGTGGTTCAAGACGAAGAAACCGCGACTGGGGTCGCGCCGATCTTCGTTGATAGCGCCGGCGAAAACATGATTGTGGTGGTCCTGGGCGCCAATTCCCGCGTACAGTCAAGCGATATTGACGCCGCCCGGGAGCGTATTGCCGCGGCCGATATCTTGGTCCTGCAATTGGAAATCAATACCGACATGGTGACTTACGCCCTGCAATTGGCGAAGGAAGTTGGCGTCACGACCATATTGAACCCGGCGCCGGCAGCGCCCATCCCGCGGGGGACGATCCAGTTGGCGGATTATCTGACGCCAAACGAAACCGAACTGGAAAGCCTCAGCGGCGGTCCTGTGTCTGATGTGGCAGCGGCTGCGCGCTCGCTGATGACGCGTGAGGAACAGACCGTGGTGGTGACAATGGGCGCGGGGGGCGCGCAGGTCGTCTCGCGAGATCAGACTGACCTGCTGCCAACTTTCAAAGTGGATGTGGTGGATACTACCGGCGCGGGGGACGCCTTCAACGCGGCGCTCGCTGTGGGCTTGGCCGAAGGCAAATCGCTGATGGACGCCGCGCGCTTCGCCAACGCCACCGCCGCCCTGTGCGTCACCAAGGCCGGCGCTGCCGGTAGCGCCCCTTACCGAGCCGAGGTCGATGCCCTGCTGGCGGCTAGCGAATAACCGCCTTCAAGTGATCCGCCAGGCGTAGCGCCAGGGCGACGATGGTGAGCGTCGGGTTGGCGTAACCGCCGCTCGGGAAGACGGCCGAACCGGCGATATAGAGATTATCGACCCGATGCAGCCGTGAATTAGGGTCAACGATACCCTCCTCGGGCGCTGCCGACATGCGCAGCGCGCCCATGTGATGATCGCCCGTTTCCAGCGCGCCCGCATGCGGCGGAAAGGTCCAGTCTTCCCCGCCGCCACTGATGTCAGTGATCATTTCATGACTGACGGCGCCATGCTGATAGAGATAATCGAGCGTGATTTCCAGAGCGCGCCTGGCGCTGCGCTTGTCGGTTTCATTGAGTCGCCAATCGACATGTGCGACCGGCTGAGCAAAGACGGGGTCCTTCCGGTCGCGATCCAACCGTATGCGGCTTTCTTCGTTCGGCGTCTGCTCCCAGTTGAGATTGACCACAGCAGAGGCGCGATCCGCGCCGAAATTCAGTATGATGCGGAAGTTGCCAATTCCCTCTTCCCGCAATACCGCCGGCTTTGGCGCCAAAACGCCCCAGGCGTTAAAGGTCCAATACTCGAAGACGAGTTCGGGATTGACTAGCGGCGTCACCATGTGTTGGTACGCTCCGCCATCATCCCTTGGGGGTTTAAGGCGAATCTGCTGTTCGCGGAAGAAATTGCGGATTTCCGTCGGGATTACCCGGTCGAACCGGACCCTGGCGGCATTGGTCAGCAAGGGATGCACCATGAAGCCCCGCCCCAGTTGATCGCTCCGGTTGTTGCCCAAGTCGCGGGAGAGCTGCAACAGGCGCGCGTTTTCGATGCCGCCGCATGCCAGCGCATAAGCCTTGGCGCAAATCTTGAAGCTCTTGCCGCGCCCTCCAGCAACGATGGTTGAGCAATTTAGTTCGGTTACATGACGCCCCTCGCCGTCGCTGGCAATATCAAGCAGATGCGCGTTGAACAGCACCGTAAGGTTCTCGGCGCTTTTGAGTTGGTCGCGGAACTGCACCTGGAAGTCGTGCAAGTTCTCTTCATATTGGGCGCGCATGATGGCGCCGCGCATCTTGTCGCCGGGCAATGGATCGAAGCAGCGGCCATACAAGACCTCTTCCCAGAAGGGCATATCGTCATAATTCAGTGGACCAAATTGGCCGAAATGATGAGCGTCGACGTAATACGGTTTCAACTCGTCAATGGTGAAGGGCCAAGCGCTTTCGCGGAAACCGGGGCGGGGCTCGAAATCGATCGGGTCCAATGGACGCGCCCAGAATCCAAAATGGTTGGTCGTGCCGCCGTACATATTCAGCCGCGAGCGATGGGTAAAGACCGGATCCACCTTCCGCAGAAAACTGCCGGTCGTCCCGTGATACAAGGACTGCCGATCCATGTTCGGGCTAGTTTTGTCGCCGGGGCTGCCGCTGACCAAGAGTATGACCCTCAGAGAGCTGTTCGCAAGGCGCTGCGCCATGGCGATGCCGGCCGCGCCGGCGCCAACGATGCAAAGATCAAATCCCTGTAGAACGGTATGCTCGGGCAGTTGGTCGGCATGCAGATACATGGATTTCTCCTAGCGCGCCATGAATGCGGCGCCGAGCAGAGCCGCATCCTCGCCCAGCGTCGACGCGCTTACCCTGATCTTGGCCGCAACCTCCTCAAAGCAATAGCTTTTCAGGGATTCGCGCGCCGGATCCAACAAGAGGTCGCCGGCGCTGGCGACGCTGCCGCCAATGACAAAGAGCTCGATATTGACCGTCATCGCCATCGACGCGATGGCGATACCCAAGGCGCGACCAGCCTCCCGCAATACCCGAAGGGCGACCGCGTCCCCTAGCGAGGCTCGCTGCGTTATCTCCGCGCCGCTGATAGTTTCGCCGCTGGCAGCGGCGTAAGCTTTGATTAGTGCCGGTCCGCCCGCATAAGTTTCCAGGCAGCCGCGGGACCCACAATGACAAAGACGCCCGTTGGGATCGACGGTCATGTGCCCGGATTCGCCAGCGCTATTGCTTTCGCCATAAATGAGACTGCCCTGGTAAATGATAGCCGCGCCGACGCCAGTGCCGATCACGATATAAATCATGCTGTCGCGATCGCGCCCGGCCCCGAAATGAAACTCTCCCAAAGCCGCCACCTTGGCGTCATGATCCAGCTTGACCGGCAAGCTCAACTTATCCTGCAATATAGCGCGGAAGGGCGTATTCGAGATGCCGGGCAGGTTCAGCAGCGTATACAAGTCCCCGCTGACGGGGTCCAAGAGACCTGGCGCGCCGATGCCGACGCCCGCAACGGTCTCTCCTCGCGGCAGATCGCGTTTGAGCGAGTCCACTTGCGCGGATATGCGAGCGGTCACGCCGTCGACTCCCTCGTCGGCGTCCGTATCAATACGCCTCCGACTAAGGATTTGATCGTCGGGGCTTACCAATCCCAATGCGATCTTGCTGCCGCCCAAATCAATCCCGATGACCCAAGTCATGATGCCAACTCCGATTTCAGCGGGGGCTTGCCGAGCAGATGATCGGCCACCCGCAGGGCTTGCGCGCAAATCGTCAGGGCCGGATTCATGGCTGTTGAAGACGGGAAGAAAGAGGAATCCATAACATATAGATTCTCGATGTCGTGGGTTTTGCAGAAAGGATCAAGCACCGATGTCGCCGGATCATCGCCAAAGCGAGCCGTGCCGCATTGATGCGAATTGGTCTCGATGCCCAGCGTCTCGGTGAAGACGAAGGCATAACCGGCTCTGCGCATCATGCGCGCCGCCCGCTTGATCAATTCCCGATGGGCGACGCGATTGTTCGCTTTCCAGCGCGCCTGAATCTTGCCATCGCTGCCGAGGACGACGCGGTTTTCCGGATCCGGCAAATCCTCCGACATCACCCACCAGTCAACGCTGCGCTTTGTCATCGCCGTCAGAAGCGGTTTTGGGATATAAGGCTTGGCGGCGGAGAGCATGCCCGCCTGCAATTTGCCCAAGAGTTGGATATTGCCCATCGGCCAAGCGAAGTCATCATCGCCAAAATAAAAGTCGTTCACCGCCATCGTCTTCTGGAACACTGTCGGGTTGCTCCTGAGAGGGGCGACGGCGGTCAGCGCGGTATTGTTATGCGCCATATAGTTGCGCCCCAACAGGCCCGACGAATTTGCCAGACCATTCGGATGTTGATCATCCGCCGATCCCAGCAGCAGGATCGCTGAATTCGCCGCCCCGCAGGATACAATAATCGTGTCGGCGGATACCTTGAACGATTCGCCCGCGCGCGCCACTTCAACGGCGACGGCGCGTTTGCCGTCCCTGTCGGTCAGCACGCGCCTCGCCCGCGCCTTCGTCCATAGCTCAACATTCTCGCGCGCAAGCGCCGGACGCAGGCAGCAAATCTCGGCATCGCCCTTGGCATGAACCCGACAGGGAAAACCGTCACAGGTTTTGCAGCGAATGCAGCGGCCCCCTTGGCGCAGATCAATCGCCATCGGCAGGCAAAATGGATGCAATCCTTGATCGCGCAAGCTCTCGATCAGTTCCGCAATAGTAGGCTCGTGCTCGACTTCGGGAAAGGGATAAGGACGTGTACGCGGCGGTTCGCTTGGATCTTCGCCCGATCTGCCGTGTACGAATAAAAGCGCTTCGGCAAGATTGTAATAGGGTTCGAGGTCCTCGTAACGGATAGGCCAGGCCGGCGACGTGCCGCCTTCATGTTCTAGGGCGTCGAAATCTTGGCGGCGGAGGCGCGGCAAGGCAGCGCCGTAGACTTTGGTGTTGCCGCCGACGTAGTAGTGAACGCCGGGCTTGAAAGCCCGCCCATTAGATGCGTCAATCCAGTCTTCATTTGGCTTGTAGCGGCCCTCATCAAATACGGCGCGAACCTGCCAGTTCTGTGGTTCTTGAGGCAGGAAGTCTCCGCGCTCGATCAGCAGGATGCGCGCGCCGCTATCCCGCAAGGCATAAGCGAGCGTCCCCCCGCCCATGCCGGTGCCGATGATGATGAAATCGTAGTGAGCCGCCACCGTTCTCAGATCTCCGCCAACTTAATCCAGCGCCCGCTTTCAGAAGATCGCTCGGCAGCTTCCATGATCTTCTGCACATGCAATCCGTCGGCGAAGGACGGCGCCGGCGCCCTGTCCTCCCAAATGGACTTGATGAACTGGTACTGGCATTCGGCGTGGGCGCGCATGAAGCCCGGGCTCATTGTCCAGTCCGGCGCGCGCTGTCCCGCGTAACGGCCCGCCGCTTCGATTTTGCGAAAACCGCGCTGACCGCCCATCGGCGTCTCCGCGTCGCGGGCGTCGTAGACATACAGCCAGGCCGGCTCCGCCAAGTCGAAGCGAATCGCCCCGGATTCCCCGAAGATTTCGACGCAGAGATCATTGGTCGCTCCGGTACCCATGCGCGAGATTTCGACCGTGCCCAGGCCGCCGGCGCGGGTGCGGGCTTGCAGCAAAGCGATATCATCCACATCGACCCGTCCCATTTCCGCCGCGCCCGGCGCCACCGGCCGTTCTTTGATCAAGGTATCGAGCGTCCCGTAAACCGAATCGAAATCGCCGAGCAGATAATAAAGCAAATCCAGAATGTGCGAGCCGAGGTCGAATAACGCGCCGCCGCCGGTGAACTCCCGTTGCAGGCGCCAGGAAAGCGCTTTGTCGCGGCTGATGTAACTCGAGCGATGATAGCGGCCGCGGAAGGAGAAGACCTGGCCCAGGAAGCCCTCTGAAATGAGCTGTTTGGCGCAGGCGATGGCGGGGAAAAACCGGAAATTGAATGTCAGTTGTCCTTTGACGCCGGCGGATTCTACCGCCTGCGCCATGGCCTGCGCTTCACCCGCGTTCATCGCCAGCGGTTTTTCACAATAAATGTGCAGCCCGGCGGCGGCCGCAGCCAAGACGATATCGTAGTGGGAGTTGTTGGGCGTACAGATATCAACAGCGTCAATGTCGTCGCGCGCCAGCAAGTCGCGATAGTCCGTCGTGTAGAATTCGCAACCGATTTCTGAGGCGGCTTGCCTAGCTGTTTCCAGCCGCGTAGTGGCGACCCCGGCCACTTTGATGCTGTCAGCGCTCAAGCCATAATGGAACGGAATCGCGCGGTAGGCCGCGGCATGCACGCGCCCAATGCCCCCGTATCCGATCAGCCCGATATTGATGTTTGGCATGTTTTGCCCCTATCGCCTGGGCCCCTTGCCCCCAAAATCAAGGGAAGGGAAATGGATTTAGATGCGCTAGTGAGGCCGGGACATTATATTAGTCCGCCCTCATCACGATACTTGTCGCTCGCCTCGCGCATGACAGCGCGCAGCTTTTCCACAGCAGCCGCGATCTGCCCGGCGCCCGGCTGCAATTTGCCCTCGGGACCTTTCAGCAGGGGCGAGGAAAATTCGCCGACGGTCATCCCGACTTCGATAAACTGCGTCACGTTTCCGGCGTTGAGCCCGCCGTCTTCCATCAATTCGATCCGGTCTTCCATGCCCGCGTCCGCGATCATGCGATGGAGTTTGGCCAAGGTATCGATCACGATTGGATCAATCGTATGCGGGCTTTTGTCGCCCGCGGTCTTCTTCCAAAATGGCGCGCGACTCTCGTATTCGATGATGTCGACATAGGGATGGATGAATTGCTCAAAAGCGTAAGCGGGCACACCTTGCCAAGCCCAAACGCCGACCTTCAAACCCAGTTTTTCTTTGATATAGGTAATGTTCTGGAAGATCATCTCATTGGTCGTTTCCAGGGGCAAGCTAATCAAGCTCACGCCCAGCTCGGCCAGTTGGTCAAAAACGCTGAAATTTGGGCGCAGCATTTGCAACTGCGCTTCGACCTCCAGCGACGTGCTGTTGCAGGTCGCTTCGATGATGTCATATCCGCCGCGCGGCATGGCGAAATCCATATACTTGCCATCGCGCACCTCAATATGCAGCCAGTCGACGCCGGCCGCTTCCAGTTCAGCCACTTGCGCGCCCAGGGCGGCGTAGTCCGCCCAAAACAAGCCCGCGGCGATCTTGCACTGCTGGGTCACGTTTCCTATCCCCATGTAATCCGTTCCTCGTTTCTTTCGCGCAAATCGATAATCTCGGCCGCGGCATCTTCATCCGTACAGAGCACGTTGATCACGCCTGAGTTCAGCGCGCCCAGAATGGCCGCCGCTTTGTTGACGCCAACGGCGACAGCGATCGTTTCTGGCACGGCGCGCAGTTCATCCAGGGTAACGCCAATGATGCGCCGATTCAATTCGCAGGGGTACAGGCGTCCATCGCCGTCGAAAATCTGCCAGGCCATGTCGCCGATGGCGCCGTGCTGGCGGTATGCTCGCAATTGCTCGGCATCGGCCACACCGGCTTTGACAAACCCGGACGTGGCGGGATCGAGGTCGCCGATGCCAACCAACGCGATATCAGCGCGGCGCACTTGTTCAAGTGTCTGCCCTACCACGGCTTGCTCGCGGATCATGGCCGCGGCTTCGGCATTGTCCGCCAGCAGCGGCGACGACAGATAGAGCGCTTCGCCGCCCAGCTTACCCGCCAGTTGACGCGTCAGGGCGGAGCTGTCATATTCTTTGAGCGCCTGCGGCAAGCTGCCGGTGGCTTGCATCACTTTGACGCTCGCTTGAAAATCGATGCGGATGGCATTGATGACCTCGTAGGTGGTGCTGCCGAAGCAGATCGACATGGTGGACTGATCCGCCAGCACCTCTTCCAGGTAGCGCGCGGCAAGCTGCGCGATCTGCCGAAGCAAGAGCGCGGCATCGGTCGCGCCCGTTTGCAGCACCAAGGCTCGGTCCAGCCCAAAGCCGGCGACGAGTTGCGCTTCCAGATCGCCCGCGCGCTTGATGGGCCAGTCGATCAGCACCCGCACGACCTGCCTTTCCCGCGCCTCCTTGAGCAAGCGGTATATTTTGACGCGCGACAAGTCGAGGGCCGTGGCGATGTCGTTTTGCGTCATCTCCTGCTGGTAATACATCGACGCCACCTTCGCCAGCAATTCATGGTGCAGCGAATCCAACACGGTTAAACGCCCGCTCGATTGCGCGTCATGATTTCCGCCAGCCCTTGACGCGTCCGCGGCTGGTAACCCGGCAGCGGCAATAATCGCTCGTGAATGATATCGACCATCCAGTCGGCGCTGGGGAAAAAGCTCTCGTCGAGCTCCGCGGGCGGCGTGATCCAGTTGCGCGCCCCCAAGACAGCGACGGGAGCATCAAGAAAGTCAAAAGCCAACTGGCTGATGTTGGATGCCATCGTATGCAGGAAAGAGCCGCGTTCGCTGGCATCGGATGCGAGCAATACCTTACCGGTTTTTCGAACCGATTGGATGATCGGTTCGTAATTAAGCGGGTTGAGAAAACGCGCGTCGATGACTTCGGCGCTCAGACCCTGCTCCCTCCGCAGTCTCTCCGCCGCTTCCAGGGCTCGATAGAGCGTAGCGCCGATCGTCACGATCGTGATATCGCTGCCCGGGCGATGCAAGTACGGTTCACCCTCCTCAATCTCATAGTATTCAACCGGCACACCGCCGGCAAACAGCGTTTCCGGCTGGCTATAGAGGCGCTGGCTCTCGAAGAAGACAACGGGATCGGTACCCCGCAGCGCCAGGTTGAGCATGCCCTTGGCGTCGTAGGCAGTCGCGGGGAAGTAGACCTTCAGCCCCGGTATGTGCGCGACTAGGGAACTCCAGTCCTGCGAATGCTGGGCGCCGTATTTCATGCCGACGGAGACGCGTAATACGAGCGGCATGCGCAGCGCATTGGCCGACATCGCCTGCCACTTCGCCATCTGGTTGAAGATCTCGTCCCCGGCGCGTCCCATAAAATCGCAATACATGAGTTCCGGCACGGCACGGCCGCCAGCCAGCGCATAACCCACGGCTGCGCCGACGATCGCCGCTTCCGAGATTGGGGTGTTGAAGAGGCGATGATAGGGGATGGCTTCGGTCAACCCGCGGTAGGCGCCAAATGCCCCGCCCCAATCGCGGTTTTCTTCACCAAAGGCGATCATGGTCGGATCTTGATAAAAGCGATGGAGCATGGCTTCAAAGATCGCTTCGGCATAGGTCAATGTCTTGAGCTTTGGCAGCGGTTTTCCCCCCTCGTCCAAGCCGAAGCGGTGTTTATTTGACGTGACCTCGAAACGGCTTTCCGCCATAGGTTGGGTGACATCCGCCTCGCGGTCGTCCAGCGCATCCGCCCTCCCATCAGAAAACATCATCGCGCCAATCTCGTCCCTGGCGACATGCAAGCGTGGCGAGGTCCCCAGATCAGTGGCCGCGGCGGCGATCCGGGTGATCTTTTCCCCGATCAACGCATTTATGTCTTCCAGTGTTTGATTGTCGGCGTGGCTATTGGCGCGAAGATAAGCCCCGAAGCCCCTGATGGAGTCCTGCTCCCGCCACATCTCGACCTCGTCTCTTCCACGATAGGATGAGGCGTCGCTGGGCGAATGGCCGCTATAGCGATAGGTGATGACATCAAGCATGGCGGGTCCCTGCCCGGCCAGCAAGACTTCTTTTTTGCGCCGGGTGGCATCGGCGACAGCCAGCGGATCGTAACCGTCAACGCGTTCGCTGTGCATGGCAGCCGCGTTCACGCCCAAGCCAACCCGCGCCAGCATGCCGAAGCCGAGGGTTTCGCCCTGGGGCTGCCCGCCCATGCCATAGAAGTTGTTCATGAAGTTGAAAAGCATGGGCGGCGCGCCCCCGAGCCGGGCGTCCCAAAGCCTGTGATACTGATCCATCGCCGCGAAGTTCATCGCCTCCCAGACCGGACCGCTGGCCACCGACGAGTCGCCTATATTGGCAACAACGATGCCCGGCTTGCGATTGATGCGCTTGAAGAGCGCCATACCCAGCGCGATATCGGCCGAGCCGCCGACGATGGCGTTATTGGGCATGATGCCGAAGGGCGGAAAGAAGGTATGCATCGAGCCGCCCATGCCTCGGTTGAATCCGGTCGCGCGGGCGAAGATTTCGGCATAAGTGCCGTAAATCAAGTAAGCTTGCGCGAGCGACTCGATATCGCTGAAGTCGTCAATGCCTTCAACGACGCGCAGCGCAGCGCCACCCATATAATTCTCCATGATGTCCAGCAAGCAGTCGTCTTCAAGGACCCGGATTGCGGACAGCCCTTTGGCCAAGATCTCGCCATGGCTGCGATGCGAGCCGAGGATGTAGTCTTCGGGACCAAGGTGCAGGCACTGCCCCACGGCAGCCGCTTCCTGCCCAATAGACAGGTGCGCCGGACCGAGGTGATTGTATTCGATTCCGCGGTAAGAACCGGCTTTTTTGAATCCATCCAAAACCAGCTCGAACTCGCGGATCAAGCGCATGTCATGATAGATATTGACCAGTTCCGCGCTGTCATATCGTTCCGCTTCAGCCCCTGGATCGGAAAGGTAGGCGTTGACGGGGATCTCCGGCGCTCGCAGCAGCGACCTCTGTCGGGCTTCACGCGGGTCAATTGTCAACGATTTCGGCATTGCGGGCTCCTAAAGGGCGAGCAGCAGCTCGATACTGGCTATGTTCTTGCGCAATTGCGCGAGAAAACGGGCGGCGGGCGCGCCGTCGACAACTTGGTGATTGACGGTCAGCGACAAGCCGATATGCGGCACATGCGCGACCGCGCCGGCCCGCTCCACCGGCTTTAGGTTGATGCTGCCGATGCCAAGAATGCCGACCTGCGGCGGATTGAGGATGGGCGTGAAGCTTTCGATGCCCAAGCGCCCCAGGTTGGTCGCGGTGAAGCTGCCGCCAGCCAATTCATCCGGCAGGACATCGCCGTCTCTGCAAGCCGCAGCCAGCCTATTCGCCTCGCAAGATAGCACCCGCAGGCTAAGCGATTCGGCGCCCCGAATCACCGGAACCAAGAGACCGCGCGGCGTATCCACCGCCATGCCGAGGTGAACGCGCGCGTGTTGCAAGATCCTGTCATTCTCGTACAACGCGTTCAGTTCCGGAAAAGCCGGCAAGGTCCGGGCGACGGCGAACAAGAGCAAATCATTGATAGTCACCCCGCGCAAGCCCAGCGCCTCATCGCTGGACTTGAGCCGAGCGCGGAAGCCCCGCAAGGAGCTGGCGTCGGCCGATGTATTGAGTGTCAGCTGGGCTGTCCTTTGCATGGATTCAAGCATCCGCTTTGCGATGGTTTTACGGACGCCCGTCAGAGGCATCGCCTTCAACTCGGGTGAAGCGCCGGGCATAGATGGCGCCAGATCGGACTTGGTGATTCGCTTGTCAATGGGCCCTTTATCCGCGATCTGGTACTCGCCGCTAGCGAGCATCGCCTTGGCCACCGGCGACATTTTCACTTGGCGGTCAATCAAAGCCCGGATGTCTCGCTCGATTATACGTCCCGCGGGACCCGTACCCGCGGTTTCACTGTAGTCAATACCTTTGCGTCCAGCCAGATTCCGGGCGCGGGGCGAGATTAAGACCTTGTCCGCCGGCTTTTCGTCGCTGTGGTCATGAGAAACCCTTGGCGCGGCATGTTCTGCCGGGGCGGCGGGGACCGGAGCAAGACGATCGAATGACTCGCCCGCGCGACCGACGACGGCAATATTCTGCATGACCGGCACTTCATCGCCCGCTTCAAAAAAGCGCGCCAGCAATATGCCGGAAGCGCTGCTTTCGACTTCGAGCGTCGCTTTGTCCGTCTCGATTTCGCAAAGCGCTTCGCCCATCTGAACAGGATCGCCGACGCCGACATGCCAAGACAAAATAATCGCGCTTTCGACCGTGTTTCCCAGTTTGGGCATGACGATGGCTTGCGGCATGGTTGCCTCTTGAGCGCTGCTGTGCAATTGCACAGTTTCAGTTCAATTACACGGAGTGTAGCGAGCTGTGATGCGATTGTCAAGTCGCTGGCGGCAGTCCAAGAGCCTCAATTTATGGTTAGGGGCGACCAATAGACCCCCAGACACGTAAACGCATGCCACCTAAAGGCAAGTGTATTAACACAATCCCCAATCTCGCCGCATTGACCGAAGCCGCCGAACGAAGCCCTGGCGTTACCGTGTCATTGATTGAAAAAAACCGCGTAAGATATTAACATGCCGCTATGAAGTAGAAGAGAATCATCGCATGACATATCGCTTGCAGCATGTCAGCGTGCCGCGCCCGCCGGGCAGCGCCGAGCGAACCCGCGCCTTTTATAGCGCGCTGCTGGGGCTGGAAGAGATTCCCGCGCCGACCACAATCACGACTGTGGATGTGATCTGGTTCAAGCTCAACGACAGCGACGAACTGCACATATTCGAAGAGGAGTCGCTAGGCGGCGCGTCGTTAAGGCATTTTTGTCTGGTCGTGGACGATCTCGAAGCCACGCGCAGGAAACTTGTCGACGCGGGCTATACACCTTGGGATGAGGAACCCATCCCGGGGCGGCCCCGGTTTTTCTGTTGCGACCCCAATGGCAATATGATTGAGTTCACAAGCATCGTCGACAACTACCTCGATTATCAGGATTCGTAGCCATCCCCATAGCGCAATGGACCGCGCCAGGCGGCGGTATTCGCCGCGCGCAAAGCGTCAATGTCTAATTCAGTCTCTTCGACGCGCAATGCGCCATCCACAATGCAGGGACGCCGGTTGCGTTGTAGATACGCGATTAACTGTGACTTCAAACCCGCTTGACGCAGGGCGTATGCGGCATTCCCCGCCAGATTGCGAGAGTCGTTGGGGTCGGCTTCTATATGGAACAGGTGCTCGGCGCCGCCCCCAAAGTAATAGACATATTTGAAGGCGCCGTCCGTTGCGAAGACGGCGTCGCTGGTCTCGCCAAATATCACGCGACTGTCCGGCTGCGCCAGCAAGGAGAGGCCGTCCATTTCCCGAGCCGGCGTCAAACCGGCCAGCTCCAGCAATGTGGGCGCGATGTCCGCGGTCAACACGGGCTCTTGGGAGCGTCTGTTGATGATGCCGTGACTTCTGGGCAAGCGCATGATGACAGGCACACATGCGGAAGACTCCAGGAAGCTGTTCTTGGCGAACAAACGATGATCGCCCAGATGCTCGCCGTGGTCAGATGTGAGGACAATCACGGTATTGTCGTACAAACCCTTGCGCTTTAGCTCGCCAAGCAAGCGCCCCAATTGATAATCAATGTGCGTGATCTGCGCGTAATAGTGACGGCGGAGTCGCGTCATCACCGACGGCGGAATACGGTCGGCTTTGCTCATGATCCGCTGTCGAGTCAAGGCAGGCGGCTCATCCGCGCTGTCCACCCAGTCGCCGATGACCGGTTCCGGGATCTCGAAGTCGTCATAGAAGCGATCGAATGGCTCCGGGGGATCAAAAGGGCTGTGCGGGGCTTCGAAGACCATCCACATAAAGAAGGGACAATCGGGATCGCGGCGCGAAAGGAACTTGACGCCTTCGTCGACGATCCAATGGCTGTGAGTCAGACGCTCCGGCACGGCGCTCACCGCCGGATACACCTCGTTCCCGCCCAAGCCATGCCCGCGATAGAATCCGCCCCAGCCTTGATCTTCCAGGAAGTTGACGTAATCATTAGGATGCAGGCTGATATCCTCGAAGCCGAAGCGAGCGCGTTCGGGATAAAAGTGCATCTTGCCAATCGCCTTGGTCTGGTAACCCGCTTCTCGCGTCAAACGCCCGGGCAAGCTGTGTTCCGGCTTGATCGGACTTCGCGGACCGCGCATGAAATTATGAGGCATGCCATGCTGGCTGCCGGTAAAGCCGGTGAGCATGGTGGCGCGCTGCGGCATGCACACCGGGCAATCGGCATAAGCGCGGCGATACCAGATGCCTTCGTATGCCAATTGATCGAAATGCGGCGTCATCACCGGGTGAGCGCTGTCGGCGATGCCAAGACAATCGCCGCGCCATTGATCCAGCACGATGTAAACGATGTTTGGATTTTCGCTAGCTGAGGGATCCAAGGGCGCGCTATCCCTTGAGACTGCCCTGCGCAGTCACGCCGCTGATCAGGTGCTTCTGCCCGAAGTAGAAGACAATCAGCATCGGGATGATCATCAACATCGAGAAGACCATGATCAGGTTGAGGCTGTTGTCCTCGCCTTCAAAGCCCTGCAAGGCGTTCAAGCCCAGCGCCAAGGTCCAAAGTTCCTTGTTTGAACCCAGGTAAATCAGCGGATTCAGGAAGTCGTTCCAGGCGAAGGAAAAGGCGAAGATCGATACCGCCGCCAGCACGGGCCGCGACATCGGCATGAAGATCCGCCACCAAACGCCGAATTCAGAGCAGCCGTCAATGCGAGCCGAGTCGTAAATGTCTTCCGGTATGCCGCGGAAAAACTGCCGATACAAAAAGATATAGAAAGCGTTATGCCCGAGGACGCGGGGCAAGATCAGCGGACCGAAGGTGCGCGTCCAGCCGATCTCATCGAAAAACAGGAATAAGGGAATTAATCGCACCACATAGGGCAGCATCATCGTCGCCAGCAAGATGCCAAAGAAAATGTTTCGCCCGGGGAAGGGGATGCGAGCGAAAGCATAACCAGCTAAGGTGCAGGGCGCCCAAGCGCCAAACAGAGAGGCCACCACGATAACCATCGTATTGCGCGTATACTGGAGGATCGGCCGCGCTTCAAAGAGATAGGGGTAATTCTCCCAGGCGACCGGATCCGGGATCAGCTCCAGCCGTCGTATGGTGATTTTGTCGCGCGTCTTCAGCGACGTGGAAACCGTCCAGAGCAGCGGCACCATCATCACAATCGCGCCTACGGTCAGCACCGTATAGATGATGATGTAGCGAACCATTTTTGCTCTAGGATCTTCAATCATGCCTGCATCCTAAATCCAACACTCCCCTTCCCTCTTGATGGGGGAAGGGGTTGGGGGATGGGGGTGATTTAAGTCCCATCGTCTTGCGCATCCCCATAAAATACCCAGCGATTCGAGGTGTAGACGAGCAATAGCGTCAACACAAAAATGATGAGAAACAGAATCACCGACAGCGCCGCCGAATAACCAAACTCAAAATCTCGAAAAGCCTTATTGTAAACATGCAGCATGTAGACAAGTCCAGCTTGCAAGGGTCCTCCATTGGTCCCGATGAGAATGAAGACCTGTTCAAAGATCTGAAAGCCGCCGATCAAACCCAGGAGCAAATTGAAGAATATCGTCGGCGTCATCAGCGGGACAGTGATATAGACGAGTCGATGCCAGCCAGTGCCGCCGTCTATCGCCGCCGCCTCGTAGAGATCATCCGGGATGCTTTGCAAGCCGGCCAGGAAGATAATCATCTGCCCGCCGAAGCCCCACAAGCTAATCAAAATCAGCGACGGTTTTATCGCATCCGGCGAAGACAGCCAGCGCACCGGCATTGCGCCGATCAAGACAAGAAACTGATTAAGAAAACCATAGCGCGTGTTGAGGAAACCAGCGAAGATCACCGTCGCCGCCACCAGGGGCACCACCGACGGCACATAAAACAGCGTGCGATAGAGTTCCATGCCGCGCACGCGCAGGTTCAGTATCAGCGCGATCAAAAAGGCGAAAATGAGGCGCAAGGGCACGCTGAATCCCAGATAGTAAACGGTGTTGTACATGCTCTTGCCGAAGAACTTATCCTCGGTGAAGATTTCGACGTAATTCTCCAAGCCGATCCAGGGCGGCACGCCCACCGTGCCAATCTGATAATCGGTGAAGCTCAGGTACAGATTGTAGATGAATGGCAGGGCATCAAAGATGATGAAGCCGGCGAACCAGGGGAAGATGAATGCGAAGCCGATCAAGGCGCGGTTGCGGAACCACCATTCCTGCAGCCGCACCTTCCAGGTTGCGTCCTGTTGAGTCTGCTTCGCTTTGATAGACGCTTGCGCCATTTACTGCCTCATGCTGTTGCCGGGCGGGCGACCCAGTGGGTCGCCCGTTCATTTTCCGCACCTAGGCTAATGTGTAGGGTTCAGCCGATGGTTGACCCGTCGCCCTTGCAGTTATGTGTCGAGCAAAGCCCCTCCCTCATTTTGGGGGAGGGGTTTGGGGTGGGGGCATTCCTACATATTCTCGGCGTCAAACTCCGCCCAGAACTCATCCAGCAATGCCTGCATCTCGGCATGGGCGTCATTCAGCGCATCTTCGGCCGACTTTACGCCGTGGTATGCTTCCGCGATATTGTTGGACAAGATCTCCGCCAACTGCCCCTGAACCGGTGTGATTTGCACTGGCGTATCAAGCGCCAGACCTTCGAGTACCACCGACCAATAGGGATTGACATCGTAGTAAGCCGGGTTCTCGTTGCATTCCTTCACCGGCGAGGGACGGCTCTGCGCGAACAGAAAGGCGCAGCCGCCCAGCGGGTGCGCGCCGATAAACTCCGCGAACTTAAAGGCAGCCTCCTGCTTCTCTGGCGGATGCACCCGTGGAATCGTGTAAGCCCAGGCGCCGCTGTAATTGTAGCCGGTGGTGCCCGCAGAATGGGCATCGGGATTGTCGCCATTGTAAGGTCTCAGCATCGTGCCCCAACTGCTGGGGTCCGCATAGCCTTCGGGATCATTCACATTGAAGTGTCCGAAGAAGGAGGTGTTGATGTGCAGGAAAGCCTGTTTGTCTTCGTACCAGGGGTGATCGCCTTGAGCGAAGGCCGTATCCTGGAAGAAGTCGGTTATGTTCAACGTGCCGTGATTGATGTTGTTGGTCACGCTGAGCATCCACTCCAGCGTTTCCAGGCCTTCGGGGCTGTTGAAGAGCAAGGTGCGGCCATCGTCCGTGACGTACTTGCCATTGTTGGTATACAGCCAGGCGACAAATTCCGAATCGGTGCCAAAAGCCGCTGCGCCCAGGACATCAATACCCATGGGATCGGCGACCGTGATCGCTGCCGCCATTTCCTCCAGCTCTTGCCAGGTTTCCGGCGGATCTTCCGGATCAAAGCCGGCATCGCGCAGCAAATTCTTGTTGTAAATCATCAGACCGGTCAAGCCGCCGGCGGTCGGCATCGGCAAGCCATAGAGTTCGCCGTTCCAATACTGCAGACCAATCTCGCCATCGTAGAAGACGCTGAGATCGGTCCCATGCGCCTCCACGAAATGATCGATCGGGATGATCAAGCCGTTGATGGCGAATTGATAGGTCTCGGGACGGGTGGACATGATGATGCCAGGCGGATTGCTGCTGGCAGCGGCGGTAGCGAGCAATTCGGCGCGGTTATCCCAGGGCTGGACTTGGTTAATGACGCGGATGCAGGGATTCTCCGCCTGGAAGTGGCCGATGAGGGTGTCCATCAGCGCTTCGCGGGCGGCGCCCCACCAATTCATGAACTCAAGTTCGATGACGTCGCCGTCGCAATCCTGCGCGAGCGCCGGCGCCAAGCCGAGCGACAAAAGCATCATCGCCGCCATTGCCAAGCCAAATAAGCGTGAGGGTTTCATGGTTTACTCCTATTGAATTAAAATAGTGAATCTATCGGCTTTTCAGCCATTGCTTCACATTTTCTCGCGGCGCGTTTTCATTTGCAGTTTACCGCGCGCTGGTTATACTTGAGCGAGTGTCGAGCAACTTAATCAACTTGTTGCAGTTAATTTACCGCGTTTTGAATAATCTGTCAAAATTGCTCGGCAAGGATGCGCATAACTAGGTGGTCGCAATGGAGAATCCAGGTATCCTGAATATCATGAAATACGCCAACGCGGTGAAACTGGAAAGGTACAGCCACCGCGATTTTAGTGAATGGACCCGAGCGGAACTCCGGCAAATGGACGATATCAACGGCGCCAACTCGATGTATATAGGCAGCATCAGACAGGGCGAAGTGCTGGACCTCCTGGTGGATATCCTCACTTCACCGGATACAGATTGGATGAAATACGATTCTCCGGGCGAAGAAGAGTGGTATGTGCTGCCATCGCTGCTGGAAACATAGACATTTGATGTTATGCATGGACGATAGCAAAAAGGGAATTAGCAGAAGCGAATGAGCGTCTACACGGCCGATCCCCGCCTCAGCCGCTTTGATCCCTTGGAGCGGGTTTTCTTCTACGATGACTTCGACGAAGGCATTCGCGGCTGGTCGGAATTGATCGGCAATTACGAACATAGTCCCGATTCCATGTTGCCGGAATACAAGGACATGCGTCCGCCCATGCTCAGTAACCTGACCATGTGGGATACCGGTACAGCCGGCTCAATGGAAGGCAGCTACGCGCTTAAACTGGCGACGCGGGCGCGGGCGGGTTCGCTGGCGACGAGCATCAAACGGCAGACCTTCCGCAAGCGCGGGCAAATTCAACTTGAGTGCTATTTCACGTTTAAGCCGGAAGCGAGCGAACTGCGTCTGTCCCTGGACGACGTGCGCGCCTTCGGCGTCCTCTTCGACCTGCAAGACGGCATGAATCCCGAATATCGGTGGATGCCGCATCTGCGCTATCTCAACGCGGTGGACGACGAGATGATCAACCGCTGGCAAGTCAAAGGGAAGACGCGTCCTTTCCACAATATCGGCGATTCCGGCGAGACCGTGTCGCATTTTCATCTGGGACCGGAAAACTGGGACTTCGTCGATTGCCCGGCGCAAAGCCTCTGTTACAACGAGATCGCGACCAAGATGAATTGGCATTATCTCAAGGTCAAGGTAGATTTGGCGGAACGGCGCTTTATAGGTTTTCAATGCAATGACCTGTCTTACAGCGGGGAAGCGCTCCAGCACATCTCTATCCCGGCCATGCCCAACTTGAACTGCATGTTGAATACGGCCTTTTGGGTGGAAACGAACCGCGACAAGCGCGCCTTCCTGTATGTCGACTCCGTACTGCTTTCCGGGGTGTTCTAGCCATGGCCGTCAGACGCAGTTACACCGCCATCGTCGAGCGAAACGTTCTTTGGCAAGGCGACTTCGCCAGCGAACCCTACGAAGCCGCCTGGGCCAGCGAAGCCATATTTTTCGTGCGCGCGCTGGATCTATCGCCCGACTTTGAAGGCGGATTGGCGTCGGTGCAGATTTCCGCCGACGGCATCTATTGGGCTGACGAGGGCACGACCTTCGAGTTGCCAAGGAAAACAGATGCGGTAACTTTTTGCAAGGTTACGCATTTTGGCGGTTTTTTGCGGCTCCAGGGCCACATAGCGCCAGGAGACAGCATAAAAGTGCTGGTCTCATTGGCGCTGAAGGAATGATGCGAGCTTAAGCAAACACGACACATTTGTAAGGGCGACTCTTCGGTCGCCCGCTTAACACACAGACAACCAAGGAAAACTGAATGACATCTCCCCCAACATACGACTTCGACGCCGTCATAGTCGGCGGCGCGCCGGCCGGCATCATGGCGGGCATTGCAGTCGCTCGCGCGGGACGACGCGCCATCATCCTGGAGCGCACCGCGCATATCGGCGGTTTGCCCGCCAACGGACTGGGCGCGACCGATATCCATACCAAGGGCGCGACAGGCGGGCTTTTCCTGGATTTCGTCAGGCGCGTCAAACAGCACTACGTCGACGAATACGGCGCGAATTCACAGCAGGTAATCGACTGCGGGGAGGGCTACCGCTTCGAGCCGCGTGTCGCCGAAAAGATCCTGCTGGAAATGATCGCGGAGCCGGGAGAATACCTGGAAGTCCGCACGATGCGGCAATTCGATCACGAGCCCAGTAATACCATAAAAGAGGGCGCGGCGTTGACGGGGATCAAGATCATCAACCGAACTAACGGCGAGATCGAAACTTATCACGCCAGCGTTTTCGTCGACGCCACTTACGAAGGCGATCTGGCAGCCGCCGCCGGCGCCCCTTACATGCTCGGTCGCGAAGGCGCGGACGAATACAGCGAGCCTTGCGCCGGCAAATTCTACCAGCGCTGGGGCGCGCCGGCAGACGACTATTACTCCACCGGGCAGGGCGATAATGCGATTCAGTCTTACAACTATCGATTGCCGCTGACGACCGTCGAATCAAACATGGCCAGGATCGAAAAACCGCGCGCATACAACCGCGAAGAATACGTCTCGCTGATTGACGACCTGCGGCTGAACCGCTTCGCCGGTCCGCCGACGCCGATGGAATTCGACGGCATCGGCGCGATCACCAATATGGTGACGGTGCCCAACGGCAAAGTCGACGGCAACAATCAACACGCCGCCTTCATCTCGACAGACCTGCCAGAGGAGAACTGGCCCTATCCCACAGCCAGTTGGGATTGGCGCGATCGCTTTGCGGAACGCCTGCGCGATTACATCCTCGGGCTGTTCTACTTCGCGCAGAATGACCCGGAACTGCCGGCCGACTTCCGCGAGCGCTGCCGGCGCTGGGGGCTGGCCAGCGACGAATTTGCGGACAATGGCAACTTCCCGCGGCAGATCTATGTGCGCGAGGGACGGCGCATCCGCGGCGAGTACCTCTTCACCGCGCAGGACGCCTTGTCCAAGCGCCACACGCGCGCGCACATGACCAGCATCACCGCCAGCCATTACAGCCTGGACTCGCATGCCTGCCTGAAGCGCGAAGTGGGACGTCCTCATCTGGATGGCTTCTTTTCTTATCGCACGACGCCCTACAGCGTGCCCTACGGCGTCATCGTGCCCCTGGAAGTCGAGAATCTGTTGATTCCGGCGCCGGCGTCGGGCACGCATATCGGCTTCAGCACGCTGCGCATGGAACCATGCTGGATGGCGCTGGGGGAAGCGGCGGGCGAAGCGATCAACGTTAGTTTGGACGACGGCAGCTCGGTCCGGGAAGTCAGCGTGGTCGATTTGCAGCGGCGTCTGCTGGCCGCCGGTGCGGTCTTGACCTACTACGAGGACGCGGCGCCCGGCGACTCCAGCTACGAAGCGCTGCAATACTTCGCTTTGCGTGGCTTCCTGGGCGACGGCTATCAAGCGAAGCTGGACGAGTTGGCCTCGGACGAAGACCGGGTTCAGTGGACGACCTGGGCGAATACGCCGGAATTGGAACCGTTCGAAGGGACGCGCGGGCAACTCTTGGATAGAATTTATACTGAAGTCAGCAAGCGAGCGGATGCGGAACAAGCTGCGCTTTACGCGGGAATGGAGGGTTAGTGGCGATGGAATTCCATAAGATAAAGCCGGAGCAAAAGCGGCAATTTGATGAAGAGGGATATTTGATAGTGCGCGGCGCGCTGGATAGCGAGACCATTTCCTCGTTGATCGAGGCCGGCGATCGGCTGATCGCCTCTGATCGCGAGCTAAATCGCCAGCGCAGACCGGGCGGCTTGTACGACGGCTTTCGCAATTGCGTGTCAATGGACGACGCCTTTCTGCCGCTGATCACCAACCCCAAGGTCTTCTCAATCGTGGCGCAGTTGCTCAGCCCATATCTGTCGCTGCTCACGAGCCATCTGATCTTCCGCCACCCTGATCCGCCGGGATCGCCCGATACCGGACGTATTCCTGGCTGGCACCGCGACCATTACATGTCCATGCGCGACTTGGGAGACCAACATATCCCGCGCCATTCGCTAAAAGTCGCCTACTATCTCACCGACTTGAGAGAACCCAACACCGGCGTCACCTTGATGGCGGCCGCCAGCAATCAACTCAAGGAACCGATCGAGATACCGCAGGACCAGGTTGATCCAGCCAGCAAAGTGGAGCCTTTACTGAACCCGGGCGACTGCGTCTTCTTCGAGAACCGCACCTGGCATGCCGGCGCGGCCAATTTGACCAATCGCACGCGAAAAGCTGTCATGATCGGCTATTCTTACGATTGGGTCGTCCCAACAGATTATCGGCAGCAGGCGCCCGAGCTGGTGGAAAAACTGTCGCCAATCGAGCGCTATCTCGTCGGCGAACCCGTCGATGATAAAGAGAACTTTGATTTTACCGGCGGCGCCAATCCGATAGCCGATTGGTGCGCAGAAAATGGATACGATTACAATTCATTTCAGAGCCGAGAACATTTCGTCGGGACATCCACTGGGGAGAATCAGCCAGTGATACAAGCGTGATTAGGCATTGAGGAAGGAACCATGAAAGAACGAAACTGCGACATCCTCATCGTAGGCGGCGGGACGGGCGCCATCGGCGCCGCGCTTGCCGCGCTGCGCATGGGCAAGTCGGTCATCATGAGCGAAGAGACCGACTGGATCGGCGGTCAGTTGACCGCGCAAGCCGTGCCGCCCGACGAAAATCCCTGGGTGGATCAATGCGGCGCGACAGCGACCTATATGCGCTTCTCCGATGGCGTGCGCGACTATTATCGTCGTAACTATCCTCTGACCGAAAAAGCGCGTCATACCATGAACTGGAATCCGGGCCAGGGCAATGTCAGCCGCCTTTGCCACGAGCCGCGCATCGGCTTGGCGGTCATTGAAGAGATGCTGGCGCCTTATCGTTCCAGCATGCAGTTGGACCTGCTGCTTTATCACATTCCCGCAGCCGCCGAGACCGATGGCGATCAAGTCTTGGCAGTGACGCTGGAAGACACACGGACTGGCGATCAAGTCCTGGTTTCCGCACCCTACATCCTCGATGCCACCGAGTTGGGCGACTTGCTGGAACTGGCGGAGGTCGAGTCTGTTATCGGCGCGGAAAGTCAAGCGCAGACGGGCGAGATGCACGCCGTCGAGGGCGATCCGCTGCCGCTCGATCAGCAAGCGATTTCCTGGTGCTTCGCCATTGATCACCTGGAAGGCGAAGATCATACCATCGACAAGCCGGAAGACTATGACTTTTGGCGCGACTACAAAGCCGATTTCTGGCCCGACAAACAATTGAGCTGGTATTATCCCAGCCCCATCACGCTGGAAACAGTGCATCGGGAAATATTTCACCAAGGCAAAGGGGCAAATTCGGACCTTTGGCACTTCCGCCGCATCCTCTACAAGGGACACTACCCGGAAGGGAGCTTCCGCAGCGATATCACACTGGTCAATTGGCCCCAGATTGATTACTGGCTCAAGCCGCTGCTGGGCGTCGACGAAGAGACCAAACAAGCTGCGCTGCGCGAATGCAAGCAATTGAGCTACTCCGTGCTCTACTGGATGCAGACCGAGGCGCCTCGCTCGGACGGCAAAGGCTACGGCTATCCCGGCTTGCGGCTGCGTCCCGATGTGGTCGGCGCCAGCGACGGCATGGCGAAGTATGTCTACGTCCGCGAAGCGCGGCGCATCCTGGCCGAGTTCACGGTGCTGGAAGAGCACGTCGGCGTCCGACAGCGCGCAGGCTTGGACAGCGCCGAGCAATTCGACGACAGCGTCGGCATCGGCAGTTATCGCATCGACCTGCATCCCAGCACCGGCTTGCGCAACTATATCGACATCAGTTGTTATCCCTTCCAGATTCCGCTCGGCTCATTGATACCCCAGCGCCTCGAAAACCTGCTGCCCGCCTGCAAAAACCTGGGCGTGACGCATATCACCAACGGTTGTTACCGCTTGCATCCGGTGGAATGGAATATCGGCGAGGCGGCGGGGGCTTTGGCGGCATATTGCCTGGACAAGGACTTGAGGCCCCGGCAGGTGCGTAATACCGAGACTCATTTGCGCGATTTTCAATGTTTGCTGAAAGATCAGTTGGGCATTCCTCTGGATTGGCCAATGTATGCGCGCAGGACAGCGCGGTAAAGATTGCAGTTCAGTGAGGCGGTCAACCCGGTGGGTCGTCCTATTTGTGTAAACCATGTCGCTCATGCAACGAGAAAACTTGCTGTTTTGCGTGAGCGCGGCAAAGCTTTGCGCTGCCCCCGAGCGGCAGCAAACACTTGCTTGACGATACAAAATGCGCCTAGACTCTTGCCTGTGTTTGTCGTTTTCTGGCTTTGCGCGCTGGTCGCAGCCCAAGAAGATGCGGAATCGCTCATCTTTCGTGATATCAGCCAAGCCGCCGGCATCACGGCGACGCATCGCGGCGTCTGGGACGATAAAGAAGCGCTGCAAGGCTATCTGGCGATCGGGCAGGCTTGGGGCGATTATGATCGCGACGGCTGGGTCGATCTCTATGTCACCGGCAACCTTGATCCCAATGTACTCTATCGCAACAATCAGGATGGCAGTTTTTCGGTCTCCGAATTCTCTAATGATCTGAGTCTGCCTGATGTGCCGAGCGGGGGCGTACTCTGGGCGGATTACGACAACGACGGCTGGCTCGATCTCTACGTGGTCAATTACGGCGCCAATACGCTCTTCCGCAACGAAGCCGGCGCTGGATTCCGCGATGTCACCCTGGAAGCCGGGGTCGGTGACACGGGCAAGGGCACATCGGCGGCTTTCGGCGATTACAATAGCGATGGCTGGCTGGATTTATACGTGACCAACTGGTCCTGTTTCCCCGAATGCGACCCGGTTGATTTCTCGCGGCAGCAAGATCGGCTCTACCTCAATAACCGCGATGGCAGCTTCACAGATGTTTCCGCCATGCTGGAATACGGGCTGACCTTGGGCGCTGGTTTCGCGCCCGGTTTCCTCGATTATGACGGCGATGGCGATCTCGATCTCTATGTCGTCAACGACAAATTGCAGAACGAAATCGGCAATGTGCTCTGGCGCAACGATGGCTCAGGTTGCGGTCACTGGTGCTTTACAGACGTATCGGCAGAGTCCGGGAGCGATCTGTTGATCAACGGCATGGGACTGGACGCCAGCGATTACGACAACGATGGCGATCTGGATCTATACATCACCGACATGGTCTATCAAATGCACCTGATGATGAACGACGGCGCCGGCGGCTTCAGGAATCGCGCCCGCTCCACCGGTTCCGCCATCAATATGGGTCCGAATCAAGGTGTGGGCTGGGGAGCGGTCTTCTTCGACTTTGACAACGACGGCTGGCAGGACTTGTATGTCGCCACCACCCAATATTTTCAGACCTTTCCCGAGCTGGAAGTCAGCTTTATGAACGCGCTGCCCGACGCCCTATTCCGCAACAACAGGCATCGTTCTTTCGTCAATGTTAGCCACGCGAGCGGCATTGATACGCCCTTAGCCACGCTGGGCGTCGCCTACGCCGACTACGACCGCGATGGCGACCTGGATCTGGTCACGGGCAATTGGAACAGCGGCTATCGCCTGTATCAAAATCAGGGCAACGACAATCGCTGGCTGGCTTTGAGCTTGCGCGGCGGCGCTGACGTCAATCGAGACGCCGTCGGGAGCAAGGTCTATCTATCCACAGAGGCCGGCTCGACGCAGATGCAAACGGTCAAAATCGGTTCCGGGCTTGGCGGCAACAATCAACAGGAATTGCACTTTGGGCTCGGCGCTTCTATGGCAGCCGATCTGCGCATTATTTGGAGTAATGGCGCCGAATGCAGCTTGGACGATATACCCGCGAATCAACGACTGCTATTGCAATACGGGGTCACCGCCGGCTGCCAATGATAATCAGAAAAACAAGCGAAAATAAGCGAAAAATAGGATTGAAAGTTACCTAGCGAACGTCAGTCTGGTAAGGCACGACATCGCAAGTCTTTTGATACCAGGTCAGCATGCGCTCGCGCAGTTCCGCCAGAATGCCTGCATAGGCTGGATCGTCGATGAGATTGCGCAGCTCCCCCGGGTCTTCTCGCAAGTCATAGAGTTCGTCGGTTTCGTAAAGCCGTCGGACATATTTGAAGTCCCGCGTGCGGCACATGGTCGCCTTGCTGTGTTCGCCGTCTTCGCTGCCCTGCAACTGCACCCGGGGCCAATACAGTCCGCCCGGATCGTAGAATGAGGGACTGTCCTTTTCCATCGCCTGCTCTTCGCCCAGCAACCGGCCGCCCTCGCAAAAGACCGCGTCGCGATGTTCATCTGCCGCGCCCGTCAACAAGGGACTGAGCGAAATCCCGAAGTGGTCGTAGTCCGGCGCGATGCCGGCAAACTCATAAGCAGTCGCGGTGAAATCAATCAGTTCAACCAGGGCATCGCGGATGCCGGGCTGGACAGGGATGTCCGACGGCGGCTTAATGATGAGCGGCACCCGCGTCAGGCAATCCTCAAAGGTATTTTGTGTCTTTTCAACCAGACCGTAATCGCCGGTGAAATCACCGTGATCGGAAAAGAAGAAGATGGCGCTGTCGTCGTAAATGCCCCGCTCTTGCAAAGCCGCCACCAGTTTTCCAAACTGGGCGTCGACGCGCGCGCACATGCCGTAATAGGTCGCGCGCAATTCCCTGAAGCGCTCTTCGCTCCAGCCAGCCAAGCCCTGCCGCTGATAGATGCCGGCCGTGAGTTTGGGTTTCTTGCTCCAATCCGGCGTCGGCAGGCGTGGCGGGATACGCTCGCGGTTGATCTGACTGTACCAGGGATCTTCCACGCCATAGGGCGGGTGCGGATAGCCCAGGGGCAAGTAAATGCAAAGCGGCTGATCATCGGTCCCGTTGCGAATCAGATCCACCGCGCCGTCGACCATCGCCCAATCATTGTCGTAGTAGACGTCTTCATCACCAGAATCGAGCTTGCCGGCGTAGAAGGAATAATAATTGTCGCCGTCCGGATCGCCGCGCCACTCGTCCGCGCGATGCAAATTGGGACGGAGCGCTCGCCCCGCCTCATATTTGACATCGCAGTATTCGTCAAAGCCATCCTGCCGTGGCACCAGGTCGTTCTTGCCGCCCCACCAGACGAAATAGCCATAATCCTTGAGATACTTGAGCAGCACGGGCTCGTCCGGGCGCAGCATGTGGAACATGGTGCGGTGCCCGCGGACATGGGGATACCAGCCAGTCATGAAGGAACAGCGGCTGGGCGTGCAGACCGGGTTCTGGCAGAAGGCGTGGCGAAAGGAGACGGCATCGCTTTGGATGATCGCGTCGAGGTTGGGCGTGACCGCGGCGGGATTGCCCAGGTGGTTCATCACATCGCCGCGCCACTGGTCCGGATTGAAGATGATGATGTGAGGTTGTTTTGGCATAGCGTATTCCTTGTGCTTGGTCTAGCTCGCCGAGTCAATCGTCCAGTCTTCGATTGGCAACTCGGGGAGCCGCCAAAATCCACGCCGATCATGTGTTACGACAATTAGGCTGTTTGCCATAGCAATCGCTGCGATCTGCATGTCAGCGGCACCCATAAGCTGCCCTCTGTCTCTTAACCGTGCGTGTATGCGCCCATAAACGTCGGCCGCGCTGTCATCAAAGGGCAGACTAGGGAAGTACGAAAAAAACGCTTCCTGCTCTTGCCGATACCGCGCTGGCATGTGTCGACGGTGCGAACCAGCGTACATTTCTGCTTTGGAAATCGCGCTGACGGAAATGCCGAACTGTTGATGCCGCAGCAGCACTCTATCGAACAACTGCGGATATCTTCTGTTGATGCAATAAATGCAGATGTTTGTATCGAGCAGGTATCTCATCCGGCGTCAAAACACATACTTCCAGACACCGTGATCAACTTCCCTCATCACAATGAGCAGCGGGTCATCCTCAAAGGCGCCGAAGCCTAATTCGTCAGCCATCCACACCGGCATGCGGCGATAAAACTCCAACTCAACTTCGCGGGGCAGTCGCTTCAAGCCCTCGCGCGTCAGCGGCAATGTTTGATTGTGCTCCTCACAGTAAGCATGGAAATCGGCGTCGGCTTTGCAGATGCCATTGTCATGAATAGTCCATTTAAGCGTTTGGCGCTTGTTCATCGTTGCACCGCTTGCCTTTCCCACTTGTACATCCAGCCTAGCGAAAGCTGCGTAATCCGTCAATCCCATCGCTTATAGCAAATCCCCCGCCATCGGACAGAACTCGACATCGTATCCAAAAGCCCGTGGTCCCACCACCGCCAGCGCTTCCGGCGTCTTTAGTTCCTTTGGCGCCGGCATGGCCAGCACCGCCACGCGCAAGCCATAACGCAAGGACTCTGTGCCGATCGCTTCGCCGTCATCCAGGCTAACCAGGGTGATCAGATCGGGCACGGTGCAAAGCGCCTCGTCGCCCACGCGCGCGATCAGGTTTTCATTCTGGAAGTCGATTTCCATTTGTGTGTCGAAGTCATCAAAGGCGCTGATTTTGAGCCTGCCGCGCGCGAATCCTTCCACGGTACGTCGATTGACATCAACGATCTTGCCGGTGAAGATGACTGTGCCATTGCATAACGCCGCCACAGTTTCCGCCGGTTCGATGCTGCGGGCGCGGCAATCGAGCACGGCTTCGCCGATGCGCTTCGCCAGGCTGAGGGTATCGCGGATAATCGTCGCTTTCATGTCGGCGCCGGACATGACAGGCATCACCAGACCGGCGGAACCGCCCATCTCGATTGTCAAGCTGCGCGCGAAGGCTTCCGCTTGCTGCGCCGAGCCGATGCGCGTGAAAATCGCGACATTGCCATGACTGTCTGACAGCGCAAAAGGCGCCGGCGACAAGCCATAAATCATAAAAGTATCCATCTGCAATTCGGGGAAGGCGCGGCCCATGCTGTCGCCATCGACGACGGGCAAGCCGCATTGCAAAGCCGTGATCATCGGTCCCAGGGCATTGCCGCCGCCGATCTCACCGATGACGACAGCGTAGACTTCCCGCCGCAGATGCTCTTCCAAAGCCCGCACGGCTCGTTTGATCTCCTGCCCCTCTTGCAGTTTCTCGTTGCTGACGGTGGGCGCGCCCATGCCGCCCACGGCGCAAACCAGCGCCTCATCCGGCACATCGTCGGCTTGGATAACTGGTACCGCCCCGCCCTGCGCCCGCAGTTCATGATCCAAGCGCAGGCGGTTGAGGTAGGTGCTGCCGCCGCCGCCGGTGCCGAGGATGCCGGCGCCGATGGCGATGGCCTGGGTGTCGTTGAGGGTGACAGATTGCATCATGAGGCAAAGCGCTCCTCGACCGGTACATAATCGATATCGTAGCCAAAGTAACGCGGACAGACGAGTGCCAGCGCGGCCGGCTCCCGCCATTGCGGCGCGCAAGGGAAGGCGATGACAGCCACGCGCATGCCATAGCGCAGGGCCTCGGTGGTGATGGGCGCGCCGGTTTCGCTGTCCAAGACCGCGATCAGATCGGGCGTGGTCGCCACATAATCGCCATCGACGCACAGTACCAGATGCTCGTTTTGAAAATCGAGCTGCAGCGCTTGCCCTGCGAATGCGCCGCTGCCGGTCATCCTGGCGCCGCCTTTGGCGAAACCTTCTGAAACGCGACGATCGACATCGCTGATCTTTCCGCGAAAGACGAGAAAACCGTCGACCGCGAGACGTATCGCATCAACGGGATTCTTTTCCTTCAAGCGAGCCTCCCGCACGGTCCTGCCGATCTTTTCCGCCAGTGTCGTCGTACCATGGATCGCGGCGGCCTTCAGTTGCTTGACTGTCGCCGAGTAAAGCGCGATCGCGCCGATGGCGCCCATGCGCGTCACGCAAGAGCGGGCGAAGGTTTCTACCCACCTGTTGCTCACGGCATCTATCAGCAGCATATTGCCGCGTTCGTCGGACATGGCAAAAGGACTTGCGCTGATCCCATAAGCCGTCAAGACCGTCATCTGTATTTCCGGGAAGGCGCGGCCCATGCCGTCGCAATCGACGACGGGAATCCCCAAACGCGCGGCAAGGTAGATCGGCCGGATCGAGTTCATACCGCCGGATTCGACGCTCATGGTGGCGCGGGGCGCGCGGCCAGTGTATTTGCCCAAAGCCTGAAAAGCGCGGACGATATCGTCCCCGGCCGGCAATTTTTCCACAGCGACAACCGGCGCGCCCATACCGGCTGACGGCACAATCAGGTCGTCGTCAGCCAGTTCGCCCAGGGCGTATAGTTCAACAGGACCATATCGCCTGATGGCTTCGCGCGCCATCAACTTGCCAATGTAGGGATTGCTCCCGCCGCCGGAGCCCAATATCGCCGCGCCAACCGCGATGTCGTCGATGTTCTCTTCATCGAGCAGGCGCATCAAGGACCTCGGTAGCGCTCTTCCACCGGCACATAATCGACATCGTAGCCGAAGTAGCGCGGGTGAGCCAGTTTCAGGGCTTCGGGCTCCCGCCATTGCGGGGCGCAAGGGAAGGCGATGACCGCCACGCGCATGCCATAGCGCAGCGCCTCGGTGGTGATGGGCTCGCCGGTCTCGCCATCGAGCACCGCGATCAAGTCGGGCACAGTAGCGGCAAACTCGCCGTCCACGCGCGCTGCCAGGTGTTCATTTTGAAAGTCGAGCTTGAGCGTCTGCCCTGCAAAGTCGCCGGCGCCAGCCATCGTGGCGTCGCCGCGGTTCCAGCCGCCCTCAATACGCCGATCGACATCGGTGATCTTGCCGCGGAAGAGCAGGAAGCCGCCGACGGCTTGGCGCACGGCGTCGACCGGATTGGCTTCGGCGCGGCGGGCGTTGCGAACGGTTTTGCCGATCTCTTCCGCGAGCGTAATCGTGCCGTAAATCGCGGCTTCCTTGAGTTGCTTGACCGTCGCCGAGTAAAGCGCGATCATGCCCTCGGCGCCCATGTGCACGACGCAGGAGCGGGCGAAAGTCTCCACCCATTTGTTGCTCACCGTATCCATCAGCAGGACATTGCCGCGTTCGTCAGACATGGCGAAGGGACTGGCGGTGATGCCGTAGGCGGTGAAAATGGTCATCTGGATTTCCGGGAAGGCGCGTCCCATGCCGTCGCAATCCACCATCGGGATGCGCAAGCGGGCGGCGACATAAATCGGCATGACCGAATTGAGTCCGCCGGCTTCAATGCTCATGGTGCCGCGCGGCCTCCGCCCGGAATATTTGCCCAGTGCCTGAAAGGCGCGGATCATGTCGTCGCCGGCGGGCAACTTTTCCACGATGACGATGGGTGCGCCCATGCCGGCCGACGGCACGATCAGGTCATCGTCGTCCAGTTCGTCCAGGGTGTAAAGTTCAACGGGACCATACTGCCGCACCGCTTCGCGCGCCATCAACTTGCCGACGTAGGGATCGCCGCCGCCGCCCGTGCCAAGGACCGCCGCGCCCAGCGCGATGTCTTCAATGTTCTCTTCGTATAACAATCGCATGTTCTGTTTTGCTCCCTGTCCGTCAATCCTCACAAAGGGAGGATTGCGGGCGACTCACCGAGTCGCCCCTACCGAATTGGATTGAGATTCTCTCGGCAGGGGTCGGCCGGTGGCTGATCCGCCGCATGTAAACTCAAGCTCCGTACCGTTCTTCCACCGGGACATATTCCGTGTCATAGCCGAAGTACGCGGGTCCCACCAGCTCCAGCCCCTTGGGGCTGCGCCATTTCTCGGCGCAGGGAATGGCGATGATGGCGACGCGGAAGCCATAACGCAGCCCCTCGGTCGTGATGGGCTCGCCGGTATCGACATCCAGGACCGCCAGCAGATCGGGCACCGTTACCCGGAACTCGCCATCAATACGGGCGGCCAGATGTTCATTCTGAAAGCTGAGCTGCAGCGACTGGCTCGCGTATTCCTCAATGCCGTCAATCATGGCATCGCCCTTGGCAAAGCCGGCTTCGGTACGGCGCTCGACATCGCTGATTTTGCCCCTGAAGATCAGATATCCGCCGACTGCCGCGCGGATCGTTTCCACCGGATTGTCTTCCTCAAGCCGAGCGCGGCGCACGACCTTGCCGATCTCTTCGGCCAAGGTGATGGTGCCGGGGATGGCGGCTTGGCGCAGCTCGGCCGCCGTTGCCGCATAGAGCGCGATCATCGCCATAGCGCCCATATTGACCGTGACGCTGCGAGCGAAAGTTTCCGTCCACAAGTTGCTGATCGTCTCCATAAGGACGGTATTGCCGCGCTCGTCGGACATGGCGAAGGGCGTCGAAGAGATGCCGTGAATGGTATGCGTGACCATCTGCAGTTCGGGGAAGGCGCGTCCCATGCCATCGCAGTCGACCATGGGCACGCGCAGCCGCGCGGCGCAGTAAATCGGCACCACGGAATTGAGCCCGCCCGCTTCGATGCTCATCGTCGCCTTGACCGGTTTGCCGATGTATTTGCCGACCGATTGAAAGGCGTTGACGATATCGTCGCCGTTGGGCATCTTCTCGACCATAACTGTCGGAGCGCCCATCATGGCAGTAGGCACGACGAGGTCATCGTCATCCAGTTCGTCCAAGGTGTAAAGTTCAACAGGACCATAGTCGCGGATGGCTTGGCGAGCCATCAATTTGCCGATGTAGGGATCGCCGCCGCCGCCGGTCCCCAAGACCGCTGCGCCCAGCGCCAGGTCTTCCAGTACCGTTTCGTCGATGATGCGCATGACTATGCCCCCACCAGATCGCCGACGGCCTTGACCATGATGCGGGTGGCATTGCCAGGCAGATAAGCCAGCGGCACTTCCTCGACATCCACAATATCGACGCTTGCGGCGGCGGCGCCGGCGTTGACTGCGCGATCCGAGGCTTCCTGCTTGGCTTGGTCCAGCGCTTCATCCCGGCTGAGCTCAGCCAAAGAGAAGATGCGATCGCATTCTCCGCCGACCTGGGCGATGGCGGCGCCGATGGCGTTGGCGACCGGGAAGTGATCGGGTTTGATGATTTCGGATGCGCCTTCAATTTCGCCGGTGACCAGGATGCTGCCGCCGCCCACTACGATAACCGGCACCGGGGTGGCGCTGGTTTTCATGCGATCGACGGCGATGGCGATCATCTCCATGATGCGCGCTTCCACCGCTGTCACCAATCCGGCGTCGAGATCGCTGACAGCATCTCTGTCCCCAATATCCGCGCTAGCGCTGGCGACGATGACATCGGTCGCGGTCAGCACATCGCCGCCGAAGACGAGCGCCTTCTCTGTCAGTTCGTACCCGACGCTGCGCGGACCAACTTTGACTTCCCCCCATCCCCCGGCCCCTTCCCCCACAAGGAGGGAAGGGCTGTCCAATGTCAAAGAAGTCCCTCCCTCTCTATGGGGGAGGGATTTAGGGTGGGGGTCAATCAAGCTGCCGCCGCCCAAACCGATGGAATAGGTATCGGGCATGCGGAAGTTGGTGCGCACGCCGCCGATTTCAACCGCCAGCGCCGCGACCCGCGGGAAGCCGTGCTGCAAAACGCCGATATCGGTGGTGGTGCCGCCGACATCGACCACGATGGCATCCTTGAGTCCGCTGAGGAAGGCTGCGCCGCGCATGCTGTTCGTCGGTCCAGAGGCAAAGGTCAGCACCGGATATTCCTTGGCGAAATCGGCATTCATCAAGGTGCCGTCGTTTTGGCTGATGTAAAAGGGCGACGTGATCCGCAATTCGTCGAGCGCGGCTTTGAAACCGTCAACCGTGCGCGCCGCCAGTTGGCGCAGGCAAGAATTCATGATGGCGGCGTTCTCGCGCTCCAGCAAACCGATGCGCCCGATCTCGCTCGACAGCGTGATATTGGCATCCGGAATCACGGAACGGACGATCTCGGCGCTCTGTTCCTCAAAGGTGGCATTGACCGGCGAAAAGACCGACGAGATGGCGATGGCTTTCAAGCCGGCCGCCTTGATCTTTTCGGCGATCTCGCGGATCTCATCCGGTTCAAAGGCGGAGATTTCCCGCCCGTCGAATTCGTGCCCGCCGTGCGCCAGGTGAGCGTTGCCGCCAACCAAATCTCGCAGATCGAGGGGCCAATCTACCATGGGCGGCAGGCAGACCGTCGCCGGCAAGCCCAGGCGGATACAAGCAGTCGGCGTCAGGTGCTTGCGCTCGACCACGGCATTGGTGAAATGCGTGGTGCCGATCATCACGCCGTCGATGGTCGCCGCGTTGATGCCCGAATCCGCAATGACATCTCGCAAGGCGGTAGCAATGCCTTCCGAGACATTGGCGGTGGTCGGCGTTTTGGTCGAGCTGACGACGGTCGTGCCGTCCATCAAGACGGCATCGGTATTGGTGCCGCCGACATCTATTCCTATTCTCATGTGTGTCTCCTCGTGGTTGCGAACGGATAAGAACTTCCAAATACGATTCCGGGTCCCTGATAGGCTGGCAGCGCTGCTTGCATCGCTACCGCCGCCAAGTGTCAGGGTGTCCGACCGAAGCGCTCAGCCATGGGACATCCTTGGAGTCTGGTTTGATGGTAGCGATTACGTCCAAGCGCGCCTCTTCGCAAGGCAGCTCGTTTGCCCAGCCGACAGTTTGGGTGTAGGTGCGCTGCTTGATGGCATGACAGGCTTCATGTGCGATACCGCCCGCATAACCCACAATATAATCTAGGTTCGGCTCCCAGTTTGGATCTTCTTGCTGCCAACTGTAATAGCCATGCCCCACGACCCATGACTGGTTGAAGAAGCCGCCTCCTACATCAGCAGGGAGTAGCTCAAACTCTCGCACGCCACTGATTTCGATATACTTCAGCCACTCCGGCGTATGAACCCGCATTAATTCAAGTGCCGTATTCACAAGTTTTGTGAATTTGGCGGTGCCTAATGGCGAGTCGTTGCCTACGATGACGGGACGTGTCCAGAGAGGCGCTGGGTGAATGCACTGATGATTTTGGTATTGCGAGGCGCCACGCTGCCAGTCTTCCTCGCTATGACAAGTGCCATGGTGGTGCATATAACAGCAATTGTTAAATGGATCTGAGGAAGGATTGGCGAGCAAGCGTTTGACCCCCTCGGTCATATTGGGCGTCCAAACGCTAATCCCAGCCAGGTTCGGCACGGGAGCGACAGTCGTTGCCGGACACTGATTGTTCTGAAAAGCATGATAGCCGTCCGTCCAGTCCGAATCACTCTGGCATTGCCGATCCACAAAACAGCAATTATCCACTTGCGCGGGTACATTGCTGACGGGCTGCGCCGATGTTTGCGGCTGAGACGGCGCCGGCGCGGCGCATTGACCGTTCTGGAACGCCCAGTAGCCATTATCCCAGTCCGCAGGCGTATTGCATTGCCGATCCACGAAACAGCAATTATCCACCTGCGGGGGTACATTACTGGCTGGTTGGGGCTGGACCGGCGCGCTGTCCTCGACGCGGCTGTAGCTGACCCAATCCGCCATCCACAATTCATTGCCGTTTCGATTTATCTTCAACCAGCGACCAGAATGTTCCAGCACTTGCAAAACGGAGCCGGCTGGCGCGGATTCGACGACTTGGCTGTCGAGACTGGCGGCCGAGCGCAAGTTGGTATTAAATTGCACGCGTATCGAATAAGTCTGCGCCGAGGCGACATTGCACAGAACAAAGACCCACACCATGATACTGAACTGCATTGCTTTAATCATTCGCAACTCCTAAACGAGAAATGAAGAGACAGTTTCCATTTTAACGCGCCGCGCGCGCATGCGAATTCTTCGCATCAAAATTAGTCCCACCACCAGACTTCCGGGTTTTGGATATTGGCCACCAAATCCCGCAGCCAAGGGACGTCTGGAGAGTTTGGATTGATAGCCTCGATGACAGCCAACTGCGCTTCGACGCAAGCCGCTTCGTTGGTCCAACCCGGGGATTGACTGTAGGTTCGCTGCTGGATGGCATGGCAAGCTTCATGCGTGATGCCGCCGGCATAGCCCGCGATATAATTGAGATCGGGCTCCCAAGACGGATTCTCATTGAGATAATCGAGCCAGCCGTGCCAAATCGACCATTGACTGTTTATGAACCCGCCAACATTCGGGGTTTCCTTAAACTCCCGCGCGCCACTGAGGTTGATATAGTGCAGCCAGTCCGGCGCATGGGTCGCTATCAAATCCAAGGCGCGATTCACCAGCTGATGAAACTTGCCGCCACCTACAATCGCGGGGCGCGCGCCCAGCGGCCATGGAGGGATGCAGTGACCGTTCCGGAACGCCAAATAGCCCGCTTCCCACTCGGCGTCGCCGCTGCAATCTTTATCTTGATAGCGCATGTGACAGCAATTGTTGAAGGGATCCACTGTGGGGTTCGCCATCAGGCGCCTCACGCCTTCGGTCATGTACCTGGTCGAAAGCGGTATCGCGGACGAGCTTGGCGCTTGCGAGCTTATGGCTTCCCCTTGTTGAGAGACCGTCGACACCGGGCACTGATTGTTCAAGTAAGCAAGATAGCCGTCCGTCCAGTCCGCATCGCTATGGCATTGCCGGTCCACGAAGCAGCAATTGTCCACTTGCGCGGACGCATTGCTGACCGGCTGCGCCGGGCTTTGCGGCAGAGCCTGCGCTGGCGCGCCGCACTGACCATCCCGGAAAGCATGATAGCCATTCTCCCAGTCCGCAGGCGTATTGCATTGCCGATCCACGAAACAGCAATTGTCGACCTGCGCGGGGACATTGCTGACGGGCTGCGCTGATGTCTGCGGCTGAGACGGCGCGGGCGCGGCGCATTGCCCGTTCTGGTAAGCCCAGTAGCCATTCTCCCAATCTTGCGCGGTTTGGCACTGCCTGTCAACGAAACAGCAATTGTCGACTTGTGCGGGGCTAACGCTCGCGGGAGCGGCCGGCGCGCTGTCCTCGACGCGGCTGTAGCTGACCCAATCCGCCATCCACAATTCAACCTCGCTTCGATTTATCTTCAACCAGTGACCAGAATGTTCCAGCACTTGCAAAACAGAGCCGGCGGGCGCGGATTCGATGACCTGACTGTCGAGGCTGGCTTCCGCGCGCAGATTGGTATTGAATTGCACACGTATCGAATAAGTCTGCGCCGAGGCGACATTGCAAATCAGCAAGACCCACATCATGATGCTGAACTGCATTGCTTTAATCATTCGCAACTCCTGTTTACGTAAACCGTATCGCTATTCCCACCACCAATAGTCCGGATTGCGGATATTGTCGACGATGTCTTGCGCCCAGGCAATAAAGCCATAACGGTCCGTTGGATCGACCGCGCGGTAGGACTCGAGCTCCTTTTGCATGCAGGGCAATTCGTTGCGCCAGCCGGATGTCGCCGTGCCATCAGCCAATTGATGCGCGTGACAGGCTTCATGCGCGATGCCGCCGACCACCGTAACCACATCGTAATCGGTGTAGCTGCCGCGCCCGAATGCCTGCTGATAGGTATTGATATGGTCAAAGTAGCCGGTGTCGTCATCGGCTGGCGCCTCGCGGATCGCATCAAAGCCGGTGATGCCGTAGAGGTACAGGCGCGGAGACGTCCTCTTGAGCCGGTTATAGGCTTCCCGCACCAGGTTGACGAAGGTCGACGATCCTTTAATGCGCATAGGAATTTCGTCGCTGCATTTAAAATACTTATAAGCTGACCAGCCGTGTTGCCAATCCTGCTCGGTTTCGCAGTGCCAACCGGCTCGACAGCAATTGTCTATGCCCTCAGGGACGCCACACTGGTTATTCAGATAAGCGTAATAGCCGTTTGTCCAATCCGCGTCTGTCTGGCACTCCATATCGACCTTGCAGCAATTGTCAACACCCGCTGGGATGCTGCTAACCGGCTGCGCAGGACTCTGTGGCTGCGTCGGCGCGGGCGCGGCGCATTGCCCGTTCTGGTAAGCATAAAAGCCATCGGCCCAGTCCGCTTCCGTATGGCATTGCCGATCCACGAAACAGCAATTATCCACTTGCGCGGGGACATTGCTGACAGGCTGCGCTGATGTCTGCGGCTGAGACGGCGCCGGCGCGGCGCATTGCCCGTTCTGGAAGGCCCAGTAGCCATTCTCCCAGTCCGCAGCTGTATTGCATTGCCGATCCACGAAACAGCAGTTATCTACCTGCGCGGGGACATTGCTGGTTGGTTGGGGCTGGACCGGCGCGGTGTCTTCGACGCGGCTGTAGCTGACCCAATCCGCCATCCACAATACATTTCCACTGCGGCTTATCTTCAACCAGCGACCAGAATGTTCCAGCACTTGCAAAACGGAGCCGGCTGGCGCGGATTCAATGACCTGGCTGTCGAGACTGGCTTCCGCGCGCAAGTTGGTATTGAACTGCACGCGTATCGCATAGGACTGGGCCAGCGCCGAAAACGATGTCAGATTCGCTAGCATCATTAAGGCTATAGCTGTCAAACGAATCATATTTTCTCCTTTGCGTACTTTGTGAAATCAAAGATGTCATGCCGATTCTACCGCGCCTTGCCAGTTTCGACGGAAGCGTTTACCCGCCCAGCGCAACTCGATGAATATATCCTATGCTGACGAAAGAATGATCTTGGCGGGTGAAGACGGTGTAGTTGGGCGCATCCTCGCCAAATTCCTCGCGCATTTTCGCGTACCCGCCCGCATTCACAAATTCCAGAATCCAATCTCTGACTGCGCTGGGGTGATCTGTCGCAAATACCAAGTCGCCCCGCGGATCGCGAATCTCGTACTCGCGCCCGCTGCTCGCGCCTAGGGCAAGAACATCGCAGCCGGGGCGCTCTCCGCCTTTCAGCCAAATCCGGGCGCATACCAGGCGGAAGTCGCCATTCCATCTCCCATCATCACGCAATAACGCGAAAGCGCCATCCAGAAACATCCGCGCGCCGTCCGCGCGCCCCATCTGCCCTGCCCGGCGCAGCGCGTCTATTCGGCCTGAAATTGCGCAATATATGTAGATTAAGCCCAGATTCTTCATTCACGCATTATCTCAATTTGGCCGCCGGCCAATCACGCCGCCCGGCCGCGGACGGAACGCGACATCGTAACCGAAGGCGGCTGGTCCCACCACCTCAAGCGCAATCTCGGTCTTGAGCTGCGGCGGCGCCGGCACGGCGATGACAGCCACCCGCGTCCCATAGCGCAGCAGCTCCGTAGTCACTGGCTCGCCCTCGTCCTCGGTGACGATGCAGATCAGGTCGGGGGTCGTCACCGCCACCTCGCCGTTGATGAAGGCGATTAGAAACTCGTTTTGGAACTCGATTTCCAGCTTGTCCGCTCCGCCGAAGCTCTCGATGCGGACGCCGCCGCGGGCGAATCCTTTGCTGACGCGGCGGTCGACGTCGGTGATCTTGCCATGAAAGATAACGTCGCCATCCAGAACATGCGCCACAACCTCGGGCACATCGGACTTTTGTCGCTGCGCCTCCAGCACCTGGCAGCCGAGATGATGCGCCAGGCTCAGCGTGTAATGGACGCCAGCCGCTTTGACCTGGGCGCCCGTCATGATGGTGCCAGCCAGCCCCGCCCGCGCGCCCATGCTGACAGCGATGTTGCGGGCGATTTTCTCCGCCCATTTGTCGCTGACCGCAGCCGGTACAACTGCGGCATTGTCGGCGGCGTCCACCATTGCCAGGGGCGCGGCGTTGGCGCTGGAATCGAAGAGGAAGGAGGACATCTGGATTTCTGGGTAGGCGCGGCCCATGCTGTCGCTATCAACAGTCGGGATGCCAGCCTGCAAGCCGCCGATCAGCGGCTGCATCGAGTTCGCGCCGCCGATCTCGGCAATGGCGACCGCGTCAAAGCGGCGGCCGATATGCTCTTCCAACAGGCGCAACGCCCGGCACATCTCGCTGCCTTCCGGCAGCTTTTCGATGCTGACGGTCGGCGCGCCGATGCTGCCAACCACACAGCAGAGCGCGTCATCCGCCAGCTCGAAAGGATCGATTATGGTCTGCGGACCCTTCTCTCGGATGATCGACGCCAGGTGCAAACCGCCCAAATAGGGATTGCCTCCCCCGCCCGTGCCCAGGATGCCGGCGCCGATGCCAATAGGACGGATATCTTCCAATGTGATTTGGCTGAGCATCAAGCGGGCTCCGATGCGGATGATGCGGATAAGGCAGGATGCAAATGACAGGCGACCAGATGCCCTTGATCCGCTTCCAGCAACGGCGGCAAAACGGAATCGCAGCTGGCAAGTTTTTCGGCATGGCAGCGCGGCGCAAAGGGACAGCCCCCCTGCGGAAAAGTGTGGGACAGATCGCCGCGGATGATGATTTCCTCCCGTTGCAGGTCTGGATCGGGTTCAGGAATAGCGGAAATCAGCGCCTGGGTATAGGGGTGCTTGGGTTCTTCAAAAATAACTTCGGTCTTCGCCACCTCGACGATCTTGCCCAAATATAGCAGGGCGACCTCGTCGCACATATAACGCACCACGCCAAGGTCATGCGAGATGAAGAGATAAGTCAAGTCGAATTGATCTTGCAAGTCTTGCAACAGGTTTAAGATCTGCGCTTGCACGGATACATCGAGCGCGGAGGTCGGCTCGTCGAGAACGATCAGGCGCGGCTGCACAGCCAAGGCGCGGGCGATGCCAATGCGCTGTTGCTGCCCGCCGCTGAATTCATGCGGATAGCGGTAGTAGTGCTCTTCTTTCAAGCCAACTACGGTCATCAGTTCCAGCACGCGGTCGCGCGCATCGTCTCCACGCAGTTTTTCGTGGATCCAAAGCGGCTCGCCGATGATCTGCCCGACGGTCATGCGCCCGTTCAATGAGGCGGCTGGCGCTTGATAGATCATTTGAATCTCGCTGCGCAGGCGGCGCAATTCACGGGCTTTGATATGGGTGATGTCCTGCCCATCGTAGAGGATCTGTCCGGACGTGGGTTCCAAAAGTCGCAAGATGCACTTGCCGATGGTCGTCTTGCCGGAACCGGATTCACCGACCAAACCGAGGGTTTTGCCTTCTTGCAACGTGAAGCTGACGTCGTCCACCGCGCGGAAGTCCGCCACCTGTCGGTTCAGCAAGCCGCCGCGAATGGGAAAGTATTTCTTCAGGTGATTGATCTCCAGCAGACGGCTCATGCATCCTCCGGGTACAAGAAACACGATGCCTTGTGTTCCGCGCCGACCGCGATCGCCGCCGGAACCTGCCGGCGGCAGATCTCCATCGCCTGTTCGCAGCGGGGATGAAAACGGCAACCCGCCGGCGGATTGATGAGATTCGGGATCATGCCCGGAATGCCGATCAGTCCGCCGCGACTGACGTCTTTTTGCGGCACGGCATTGATCAATCCGCGCGTGTAAGGATGTTTGGGATTCTTGAAGAGTTCGCGCACCGGTGATTCTTCGACGACGCGCCCGGAATACATCACGGCGACGCGTTCACAGCTGCGCGCGACCACGCCAAGATTGTGGGTGATGAGCAAGACGGTCAAGCCGAGCTGTTTGACCAGGGAACGTATCAAGCGCAGGATCTGCGCCTGGATGGTGACATCAAGAGCCGTCGTCGGCTCGTCGGCGATCAACAAATCCGGATCGCCTGCCAAAGCCATCGCAATCAAGACACGCTGGCGCATGCCGCCACTGAATTGATGCGGGTATTCAAAAATGCGCTTGTCGCCATCGGGGATGCCGGTCAGGCGCATCAATTCAACCGCGCGTTCCTGCGCCTCGCTCCGCAGTTGCCGCACCGATGGCAGGAAACCCTTCCAGCGCCCGGGCACCCTTTGTCCGCGCGCTTGTTGATAGAGCACGGCATCCACCAATTGCTCGCGAATGGTAAAAAGCGGATTCAGATTCGTGACCGGATCCTGAAAAATCATGCCCAGATGACTGGCGCGGAAAGACTCCATTTCGCTTTCCGACTTGCTCAGGATGTCTTCGCCATCAAAAGTGACGCGGCCCTCAGTGATCTTGCCCGGCGGCATGGGGATCAAACGCGGCACGGAAAGCGCTGTCATCGATTTGCCACAGCCCGTTTCGCCGACCAAGCCCAGCACATCGCCGCGCTGCATCTTTAAGTCGACCCCTGCCAGCACTTTGGCCACGCCGTCGTAGGTGTGGAACTCCAGGTGCAGGTCTTCTATGTTGAGCAAATCAGCCATGGGCATGCTACCGCCGCGCGCGCGGGTCCAAGACGTCGCGCAAGCCGTCGCCGATTAGATTCCAACTGAAAACCATCAACCAGATTGCCAGCCCGGGGAAGGTCGCGATCCACCACTCATCGGGGAAATAACGACGGCCGTCGTTGATCATCGCGCCCCATTCCGGGGTCGGCGGCTGCGCGCCCAGCCCGATGAATCCCAGCGCGGCGGCGGTCAACACCGCGAAGCCGAAGTCGGTGGTCATCTTGATGATGATGGGCGAGACCGCATTGGGGAGAATATGACGGAAGATGATGCGCATGTGACCGGCGCCGATGCCAAAGGCGGCTTCGACGAAGGGCTCTTCCCGCAAGGACAGCACCAGACTGCGGGTCAAGCGGGCGAAGCCCGGCCACCAGACCAGTGAAATGCCGATCATGGCATTGATGATGCCCTTGCCCAGCGCCGCGGAAATGGCGATCGCCAGAACCAGGGCGGGCACGGTCAGGAAGATATCGGTGATGCGCATCAAGATGTCATCAATCCAGCCGCCTGCATATCCGGCTATGGCGCCAATAGTCACGCCGATGGTCGTGGCGAGCAGGATGATTATAGTGCCGACTTGCAGCGCCAGACCGGTTCCCATGACCACGCGGCTGAAGATATCGCGCCCAATCTTGTCGGTGCCAAAGACAAAATCCTCGCTCGGCGGTTGCAGACGTTCCATGACACGAGTTTTGCCAGCGGCGTCCTCGGGATAGGGCGCGATGATCGGGGCGAAGATGGCGACCAGCAAGATGAAGATCAGCATCAACAGGCCGATCATCGAGAGCCGGTTGGAGCGAAAGCGATACAAGCCGCGGGCGATATTCTCCCAGCGGGCCGAGCGCGCCTCGTCCCGGATTGAAGTCTTGCGCTTGTCGGACTCAGCCATAGCGAATCCTCGGGTCCAATATGCCATAGACCATATCCGTCAGGATATTGATCAGGCTGAAGACCACTCCATAAAGAAAGGCGATCCCCATGATCGGCTGGAAATCGAGGCTCAGCGACGCGTGCACAGCGTACAAGCCCAGCCCGGGCCAGTCGAAAATGGTTTCGATCAAAATGGCCCCCGCCATTAACCAGCCAAAATTGAGCGAGATGACGGTGATGGTGGCAATGAAGGCGTTGCGCAGCACATATTTGAAAATGATGATGCGATAAGGGATGCCGATGGCGCGCTCCATGCGCACGAAATCCTTTTCCAGCGCTTCGACCATGCTGGCGCGGGTGATGCGCGTGATGCTGGCGAAGGCGCTAAAGGATAATACCAGCGAGGGGATAAAAATATGTTTCAACGAGATAAAAAAGGTCTCGAAATCGAGTTGAATCAAGCTGTCAATCAAAAATAAACCGGTGGTCGTGGGCGGGGGCGCGACGAGCACTGGCAGACGCTTGTTGATGGGAAACATGCCCAAGTCGCGACCGAACCAGGTCTGGAAGATCATCGCCAGCCAAAAGGCCGGAAAACTGACAAAGAAGAGCGACAATATCCGCGCAATGTGGTCGGGCAGGCGATTGCGATACATGGCCGAGATGACGCCGGCCGGCACGCCCAAAAGCGTGGCGATGATGACGGCGATGGTGGTCAATTCCAGCGTCGCCGGCCAGAAAGTCCGCAGGTCAGGCAAGACATCGCGACGCGTATAGAGCGATTGCCCCCAGTCGCCGCGGAAAAGACCCGACATATAATTGATATATTGAACCGGCAGCGGCTGATCCAGCCCGAATTCGCGCCGCAGCGCTTCTTTGATCTCTTCGGTGGCTTGGGGTCCGGCCGCCAGCCCGACGGGATCGCCCGGCACCAGGCGGGCGATGGAGAAAGTGAGGATGCTGAGGCCGATGAGCGTCGGGACGATCAAAGCGATGCGGCGCAGCAGATAGAATCGGAGGTTCATGCTTGCGCCTCAAGCGTCGGGCAATGGGAGTGCGGGAACATCGGTTGATTCTTGCTGATCCTGGTCGTCAATTGCCGAGACATCACTTGTGCTGGCAAGACGAATACGATTGACACGGTTCTTTTTCTTCTTCATTTGCTTGCCGCTGATTGCAACACGGCGTTTGAAGTACATACGAACAATTTCATCCAATACATCTTCGGGACCCTCGATATCCCACTGCGCATTGTCATCAGTGACCAGCACGCATTCGGTTTTGACCAGGCCGTCCGCAACTTTCAGGACGCCTTCCTTTTGTAAGTCTGAGCCTGTCACTTGATATCCATTGAGCGCCCCCTGCTCCGCAGTCGGTTCAGGCAAAGGGACATCTGCTAGGTCACGCTGTGTTGCGTTGAAAGACACGATTTTGAGTTGATCGTGAACGCTTGCCTGGAATTTGACTGAATCGACTCGATTGCCATCTGGGGCTAGTTTTCGCGCGGCTTTCACAAAGTCAAGATAAGCATCGGGATCATCCAGCTCCTTCTGAAGTTCGTAGAACTCGCCCCTATCTACCAAGTTTAGATGCTGCAGAAAGGGCTCTATGACGTTGTCGAAACGCTCAAAACCGAGCAGTTCGTTTTGAATCGGGCTGCCTAATCGCAGGCTCACGATGAAGCTGCCAGACGCGAAACTGTCGACGAATATCGGGATTTCGCTGTAGTCGTCTGCGCTAACTTCCGAAATATCACTTAGGCGGCGATAAACGGATTTCGCGGTTATCTGCAGCATGCTCCCAATGCTCGGCATACGAGAAGTCAACTCGGATAGCGCCGCCTTCCCATAACCTACCTCGCTGCCCTGCAGCGAGAATTGTAGTTGCCCTTTGCCAAGGCGAATGCCGGCCTCTTCCAATCTTACCGTGCTCAGTAAGTCCTTGAGTTCCCACGCAATATCGGGCGGCGGGTTGCCGGCGAGCGCGCGATAGGCGAGTCGCTTGGCTCTGTCATACTCTTGGCAGCGCCAAGCCAGGGTGGCGGCGGAGCGGTGCAAGACGGAGCGGGTAGGTTCGATGTCTTCGTCCAACATGAGATCGGCGGCGGCGGTTTCTTTTTCCAGCGCGAGACGGGTGAAGTGGAGAAATTGTTCGCGTTCGCCTTCCAACTGCAAAATATAAGCCTCGTCAACATATTCCATAGCTTTTCTGTGCAAGCGCTTGACTTCGCGGGCTTTATTATTCATAGCTGCACCAAATAGATTACTGGTCGGCTGAATTCCGTTGCCAATACCCAAGCCGGCAAATCCGCATTATCCGAATTCTTTATTTGGTCTATTCCGTCGTTTACTGCGCGAACTATCTGACTAGGATACTGCGCGTGCGATAGCCCCTTGGCTTCCAACCCGGCTTCATACTGAAAGGGAAACTGATCGTCTTCATCGTTCCGGCTTAGCCAGAAGTCGAAACCGTTGCCGATTGGGGCTCGCTCAAACACAGTGTATTCGGTAAGCGCTAGTATCGTCAGGATAGCGATGCCCTCGCCCGCCCGCTCCGCCGCATTGCGCGGCGCACCAAAGGCCCGCCTGATTCGCTCGGAATAAGATGTCTTCCAATCTATTCTGACTTCTTCCAGAACGCTCTCGAGATCTTGAAGATTGCACAAGACACCTGAAGCATGATTATGCGGCATCATGCACATCACGATTGCTTCTTGCATCAGGCGGGCGAAGCTGCTCGTCAACGCCGGTATATCTTCCGTCAAGTCATCTACATTCAGGACTATTGGATTCGACATCTTCCCTCAATTCGCAAAGATTAAGCTGTGGAGTAGATCTTCCTTGAGAGAAGAGAAGCCTCCCCCAAATCCATGAAGGAGGCTTGTGAACTTAGCCTAACAGCCGTCCATCCACAGGTCCTGGAAAAGAACCGTGATCGGATACATCGGCGAATAGACAAAGCCCTTGACACAGTTATTGAGCGACATGCTGCTATCTTCGGTATACATCCAGACCGAGGGCTGCTCGGCGGCGATTATCTCTTGCGCTTCTGTGTAGAGCGCGGCGCGTTCCGCGGCATCGCCGATGACGCGGGCTGTATCCAGCAGTTCGTTGACGCGGTCGTTCTGGTAGAAGCTGCAGGAATTGAAGCTGCCCCATTGGCCCGAGTGATACTGGTTGTAGAGATGAGCGTCCGGATCCAGGAATGGCGGCAGTGTGTAGATGTTGATGATGTCCGGTCCAGTTTCCTGCGAGCCACAGCTTGCAGTCATATCGGGCCAAAGCATGGGGATCATATTGAGTTCAATGTTCAACTGCGCAAGCCCTTCCAGCAGGATCAAGCCCGGGATCTCCTCGCGCGGGAAGTCGGTGACGTAGACGTAATCCAAGGTGATGCCGCCGTCGGGCCAAGGCGTCATCGCCAGGTATTCGCGCGCCTTGTCCAGATCAAATTTGGGATAGTCCAAGCCATCAACATAGCCCACAAAATTCGCCGGCGTCGGACCGGGCAGTATGGTGATCTTGACGTCCTGCGCTTCGACCATGGCTTCATAGTTCATCGCATGGGCGACGGCTTTACGCAGATTGATGTCGCTGGTGTATTCGCCCGTATTGTTCATTTTCAGCGTATTGGTGAAGAAACCGCCGTGCTCTTCCCAAACGTAGTCCTCGGAACCAACGATTTTCTCTTTGTCGCTGGCCGCCACAGTATCGGCGATATGCGTTTCGCCCGCCAGCAGGGAGTTCAACTGAGTCGACGCATCGCGCTGGATGATCCAGAAGAAGCCGTCCAAATGGTCATCGCCCGTCCAGCCCGCCCAGTAGTCGTCGACGGCGATGAACTCGTAGAGATTGCCGATCTCCCAGCGTCCCTGGGTGAAGGGACCGGAACCCGCGGCATTTTCTTTGAGGAAGGTCTGGCCCATGTCATCACCCAGGTTGGCTTCGACGATGGCAGGATTGACCACGAAGAGCTGCGGCAGCGTACCGATGAAGGGGGCGTAGGGCTGCGTCAGTGTGAATTGCACGGTGAATTCGTCAACGGCTGCTGCCGTATTTTCATCGGCGATAGTCGCCCAGCGCCAACTCGGCGGACCTGAGATCGCCAAAATCCGGTTGAAGCTATAAACGACGGCGTCGGCGTTGACCGGGCTGCCATCGTGGAAGACGGCGTTCTCTTTCAAGTGGAAGGTCCAGACGGACGCGTCGTCATTGACTTCATAACTGTCCACCAAATGCGGGATCGTATCGCTGCCGCGGTAAATGTAGAGCGCGTCATACAGGCTGCGCAGCGCGGCGTTGATCGAGTAGTTTTCGCCCGTGGCCGGGTCGATGTTTTCGATATCCTGGTTGCCGCCGTAGAGCAGGATATCGTCCTGCGCCAGGGCGGTGGACGAGAGCAAGGCGAGGCACAGGACTAAACACAGAAATACAAGACGTTTGAACATGACTTCCTCCAGACACAATAGGATTTCAGTTGGCAGTATGCGCCAAAAGCTAGACGCGATTATATCCGCTGCATCCGCCAGTCGCAACTTATGCCTGGGCTGGATCAGGGCAATCGCATCAAAATGGGGCGGCTGACATGGTACGAAATTGGACTGATTATTAACCACCGAGGGCGCCGAGGGTCGCGTAGACACTGACCGTCAACACCGAGAAAAGCAACGGAACATAGCTCATCCTATGTTTCAGGCTTGTTTTCAGCCACAAATGAAGTTTCGCTGGCGACCTCACTGTATTCAGGTGATGGAATTAGATGGAAAGCAGACAAATGAACCTAAACTCGGTGCTCTCGGTGTCCTCGGTGGTGAAAAAATGATTTGATGCAATTGCCCTGTCGGCCGGATAGTGTATCCATTTCGATTGTTGGCAGCTTGCGCTGAAAATGGTAGACTTCGCAAAGTTGGGAAATCCGTCCGGCTCATCCAACCATCCAGCGCAGCGAAGATTCCGGACGGTCACCGGCAATGTTCGTTTCAACTTTTTGCATGGAGGCAAGCATGTTCAACAAATTCCGTATCATAAGTTTGCTCTTGATCGTCGCCTTGGCGCTTCCCGCGCTCGCGCAGGATGATCTTGATCGCGCCCATTGGTGCGATGGCGTGACGGTTCGCTTCTTCGCCGGAGGCACCGAAGGCGACGCCTTCGCCGGCATCGTTTATCGCGGCGCGCTGGCGGCAGAACGTGATCTCGGCGCCAATGTCGAATATGTCTTTTCCGGCTGGGACAGCGAGCTGATGACGCAACAACTGCGCGAAGCGGTAGCGCAGGCTCCCGATGGCATCGCCATGATGGGCCACCCGGGCAACGAAGCCATCATGCCGCTGGCGGCGGAAGCGGCCGAAGCCGGCATTATCATGATGTATCAGAACGTTGATGTCGATCAGGTACGCGCGCGCTACGGCGGCGGTTATGTAGGGGCGCAGCTGGCGTCGCAAGGCCGGGCTCTGGGCGAAGAGGCTCTGCGTCAATTCGGTTTCGGCGCCGGGGACAAAGCCATCGTCTTGGCGAATCTGGCGCAACGCGAACGCGCCCTGCGCGAATTGGGCACCTGGGAAGCGCTGGAAGACGCCGGCATGGAAATCATCCACGTCGACTCGGCGCCGACCTGGGCAGCCGACCCCAACCTGGGCATCCCGGCTATGGTGGCCGCGCTCACCGACAATCCGGACACGAAGATGGTTGTTTTCTCCGGCGGGCAGGTACTGGGCAATACGCAGACCTACTTCGAAGCGGCTGGCTTGGAAGCCGGTCAAGTCAAGGCAATCGGCTTCGACACCAATGAGTTCATCATGCAGGGCTTCGCGGACAACTGGATTCACTTGACCGCCGACCAGCAGCCCTTCTTGCAAGGTTACTTGCCGGTCCTCAGCATCTGCCAGACCGCCAAGTTCGGCCTGGCGCCGCTGAACGCCGATACCGGCGCTGGTTTCATCGATGTCAGCAACTATGAGCAGGTCAAGGAACTGGCGATCGCTGGCTACCGCTAAGCCATCACCGAGTGATTTCAAGTGATTCAATCGGGGCTGATCTTTGCGTCAGCCCCGATCGTCTTTGCGGAACGCGGGACTGCCTATGAATAGCGAGTACTTAATCGAATTGCGCAGCGTCACCAAATCCTTCGGCAATGTCAACGCGGTGGACGGCATCAGCTTTGGCGTTCGCCCGGGCGAAGTCGTCGGCTTGATTGGCGACAATGGCGCCGGCAAGTCCACGCTCATCAAGATCTTATCCGGCGTTCATCAGCCGGATAGCGGGCAGATCATCGTGCGCGGGCGCGAAGTGAGGAATTGGAATGCCGCCAAGTCGCGCGAATCCGGCATTGAGACCGTGTATCAGGATCGCGCCCTGGCGCCGCAGCAGACCATCACCCGCAACATTTTCATGGGACGGGAAATCAAGAACCGTCTCGGCGTCATCAAGGTCAAGACACAGTACGAGGAAGCCAATCGTCTCATGCGCGAAATCGGCTTCACCTCCAAAGTCTTCGATCCGGATTCGCCGGTAGCCACACTCTCCGGCGGCGAGCGGCAAGGCGTGGCGATCGCCCGCGCGCTTTATTTCGATGCCGACCTCATTGTCCTGGACGAGCCGACGACCGCCCTCTCCCTGGTGGAAACAGCCAAGGTATTCGGCTTCATCGAGAACGTCCGCGCCCGCGGACGTTCGATTATCTTCATCGGGCACAATATCTATCATGTCTTTGATGTTGCCGATCGCTTTGTGGTATTGGATCGCGGCAAAGTCGTTATGACAGAAGACAAAGCCAATATCCCGGTTGCCGAGGTCCTCATCAAGCACATGCAAGAAATCGCGGAATTGGGCCACGCGGCAGACGCTTCGCCCGCATAGTCAGGAGACTGCGTCCATGATAGGCAGCGCAACAGGCGGCAAGCAGAAGCAGATCGCGCGGGAAGAAGCCAGCGGCATAGCCAAGTGGTCGCGCAACAACCGCCGCGCCATCACCTCCACGCTCTTCTTGATCGTCATGTTGATCGGCTTCACCATGGCGAATCCCGAGGTCTTTTCTCAATTCAAAACTTATCGCTCGGTCATGATTGCGCTGCCGGTTTCGATATTTCTGGTCGTGCCCCTGGTTTTCGTGGTAACAGCCGGCGAAATCGACCTGTCCTTTCCATCGGTGGTCGGGCTGGCCTCTTATGCCTTTGTTTCGATAGTCGACCAAGGCGGCGACCCGCTGGTCGGCATCGCGGCGGCGCTGCTGGTCGGCGCCTTCCTCGGGTTTCTCAATGGCATTCTTGTCGTGCGCATCGGCTTATCCGCCCTGGTAGCGACGTTGGGCATGAATTTCTTCTTGCGCGGCTTAATTAATATCCTTGTTGAAGGCTTTTCCATCGCTATCCCAGAGATTCGCGGCAGCTTCATTCATACGCTGCTAACCGACGACACCATCATGATCGTTGAGAATCAGGGCATTCCCAATCAAATGCTTTGGGCCCTGGCTTTCACCGCATTGGGCGTGTTTTTGTATAACCGGCACAGCTTCGGCGTGCGTGTCCATTGCGTCGGCGACAATCCCGAAAGCGCCGCCGAGATGGGCATCGACGTCGACCGAACGCGCATCCTGGTTTTTGTATTCACCGGCATCGGCGCGGCGCTGGCGGGCGTCTTTTCGGTCATGATCAATTTTGTCTGGTGGCCCACCACCGGCGACGGATTGCTTCTGCCGGTGCTGGCTGGTCTGTTCGTGGGCGGCACGCCGACCTGGGGCGGCATCGGCACGGTCTTCGGAGGCTCGATCGGCACATCGATTGTGGCCTTCATCGAGACAGGCGTAATCGCGGCCGGTCTGACCGGCTTCTTCACGCAGTTTTTCTACGGCTTGATCATTATCCTCTCGTTGATATTCCAGCGTTTCAACGGCGGGCGCGTACGCTAGACCCCCTCACCAGAAAGTATGTCTATGAAAGTAATTCAAGTCGGCATCGGCGGCATGGGAGAGACCTGGCTACGGGCTGTACAGCGCTCGGCCGAGGTCGATTACGCCGGCTTCGTCGAAATCAACGATGCCATCGCGCGCCAGCAAGCCGCCGCGTACAACCTTGATCCCGCTACTATCTTCACGTCGTTGCCGGCTGCCTTGGAAAAGCTCGACGCCGACGCGATTATTGATGTGACGCCCCCGCAATTTCACAGGGCGAACTCCACCCTGGCGCTGGAAGCCGGCTTGCCAGTGCTTTCGGAGAAACCGCTGGCGGGCGCGCTGGAAGACGCACAAGCCATCGTTGACAAAGCGCGTGAGACGGGCCTCAGCCACATGGTTGCGCAAAACTACCGCTATCGTCCCGTTACGCAAACGATCAAGTCGCTGCTTGAAACTGGCGAATTAGGCGCTGTTGGGGCGGTACATGCCGAGTTTTTCAAGGGACCGCATTTCGGCGGCTTCCGCGAGGAAATGCCCCATCCGCTCATCATTGATATGGCCATCCACCACTTCGACATGATGCGCTATTTCCTGGGCAGTGATGTACAGGAAATCAGCGCCCGAAGCTGGAATCCGCCCTGGAGTTGGTTCAAGGGCGATGCCAGCGCCGCCGCGTCCATGCGCTTCGAGAACGGCGTGTTCGCCAGCTACAGCGCCTCCTGGTGCTCACAGGCGCTGCCCACAAGTTGGAATGCGGATTGGCGCTTCGACTGCGAAAAAGGCGTGATGCTGGTCAAAGACGATGTTGTGACCGTACAAGATCTGTTGCGGGTTACAGACAGCCGGGGCGCTCTAGCCAATGCGCATGGCGAACGGCGAGTGATTCCGCTGCTGGAGATGGAGCGCGAGGGGCAGGACTATCTGCTGCGCGAATTCTTCGCCGCAGTCACAAAGGGCAAGCCGGTCGCTACATCGGCTCAGGACAATATCCGCACAATTGAATTTGTTTTTGGTGTTGTGCAGGCTTGTGACAGCGGCGAAACCGTCAAGCTCTCCTAATCGAAATAACTGTCGCCATTCCAGAGCAGCGATTTGGCTATTTCATCGTTAAGTTCCACGCCGATGCCCGGACGCTCTGAAACGGTCATGACGCCGTCCCGAACGAAGGGCTTGTCCCCGTCGCAAAGGTCATTCCACCAGGGGATATCGCGGGCATGGAACTCCAGAAATAAAAAGTTCGGCACGGCAGCCAGCACATGACAAGCCGCCATCATGCCTAGCGGCGACGAGACATTGTGCGGCGCGATCGGAATATAGTGCGCGTCCGCCAGTTCGGCGATTCTCTTGCCTTCCGCGATGCCGCCGGCTTTCGCCAGATCGGGCATGATCACATCGCAGGCGCCCTGCCGAAACAACTCCAGGAATTCGAAGCGCGTGTATTGATTTTCGCCAGTGCAGATGACCGTGCTGCTGGAGGCGCGCACTTGCGCCAAAGCAGCGACATTTTCCGCCGGCACCGGTTCTTCCAGCCAGAGCAGGCGCAGCGGCTCGACGGCGCGAGCCAGCGTGATCGCCGAAGGCAGGTCGAATTGACCGTGGCAGTCGATGGCCAGGTCGATTTCAAAGCCGATCGCATCGCGCACGCCTTCGATGATGCCGATGATATGCGACATCTCCTTGGCGCCCACCGTCCAATTGAAGGCATCCAGGCGGCCCGTTCCAGTGCCGTCAACATCAAACTTGACCGCGCCGAAGCCCTCGGCCACTGCCTCCAAAGCCTTGTCCCCGAAGGCAGCCGGGCTGTCGTCGGCGCCAAAATGGCAGTCGGCGTATAGACGAATCCGGTCACGGAACTTGCCGCCGAGCAATTTGTAAACCGGAACCCCGAGCGCCTTGCCGACGATATCGTGCAGGGCGTTGTCGATGCCGGTCAGCGCGAAGATCAGCGGAGCATTGCTAGCGCCGCCGTAGCGTCCATGCCGGCGCAGCTTCTCGTAAATCATGTTGATATTAAAGGGATCTTCGCCGATGAGCAGGTCTTTGAGCGCCAGGATGGCATGTTTGGTAGCGAATCCCGAGAAACCCGGTCCGCCGGAATTGCACTCGCCGCTGCCGACGAGGCCTTCGTCGGTGTAAATGCGGACAAAAGTCCAGACGCTGCCGCCGCTATCCGGCTCTTGCCGGCCGATCACACTGGCTTGAACATCGGTGATTTTCATGCTTTTACAGTACCTCGTCTCAGTGATAATGCTCGATACTCGCCATGATCCGCTCGATCTGGCGCGCGATATCGGGCGGAACGGGCGGGTTGAAGGGTCCGCCGCCGCCGCCAACGACGTCATCGAAACCGGCGCAGTTGATCGCCGCCATCACAGCCGAATAGTTATAGGCGCGTTCAAGCATGAAGCGAATGTCTTCCAGCGGCGAAATCTCGTCTTCGATTTGACGGGCGGCTTCATAATCGCGCCTTCGCTGCGCGTTGTTGATCGCGTCAGATGCCCGAGCCGCCACGATATTGATGCCCGAGGTATGACCCTTGGCGCCCATTTCAGCGGCGGCCGTCGAGCGATCGCCGATGCCCCAGATGACAATTTTTTTCCCTTCGTCCAACGCTTCCACGAAGGGCAGCACATCGTCTTCGTTGGTCCCGATCTTGACTCCGACAAAATGCGGCGAATCGAGCAGCAAACGAATGATCATATCGCGGTCGCGCGGGCGCCGGTAATAATACAGGAAGCGCGCCCCGTACCGATTTGCTTGTGTCTCGGCAAAGTTCATAAAACTCTCGTACAAGCCAGCCGGACCATAAGTCCCGCTGAGCGGCATGATCAAGTAAATATCGGGCGGACGCTGCAGGGCGGCCAGCTGCGTGATCAAGTCGGCGGCGGCGGGTAAGGGATTGGGAACGATAGCCGCCATCAGGATGCCCTCGCCGTCCATGCCGCGCCCGGCGATATCAAGCAGCTTGATCTGGTCGTCGATGGCGACATGATGAACCAGGCTGGTGCCCGCGATGGAAATCACCCGCGGACGATTCTCGCTTAAATGATTGTTCTTCATCAAATAGTCGATATTCTTGGCGTGTCCGGCGTAGTCGATCTGTCCGCCGCTGAAGGGAATCAGCGGAATGCCGATCACCGAGTTGAGGCCATCGAGCAGCGCGGGCTTTTCAATTGTCATTGGTCCTCCTTCACCAGCGCGTGGCTTGGAATCGCCAGCCGGGTTCGATCTTTTGCATTTCGACCTCGTCGTCCCGCTCCGTCAAGCCGCAAGCCAGGTACTGTTGATGCAATGTCGCCAGCCTGTCGCGATCAACTTCGATGCCCAATCCCGGCGAGGTCGGCGCCGCGATGGCGCCCTCGTCGAAAGGCAAGGGTTCCACCAGCAAGTCATGACCATCTTGCCAGGGATAATGCGTATCGCAATCGTAGGTCAGGTTGGGACTTGCAGCCGCCAAGTGCGTCATCGCCGCCAGCGAGATACCCAGGTGGCTGTTGGAGTGCATGGACAGGCCGCGGCCGAATACCCGGCAGAAACGCGCCAGATCCAGCGATGCGCGGAAGCCGCCCCAGAAATGATGATCGGAGAGGATAATCGCCTCGGAATTATGCTCCACGCTGCCGGGCAAATCGTCAAATGAGGTGGCGCACATATTGGTCGCCAAGGGAATACCCAGCGCTTTTGCCACCGCGCTCATATTCTCCTGGCCGCGCACGGGATCTTCGTAATACTCCAAGACGCCTTCCAGTTGCCGGCCGGCCGCAATGGCGGTATCAACTCGCCAGATCGCATTGGGATCCAAGCGCAGCGGCATGCCGGGACCAAAAGCCTCGCGCAGCGCCAGGATCGAGTCGACTTCGACACCCGGCGGGAAAACGCCGCCCTTGAGCTTGATCGACTTGAAGCCATAGCGCTCGACCATGGCTTGGGCCTGCGCCACGATGCCCTCGGCGTCCAGAGCCGCGTCTTGCCGCGCCGCGAACCAGCCAGCCGCGCCGGGATCGCGCTCAAAGCCGAACTCGCCGCCCGCGCCCTCGCGCTTGTAAAAAAGATAAGCGGCGAAAGGGACGCGATGGCGCGCCGCCCCACCCAGCAAATCGACCACAGGCCGCCCGCAAGATTTTCCCATCAAGTCATAACAAGCGACTTCAATGGCGCTGCGCGCGTGCACCCAGCTCCGTTGATCCCAGGGCGAATCGCCTCGTTGATCTTCCTCCGCGAGCGCGTCCAAAGCCGCGAAAATCTCATTGAGTTGCCAAGGGTCTACGCCGATGATGCGCTCGGCGGCTTTTTCCAGCGCGGCGCGCGTCCCCTCGCCCCCCGGGATCTCGCCCCAGCCGGATAGTCCATCGTCGCTGACCAGTTCCAGCACGATGCGCAGCGCGTAGGGCGCGTGCAGTCCAGCCGCGTTCAGAAGCGGCGGATCGGCGACGGCGATGGGCGTGATGTGGATGTCTTGAATGCGCATGTTTAGCTCCACAAGTGGTCGCGTGACCACTCGCTGTCCCAGGCTTCAGTCGGCTCGAAGTAACCGGCATCGCGCCCAGGCCTTGTGTCGATATGCTCGCGGATGACCTCTTCGTTGAGATCGCCGAAGCCCAGACCGGGCGCTTCCGGCACGGGCGCATAGCCGTCGACGATCAGCGGTTTTTCGATGCCGTCGATCAGATCCTCCCACCAGGGCAAGTCGACCGAGTGATTTTCCAGCACGTAGAAATTCTCGGTTGCGGCGGCGCAATGGATATTGGCCAAGAATGAGATCGGCGATCCCGCCATGTGCATGGCCATCGGCACGCCGTAATCCGCCGCCAGATCGCCGATTTTCTTGGTTTCCATGATGCCGCCGGAAGTCGCCAGATCGGGATGGATGACCGAGACGGCCTCAGCCTCCAGCAAGGGCATGAAGCCCTCTTTCAAATAGATGTCTTCGCCGGTGCAAACCGGGGTCAGGACCGAGTTTTTCAAACGAAGCCACTGGTCGCTGAACTGCCAGGGGATCATGTCCTCGTACCAAGCCAGCGAGAAGGGATCCAGAGCCTGGCCCAGCCGAATGCAGGATTCGACATTGATGTGGCCGAAATGATCAGCCGCCAGCGGGACCTCGTAGCCGATGATATCGCGTACCTGCCGCACGTATTCCACCAGATAGTCGACGCCGATGTCGGTAATCTGGATGCCGGTGAAAGGGTGCATGATCGTCCGCGTTTCGGTCATGCCCGGCGGCGCGGACACGGCGCCCGCAATCCCTTCCAGCAAACCGATGCCGATATCCATCTTGAGGAATTTGAAGCCGGCGTCCTGGCGCGCCTTGAGGCGCGCGCCCATGGCCGCGCCGTCCGTCGTAGACTCGGTATCGCAGTAGATCAGCGCCTTGTCGCGGAATTTGCCGCCCGCCAGTTGATAGGCCGGCACGCCATGGGCTTTGCCCGCCAAATCAAAAAGCGCCATCTCGATGCCGCAGACGCCCCCGCCCTGCCGGCCATGAAAGCCGAATTGTTTGATCTTCCGGAAAATCTTGTCGATGTTGCAAGGATTTTCGCCCAGCAAGCGCGATTTGAGCAGCAGCGCATAAGTCGGGCTGGCGCCGTCCCGCACCTCGCCGTAACCGCTGATGCCTTGATTGGTGTCGAGCCTAAGAATCGTGACATCGAAGGGCAGCGCGCGCAAATTGACAATGCGCAGGTCAGTGATTTTGAGGTCGGTCGGCCGCGAATACGCGCTTACATTCGATTCCAGCGGGCGATCACCCATGGCAATTCTCCTTCAGCTGCGTCAGCAGGGCTTTAATTTAAGCGACGGGCGAGCCGTCGGCTCGCCCTACGCATTTTCAACAAATTTCCCAAATGCCATTGCTAAAACTCGGTGTTCTCGGTGGTTAAATCCTTAACGCCGCAGCAAATCCCGCTCGCGGTAGGTCTCCGCCGCTTCTCGGATAAAGGCTGCGTTTTCGCGCGCGCCGTATGTCAACTCCAGGTAATCGGCCAGGCGCGCCAATTCTTCATGCGTCGCGCGCTCCGGGCGCAGCAGTTCATAGATTTTCAGCAACTCATCATTTGGCACAGACGCAAGTTCAGCGGCGCGCGAGAAGTTGCCCGCCAATTGCGGATAGCCGGCCTCCCGCGCGATCCGCGCCTGCTGACGCAAGGCATCGGCATGGGTGCGCAGATCGTCGCCGGAGACTTCGCCCTTGGCGACCGCTTCGGCGGTGATTTCGCTCAGCGGGCGCTCGCTGAAGCTGCGCAAGTCATCAGCCGCGTTGTCGCGCAAAGGATACGCTTTTCCAGGTTTTTCGCGCATGGCGCTTCCTTCACAGATTGCACAGTTCGCAGCGCGGGCGAGAACAGCCGCAGCGCTGATCGCCAGAGCCATCAGTCCGGCTCCCAATCAAAGAGGCACTCCACAGGCGCTTGATCGGGGCAGACCTCGTCCGTTTCGCGCCGATGCAGCAGCGCGGTTTTGACGATCAGGCGCAGGCGGGCGCCGTTGTCGATCTTGACCGAAACCGGCACTGTCGACTTGCCGAGCGCGTAACGCGCGGCGTTTACTCCGATATTCTCGTAGGTGGCGAGGGTCAAACTGGGCGATTGCGAGAAAAGCTCCAGATTATTGAGCGGCGCCAGGTCCTTCTGATGGATCACCGCCGTGCCGCGCGACTGCAAGCCGATAGCGACGCCGCTGCCGCTGAGCCGCGCGCCGACAAAGCCGATCGCGGCGCAATCGGAGGAGTGATAGATACGGATAATCCGCGCCACAGCGCCCTCGCCCGCGATGCCGCCCAGGATCGCCTTCAGCACCGCCTCGTGTTCCAGCCCGCCGATGGTCACCCCCAGCGCTCGCCCAAATGCCGGTCCCAGCGCCAGGACGACTTCTTTGCCCGTCCCTCGCGCGGCGGGGCCGATCTCAACCAGGCGCGACAGCGGCTGCCCAACATGCGGCTCGACGAATCCGGTTGGCGGTTTCGCCTGGGGTATGGCTTGTATGTCCTGCCAACGCTGCCCCTGCGGTCGATACCCGCTGCCAGGACCGGTATAGTTGTTGGGGTCGTTGATGGCGCTCTGTACTTTGAAGTCGGCATCAAAGATGGCGGCCGGTTGCAGATAATCCGCCGCGATGCGCTGCCGACCCATTTCCAGGATATTGTCGGCGACCTCGCCAAAACCGCTGCGCTGCAAAGCTTGCATGACCGTGACGAAATCGGAATCGCTTGCCATGAAGCGGTCGGCAGCCTCCAGGTCGGGCACGATATCGCGCTCGGGCATGTCGTCGCTGCTGTGGGCAACGGTGGCGGCATCAACTTCTTCGTCCGAGATGGCGGGCAAATCCAGTTCGCGGTAGACCGCTTGAATCGCTTCCCCCGCCTTGCGACGAATGTGAAGCGCCTCGTCTTCGCGGATTGGCTTGACGCCGCCGTCGATCTGCATATCGCGCTGCAGCACATTGTAATCGTCAAAATCTTCGGCATCGAAGTTGCCGCCGCCAAACAGGTTGTCGCGTTTGGGTATGGCGCTATAGCCGGAAAAGATGAAATCGGCGCCGGGGATAAACTGCAGCATGAGCTTGGCTGTCTTGCGGATGCTGGAATGCGATGCCAGCGCATCGTTGCCGGAGGCCACTTCCAGACCCAGCATTGACGCCAGCAAGTTCTCGGCAAGTACCGCGCGCACGCCGCCGGGCAGCGCTTCCGGCAAGGCAATGCAGGAGATTGAGCCGTTCTGGACACCCTGGCTGCCCGCGCCTTTGACCACCAGCAAACAGCGCGCTTCCAAGTAGAGCATGGACTTCTGTTCCGCCCGCCCCATCAGCGCTTCCGAGCCCGTGCCGGAGGTGAAGCGGATCTTCACCCCGCGCGAGGCATAGGCGGAGGCCAGGAAGGCTTTGGACCAAGGCGTATCATCGCCGTCGACGAAGGTCAATTCGGTACCGTAAACGGACAGGGTTTCCGCATAGCTGGTCAGCCCTTTCATCGCCAGCCGCAAGCCCAGCGCTTCTTCCACCGAACATTGCGTCAAAACCCCGCCGCGTCCGGTCTGTGTGCCGATGAGAATGGCCAACGCGTTCAATGGCGCAAAGCGCGCTACGCGCACGGTTGTCTCGACTTCGGCGAAGCCGCGCAAAGCCGCTTCGGCCGCGTCCGCCGCCAGCAAGGCCGGGTGCTCCCGCCAGTTGGTCACGTGCGCCTGATTGGCCGGCATGCGCCTGACGCGCATCTTCGCCAGCCCCATCATCATCTCCAGCACATTCATATGGCGCATGATGTCGGTGAGCTTGGCCGGTGTGCAACCGGCGACAAGACGAGCGATATCCGCGCGCGGCACGTTGATATCCGCCAGCATGCGTGCGTATTCCTTTGACGACATCGCCATCGCAGCGCCTGCGACATCCAGATCGAGGGCATGGGAAACGATGAAACGATCAAGCGCGTCAAAGTCGGCGCGCGGCGCCCCGTCCATTTCGACGACCTTGCCGCCGTCGATCGAGATGCTCGGCTGCGGATCGTAGGGGCTGTCGGCGACGATCAAGCCGGCTTCGGGCCAAGGCTCGACGAAGGTCTCTTTGTTGATATCGCGTTTTGACAAGAGATCGAAGCGAATGGACCGCTCCATGGCGCGGGCTCCAAGCACGTAAATGACTTTCAGGAGAATCTAACACATGGCGGCAAAGCTGTCGAATGGCGTTTTTTCACAGGGCAATTGCATCAAATTATTTTTTCACCACCGAGGACACCGAGATCACCGAGTTTAGGGTCCTTTGTCTGCCTTCCTTCTAATTCCGCCACCTGAATAAGGCAAGGTCGCCAGCGAAACTTCATTTGTAGCTGAAAAGCAAGCCTGAAACATAAGATGAGCTATATTCCGTTGCTTTTCTCGGTGTTGACGGTCAGTGTCTACGCGACCCTCGGTGCCCCCGGTGGTTAATAATCAGTCCAATTTCGTACCATTTCAGTAGCCACCATTTTGATGCGATTGCCCTGCGTTTTTTCAGACGGGAATGAATCAAGCCTGTTTATGCGGTTCACAAATGGTGTAGTTGCCTTTGAAGAAACCAGGGACTATACTTTGCGCACAACAGGATGCTGGCGGAGCCTTGATCAAATGAAAACTGATCTGACCCAAGAACAAATCAATTTCTATCAAGAGAACGGCTTTATCATCATCGAGGACTTTCTGACGCCCGCCGAGTTGGCAACCTGGCGCCAGCATGTAGACGATGCGGTGGAAAAACGCGCGGATCGCCGGCTCGCTGATGGTCCCGGTTGGGAGGATGATGACAGTGAGGAGAGCCGATACTATAATCGGGTTTTTGTGCAGCGCCTCAACCTCTGGACCGACCACGAGGGCATGCGCGGCCTAATGCTCGATCCGCGACTGGGGAAGCTGGCGAGCGAACTGGCTGGGGTCGACGGCATGCGCATCTGGCACGATCAAGCCTTGATCAAGCTGCCCTGGGCCAACCCCACCGGCTGGCACCTGGACAACCCCTACTGGTCTTATTCGTCGCGCGACGCCATCAGCATTTGGGTCGCGCTGGACGACGCCACGCGAGACAATGGCTGCCTATACTTCTTGCCTGGCACCCACAAGACCGCCACCTTTGATAATTCGGGCATCGGCGTCAATACGGGCGAATTGCTGGACGTCTATCCGCAATGGGCGGAAATCCAGTCTGTGGCCGCGCCGATGAAAGCTGGATCCTGCTCCTTCCACAACGGCTTGCTGGCGCATGGCGCCGGCGCCAACATGACGCCCGGCACAAGGCGGGCGATGACCTGCGGCTATATGCCCGATGGCTGCGTCTTTAACGGCAAACCAAATATCCTGCCACAGAACTACCTCGATACGCTGGAGATCGGTGACGTCCTGGACGATGACAGCATCAATCCCTTGATCTGGCACAAGACCAAATCCTACCTGACAGCTTGACAATCGGCCGGAAAGCGATTTTTGATTCGCCGCGCGTCTAGGACCTGTAATATCGCCATAGCCCTGCGCCCTGCCACGGCACGACGGGAGATCATGCGTAGCGCTGGCGCAAGATGTCGGCGGCTTGCGACAGGGCCGTGAGTTTCTGATAAGCCTCTTCCAGCGAGATCGGATTCGTGCTCGTCGGCGCGAATCCACAATCCGGGTTGAGCGTGATCTGTTCCGGCGCCAGGAATTTCAGCGCTTTTTCGACCCGCTCGACAATGAGTTCCGGCGTATCGGCGATCTCTCCACGGACATCAACCACGCCTAATCCGATCTCCTTGTCGGTTGGGAATCGACCAAAGATCGAAATATCGCCGGCTTGCGACACCGCAAATTCCATCGCCAATTGGTCAACATCGGCGTCCAGCAGATAGGGCATGATCGCTTCGTAATCTCCGCTGGCGTAAACCGTCCGCGCGCGATTGCCTCGGCAAACATGCAGCGCGGTCTTGACCCCGTCAATACCCGCTACCGCGCGATTCAGATCATCAATCGCGCGCTCAATCTCGGCATCCGGGTCCTTGAACCGCGCCCGGTGTTCCGGATCCACGAAGAAGCAGAGCCAGGGATCATCAAATTGAACGACATCGACGCCGACATCGCGCAATGCGCGGACTTCCTCCCGCAAAATCGGAATCACAGCTTCGATGAAGTCCCGGCGACTGGCATAAGCGTCGCCCGAATAATCCGGATGCCACAACCGTCCCCCAATCATATGCGGCGACGGCAATGCGACTTTGCTTTGCCGCTCCGTCTTCTGGCACAGGAAGGAGGCGCCCCCCGCCGCAATCGGCCGCGAATAGCTCATGGTTTCCACGACGAGGGCTTGCTGGAATTCCTGCAAGGTCCATTGCTGCGGGGCGGATAAACCCGTATCCGGCAGGATCTCGGGCGCAAGCGAAGCAGTCTGATATTCGCCTTGTTGAAAGCCGCCAACCATTTGCGCGAAAACTTCAAAGTAACCGATTCTGCGCCATTCGCCGTCCGATATGATGTCTATGCCAGCCGCTTCTTGCAGGCCAATGGCAAAGCTGACGGCTTTATCCATTGCCTCGTCCAGCTCCGCATCGCTCAAGCGCCCGCTTTGATGCGCCAGCAGCAGGTCAATAACCCATTTTGGACGCGGCAAACTGCCGATCACGCTGGTTGGGAAAAGCGTTTCCGCTGCCATTGTTTGTCTCGCCAGGGCTTAGGTCTACACCAATAACTCGGGCTTGTCGGAACAGATGGCATCGACGCCCAGCGCCTTCAAAGCGGCGATTTCTGATGGGCGCTCCTCATGCCAACAGACGATGCCCAATTCCGCCTTCCGCACCGCCTCTATCCACTCGGGTTTGAGCAAACGATGCGGCTCCTCGGCTCGATTTTCCCAGCAGGGATGGACGTAATCCGCCCCAATCGACTGCGCCAGCTTCACCGGATCAATATTGACAGCGCCGAACAATATCGAAGTCTGGGCATCGGATCGAGCCGCCTTTACATGGGCGAGATAATCCGGCCGGAATGAGCCGAAGATCGTGTTTCGCAGATAGTGGTGTTCATCAAGCGTCTCCAACAGCGCTACAGCCGACTGCGCGCTTAGCTGCTTGATATCCAAATACAAACCCAGGGCGAGGCGGCGGCATAAGCTGACGGCTTCTTCAAAGCTGATGATCTTGCCCTGGTTTGTATCGAAACGTCTCAACTCGTTCATGCTGTAGTCCGAGACATTGCCATCAATGCCGTAGACACGTCTCAAGCTGCTGTCATGGATGACGACCGGCACATCATCCGCGGTGGCGCGGATGTCAATTTCGACCATATCGGCGCCGAGCGCGGCGGCTGCCCGCAATGCCTCTGCCGAGTTTTCCCGGGCGTAGGCTGACGCGCCGCGATGCGCGATGCGCAACACACGCCGCTGATCTGGCGGAATCGTATGCCGCAGTTGCTCCACCCACGCGCTAATTCGTCGGGGGATCCACTCATAAAGCTGCCGCCAAGGGACCAAGATCGCCTCGCGCAGGTCAAACTCCTTTGAAAAATCGAAACTCGGCTCGAAGCGCAATCCTTCCAGATAGGTATGAACCAGGCGATTGTTGAGCGGTACCCGTTCCTGAATGATCCCTGCAAACAAAGGCGTTACATGCAGGCCCATTTTACCGGCCCGAGGACCGCAGCTTGCCCGGGTCTGGGCTTTTCTTTCCAGCAGCCAACGGGGCGAGGGGGCAAAAGCGTGTTTGCCGGGCTCCGAATACAGCGCGGGGCGATTGTCTTCAAAACGGGGCTGCTGGCCATCATCCGCCATCCGATTGTAACCGCCATGCCAACTCGCTTCGGCATCAACCACAAGCCCGTCGCAATCGACATAAACCCAGATATGCTCAAGTTCATAAAGATGCCCGATATCCCAATCCCACCAAATGGCGTATTCGATGGCAAAGGCGATATTTTCCTTCAGTTGGATCTCGCGAGGGAAAGAAGCCGATGAACCGCTCTCGCGGAAGAAGCTATAGCCGACAGCCGATGGCAGGAATGGCTCTTTCGCGTCAAAGCGGATACGAGCGGCGTAGCGCAAGGCAAGCTCATGATCCGAAGGAGAGGCTACCGCTCGGTCAAGCCCCTGCAAGCGCGTATCCAGCATGGCGACAGGTTTGCTCGTCCTTACTGCCACAAAAGCGATTTTTCTGTTTCCGGGTCGAAGAACTGCGCTTGTTCCATATCAAAGGCAAGCGAGACGCGCTCGCCGGCTTGGTGCCGATCTTCCGTGTCCGCAAGCAGCAGGAAACTGTGCCGTCCCACGCGCACGTCGATCAGGTCTTCGCGCCCCAGCGGCTCAACGACAAAGATCTCGCCCGATACCGACCCATTGCTCGCGATTTGGATATCCTCGGGCCTGATACCCATCACGACCGGACCATCATGGCTGGCAGGCGGCGCGCCGCGCTGCTCTTGTACTTCCAGGCGAAGCGACTCCGCTTCGGCGAAGAAGCGCCCATTGGACGCTTGGACGTTGACATCGACGAAGTTCATTGGCGGGTTGCCAACAAAGCCCGCGACAAACTGCGTCTTTGGGCGGTCATATAACTCATCGGGCGAATCAAAGGCTTGCAAATGGCCGCCGCTCATCACCGCGATTCGGTCAGCCATGGTCATCGCTTCCACCTGATCGTGCGTCACGTAAATCGATGTGATGCCGAGGTCCTTCTGCAGGTGTTTGATCTCGCCACGCATCGTCAGCCGCAGCCGCGCGTCCAGATTGGACAGCGGTTCGTCAAAAAGCAGCACGTCCGGTTCTTTCACCAAAGCCCGACCCAAAGCCACCCGCTGCTGCTGCCCGCCCGACAGTTGCCCCGGTCGGCGATCCAGCAACTCCCCGATACCCATCACGTTGGCGACCTGCCGGACGCGGTCGTGTTGATCGGCTTTCGACACTTTTTTCAGTTTGAGCGGATAGGCGATATTCTGGAAGACGGTCATATGAGGGTAAAGCGCATAGCTCTGGAAGACCATGCCGATATTGCGGTCTTTTGGCTGGACCGTGTTGACGACGCGTTCGCCAAATTGAATGACCCCGTCCGTTGGTTTGTAGATCCCCGCCAGGGTAAGAAGCGTGGTCGTCTTCCCGCAGCCGGAAGGTCCCAAAAAGGCGACGAATTCGCCGTCTTCAATGTGCAGGGTCAAGTTCTCGACTCCGACAACGTCGCCAAATTTCTTGCTGAGATTATCGATTGTCACTTTCATAAATAACCTCTGTGTTAACGGGGCTTATGCCTCAAAGCGCTAAGGCGCAAAACAGCTAATCCCAGAGTCAACTTGCCGTCGGTGTATGACAAAGCCCTATATGGCGATCTCTACACCTTCCCCCCCGCGTTTCGGCAATGCGCGGCATCATTAGTGCTGGACCACGCGGTTGCATGCTGTTCAGAGGGCTTTGTCCGCGGTTGAAGTTTGAAGCTTTCGCCCATATTCTAATCAATCTTTATGCGTTCCAGCGCTGGGATCATTTCGCTGACTGTCTTTGGAAGCGTCCAGGTCACCAACAAAGTCAAATTCTTCGACAGACGGTATCCGAAACGTAAATGTCGTCCTGCCGTTAAGATTTGAAACAGCAAAGTCTCCTTGAGAGATAATGTCCATTCCAACTAAGACATCATAGTTTGTAAGCGGAAGCTGTGCTACGGGCCTACCAATCATCACCACATTGTTGGGCAGTAGCAGGTTCACATAGTGCTGGGGCACGTCAACTGAAACGCCACCCGCGTGCTGGATCGGAATCAGCGCCTCAGTTGGCAAGCCTAGATCGGTAACCATACGCTCAGTAACGGCACTGATTGTGGCGCCTGTATCCCAGAGACACTGATATCGCACTGCGACAGGTTCGGGCTTTTCTTCTAACGGATCCCACGATGCAGAAACCGCACAGGGAGTTATCAGCGTACGCACAATTCCCGGATATCTCGTCGTAAAATTGTACTGAAGAGGAATCATTTAGTCAGCACAATTCCCGGTGTGTGAATGATTCCTACATGCGCGTCTCTGCCGGATCTGATCTCCTGTATGAAAACAGTGCCTTGTTTGTACTCAGGATACAGGTTTCTCGCGACCGCCATATAGTCGCTATAGAAACCGAGAACCTCCGTGCCTTTAATTGCAACATACTTGCCAGCATGTTCTTTAGCCAGATCCTCGCGAATGGATTGATAGTGTTCGTACTCCTCCTTCAGCAGTGTAGTCATTTGAGCTAGCCTTTCCCTCCCAACTACATTGTACTTCAGTGCGTAGTTCCACCTATATCCAATCCCTAAAGGTTGGATATCGCTCCCATCTACAGCTATCCAGTCTCGGCGTCCCATGTTCAATTAGGAGCTACCTTTCGTCCCGCCGGCATAAATGTTCAGCAGGTATTCCTGGGCGAAGATAAAGAAGATGAAAATGGGTATCAATTGGAACAAGCCGACCGCCGCCACCTGGTTCCAATCAACCGGCGCGGTTTCGTCGATCAGTTCGTTCAGGAAAACCGGCAAGTTGCTGACGCCGCTGCCGATAGAATAGGTGGCTGGAATAATATAAGCGTTCCAGCCGCCGATGAAAGCGAAAATGCCCAGCGCCAACAAACCGGGACGAATCTGCGGCAAGAGGATCTCCCAGTAAGTGCGCCAGCGAGAAGCGCCGTCTATGAGCGCCGACCGCTCCATATCCCAAGGGATGTTGTCGAAGAACCCCTTCATCAACCAAACGCCCAGCGGCAGTTGAAAAGCCACCATGACCAGCGCGATGCCCCCTACTGTATTGAAGCCGATCAATTCGCCGATGACCGGTATGTTCCCAAGCCGCAGCAGCACAATGAAAATGGGAATGAGCAAGGTGATGGCTGGGAAGCCATGAAGGATGAGCGTGAACGAGAGAAAGAAACGCCGCCCCGGGAAGTGCATCCGCGATAAAGCATAACCCGCCATCGACGATACCAATAACACCACGAAGGTCATTAGCACTGCGATCGCCAGTGAGGTCATGAAAATAGGGACGATATTGAATTCCAAGCCGGCGATATTGCCAACGAAGATCGACTCCCAGTTTTTCAGGGTAAAGCCGCCAAAATTGTCATTGCCATCGAGCGGCACCAGCCCCTCGGTGCGGAAGCTGAATGTCGCGATGATCACCCAAAAATAGCCGACGATCAAAGGCGACAGCAGACCGACCAAGGCAATATAAGGCGCCCAGTGACCGGGCAAAAATACGATGATCGCGGTGAATGCCAGCGCCAGCGCCAAACCGGGCAATAAAGCGCCAATCTGCTTGTCGGAAATCAGAACGACCCGCGCCGTCTCCTGAAGTTCCTCGTCGCCGCGCGTGAAGCGCAAACGCAGCGGGTCGCCCTCCATTGACTGGCTCAGGCGCTTGTTGAAGGCTGCCAAATCCACCGCATCGCGACGAATGGCGCTGATGACATCCCCGACCTGCAAGCCAGCCGTCTCGGCCGCGCCGCCGGCGACGACGGCATCGACGCGAATGCCCGCTTCGCTCTGGCGGAGCGTCATTTGCAGGGATGCCCGCGGCGCGAATACGCCATAGTCAAGAACATAATAGCCAGCGGAAATGAGCGCGAACAATATCACCGTGCTGGTAAAAGCCAGTCCCAGCGCCTTCGCGATATCAGATCTTGTATAGCGGCGGGCGACGCTTGCCCCGGAAATATAAGCGACAAAGGGCATCGCCAGCAAAGCGAGGCGGGTCAAAACATCCGTCACCGTCTCTTCGACGCTGCCCAGGGCAAAAAGCGGACCAATAACCCCGCTGAACAAGAAGGCGGCGATGAGCAAAACAATAATGCTTATCGCGCCGAGCCGCAGGGCTTCCGCCAGGTCCTGCGGGAAGCTCTGCGGGCTGTCGTCGACCTTGACTTTGAGCGTATCGAAGACTGGGTCGCGGGGTTTCATAGCGCTTCCACCCGAGGCTCGGCGATCAATTCGTCAAAGCGGAATACCCGCATATAAATCACCGCCAATACCACCCCGATCATCACCAGCAACACGGCGAAAGCCGAGCCGTAACCCCATTGGGCATTGCCAAAATAATTCGACAAGGCGCGGTGATATGCCGTCAGGGACCATACCTCCGTGCGATAAAGACCGGGACCGCCATCGGTCAACAACTGAATCTCGACAAATGAAGTCAACAAAGACAGCGTCTGATACGTCACGACAAAGAGCAGGGGCCAACGGATCAAAGGCATAATGACATAGCGGATGCGCTGCAACTTCGACGAACCGTCGACCAGCGAGGCGTTGAGCAGATCTTTGGGGATCGACTCGATAGCGGAGGTGAAGATGATCATGCCAAAGGACACGCCGATAAATCCATTAACGACAACGACGAATACCCAGGGATTGGTGGAAATATAGTTGAACGTGGGCTGGCCGAGCGCCTCGTTGAATTGGTTGATAATCCCAAAGGGCGCTTCCGCTATCATTCGCTTCCAGATCAGAATGTAGACAACGGGCGAGGTGATGCGCGGCAAGATCCACAGCGCGCGAAAGACAAAGCCCGCGCTGCGGTCGATATGCGTCGTCAGCAGGGAGACCAATAGCGCCAAGGATACATTAAAGATCGAGAGTGTAACAAGCACATAAAAGATGGTGTTAAAGAAAATCTTGCGCGCGAATTGATCGTTCAACAATGTCCGGTAGTTTTTGAGGCCGATAAATTCCATGATGGCCAGGTTGGAGGTGAAATTCGAACTCGCCAGATTGGTGACGCTTAAGTAGAGGACGATGGCGACCGGGATCAAGAAAAAGATGATGACGAGAATGCCCGCCGGCGCCATAAATCCATAGGCGCCCAGATATGATTTCAGAGCGTTGCTTCCGCCGCGGCCGCGCGAAATTGTCGCATCTCCTGTTTTTGCTCGCTCGGACATAAATAAAACTCGCGCCTCCCCGGATACCTGAGAGTAATGGCAAGCATTCCCGGATAGTTGCCGGAAAGACCTGCGAAAGCAGAGCCTGTCGTGGCGGTCAGTCAAGGGGAGCGAGGCCGCTCCCCTTGATAGCGATTACTTAGCTTGCGCGGACAGCAGACAGCCGCCTAGCGCACTGTGATGCCGTCGCCCAATTCATTCTGCATTTGCGCGATGGCGATATCAGCCGCGCCAGCCGCGTCCGCTTCGCCGGTTTCTACCGCCTGGATCCCCAGGAAGTAAGCGTTCGACCAGGCATTCCAACCGGGATGGTTGGGCAGTGCGGTCGTATGGTCCAGCATGTAATGCGCGCTGCTCAACAGCCGGTTGTTGGCGTAAGCCTCGGATTCCAACTGCGCGTTGAGAATGCCCAGATGGAAGCTGTCAATGGCGTGCTTGTTGTTGTGCTCGGGCGTGGTGATCGCCGCGATCAGCGCCAGAGCCACATCGGGATTCTCGCTGCCGCTGCTGATCATGTAGGTAAGCGGGTGCGTCAGCGTGATGGCTTTGCCTGTAGCCATGGCCGGGATCAGGGTCAGGCCGATATTTTCGAAGAGGAACTCATCGCCGCCCTTGTCGGCAACATAGTTGATCGACCAGTTGGGCCAGTTCCAGGTGCCGCCAGCGGCGAAGAGCACGGTATCAGCCTGGGCCACGGTCGGATGCCAGACTTCGTTCCAGTCCAGCCCGATGACATCGGAGCGCAATACGCCGGATGCGACCGCGCCGCCCAGGAGCTCGTAAGTCGCGACCAAAGCCTCGCTGTCCACGACCAGGTTGCCTTCCATATCCAGGACTTCGCCGCCATGCCCGTAGTAGTAGTAGAGGAAATCGGGACCGTTGCTCGGGCGGTGCCACCAGCCATTGCCGGCATCGACGATGCCTTCTTCAACCGCGGCTTCAGCGGTCGCCAGCATATCGGCGAAGGTCCACTCGCCAGCAGCGACGCGGTCCGGCAGCGACTCGATGTCTTCCTCGCTCCAGCCCAAGTCGCGCAGCAGCAGCTTGCTATAGAAGATGGGCCGCGCTTCGGCATCTTGCGGAATACCCCAAATCTGGCCCGCGTAGCCGTGCGAATCCCACAATGACGGCACGATGTCGTCAAATTCGCTGTGCATGCCAATCACGTCATCCAGCGGGATGATGAACCCAGCCGGCGCCCAGGCGCCAATGTCTTCGTGGCCCGACAAAATGATATCTGGCGCTTCTCCCGCTTCCGATGCCAGAACAAACTCGTTCTTGTAGTCGCCCCATCCGGCATTGTCCTGGATGAGATTCAAGTCGATATCGATACCCAAGTCGGCTTCGACTTCGGCTTCGACTTCCGCAAAATTGTTGCAGCGCCAGTCTTCTTCCGGCGGGCTGGCTTTGCAACGGATCGTGATGCCGACGGAATCTTGCGCGCCTGCAATTCCCGTCAGCATGCTCAAAAGCAGAATGAGAATCATTGTAAAACAAAGCTTGTACTTCATTGTCAATACTCCTTCATTGAACGATAGTTGACGACGTTTGCATTGTAACATGTTTGCCGTTGGATAATCAAACAGTTTGTGCGTCTCGGGTGCATTTCAGATTATTGGCAATTACCCACTGAGGACACCGAGAGCACCGAGATTTAAGCTCTTGCCTGCCAAAAAGGAGGCGGTGTAGGGGCGTTTCGCTGAAACGCCCGCGAATAAAAGGTCGATGAAAATGGGCGACTCAGCGGGTCGCGTGGACACTGACCGTCAACCGCCCTTACATTTTGCCAGATTCATGTGATATTTGACGTATATTGATTTTGCAGCGATTGCCCTGTGGACATCTGCCAAAATATTGAAATGCACCCGTGCGTCTCTCGCATACCCCGCTCTATTCTTCGATGCCTTCAAGTCGGCAACTTGCTTGCTCGATGCAAAACTATGTGACGAACCCGCCTTCCTACGCTAGAATATAGCTATCAAAAAACCTTTTATGAGGAGTGCATAATTGTGTCCCAGGAACTAAAGGAGTTTCGCGTCTCCAACGACGCCATGAACGACCCGGAAGAACTGCAACGCCGCATCGACGATGAAGGCTATCTCTTCTTCAAGCGACTGGTGAATCCCGACAAGCTCTGGGAATTGCGCCGCGAGATGATGAGTATGATTCAGCAGGTCGGCTGGCTGGTCGCCGGCACTGATCCCATGGACGGCATCGCCGACATCAACATGCGCTACACCGAGGGCGATAACGAATACAGCGCCGGTTACGCCGAAGTCTACAAGATCGAAAACTTCCATCGTGCCGGGCACTGGCTCGAATACCTGGACATCATCGAGAAGATGGCGGGCGCGCCGATCATGCCGCACCCGCAGAAGATCGCGCGCATCTGGTTCCCCAAATACACCGAGCACACCACGCCCAAGCACCAGGACTTTGTGCACTTCCAAGGCAGCTACGACAATATCACCTGCTGGGCGCCGATCGGCGATTGCCCGATCGAGTTGGGCGGCTTGGCGGTCATTCCGGGCTCGCACAAGGTCAATCGCGTGCTGGATCATCACTTCTCGCTGGGCGCCGGCGGGCTCATCGTCGACGAAACCGAACATGAAGACATCAATCCGGTCTGGTATACAACCGATTACGAAGCCGGCGACGCGCTCTTCTTCCCCGCGCTGACCATCCACCAGGCGCTGCCGAACTATACCGAAGACAAGCTGCGCCTCTCGCTGGACAATCGCTATATGGTCATCGGCGATCAGATCTCCGAGCACATGCTGTCTCCGCACGAACCAAGCCAGCTTAGCTGGGAGGATGTTTACCCGCACTGGCAGTCGGATGATCTCAAGTACTACTGGAAGGAATATGACAATCCCGTTGTTGAGAAAGATTTGAGCTTCGGCGACAAGGCTCGCGTTGAAGTGATAGAATTGGCGCGCGAAGGCAACGAGCAGGCCATCTATGCGCTGACGCGCGGCGCCAGGAATAGTCCCGATGCTGTAACGCCGGAAGTCTGGGCTGTCCTGGACGAGCTTGGCGTCGAGGTCTAGTAAAGACGCCCTTCCAGGCGGCGGATAGAATTGGGAGGGTCGCCAATGACTTACCAAGAACTCTCCAAAGTACGGAAGACGCTGCGCGTCGACTGGTATCGTTGCCCAACGCGCCCCGGCTTGCTGCGCGAGCTGTCGCGCCGCAGCGATGCCCAGGGCTGGTTCCAAGCCGGCGGTCACCTCGCTCTCTTCATTGTCACCGGTTCCTTGGTGTTCTTCTTCTGGTGGCAAGAGCTCTGGCTGGCATTTCTGGTCGCGCTCTTCTTTCACGGCACTGTGACCAGCTTTTTCACCGGCACCGCGCCGCACGAGCTCGGCCACGGAACGGTCTTCAAGACCAAGTGGCTGAACAAGTTCTTCATGTATCTTTTCAGCCTCATTGGCTGGTGGGACCACTTCGACTACGCCAGCAGCCATACCTACCACCACCGCTATACCCTGCATCCGGAAGGCGACAGGGAGAACTTGCTGCCGCTGGAGCCGTCGCTGGCCTCGACTTTCATGTTACAACTTTTTACCGTGAATTTGCTGACGCAGCGCGGACGCACATTCGGCAAGGGCGGTCTGATTTCCACCCTCTACCTGACTGTCTTGGGCGCCCTCGCTATGGAGCCCCCGGGCGACAAACCGATTGATGAATGGCTCGGCGCGTTGCATCGCGACCAGCCGGAGGAACATCGCAACTCCATTCGCTGGTCCCGCATCCTGCTGCTCGTCCACGGATCGGTGCTGCTCGTCGCTATCATCACCGGCTTATGGGTCTTGCCGCTGATTCTTTCCGTTTCCGTGTTCATCGCTAATTGGCTGAGCTATTTCGTCGGGCTGACGCAGCACTGCGGCCTGCGCGAAGATATTCCCGATTTCCGCAAAAATACTCGCTCGGTCAAGCTCAACCCGCTCTTCTCCTTCCTTTATTGGCGTATGAACTGGCATATCGAACATCACATGTACGCTGGCGTACCCTGTTACAATCTGGGCAAGCTGTATAAGGAAATCGCCCACGATATGCCGAAGCCGCGTACGTTGATCGGCGCCTGGAAAGAAATGCGCGCGGTCTGGCGGCGACAGAAGACCGACCCCGACTATCAGTTCGATACGCCGCTGCCGGCAACGGCGAAGAGCGCCCGCGAAGATACCCCCGACGAACGACTGGAAGGTTCCATCGGCGAGTTGGCGCCCGCGGGTCTGCAAGAGAATCCGTAAGACAAACCAACGGACCGAATCCATTTGGCGCTTAACTCGGCAATGTTGTGTAGCGCTCAGCGATCTGGTTGGAGGCTCGCGCCGCAAGATTGACGAATCACCAGCGATACCGGCGTGATGATCTTCAAGTAACGATCGTCTGGCTTCTCGATGCGCTGGACGAGGCGTTCCGCAGCCAGCTCGCCCATGAGCCCTTTATGCACATTCACCGTGGTCAGGGGCGAAAAAGTGAATTGAGCGTCAGGTATGTTGTCGAATCCGGTCACGGCGATATCTTCGGGGACGCGGAAGCCGTTGCGCTGCAGCCAGCCCATCGCGCCGATAGCCAGGCGATCCGATGCGCAGACGATGGCGTCCGGGCGCGGTTTTATTGTCATGAGCTTGCGGGCGCCGCGCTCGCCGAGTTCCGGCGTCCAGCCCGAAGGACCCGGTTCCTGGATTTGGCATAGACCGTCGTCTTGCGGCAGGCCCAATTCTGCTAGCCCCTGGCAAAAGCCGGCGTGACGGATATCGACATTGCCGCTGACAAAACCCAGCCGGCGATGACCCAGACTCACAAGATGCTTTACCAGCGCGCGCATGCCCTTCGCGCCATCAAAAAGAACCACATCGTCCTCAATATCTTGCTTGTCGTCGGTGGTCACGATAGGCACAACAGGCGAAAATTGATCGCGCAAATAGCGGACGCGATCGATTAAATCGGCGCCCAGCAGAATTAAGCCGTCGATCGTAAACGTTTCCAGCAAATGCCGGGCTTTCGCGGGGCTGTCGATCTCGTGCAAGGTCTTCACGAAAGCGAATTGATAGCCGTGCCGCTCCAGCGCCCGGTCGACGCCCTCCAGCACCATGTTATAGAAGGGGTCCCGATATTTGTCGATACGTGTCGACAAGATGATGCCAACCTGCCCGATTATGGAGCGAGCCGGCGCATGATTCAGTTGGGCGCCTCCATATTGCCGCTGGATCAGGCCGGCGCTTGCCAGCGCTTTGAAGTCGCGGCGGATGGTGGCTTCGGAGACATCGAAATGGGCAGCCAGCTCCCGGGTCGACAAGAGTTCGTGCGGCACTGCAGCTTGTACGCGCTCCAGAATCAAGCGCTGCCGAATCGATTTTTTCATGAATCGCTACTTTTTCTTCGCTTCACAGGCTTACGCAGTTCCCCATTGTACACCTTGAAGGGCCAAATTCTAATTTTTCCGAGCGAAAATGCGCGATTTTGCGCGAATTCTGCGCGATTTTGACATTTCCCCTGATAAGATGAATCCTCGGATTTCCCCCAGCGATGGACAATTGTAGCTAGTTTTGCGCAAGTTTTACAGGATTGTGACTTTTTTCTTGACAAAGCGCATGGAACATGTTCAAATCTGCATATAAAATTGTTCAAAGAAGCACTTCTGGCGCAAGGCATCGACACGCTCGAACAAGAGAACGTGATTTACCTAGAAGAAGGAAGGCGGTTCTTATGAGACTCTTTGGATACAGGCCTCAAATTGGCGACGCCGGCGATACCATGCCCTTCTATTACAATGGCGAGTGGCATATCTTCCTGCTGGCAACGCCCCCGGATACCTGGACGGTCCCCGAACGCGCAGCCTGCCGTCTGGGTCATATTGTCTCGAAGGATCTGGTAAATTGGGAAGAATTGCCCGACTCCTTTGGTCCGGGGCAAGAGGGGGATCCTGATGTAGGCGCTGTCTGGACCGGGTCGATCCACGACCACAAGGGCAAATTCCACTTTTTCTACACCGGCTACAGCCACCACGCGAAGTTCCAGCAGACCATCTGTCACGCCGTCAGCGATGACATGATCCACTGGGAAAAAGACCCGGACAATCCCATTATCATTGCCGATACAACCCAATGGGAACCGGCCGATTGGCGCGACCCCTACGTTTATTTTGATGAAGAAAAAGGCCGCTACGCCATGCTTATCGCCGCGCGCCTGCTCGAGGGACTGACGGATCGGCGCGGCTGCGTGGTGGTCTATTATTCCGATGACCTGGAAAGCTGGGAACCTGGCGGCACGATTTGGGCGCCGCAGCAAGCGCACTGTATGGAATGCCCCGAGACCTTCAGCCTCGGCGGTTACAACTACCTGATATTCTCCCGCTATTCTGGCGACGCCAAGACCTTGTACCGCGTCGCGAAACCAGGGCAACCTTGGGAGGCGCGGCCGCTTGACGCCATTGACGGATCAAAATTCTACGCCGCCAAATCGGCCGGCGACGGCGAGCGGCGCTTCACCTTCGCCTGGATCCCGCGGCGCAAATTCGGCAGCAACGACGAAGACTTCATCTGGGGCGGTCAATTTGGCTCCCCGCGGGAAATGATCTCCATGCCAGATGGCAGTTTAACCTGCCGCCTGCCCGCGGAGGTCGTCGCCAGCTATGCGGACGAGCAGTCGCTGGAGTTCATCCCCGGCGATGGCGACTGGGACGGTATGCGCTGCGATGCCCGTGGAACATTTGGCTTCGGACACATCAAAACAGAGCGCAGCGACCTGATGCTGGAAGTCGAGATCGCATGTGACCCCAACACCATGAATGCCGGTGTCTTGCTGGAACCGACCGGCGATATGTCAATGGGACATCTGTTGATGGTCGAACCCGGACGCAAACGGGCGTCGATCCGGCGCTGGCCCATCCAGTGGGAACCGTTCTGGCAAGCCTGGGTTCCCGACAGCCCGGAACTGGGCCCCGATATGGCGCGTCCCATCCTGGTCGATCAATTCTTGTACAGCGAGCCGCAGGACGGCAAATATCACCTGCGCATCTTGCGCAACGGGCAGTTGGTCGAGTGCTATGTCAACGACGAGGTCGTGATGTCTTACCGGATCTATGAAGAGTCGGAGACCATGTTCGGTTTCTTCGTCGATCAAGGCGCCGTCAGCTTCAATAACCTGTCGATCCGCACCTGATCGGACCTTGACTGAGGTTTCAAACAGAAAGGGAGGCTGCTATCGATTTGATCTTTCACATTCGCCAGGCGCATCACGCGGATGCGCTAAGCAAGCGTTTCGCACATCGTTTGCAAGCAAGTTTAAGACAATAGGAGAACAAAATCATGTCAATGTTGAAGAGGTTCGCATTCTTGTTGCTCATCTTGTCGCTATTGGGCGGTATCGTCTCGGCGCAAGACAGCCAGTTCCTGGAAGTTTGGGACCAGTGGGAATTCTACGGCATGACCGCGGCAGGTCCCGCGCTTGAGGTCATCCATGCTGCCTGGAACGCGGAGCATCCCAATGTCTTCATGGACCGCTCGGTCTTCGGCGGCGGTTGGCCGATTCGAAACGCCATCGAGCTGGCTTTGACCTCCGGCGATGCGCCGGACGTCTTCTACTCCTGGCCCTCCGGCGCTGGTCTGACCGCCTACGCGCAAGAAGGTTATTTGCTCGACCTGACGCCATACGCCGACCAGTACGGCTGGTGGGATCGCCTGCCCGACTGGGCCATCGAGCGCAACATGTGGAACGGCAAGCTCTATGCCTATCCCTGGGAGCAAGACCTCGAGTACGTCTATTACAACCAGGTCATATTTGAAGAGCTGGGCTTGGATATCCCGCAGAGCTGGGAAGACATCCTCAATTGGTGCGCCGTCGCCAATGAAGCCGGCTACATCCCGATTTCCTTCTCCAACAGCCCCGACGGCTGGCAGGGCGCCAACATGTTCACCGACATGGTCGCGCTTACCGGCGGTCGTCAAGTTGGCCTGGACGTACTGCGCGGCGCCACCAGCTGGAACCGCCCAGAAGTGGTTGATGCCCTGGAAAAACTGCTGGAGATGGTTGACGCCGACTGCTTCTCGCCCGGCTTCAACGGCAAGCACTATGGCGATTCGCTGGCGGAACTTTACACTGGACGCGCGACATCGGTCTGGACCGGCACCTGGGTCATCCACGATATCAGCGGCAACATGGCCGAAGGCGCCCTGGACGTCTTCTACATGCCGGCCATCTATGATGACATCCCGCAGGCAACCCACATGTCGGAGGGTTCGGCCTATTACATTTGGGCGCATGCCACTGATCCGGACCTGGCTGCCGAGTACATTGATTTCGTGACCGACCCACGCTGGCTGCCGACCTGGATTGAAGAAGGCTTCGCTATTCCCATCCAAAAGGACCCCATCGACTGGAGCATCTATGACGTCGCGCCGGTGATCGGCAAGGCTTTCCGCATCGGCCAAGAGATGCAGGATCTCAATGTCGACGCCTTCCACACCACCGTGGCCCCCAACGTTGTTCGCGCGCTCTATCAAGGCGTGCAGGGCGTATTGGGCGGCGAATTGAGCATCGATGACTTCCTCAATAATATGGACGAGGAAATGGCAGTCGCCGCCGAGCTCGGACAGGTTTGGGAGCCGGGCGAGCGCATGTAATCCCGCTTCGATAACTTCTGGTCTTCGGTAGCCTTGCCCGGCTGCCGAAGGCCTTATAATAGCTCTAAGCGCAAATCTACAGCCCAGCGTCCGTCGATCCGGAAAGATAGCGGTATGCCGCGTTTCAATATAAGACCGTATATATTTATTGCCCCAGCTCTGATCTACCTCGCCATTTGGATCTTCTATCCCATCCTCAACGCCTTTGTTCTGAGCTTTTTCGATTCGCCGACCGGGCGCTCGCGCGATTACTTCTGGGTTGGCCTCGGCAACTATACGAAACTGCTTCAAGACGATCTCTTTCTCAAATCCTTATATCACAACATCCTTTGGGTATTGCTAAGCATCGCTATTCCTGTCGTTCTGGGATTGTTGCTGGCGGTTGTCCTTTCCGGCCGGGGCAGGACGCGCCTGGTCTACGCCAGCATCTATTTCATCCCGCAAACGGTGGCGGCGGTATGCGCGGCGATCGTCTGGCGCTGGATCTACGACCCCAGCATCGGGCCGCTCAACCACCTGCTGGAGGCGATCGGCCTGACAGGCCGGCCCTGGCTGGCGGATGAATCAATCGTCCTGATCGCCGTAAACATGATCGGCAGCTGGTCCTATTACGGCTTCTGTGTGCTGATATTCATGGCCGGGCTGCAAAATATCAGTCCCGAGCTATACGACGCGGCCAAGATTGACGGCGCCGGCGCGCTGCAAAGATTCCTTTACGTCACGATTCCGCTGCTGCGCAATGCCATCACTTTTGTACTCGTCTACACCATCATCGGTTCGATGAAGTTCTTTGACCTGATATTCGTGGCCACCAATGGCGGACCCAACGAAGCCAGCACAGTCGTCGGGCTGCGCATATACTGGCATAGCATGCGCGAAGGGCGCTTCAATTATGCGGCGACGATGAGCACGATATTGACGGTTGTCATCCTGGCGCTCAGCGTGGTTGTCATCCGGCAGATCGTCACAGAAGAGGGCGATTAGAGGAGATTCGATGAATATCAAAGCCCAGCCGCGCAAAAGGCGATCCTATCAGTCCTCCCGTATCATACAAAGCATCATCATCCACGCCATCTTGCTGCTATTTGTGTTTATCGCCTTATTCCCGATTTATCTGATGTTCAACGCCGCGCTCAAGACCTCTGCCGAATTATTCCAGAGCTTTCTCTCCCTGCCCAAGGATCCGCAATGGAAGAACTTCAGTTTCATCCTCAACGAACAAGGCTACAAGGGAGCGCTATACAACAGCATGATTCTGTCGACCTCGTCGATGATTCTGACGACTGTCATATCGGTCTTGGCAGGTTACGGCTTCGCGGTCTATCGCTTTGTCGGCAAGCAATGGCTCTTCCTGCTGGTGCTGACGGGACTGATGGTTTCCGAAACCTCGGTACTGATACCGGTATATCAACTGCTGCAAGACCTGGGACTCTTGAACACCTACGCCGGGATGATCCTGCCGCAGGCGGCGCTGGGCTTGACCTTCGGCGTCTTTCTGATGACCACCTTTTTCAAAGACATCCCGCACGCGCTGATCGACGCCGCCGTTGTGGACGGCGGTTCCGACCTGCAGGTGCTGCGTCATGTCATCATGCCCCTGGCGCGCCCGGCCATCATGTCGCTGGCTCTGATTGAGTTCATGTGGGCTTGGAACAGCTTCTTCTTCCCGCTGGTGATCGCCACCAAGCAATGGCTAATGCCGATGAGCGTGCGCATCATCGACTTCATGGGAAGATTCACATTCAAATACGACATGATCGCGACCACCACCGTCATCCTGTTCACGCCCATTTTGATCCTCTATCTGATTACACAGCGCAGTTTCCACCGCGGCATAACCTTCGGCGCGCTGAAGGACTGAACGCATTGACATGACCGATCACAGCAAGTAAGGACAAAAGCCAATGTCGGAAAACTATTCCGAGATTCTCGCCAAAGCGGACCAAGCGGTTGCGCGCGCTGCCGCGACGCTCGCTGACGATCCGCATCGTCCGGCCTATCACCTGTTTACCGCCGCCAATTGGATCAACGATCCCAACGGTCCCTGCTACTACAAGGGCTACTGGCACATGTTCTTCCAGCACAATCCCTACATCGCCGATTTCGGGCCTATGGGCTGGGGTCATGTTCGCAGCCGCGATCTGGTGCATTGGGAGCATTGTCCTATCGCCATTATGCCCAGCCCGGACGGCTACGACAGCGCCGGCTGCTGGTCGGGCAGCGTGGTCATTCACGATGGCCTGCCTACCATGATTTACTCCGGCGTCGCGGATATGACCCTTTGGAGCGCCGACGACGACCTGCCGCCCTCGGACAGACAGCGAATCCCACAAGGCTACTACCACGAATTTGTCCTGGAGATCGACCAGGAGACGCAATGCGTCGCGACCAGCAAGGACAACTTGCAGACCTGGCAGAAGCATCCCGCAAATCCGGTTATCCCCGCCATCCCGCCCGGCCTGGATCTGATCGGTTTTCGCGATCCCTTTTTGTGGAAAGAGGACGATGGCTGCTGGTATATGCTCCTGGGTTCGGGCATCAAGGGTCAAGGCGGCGTGGCGCTGCTCTATCGCTCGCCTGATATGATCAATTGGGAATACCTCAACCCCCTGTATATCGGGGACCCGGCCGAAAGCGGCATCAATTGGGAATGCCCCAATTTTCTCGATCTGGGGAAAAAGCACATGTTGGTTGTATCACCCCATGGGCGGCCAGTTTATTGGCTGGGAGACTATGCGAAGCACCGCTACCAGCCCGACAGCCCGCCGAGACGCCTGGATTGGGGGGACGTCTTCTACGCGCCGAACAGCCTGCTCGACCCCAGCGGTCGCTGGCTGATGTGGGGATGGATACGCGAGGCGCGCCCGCGCGACCAGTACGCGGCGGCCGGCTGGGCCTCCTGCCTGACCTTGCCGCGTGAAATCTCGCTGGATGACGCAGGCCAACTGAACGTGAAGCCAGCCGCCGAACTCCAGCAATTGCGGGGCGCCGCCCTCTTTGACGGCGGACTAAGAGTCGCGGATGGCAATCCCGACCCGCTGGATGGCGCGTCGGGCGATCGGCTCGAGATTTCGCTCCGCGTGACATCGGCGAATTGCGCTTCCCTGGGACTGCAATTCCGGCGCAGCCCCGACGGCGCGCAATACACGCAACTCGCCTACGATTACCGCTCCGGCGCCTTGCGCTTGACGCGCGATCAATCTACCGACACGGCGGAAGTCACCCTGGATGCCTGCGAATATGCCTTGAAGCTCGGCGATGACGAGGAATTGAACCTGACTATTTACCTGGACAACTCCGTCATTGAAATATACGCCAATGACCGGCTGTCGATGACCAGCCGCATTTATCCCTCGCGGGACGATGCCCAGGGACTGCGCCTGTTCGCGCAGGGCGGGAGCGCCACGGCGCGCGTGTCCGTCTGGCAGATGGGCAGCATCTGGGATTGACCCGAGCCCGGACCCTTGGCAAGGGACTTTGGCGCCTGTCGCCAGGCTTCGGCTGCTAGACTTGCGCGGACTATCACGGTCTTTTGGGGCGCCGCAAGAGCGCAGACCGCCGCTTTGCTATTGCCGCCCTAGTCCGCGTGTGATTCGAGCCCTTTAGTTATATCCGTTATTTGCCTGGACCCGGCATGGGTCGACACGTCTTCGTCCACAAAGATGCGATCGATCTCGGCGCGGTCCGCATCAGTTAAGCGCCAGTCGGCAGCCGCGATATTCTCTTCCAATTCGCGCTCGTCTCGCATGCCCACCAGCCCGACAGTCACAGCCGGATGGCTCAATACCCAAGCCAGCGCCAATTGCGCTACCGACTTGTCGTAAGTCCCCGCCACTTCTTTGAGCCGTTCCGTGACCCGCAGCTCTTTCAAGAAGTTCTCGCGTTCGAATAGCGGCAAGCCAAAAGCCATGCCCCGTCGGCGCCAGTCATTCTCTTCGAACTCGGTATCCGGCTTCAAGCCGCCGCTGAGCAGACCGAAACCCAGACTGCCATAAGCCATGAAACCGATGCCTTGCTCCAGGCAATAGGGCAGAACCGCCCGCTCGACACGCCGGTCGAAGAGATTATAGCCGATCTGATTGGCGGTTAGGCTGCCGTGCTTCTGGCACTCCGTCATCATCCCTACATCATAATTGGAGACTCCATAGTGACGGATCTTGCCCGCCGCCTTCAGGTCTTCCAGCGCGCCAATTGTCTCTTCATGCGGCGTGACGAGATCGGGCCAATGAATCAGCATCAAGTCGACATAATCAGTGTTGAGACGTTCAAGGCAGCCTTCCGTTCGTTCGATGACATGAGCCGCCGAAGCGTCTCCTCTCACGATGGCGGCGTTGCCGCGAATGGCCGGGTCATTATCGTAGACAAAGCCCACTTTGGTAACCAGAACGATGTCCGCCCGGCGTTTTCCCAATCCGCGAGCGAGCAATTCCTCGGACGTATAGGGACCATAGGCTTCGGCGGTGTCGAAGAGGGTGATGCCATGGTCGATCGCCATATCAATTGCGCGCACGGCTTCATCAATGTCGATCTTGCCGTACTGTGTCAAGCCCAGCGCCCAGGTGCCGAATCCTATCGCCGAGCAGGTGAGGTCCGTATTGCCGAAGGTTCGCTTTTCCATGCTGTCATCCCTTTCAGGAACCGTTCAAAGTCCCTCGCGATTATAGCGATTTCTGGTTTGGTCGTCACCCGCCTCCGGATTCGGGTCAGGGCAATCGCATCAACGCTGCGAATTGCAGTTCGCGGATTTCGCGGTAAGATACGGAACAATAAAAGATTTGGGAATCGGAAAATGATCGAAGACCAATTGCTCCGGCGGGTACACGAGACCTACCAGGTCAGCGTGGAGGAATACAAGTCGTTCCGCCGCGACGGCTACCTGGTGGCGCGCGGATTGGTCGCGGGCGACGAAGTGCGGGAACTGGCGGCTTACACCGAAGACCTGATGGCGGGACGCGCAACTTTGCCCGGGGTGCCGCCGCCCGCTGAAGACGCGACCGCAGGCGAGCGACGTCATCACTACGAACGCGTACACATGCCCCACCGCACCGAGGAAATCGCCGAGCGTTTCCTCTTGCATCCGCGCGTGGTGGATGTGCTGGAGGCGCTGATTGGACCCGACGTTCTGGGATTGCAGACCATGCTCTTTTTCAAGCAGCCTGGGCAGGCTGGCCAGGGCTTCCACCAGGACTCCTATTACATCCCCACCCAGCCCGATACGCTGATCGGCGCCTGGATCGCCATCGACCCGGCCACCGAAGAGAACGGCTGCCTGTGGATCACGCCCGGTTCCCAGCACGAGCCGATCTATCCCGATTGCGACGGCGTGACGCAGCAAGGCGATACCGTCCTCGGCGATATCGAATCCATCATCAACGCCAGCCATCCCGACGAAGACAAGAATACCCTGGCGAAAATCGCGCTGCGTTACGAGAACGAAGTCGCTGTACCCGCCCAGCCGGGCGATGTGGTATTTTTCGGCGGACATGTCTTGCATCGCTCCCACCGCAACGACTCGGACAAGCCGCGTCGCGCTTTTGTGAGCCACTATTGCAATGCCCGTTCGCGCGTGCCATGGAACCACCGCGGAGCATACGACGGCGACGAGAGCGGGGAGGCGGCCAATTATCTGCATATTCTGGCGCGGGGCGCCACGCACCTGCCCTACGCCCAGCCCCGGTTCGGCACGCTCTGCGCCGCCAACGCCCCGGAACTATACGGGCATCGCTTCGATAATCACCGCGTCAAATCGATGATGGGCGATGGCAACGGCTTCATGGTCGTCGTTCCCCACGAAGACGTCGATCACGATCATTGAGAAGATTGGCTACGAGGAGTAATTCCAAGTAAGTTGTGCAACAAAATCTAAACACAGAGGACACAGAGAGCGCAGAGAAAACCAACAGAGGAATATATTGTGCGGGCGTTTCGGCGAAACGCCCCTACAGTTCGTCCCTGTTTTGATTCTCATTACTTTCTTGGAATTACTGAGATGCCATGATGGAATGGAATAAACCCTATGCCTTGACCGACGAGCAAGTCGCGACCTACCAGCGCGACGGACATATCTTGCTGGAGAACGTGCTGCCGGCGGCTTGCATCCCGCCCTATCACGAAGCCATCGTCGGGACTGTCGCCGAGCGCAACAAAGAAACGCGAAAACTGGCGGACCGGGACACCTATGGCAAAGCCTTCCTGCAGACGACGAACCTGTGGCAATACAGCGAGGTGGTCAAGGAATATGTCATGGCGACGCGCTTTGCCGGCATCGCCGCGCGCTTGATGGGCGTTGACAAAGTGCGGCTTTACCACGACCAGGCGCTGTTCAAGGAAGCCGGCGGCGGCATCACCCCCTGGCACCAAGACCAGCATTATTGGCCCCTGGCGACGGACAAGACCATCACCATGTGGATGACGCTGGCTGATATCGACGCCGCTATGGGGACCTTGCAGTTCGCATCAGGTTCGCAGCGCGAAGGCTACCTGGGCGATATCCCCATCTCTGACGATTCCGAGAGCCAATTGCGCGCCTTTGTGGAGAGCCGGGGCTTCAAGTTGCGGCAGGCGCGTTCGATGACAGCCGGTTCCGCCACCTTCCACAGCGGCTGGACCTTGCATTCGGCGCCCCCGAATAGCTCCGACCAGATGCGACCGGCCATGACCGTCATCTATTATGCCGATGGCGCGCGGGTTAGCGCCTTGGACAACACGAACCGCGTTGGCGATCGTGATCACTGGCTGCCCGGTACTGAGCCGGGCGATCTGGCGGCGACTCATTTGAATCCGGTGTTAGGTTAATCCTTGAAAATCACTCAAGTCGAAGCAATTCCCCTCTTCGCATCCTTCGCCGAGGCCCTGGGCAACGTGCCAAGCGAGCTAGCGCATCCCGCCTTTGGCATGCGGGCCAATCCCCTGCTCGGTCAAGGCGCGGTCGTCGTGCGCCTCAGCACCGACGAGGGTTTGGTCGGCATCGGCGAGGCCATGGGACGCCCGGGACCGCGCGGCACAGCCGCCTATATCAACGACGTCCTCGCGCCCATGTTGATCGGCGCAGATCCGCGCCATCACCAGGCTTTGTGGAGCGCGATGTACGAAGAGATTCGCTTCGCGCCTATGGGCATCAGCGGCGTCGATATGGCGCTTTGGGACCTGCGTGGCAAGATCTACGGCGACTGCCTGCCGAATCTGCTGGGCGGACCCATGCGCGAGGCGGTGGAAGCCTACGCCAGCCCGATACCCTACCTGCCGACGCCGGATAAGTCCGCTGAAAAGGCGCGTGAGTTTCTCAGCGCCGGATTCCGCGCGCTCAAGCTCAAGATCGGCCGCGGGCTGACCACAGACATCGCGCACGTCGAAGCGGTGCGCGCCGCCATCGGGCCGGCAATCAAGCTGCTGGTGGACGCCAACGGCGCTTATACCGTCAGCCAGTCCATCGCCTTGGCCAAGGACCTGGTCAAGCATAGCGTTTACTGGCTGGAAGAACCGGTCCATCCGGAATACGCCGACGATCTGGCGCGCATCCGCCGCCGCGTCGATTTGCCCATCGCCTCCGGCGAGTGGCTGGGCAGCGTCTATCAATTCCGCGACCTGCTGAAAGCCGAAGCCGTGGACGCGCTCATGCCCAATATCACGCGCTGCGGCGGCTTCACCGGGCTGTTGAAAATCGCGGATATGGCCGTGCTGGAGAATGTGACGGTCGCGCCGCACGGCGTAGGGGCGGGCATTGGGATTGTCGCCGCCGTCGCCGCTTGCGCTGTCATGCCCAACTTCCTGATCTATGAATACAATCAACTCTTCAATCCGCTGCGGCACACAGTCATGCGCGAAGCCATCCCTTTCCATGACGGCGTTCTTAAGCCACTGGATGGACCGGGCTTGGGGATCAGCTTGAACGAAGATACGATCGCCAGGTATCGCGCAGATTAAGCTCATTCGCCTGCGGCGGGACGGTCATAGTCATCCTCATAGCGCCTGATGTCTTCCTGGCGCCAGTCGCCAAAAGCCACTTCGAGAACCCGCGCCGTTTCACCCGCGCTGCCGAGCCGATGTTTGCTGCCGGCCGGTATCCAGATTTCGTCGCCCGCTTTTGCCCTGATGATGCGGTCATCCACTTGGATAATCGCGCCATCATCGAGCGCGATCCAAAGTTCGGCGCGTCCCGTGTGTGATTGCAGGCTCAAGCGCTGTCCGGCTTCGACCGTCATCAGGCTGATCGTCACTTCTTCGTTGTTGGCATATTGCGCGAAGCCGCCCCAAGGGCGCGTCACCCGGAGCGTGTCCGGCTGTTTGTCTGGGATCGGCTTGGTTCTGTAACTCGACACTGGCAAAAGCTCCCTTTGCTATGAGCTAGCGCGTCGCGGCGGCGAAACGCTGGTACTCCGCGCGGGTGGGCAAGCCGTCAATCACGCCGAGGCGCGTGGCGGTATAAGCGCCGGAAACGACCGCCCGCCGTACCGCAGCTTCAATTGACAAGCCTTCGCCCAGGAATACCGCCAGCGCCGCGTTGAAGCTGTCGCCGGCGCCGGTGACATCCACCGCGTCGATTGCGAGGGCGGGAATATGCGTCGCGCCATCCCGGCTGACGATGAGCGCTCCCCGCTCGCCAAGCGTCACGATGACCGTACCCGCGCCAGAATCCAGCAACCTGCGAGCCAGCGCCTCGGTCGGGCTGGGATCCCCAGGGGGCAGACCCAGAAGAATGCGCGCTTCGGTGGCATTAGGGGTCAAGATATCGACATCCGCGAACATAGCCGGATCAACCGGACGGGCCGGGGCCGGATTGCAAATGGTCAGCTTGCCATGCGCCCTGCCCAGCGCCATCGCTTCGGCGACTGGCGCCGGCGGCGCTTCAAATTGCGCCATCACGATATCGCTGCCCCGGATAAGCGCTTCGCAGTCGCGGACATGATCCGCCGTCATCAACAGATTGGCGCCCAAGTCAACCGTGATCCAGTTTTCGCCATCGGGCAAAACATTGACGAATCCGATACCGGTATGAGCGCCGGGCAAGCGATGCGCCTTGTCGGCTGCGATACCCTCCCTGGCATAGAGCTGCAGGGCGCGGTCGGCGAAGATATCGTCGCCGACGCAAGCCAACAAACTCACTTGAGCGCCCAAACGCGCCGCCGCGATGGCCTGATTGCTGCCCTTGCCGCCCGGACCCATGTCGAAGGAGTCGCCAGGCAAGCTTTCGCCCAGCGCGGGCATGCGCGGCACGCGGATTGTCAGCCCCTCGTTGTAACTGCCGAGGAAGAAGATTTTGGGAATCGCCTGGCGCGCTGGGGTCACAGTGGCAGGGAAATTTATCCGGGCGGATGCTTAAGTGTAACATATCGAGGCAAGCCGCCACTGTGTAAATTAGCCAGCGGCTGGATTAGTAAGGACCGTAGCAAAGCCAGCAGTTCTGGTCCGTGTAGGGCGGAGTGCGGAAATACTCCTCTTTCAAGAACTTAATTTCGCCTGATGTGTCCTCTATGGCGAATGCCCAATAGTAGTCGGTATCGGAGCACAATGGGTAGAATTTCTCCGCGTGTTCACCTTCAGATGGCAGACTGAATTCCCCGGAATGAAGCCAGCCACAGAGGCCATCCTTGACTTTGGGACGCATAAGGATGACTACCCGCCGTGTAGAAGCGGGGAGATGTTTCCAGCTCCATTCAAGGTGCGCGCTGTCACCATAGATATGATTAATGGTGAATTCGACAGAGGGATCTGGAATCGGCGCGGCGGCCGGGCATTTGGCTGTGACATTCGCCCATTTGGATAAGCCGTCTTTGCGTTTGACGCGGACTTTGGCGGTATAGGTTTGCCCGGGTTCGCCGGCGCCCAAGTCTACGCTGGTCTTTTTCGTGCGATCATTGACGCGGCGCTGGCTATCGGCGACAAGCCGGTAGCGATAGTGTTTCGCGCCCTTTACCGCGCGCCATTGAAAGAACAAGCCGCCGGCATCACATTTCAGCTGCGGATCTTTGGGGGGGGGGGGCAGCGTTTTGCGCTGCAACTAGCGGAAGGATAGCAAACAACAGAACAGAACAAATTGAGAACAACCCTACTCTGGTCATTTTACCTTAACTCATTTCTCCTCGTATCGTAGCAAGTATAACATTTGGAGCGCCTGGCAGCAAGCCAAGCCATACAAAAGTCGCTGGGAATGTCGAATATTGAGGATATATGGTTTCTTGCGATCCTATCGAAAATCTCTGTGTCCTCTGTGTTCTCAGTAGGACCAACAAAGTCATGCAAATTTTGCTAAGGCAACGATCTGTAAGGCTTGTCCGCTACTGAGTCGACATTGATCAATGCAAATGTAAAGAAG